>JAFWKQ010000117.1 GCA_017545665.1 Atopobiaceae bacterium
ATGGGCAATTTCGAACCCGCACTCTCCCTGTCGAATTACACGAATTATTTCCTCGGGTCGGCAGACGTCTCCCCGCATGCGACTGTCGATTACACGGCGGTGTTCGATTTCCTCGCAACTGACCCCGATATGGATGCCTGGGTCTTGGGATGCAAGCTCGTGGATCTTTTCGCCGATTACTATGACAACCCCACTAACGCGATATCGGTAGGTCCTTCGGAAATTTATTGCGTAGTTAACACGAACAAGCTCAAAGAAAGCGGGATCGTGGACAAGCTGCTGGCAATCGCAAGGCAGATGAGGGCGGAGGCGACAGCTGGGAGCTTTTACGACGAGATCCGCGTTCCAAAAGACGCTTATCACTTTGCCTATGCATACCTGCAGGACTTCGCAACCGTGATGGAGCAGCTCGGGATCGGAGTGTACGAATCCGATTGGCAGGATCCGGGATTCCTGAACGCCTATACGCAGACGGCGCTCGAAATTCAGAACATCTTGCATGATGAGGACATCGTCTATTCGAGACACTCGAAGAAGTCGGAGCAGACGTATGTGTTCTTCGGCAGAGACGATGACGGGAGCATAACGGCAAGGGCCAAGAAATCCCCGACGAGCGGGTTGAGCATCTTCGCCTTCGCCAATCCCTCCCAAGGCGACGTTTCCGGTGAGGTGGCATCCTACATCGATGCGATGAACGAGCTTGCCGAAGCAATGGAAGATCCGTCGGAAAAGGAGCTTCTCAAGACGTACATGCAGGCAGTTCTCGATTACGAGCTGATCTGCAACGCCGGCGTGGCCGTCTCGACCCTTGTGGAAAACGGTTGCGCTCCTGACGAGGTCGACTACGACAAGGTCCTGGAATACCTCCAGTCCCAGAAGTCCGAAAACCACATCAAGAGGGGATGGGAGTACATCAAGAAGGCATTCGAGGGAAGCGACAGGGACGTGCCGGCATGGCTCGGCGGGATCATAGACATCCAGCGCAAGGAAGTCTTGGATCATGACAAGGTCTCCCTTGCGACGGAATCGAAGGATGGGGAGGATTGCTATCGCATCGACGTGACGGACACGCCCAAGCGGGTCATCGACGTCCCGGTGCTCACGGTGACGGCCAACAGGGAAGACGAGATGTTCAAACAGCCCACCAGGACGTTTTACGGCACCCGGACGCTTGACGGCGCGGAGGGGGAGTCTGCTGACGATTACATGAGCGCCACCGACTCTTCCTACCTGATCCCGAAGTTCGACGGGCAATGGTATGCCGTGAAGGATGCGGATGGGAAAATGCATCTGGCATCCGATGCTTCGGACAACTCCGTTTACGCAAGCTTCTACTTGGGCGACCATCTTTTGGGTGTGGGAGAGCTGGTCTTCGATGCGGACGGAAAGGCGAACAGCATCTACATCTACGGCAACACGATACCGATTGCCCTCGACACGCTCGATGAGATGGTAACGGTGGCACTTTGCAATGATCGGAGCCTTGGAAAAACGGAAACCATAGACATGTTTGCGCTGGAGAAGACGAATGCCGAACTCGTGAAGGACAGCTGCTCGAATCTTGGCATAAATGATGTTGAGGTTAAGCTCGCCATCTCGGACATGTACGACGTCCAGCATGAGATCAAGCCGGAACTGAGCTTCGATCCTGCCGGCGGGCAGTGGGAAGACGGCACGAGCGCAGTCAAGAAGTATGAGCCCGCGCTGGAAAGCGAGTTCGACATCATCGATGCCCCGACGCGGGATGGCTACACGTTTGAATGCTGGGAAGGGTCTGAGTACCAACCAGGCGAACAGTATCATGCGGACAGCGACCATGTGTTCACGGCAAGGTGGAAGAAGAACGACTCCGGCGCTGGCGACGGCACTGCTAGTGGCGACGACGCTTCCGGTGGAGCGAAGAGCGCCCAAACAAAATCAAGCCCGAGCAAGGTGTCGAACACGGGAGACCTCCTGAACCCGGTGCTCCTGCTGCTGGCGGTGCTGGCGTCAGGAGGGACGGTTGCGGTGGCTGCGAAGAAGCGAAAACGCGAATTGTAGCCGGGAACGAATTGCTGGGTTCCAGCATCCGGCAAGTGCTGTGGTACGGCCGCTAGAGTTAGTTTTTGCAAACAAACACATTTCCGCAGGTAATTCTGGCTCTACGATGAGTTTGTTGTGTCCATGATGCGCGTCGTAACGTGATCATCGCGATGCCTGCGTGGGGACGAAGATCGTCACCCTGGTCCCGCCCGCCTCGCGGGTTCCGATCTCCAGCGTGCCACCGCACTGCGCTTTTAGCCGCTCGCGGACGTTGTTAAGGGCGAAGTGCCGCTCATCCTCATCGGGCGGCGTAAAGCCAGGGCCGTTGTCCTCCACGATGATCTGCACGCCGCACCCAAGGTCGCGCGTGGCGACGGAGACCTGCAGCGGCTCCGAATCGGGGTCCATGCCGTGCTTGACGGCGTTCTCTACGATGGGCTGCAGCGTGAGGGGCGGAACGTTAAACGACGTGACCGGCGTGTCGAATTCCACGAACACCTGTCCCTCGTAACAGGCCTGCTCCACCGCGAGGTATGCCTTCGTATGCTCCAGCTCCTGCTCGAAGGAAATCGTTCCGTCCTCCGCAACGACCTCGAAGTTGCTCTGCAGGTAGCGGGAGAAGTCCAACGTTGTCTGCTGGGCCCTTTCGGGATCCTTGGCAATAAGGTAGTAGATGCTCGTCAGCGTGTTGTGGATGAAGTGGGGCCTCATCTGCAGGACGGCGACGTGTGCTCGTTCCTGCGCGACCTCCTCCTTCTGGTCCAGGTAGCGACGGACCAGGCCAACCAAAAGGAGGAGCTCCACGAGAATGACCTGAATGGACGGCGCCGCGAGAAAGCAGGCCAGGAACATAAAGCCCTGTACGTTCGTTATGTCTTTCCAGTACCGGACAAGCGTTACGAGGTTGATTGCCGTAAGCGCGGCTATCGAGGCGAACGTCAGGGCAATCCATGGCCCGAAATGGGGATCTTGACCAGCAACGACGCGCGCTTCCCCACTCAGCTTCGCCAGACACCCCGCAACGATCAGGATGCCGGTCAACACACATTCGATGCGTACAACCGCATTCGTTCGGAAGTCTCTCCCACTGCAGTAGACGAAATACGCGAACACGAGCAAGGAGGGAATCGGGGCTATCAGCGTTTCGGCAAGGCTCAGAGCAAGCACGGACGCGTACGACACGTCGGCTTGTGCGGCGCCGTTTCCCAAAAGGCCTACTGCCGCACAGGCAATCGTCGATATGAGGATGGCGACGCACAAGCCCCTTGGCCATCGCTCGACGTCGCGGGCGATGTAGAGCAATACCAGCCCAAACGCACCGAACAGGAGCGCGGACATATCCAGTGCTGCATAGAAATACTGTTCCGCTATCACAGTAGCCCTCGGGCAGGACGCCTCAGCTTGGGAATAAGCTTGCGGACTGCTTCCACCTCCAACGGTTTAAGTATAAAACCGCAGGCGTCGGTGTTCCACGCGTCGAGGGAATACTCCGGGTATGCCGTGATATAGGCAATGTTGGCATTCGGCCTGATGTGCAGGAGCTCCTGGCATAGGTCGAGCCCGTTGGTCCTGCCTATCTTGATATCCAGAAGCGCCAGCGCGACCGGGTTGCTCTTAAAATAGCGCACAGCCTCCGCTGGGCTCGCGAGACCGACGACGTTCGCGCCCGGAAGCGCCTCCCGCAAAACGGGGAGACCCCCCTCGAGGGCAATGGGGCTGTCGTCCACCAGCAGGACGTTCGGGGCATCGTGGGACTCGTCTGCAGCCGCGAGCAGCAATGCCGCGTCCGCGTTGAGCACCCGGGCGATTTGGGAGATCATGGCGGCGTTGGGCAATCGGTGCCCTATTTCCCAGTTCGCGACTGCCGAGCGGGTCACGTGCAGCCGGTTTGCAACCTGCTGCTGGGAAAGGCACTTTTCGGCCCTCAAACGACGCAGAGTTTCTCCGAAATGATTTGCCATAGCTCCTTGCTACCTTATCCCTCCGTGCGAACGGCTTCTTTCGCCTTGAACCAGAATGCTGTTTTGGTTAAACCAAATAATTCTAGGCACATACTCGTACTCGTCAAGAACAATCGAGTGCAAAACCCGTCACGAAACGAAACGCCTTACTAAGATAGTCCGTCTTTCCCTTTGAGGATAATCATAGTGAGAACGTCCTTTGGATGGCGGCACTGCTGGAGAAACAAGGTCCGGTGGCCCAAGAAAGGAGATTTGAAAATGAACAAGAACATCAACAACGCAAAGAGCACGTTAAAGGTCCTCGGCATCATAGCAATCGTCATC
>JAFWKQ010000118.1 GCA_017545665.1 Atopobiaceae bacterium
CAGGCCATGGAGCGCGCCATCGAGAACGGCGTGGACCTGTGGGGCTACACCACCTGGGGCTGCATCGACGTCGTCTCCGCCGGCACGGGCGAGATGCGCAAGCGCTACGGCTTCATCTACGTGGACATGGACGACGAGGGCAAGGGCACCATGGCCCGCAGCCGCAAGGACTCGTTCTACTGGTACAAGAAGGTCATCGCCAGCAACGGGGAGGACCTGGACTAGGTACTCTGACTTGCGGTTTTGTTAATCTTGGGGCCGTGGCATCTGCTGGGTGGTTCTAAAGTGGTTCGAACCGTTCAGCCAAGGATGCCACGGCCCGATTTCTTGGTCGCAAGTGGCTTCAAGCTTACAAGTGACCTATCCCATGTCGGCTTTTGCGACGCGTTGGCGCCTCGTGTGCAGGCGTAAAAAAACAAGGTGTACACGAGCCGCCAAAAAATTTGCAACCATTTGCGCCCAACAGGTATTTTGCTACGGTTTTGCGAAGTTCTTGGCGGCTCGTGTACAATGGCGAAGCTCCAATTGTACACGAGCCGCCAAAGTCGCCTTGCCGATCTCTCGCGAACTGGGGTTTTGTGGAGTCCACGCAAAAATCTTGGCGGTTCGTGCACCGGCACGCACGTCCCGGCGTGCCACTGGGAGTGAATTGACGCAGAATTCGTGTCCGACTGCGAGTATCTCACCCTGCCTGCCCTTGGCGGTGGTCTCGATGGCGAACACTCCATGGCAACGCGTGGAATGATAGATGGCACACTTCCTTACACAGAGTGCCATAGCAATAAACATTGGATATGTATATTATCAGAGGCTCTTGTTCTTCGGCTTCGTGGCATGCTTGCGCTATTCTGGCGTATGCATAGAGAATCTTATCTCAGGGAAAGGTCGTCATCATGGCACACGTGCTCGAAGCGCTCATGCTCATATCGTTTGGGCTTTCATGGCCTGTTAACGCCCTCAATGCCTGGAAGGCAAGAACGGCACAGGGGACGTCTCTTACCTTCCTCTTGCTCATTACCTTTGGGTATGTTGCGGGCATCGCTGCCAAGTTTGTGGGGAACAACATCAACTGGGTGTTGGCCGTGTACGTGTTCAACTTGACTGCGCTTATCGTTAACCTCCTTATCTATGCGCGCAATTCGCGACTCGATGCCCAGCGTGGGGGCAGCAGGTAAAGATGGCAAAGGCCGCTGGCTTTGCGCGCTGTGTGCTTCTAAGCGACGAATCCCGGCAACACCTGCTCTCACGGTGGCCATTCTTACTTGGGGACTGTCCCTAGGTTTGGGGAATCGTGATTTTCACGCGGGTACCGCCTCCCTCGCGGGATTCGATCTCCATACTCCCATTGCACATGAATTTCAGGCGCTGCCGAATGTTTGACAGCGTGGTGTCCGGGTCGTTGGCGATGGTGGGATCGAAGCCTACCCCGTCATCCTCCACGACGATCTGGCTGCCTGTGCCTATCGCACGGGTTCGGATCACAACATGCAGCGGGATGGTGTTCGGTCCCATGCCATGCTTGACGGCATTCTCTGCAAGGGGCTGAAGCGTGAGCGGCGGTATACGGAATTGCTTATATGGCGTGTCAAATTCTATTATGAGTTTGTTTGCGAATTGTACTTGCTCCACCGCAAGATATGCACGCGTGTGCTCCAGCTCGTCCGAAAAGGGGATGGTGTCTTCGCTGGAAATGGCCGTGAGGTTCTTGCGCAGGTAGATGTTGAAGTCCATGGTAACCTGCTGGGCCGCCTTGGGATCCTGGTCACAGAGATAGTAGATGCTGGTCATGGTGTTGTGAATGAAGTGCGGCCGCATCTTGAGCACCATTATGCTGGCACGCTGACGAGCGGTTTCCTTTTGAAGCTGTATGTATTGCTCGATCTGCTCCAATATAGCAATAGCAAACATCGCGATCGAAGAGATGGTTATACCGATGTCTATGAGCAGATAGTCAGGGGTAAATATGCTTACGAACATAGCCAGCAGCATTGGAATCAAGAGGATGAGAAAAGAATGAAAGAGTCTTCTGGAAAGCTGGTTTCGCCTTCGAACCACACCTGCAAGGATAGTTGCTATAAGTAACTCAGCAAGGGTCACTGGCAGTGGGTACCAAGTGCCCAAATGGAGCTGACTGTCTTGCGAATAGTAATAGAAGACTGGTATGAACTGTGCGATTACAACGACAATGAAATATGTGGTCCACAAGGCAAACACGATGCGAAAGAGCGTACTCTTGTGCCAGCTCTCTCCGCAATGATGCAGCAGATAGATTGCCGACATGGAGATGAGGGCCGTAGGCAACAGTGAGTCCAGGAAGCCGGCTACCCGAATTGCCGAGAGCAGGTCTGGCTCACCATAAGAGAGTGATTCAAAGAGAAAGCAGCCTACGCATAGAGTGAGCATCGCAAAAAAAAGCATGAAGAAGCGTCTACTCCAACGGTCCAAGCCGGGCATGGCGGCGGCGAGCCCAAACCCAACCAAAGCTAGTGCGAGCAGCGCGCCGCCTACGAAGGTCGCAAATACATACATCCAGTATTCGTTCACGTCTCTATCCTTTCCTGTGAGAAAGGATGCCGTAGGTTTGCAAGCTGGGCCTGGACGCCCTCAGTCGTAAGAGGCTTGAGCATGAATCCACTGGCACCGGTATCCCAAGCGTCGAGGGAGTATTCGGCATATGCTGTTAGAAATACCACGTTCGTACGGGGGTTGATGTTGAGCAGCGCGTTACAGAGGTCGAGTCCGCTCTCGTTTCCGAGCTCGATGTCCAAAAAAGCCAGCGAGACGCGATTGTTGCTTGCATATTCCATGGCGTCACTTGGCCATGAAAACCCAGTTACCACTGCATTCGGTAGGGCCTCCCTCAGGACGGCCAAGCTTCCGGACAGGATGATTTCCCTGTCCTCCACCAGAATGACGTTTGGAGGTTCCATGTTGCTTGCCGTGACGTCCAACAGCGTGATGATGTCCACGCCGAGGCATCGAGAGAGCTTAGACATCATCGATGCATCGGGCAAGCGGCTGCCGTTCTCCCAGCGGGCGACGGTTGACTGGGTTACATACATTCGCTCTGCGAGCTCCCGCTGTGAGAGGCCCTGCTCTATCCTCAGCCTCTTTAAGGTCTCTGCGAACAGTTTACTCATTATGCGACACTCCACCATTTGATGTCTTTTGAATAGCTTTACCACGAGAGACGAGCAATGTAAAGAAATATCCACACCTTGGGCGGGTGGCTATTGAGCGCGTTATCGAGTAGCATTGAAGCGTCGCCTTTGCAGGGGTTTGGAGGAACGTTGAAATCGGGACGCATTCTTCATCTTGTCTTAACCGTCCTTGCCGTTCTGGCTGCAGGTGCGCTCTTTGCGATCTATGGGACGGCGTTGCCGACTACGCCCTTTGGCGCGGTTCGACTCGAGGGGCCAACCTTCGCCGATTCCAATGGTGAGTATACGGTTGTAGTGGATTCGCGATCGCGTAGGGCGCTCATCCTAGACAAGAGCGGCTCTATTACCGGTATGGTCAATACCACGATGACGGATTCGCCCTTTGATGCCATAACCGACGTATGCGTTGAGGGTGAGTCAATCTACCTTTTGGGCGTGAGGTTTGCGTCTGGCAGCGACGTGATAAAGAGCGAGCGCGTGGTGAAGAGCGACGCGAAAGGCAATTTGTTCGACATCGTTTACGAGAAGAAGGACGAAGACACGACCGTGCCGTCGATTAAGGCGCTTAGCAACGTTTCCGGTGGATGCGCGATTGCTCATGAGGTGTATTCAAGCCAAGGCACAGGCGCGTCTTCCACGGACAAGCGAGTGGAGACCACAGGAGGAAAGATCCTCGGCGAGACGGGCCATGGGGTCACCTTCGAAATAGTTGATGGAAGCGGCTCGGGCAAAAAGGCCAGCATTGCCGCAAATGATGTTGTGGTGCATGACGCGGCATACTCTGCAGGCAAGACCGAGCACTGCGCCATCTTGAGCATACGTGGCGTGCTCGAAGGTGGAAACGAAGCCTACGACCATCGACTGTTCGAGGGGCACGTCCTCACTTCCATTGACATTGACGACGCGGGAGTCTTGTATGCGTGTGATGATGAGACGGGCGGCTTGTATTCGTTGCAGCCGGGCTCTTCCGAACTACGCGAGCTCGTGGCTGGTGACGGTTTTGTCTCTGTCCATGAGAACAAAGGGGTAATAAGCCTGTGTGATGACAAGGCGAACGAAGTGGGGCTCTACGATGCGGTGGGGAATTTGCGCACGAAGTTTGGCGAGGTAAAGCCAGGCACGCGGATCGTTGTGCTCTCGGTTCTCGTATGGGCAGGTGGTCTTTACCTGGTTTGCTATTTGCTGTATTTGGCCATTCGCAGGTTGCGACGCCTTGTTCGGGATGGGGACACTCGCGGCCTTGCGCCTCTGCTCTTGTCTCTGGCGGTCGTCACTGCGGTTGCGATTGCCATTGGTAGCTTTATGAGCTACTCGTATGGCAGGACGCTGGAGACGCGGGAAAACGAGATCAACATGTGTGCCGACTATCTTGAGGGAACCAAGGAGTCCATGAGCGGACCCATGGAACGGGCAAGCAATCGCGATGCCATTCGTGGGTCGCTAGAGCGACTAAACAAGGTCGCGGATGATCTTCTTAATGCGGCTAAGCCCGCGCTGATGCTGGTTGATTCGGCGGGGAAGAACAACATAGGCATGTATTGTGTGGTGTACGGCAACGACCAGAAGGGCCCGCTCTATCTTTACGATAGTGCATGTGAATACGTGATGGGCACCTCAATTCGGGCATCCGAAGACGCGCCGATTCTTGCGGCGTTTAAAAATCTTGGTGACACGAGCCACGACCTACAAAGTGGCCGGACGCTGCGGGACGTCTCGCAGTATAGGCTCGTTCAGATTCCCACTGCTGACGGAAAGGGCGTGGCGGGCGTAATAGAGATTGGCGTCAAACAACGCACCCTAGACTCCACTATTGTAGGAAGATTGGTTCGAGGCGCCATAGCTCTGATTGCCATGATGCTCGTCGTGTACCTGTCATACACCGAGTTGCGAGAATGCGGGCGTTGCCTGCTGTTGTATCGCGAGCGACGCAAGGACCAGGTTGCGGAGGCCACCGCATTGCTCACGCGCCCATACACGTTCTTCGTAACGATGCTTACGAGCGTAGATTCGGTGATGACGGTGCTCATTGCCCGCGAGTTGCTCGAAAAGGCCGGCGCGGGAAATTCGAGCCCGCTTTTGGCCGTCCCCGCCGTCATGCTGGGCGTTGGCATGATAATTGGCCATGGGCTGTATGGCTACTTTGGCTCGCGGGTTGGGTTGCGCAAGCTTGCTACGGGCGGCGCACTCGTTATGCTGCTATTTGCCTGCTTGTGCGGATGCACGGTGCTCTTGGGCGATTTCTGGCTGTACTGTGTGGCCAAGCTGCTCATGTCGGTGCCGTTTGGCATGCTGTATTCGCTTGGCTACTCGCTCCCGCGCATCGCACGGACCGATGAGACGCGTGCTCTGGCGGCAGGTGGCGTGAAACGTACCGATACGTCGGCGGCGGCACTTGGCACGGTGCTCGGTGGCTATGCGGCGCAGGTCCTTGGCAACGTGGGGGTATATGCCCTCATAGCGCTGCTGTGCATCCCCGTGATAATCATGGTGTATCGACTGTTGCCAAAGGGCGCGGATCCACTTGAGATGCTGGCTCAGCCAGACCAGAGAGACGGGCGGATAATCGATTTCCTGCGGACGCCTTCGGCGCTTGCGCTGGCATTCTTCATCATATTGCCGGCAACGGTGGCAGCGGGATACACGTCGTTCCTCTTCCCGCTCTTCTCGTCGGATTTTGGGTTGGAGAAGGCGGATATAAACAACATTGTCGTGCTCGGACAGGTGTTTGTGTTTGTGTGCATCTCGGGCATAGAGTATATGGAGGGACGCTATGGGCGCTGGCGAGTAAGCTCGTTGGCCATAGCGGCGCTCGGCGTAGTGTTCCTGCTGTTTTCCATAAAGACAACCCTCGTTTGGTCAATGGCCGTCATTGCGCTCGTGGGATTGTTCGGCAAGTCGTCGGATGGATGGAAGGCTATGTGGCTGGCGTCGGCAGGGTATGCGGACGTTCCCACCGGACGCGCAACGGGGGCAATGTATGCCACACGCAGCCTTGCGCTCATTGTTCAGCCTGCCATCATGGGATTGCTTCTGGGCGCCACCGACAGCTTTGCCGTAATAGTGCTTGGCACGATATGCGTGATCTGTGCCGTGTTGTTCGTTTTGGTGACCCGACGTACTCCCTTGGCACCTGGCAATTCGTCGCAATAACGACGGATGATACGCTACGTTTGTCACCGCGCGATGCCTTGGCGCTCGTAGTGGCGCGATTTCGCTTCGTACATGCGCTTGTCGGCAATGCGGAAGAGGTCGTGCACGCTTTCGCTGGGATACTCGCGTCGGGTGGCATATCCGCATGATATCGAAAGGCTCTTTGCCTTGCTACCCGACCATGCGCCAACCACATTGGCAAGATGGTCCTCCATCTGTGCCTGCTCCTCTTCCGTTAGGTACAGCAGCGCGGCAAATTCGTCGCCGCCTGTGCGGTAGACTTTGCCATATATGCTAAAGCACTGCCTCAGGCAATCGGCCGCACCGCGAATGAGCTCGTCTCCCGCCTCGTGTCCAAGCGTGTCGTTAACAGTCTTGAGTCCGTTTACGTCCGCAATCACGCATACCAAGTTGTTCTTTAGAGTGCCACTTGCGAGCCGCTCCTTGTCGAGTTCGAATGCGTGGCGGTTGAGGAGTGAGGTGAGGTGGTCCACCATGGAGGCTTTGGCCAGTGTGTCGGCGCGCTTGCGGCTGTATCTCATTGCGGCCAGCATAAGGGCAAGCACCACGACGCACATTATAAAATTGATAAGTATTACATTGGCAAACTGCCCCGTATCGCTTGCGCCGTTGCTCTGCACCAATAGGTACCAGTCAATGTCATCGATGTATTTGGTTACCGCAAAGCGACCCCCTCCGAGCTCCTTGTACTCGTAGTCCTCGCCTGTGTTGGTGCGTATGAGGTCGTAGAGATTTGCGTGCTCGATGTTTTTTGCATCGGTGTCCACCTGCACGAGTCCGCTGGGATCTACGAGGTCGATCTTTACTTTAAAGTCCTGTTCGAGCATCTGGAAGAGGTCTTGGATTCCCGTCATACGTACGCCCACACCGCATACGCCGAGGTTTTGCCCCGACTCGCTTGCGACTCTGGCGTTGACGTAAACCGTGAGATCCTTGGCATCGATCTCGTCGTTGTCTACGTCCAGGTCGTATTCCTCGGAGCCTTCCAAGAGCTCAACGTACCACTTGTCGTGCTTGTCAGTTGGGTTTACCACTCTGGTGAATCCATTGCTTGTATAGTAGCGATGTGTTGAATCGGCAATGGCAAAGGCGGATTGATATCCCAGCCCTCGCTCTATGCCTTTCAAGAAGTCCGAGAGCTGCTGTTCAGTAACCTTGGGGTCGACCTTTGCGTCGTTGGCAAGCGTGTTGTGTAAATAGTTGCTGTGCGCCATGGTTCTGGCAACGGTTATGGGCTCGGAGAGCTCGCCCACGATGTGGTCGTAGACCTGGGTTGCGAGTACCCGATTTACCTCGCGGACGTTGCGCTGAGCCATCACCTGCAGCGATATGAGCGAAACGCATGTGGAGAGCAAGAAGCTTACCACTACGAGGACGAACGCCCGCCTATGCGTTTTGCCTTCTATCACGTCGACTCCTCAACAAGCGCTGACGAACCAAAAGCGATTATATGCGAAACTCCGCATGGCGGTGAGTCGGAGGCTAACGAGCCAAGGGGACTGGCCAATTGACACGTGTCCGATTTGCATACGGCACGCATGCTGAGCTGCCTACATACCCGCGTCGACGCCGTCCAAAGATGCGACACGCGTAATACCGGATCCCGTTCCTACCCAAAACCCGAACAAACGGAAAAAGCGGGGCGAAATATTCCTCAAAACGACGTTTGTTCGGATTCCGTCAAGACGAAACCCGAATAAACGAAAAAATGGGGCCGAAAACTCTCAGAAACGCCGTTTGTTCGGTTTTCTGGGTCCCGGAGCGAGGGTGGCAGGGGGTCAAAACCCGAACAAACGGAAAAATTGGGCCAAAAATTCTCGGAAACGACGTTTGTTCGGATTCCGGCAAGACGAAACCCGAACAAACGTCGTTTTGGCTCAAATAACGTCGGAAATTTCCGTTTGTTCGGGTCTTGGTCACGCTTACGTGCGTGGGTGCCCGGCACAAAGTGACTCGCTTGCGGGTCAAAGGGCCTCCTTGTCGTGCCTGCCTTTCCTGCTTGTTCATGCGGCGGCAAGCGCTGCCAGGCAGCGCGGCCAAAGCCACAGGGGCATGTGGACCGGCTCCTTGACAATCGTATTTGGGAAGGGCGTGTTCCCAGCGCGGAGCCGCATGCGACACGGTGCGGGCTCGGCGTATCCGAACAGCCTGGTGGGGGTGTAAACTGGCCGAGAGCCTGCGCCGAGGCGGGCAATTTCCAAAAGGGGAGGAAGCATGAAGATCGAACACGTGGCGCTGTGGGTAAGCGATTTGGAGCGATCGAGACAGTGGTGGGAAACGTACTTTGACGTGGCGGCTGGCGACGAATACGTGAATGCCGCGGGCTTCCATTCGTACTTCCTTACCTTCCCCGAGGGTGGGGCGCGCCTGGAGATTATGTACGACGGTTCGCAGTCGCCCAACACCGAGGACCGCCCGCATGACGGATATGGCCACGTGGCTGTTTCCGTGGGCTCTAAGGAGGCGGTCGACGCGCTTACGGCTCGCCTTGTGACCGACGGGTTTCGCTGCGTAAGCGGCCCTCGCACGACGGGGGACGGCTATTACGAGAGTTGCGTGCTCGACGCCGAGGGCAACCGCGTGGAGATTACGGTATAGGTCTAGGACGTGTGTGGCCGGTTTTGTCTTCGGCTTTAGGCCAGGCGCACGCTTGCGGGGATTACGCTCATTAGAGCAGGTAGGCGTAGATGGCCCAAAAGTGGAAGAACGTGCCTACCAGGCAGAACATATGGAAGACGCTGTGCATGTAGCGGCGCTTCTTTCCTAGGCCATACAGTACTGCGCCTATGGAGTACGCCACGCCGCCAATTACAACGAGGACGGCGCAACCGTATCCAACGTTTGCAATGAGTTGGGGGATGCCAAAAATGAACGACCAGCCGCACACAAGGTGGCAAACGACCTGCACCTTGCTAAACCGTTCGACGTCTATGGCGGCAAATGCAATTCCGATTACGGTGAATAGCGCTACGACTCCAAAGAGCGTCCATCCCAAGGGGCCTCCCACGCCCAAAAGCGCGGCGGGGACGTAAGTGCCAAATACGAGCAGGTACACGTTGCAGTGGTCAATGACACGAAAGATTCGCTTGCCCACCGTGTCTTTGGGTAGCGCATGGTAGATGCAGGATACGGTGTAAAGGAAAACCATCGATGCCCCAAAAACAACGGCGCAGACGGTTTGCAGGGGACCATGCGCTCGCACAATCATGAGCGGCAGCGCCGCCAGGCTCAGCAGAGCACCGACTCCGTGAGAGATAGCGTTAATGAGCTCCTCTTTTATGGTGTAGTGGGGAATTGAAATGCGACTCATGGCCTGCTCCATCGTGCTCGCTCCCTTCCGTCCGACTATGTCTATGGTTATAATAGTAGCAGAAAACGTCGTATCTAGAGTCAAAAACTAGATAAGAGAAGAACGAGAATTGGATTTGCCTATGGAAAAGCTGACGCCGCGCACATTGCCGCATTGGGATGAGCTCCCAGACTTCGAGCTCTATATGGATCAGATCCTCTCGCTCATGGAGCGCTATCTCGGACCGTCCGTTGCCACAGGAGAGAAGGGGCTTACGGCATCGATGGTGAACAACTACGTAAAGCTGGGTTTGGTGCCGTCGCCTCGGAAGAAGCGTTATGACCGTGAGCACCTGTCGCGTTTGGTAATGGTGTGCGCCCTTAAGACGGTGCTACCGCTTGCCGCCATACAGAGAATTCTTGCAGATGGGGAGGAGGAAGACCCCTCGGTTCGGTACAACCGCTTTTGCGATCAGTTTGAGGCAGCGGAGCAAGATGCGTTGCGTGGATTTGCGCAGGGAGGGGAGTCGGACAGTCCTCATAGGGCTGCGGTGGCCGCGGCACTGGGAGCTCAGGCTCAGCGTAACGTTGCCCTAAAATGCTGCGCGGCCCTACAATAGGTTCGTAAGGGTTTGTCGTAATGGGCAGGGGAGAAGTGAATGGGTGCGGCCAACGACTCAAGTCAAAAGACCTCGGTCCCGGATTCCCTTGTACCAGAGCGATATCGCGTGTTGAGCGGTAGCGTGCTCAAGCTCATTGCGATTGCGACCATGCTGGTGGATCACGTAACCAAGCGTTTGCTCATAAGGTTTCCAACATACAACACGCCGCTGTATTTTGTGGGAAAGACGGGTGTGAGCTGGGCCGTAATCGGTGAGTCGATTGGTAGGCTTGCGTTTCCGATCTTTGCGTTTTTGTTGGTGGAGGGATTTGTCCATACGCGCGATCGCTGGCGCTATGGGCGCAACCTTGCCTTGTTTGCGCTTATCTCGGAGGTGCCCTTCGACCTTTCCCGCATGCTTACGCCGTTTGATCCCAGCTATCAAAACGTGTTTGTGACGCTGTTTGTAAGCTATGTGGCGCTGTGTGCGTACGAGGGGTTTGCGGATCGACCGGCTCTTCGAGCGGCATGCGTTTTGGGCTTGGCGCTTGCGTCTATGGGCTTGGCCTGCGATTACGGGCCGCGTGGGTTTGCGCTCGTATTCGTGTTCTATGTGTTGCGCTCCAATGCGCTTGCCTATACTGCGGTGGGCAGCTGCATCATGCTGTCTACTTGGCGCTCGGCCCTCGCGCTCGTGCCCATAAACCTCTATAACGGCAAGCGCGGATTCGTGCAGGGGCCAGTGCTCAAGTTTGCGTTCTATGCGTTCTATCCCGTGCATCTGCTGGTTCTTTGGCAAATGGAGCTGCAGTTGATAGGTGCGTAGTGACCATGGCGGGAGTGGCGTGTCGTGGCTTGCTGGTTTTGCGAATGGCGCGGGGCCGGTTCCGCCGATTTGCTGGGATCGCGAACGATGAGGGGACTGGGCGCAGGATTTGCTGAAATTGGCCACAGTGCGGCTGATGAGAGCAAGCGTTTGCTGGGATCGAGAACGGCGAGGGGCATTTGCTGGAATCGCGAACGGTGAGGGGCAGTTTGCTGGGATTAGCCACACTGTGGCCGTTCTCAGCAAATGCTCTGGGCAGTTTGCTGAAGTTGGCCACACGGTGGCGTTTCTCAGCAAATCGTCCCGCACTGTTCGAAAAGTCAGCAAATCTTCCCTCACCGTTCGCGATCCCGGCAAACGGCCGCCCTGCCGCGCCTCACCGTTCGCGATCCCGGCAAGCGCGACTCGCCATCCAACCGCTCGTACGCCCTTCTTCACGTGGTGGTACTTTGTTTAGGACATACCTAGAAATGCGCAGACAAAAACGACGTAGCCAAACGTATGGAGGAAATGTGAACGCACAGATGAGCTGGGACCGTTGGCGCTCAGGAACGTAGTACTAAGCAGATGACGAAATCAAACGTCACCTTCCTTCCTTTCCTTTGCGCGTGGCCAGACGCGCATCTGCCCCAGGGCAGCAAACCAGGCCGTCGGGAACTTCCTTCCGCCCGACGGCTTTTTGCTGTGCTTTAGAAAGCGGAAGAGTCTATTTTGTGGAACAGGAGGCTCGCAGGGTCGCAGGGTCGCCTTCCCCGCTATTCCATGGGAGCCACCTTGGCCTCCACGAACCAGCGGCCGCGATAGTCATCGTAGAAGAGGTAGGTGGACTGGCCGCCCACGCGCACGGTGTAGCGTATGCCGGTGCCGCCCGTTTTGAGGCTGTGTGCCTGCCTGCGATCGAGGACCTTGTCTATGTGATAGCGCACCCCGGTGTCCCACACGACCGTAAGCGGGGTAACCACTCCGTCCGCCGATGTGTCCGAGATAACCTCCACGTACTTCTTCTGTCTTCCGGCGACGTCCTTCATGGGAACCTCCTCTACGCAAAGTAGCTTACGGGATGCACTACGTTGTCTCGCTCGGGGTCGAGGCCTGCGAGGCGACTGTCGGAAAGCTCCGAGAGCCTGCGCACGGTGTGGTTGCCAAAGCGCGCGCGAAGCGCATCCATGGTGCGGTCCAAGTCGAGCGCGCGCTGCCTTCTCTCCTCGTTGCCAAAGAGGTCCAGCTGCACGCACGTGCTGGCGGGTACGAGGCTTGAGGCATGGACTCCCATGGACCGCAGCTTTTCTCCGTGCGAGAAATCCCAATCGCCGCACAGAAGGCGCGTCGCCACAGAGCAGATTTCGCCCGTAAGTTGGGTGGGGCGCTCGAGCGTGGTTTGTCGCGAGCGCGAGGCTAGGGTGGAGAAGTCGCGACCCCAGGCGCATACCGTGCGGGCGGCAAGGCCCTGTGCGCGAAGCCGTTGCGCCACGCTTTCGCCCATGAGCCATATTACCTGCCGTGCCGTAACTGCATCTTCTACGTCGAAGGGCGTGGTTATGCCGTTGCCAACGCCCTTTACCTCATGCACGATGTCGCCCTCCTCCGGCTCGAACATGCGCACTGGCGCGTTGTCGTGCCCGCGCGCAAAGCACTGCACCACCGTGCCCATCTTTCCCAGGCTGCGCCGGATGGCGTATTCGTCTGCGCAGGCAAGCTGGCCTATGGTAAGGATTCCCAGGCGATGGAGCTTGCGCTCGGTGGCTGGCCCCACATACAAAAGATCGCGCACTGGCGAGGGCCACACGACCTCATGCATGTTTTGAGGGGTAATAACGGTGAGGCCGTCGGGCTTTTGGTAGTCGCTGCCAAACTTGGCGAAGATCTTGTTCCAGCTTACGCCCACGCTCACGGAACAGCCCAGCTCCGCTGGCATGCGTTCGCTAATCTCGCGTGCCACGAGCAGGGCGTCGCCGCCGGCAAGGTGCACGCTGTTGGTGATGTCGAGCCATGCCTCGTCCAGGCCAAAAGGCTCCACCAGATCGGTGTACTGGTTATATATTTGGCGTGCCTTATGGCTATAGCTTGCGTAAAGACCGTAGCGCGGTGGCACCACAATGGCATCGGGACACGCGCGCCGAGCCTGCCAGAGCGTCATGGCGGTTTTTACGCCGCGGCGCTTTGCGGGATAGCTTGCGGTGAGCACGATGCCGTGGCGATTCTCTTCGTCGCCACCCACAATAACGGGTTTTCCGCGCAACTCTGGGTGCTCTGCCATCTCCACGCTCGCGTAGAAGCAATTCATGTCCACGTGCAAAATCGTGCGCCTGACGTCCACGATCCGTGCTCCCTTCGTACGAACCTGTGTTCGTTTCTAGTATGCCACGGCCTGTGGACACAAACTGCGCTTGGGCTGGAGAACGGCGTAAACGCGCTGGCGCGTCAAAGAAGAAGCACAGTTTGTTCGGTTTTGGATACGGCCTTGCCCCAGAGGCGCATGCGGGACAAAGGGGACAGTCCCCTTTGTCCCGCTTTTCCGCTCGGATGGCAAATGCGCCATCCTGCCTATTTTGTATTGCATTTCCGTATCAAGAGGTTTTTTTGGCAAACGAATCGCTTCGACGGTGCTATCCTATGGGTACTCAATGTCCATCAGACTCTATGTTCGCTCTATTGTTCGATGCAATGAGGAGAGTTTTTCTTTATGAAGCAGATGGAAGAGAAGATCCTCGAGGAGGGGCAGGTGCTCCCAGGGGACATTCTGAAGGTTGGCAGTTTCCTTAATCAAAACATCGACACACAGCTTCTTGCGCAAATGGGCGAGGAGATCGCACGTCTGTATGCAGACGAAGGCGTTACCAAAGTCCTTACCATCGAGGCAAGCGGCATTGCCATTGCGGCGGCCGCTGGTCTTGCCATGGGCGTGCCCGTGCTCTTTGCCAAGAAGCACCGCACGAGCAACGTGGATGGCGATGTGTACGTAACCAAGGTGCATTCGTTTACCCATGGCGAGGACTACAACGTGGTGGTGAGTCGGGACTATTTGTCTTCGGACGACCGCGTGCTGCTCGTGGACGATTTTTTGGCTAAGGGTGCTGCGCTCTACGGCCTGGTGGAACTCTGCAACAACGCGGGGGCTCACGTCGTCGGCGCCGCCATTGCCATTGAGAAGTGCTTTACTGGTGCTGGCGATCGGATGCGCTCCGAAGGGCTGCGCATAGAGTCGCTGGCAGCCATAGAGTCGATGTCGGAAGACGAAATCGTTTTCCGCTCGTAAATGTGTATTGTGGACGCACGGGGCGTCCCAAACGGAAGGAAGAGTATGAAGAAGCTCGACAAACTCATGATGAACCGACGTCAGGCCCTTGGTGCTGCGTTTGGCAGCGCGGCTGCGCTCTCGCTTGCCGCATGCGGTGGCGGAAATGCCGCCTCGTCCAGTGCGCAGGGCGGCGGCAATGCGTCCGGAGCCATTAAGGTCGGTCTCATCTGCCTTCACGACGAGAACTCCACCTACGACAACAACTTCATCAAGGGCTTTAAGGAGGCCTGCGAGAAGCAGGGCATTACCGACAGCCTCATCAAGACGAACATCCCCGAGAGCAATGCCTGCTACGATGCCGCGGCCGAGCTCGTGGACGCTGGCTGCAAGCTCATCTTTGCCGACTCCTTTGGCCACGAGGACTATATGATCCAGGCCGCCAAGGAGTTCCCGCAGGTCCAGTTCTGCCATGCCACGGGCACCAAGGCGCACACCGAGAAGCTTGCCAACTACCACAACGCCTTTGCCTCCATCTACGAGGGCCGCTTCCTCGCGGGCGTCGCCGCCGGCCTCAAGCTCAAGGAGATGATTGACGAGGGCAAGATCACCGCTGCCAAGGCGAAGATGGGCTACGTGGGTGCCTATACCTACGCCGAGGTAATCAGCGGCTACACTTCCTTCTATCTGGGTGCCAAGAGCATCGTGCCCGAGGTTACCATGGACGTTACCTTCACCGGCTCCTGGTACGACCAGGCGCTTGAGCAAGAGGGCGCAAAGAAGCTCATCGACGGTGGCTGCGTGCTTATCTCTCAGCATGCCGACTCCATGGGTGCGCCGCAGCAGTGCGAGAACTCCAAGGTTCCCAACGTCTCATACAACGGCAGCACCGTCGATTCTTGCCCCAACACCTTTATCGTGTCGTCCCGCATCGACTGGGCGCCGTACTACACCGATGCCATTGGCGCCGTAATTGCTGGCAAGGAGATCGACACCGACTACACCGGCACCCTCACCACCGGCTCCGTTGCCCTTACCGAGCTCAACGACAAAGTTGCCGCCAAGGGTACCGCCGAGAAGATCGCGGAGGTTAAGGCCGACCTCGAGGCCGGCAAGGTGCACGTGTTCGATACGTCGACCTTCACCGTGGGTGGCAAGAAGCTGGACACCTACAAGGCCGATGTGGATTCCGACGAGAAGAGGGAAGGCGACACCGAGGTTATCAAGGACGGTTACTTCCACGAGTCCGAGTTCCGCTCCGCGCCGTACTTCGACCTGCAGATTGACGGCATCAATCTGCTCGACACCAACTTCGGCAGCTAAATGCCGGCATAACCCATAAAGACGGTTCCGGTTTGCCGGGACCGTCTTTTCGTTTCCTTACTATATGGATGGGAGCCATGAGCGAGAAGCAGCCAGCAGTTTCCCTGCGAAACATAAGCAAGTCCTTCGGGCCTACGCAGGCCAACAACAACGTGAGTCTCGACATTAACCGTGGGGAGATTTTGGCCTTGCTGGGCGAGAACGGCAGCGGCAAGACGACCCTCATGAACATGCTTTCGGGCATCTACTATCCCGACAGCGGCCAGATTTCCATCGATGGTGTGCCTGTGAGCATCGGATCACCCAAGGATGCCTTTGAGTACGGCATCGGCATGATTCACCAGCACTTCAAGTTGGTCAACGTCTTTACCGCAACCCAGAACATAGTGCTCGGCCTCAAGGAGAAGGGCCGCTTCGACCTTGCGGCTGCAACGGAAAAGGTGAGGCAGATCTGCGACGACTATGGCTTTGACGTGGATCCGAACCAAAAGGTCTACGACATGTCCGTGTCGCAAAAGCAGACGGTCGAAATCGTAAAGATGCTCTATCGAGGTGCCGAGATCCTGATTCTGGACGAGCCGACGGCCGTGCTTACGCCGCAAGAAACCGACAAGCTCTTTGCGGTGCTGCGCAACATGCGCGATGACGGCAAGGCGGTCGTGATCATTACCCACAAGCTCAACGAGGTGAAGGACATAAGCGATCGCGTGGTTGTGCTTCGCAAGGGCGAGTACGTTGGCGAGATGGTTACCGCCGAGGCGTCCACGCAAGAGATGACCAACATGATGGTCGGCCGTCAGATATCGCTCAACATCGATCGTCCCGATCCCGAGATGAAGTACCGCTTGGAGCGCATTCGTGTGAAGAACCTCACGGTAAAGAATCGCGAGGGCGTGACGAAGCTCGACGACGTTTCGTTTGTTGCGTATACGGGCGAGATACTGGGCATCGCGGGCATCTCCGGCTCCGGGCAGAAGGAGCTTCTTGAGGCGATTGCCGGCCTGCAGCCGGTGGAGAGCGGCAGCATTGAGTACAACGTGGACGACGAGCAGGTCGAAGAGCTCATTGGCATGGACCCGCTCAAGATTGCCGATATGGGCGTGATCTTGTCGTTCGTTCCGGAGGACCGTCTGGGCATGGGTCTGGTGGGCAGCATGGACCTCACCGACAACATGATGCTGCGCTCGTTCCGCAGGGGCGCCTCGCCTTTGGCAGACCGCAAGGAGCCTAAGCACTTGGCCGAGCTCGTGGTTGAGGAGCTGGAAGTCAGCACGCCAAGCGTGTCGACGCCCGTGAGCAAGCTCTCGGGTGGCAACGTGCAAAAGGTACTCGTGGGACGCGAGATCGCGGCCGCCCCAACGGTGCTCTTGTCGGCATATGCCGTCCGCGGACTCGACGTTAACTCGTCCTATGTTATCTACGACCTGCTAAACCGCCAAAAGGGTAACGGCGTTGCCGTAATATACGTAGGCGAGGACTTGGACGTGCTGCTGGAACTGTGTGACCGAATCCTCGTGCTGTGCGGTGGCAAGGTAAGCGGCATCGTGGACGGTCGCACAACCACAAAGAACGAGGTCGGCCTTATGATGACCAAGCTGGGAGGAGGTGAGGACCAGTGATTCACGTCGTCAAGCGAAAGGACATGCCCCTCGCTCAGGCGCTTGCCATCCGCTTTGGCATAATCGTGCTCGCGCTTGTGGTGTGTGGAGTCATTACGGCGCTCGCCACCGGTCTTAACCCCATTGCCGTGTATGGGACCATGATCCAGGGATCGTTTGGCTCCCCGCGCAAGGTATGGATTCTGTTGCACAACATCGCGCTGCTTCTATGTGTGTCGCTTGCCCTCACGCCGGCGTTTCGCATGAAGTTTTGGAACTTGGGCGGAGAGGGACAAGTGCTTGCGGGTGGTCTTGCCGCGGCGGCTTGCATGGTCTGTTTGGGCGACAAGGTGCCCAATGTGGCGCTTTTGGCCATCATGTTCGTGGCATCCATTGCTGCCGGCGCGCTCTGGGCAGCCATACCGGCGATCTTCAAGGCTAGGTTCAATACTAACGAGACGCTGTTTACCCTCATGATGAACTATGTGGCCATCCAAATCGTGGCCTACTTCGTTATTGTGTGGGAAAACCCCAAGGGTTCGGGCACCATTGGCATCATTAACCAAAAGTCCGAGGCGGGATGGCTCCCCGTTGTTGGCGGCAACAAGTACACGCTCGTAGTCATATTGGTAGCGCTGCTCACCGCTGCGATGTATGTATACCTAAACTACAGTAAGCAAGGATACGAGCTCTCGGTAGTGGGCGAGAGCCCAAGCACGGCGCGCTACGTGGGCATTAAGGTCGATCGGGTTATTGTGCGCACGCTGATTTTGTCTGGTGCGATTTGCGGATTTGCGGGAATGCTGCTCGTTGCGGGCTCGGCGCACACGCTTACCACAAGCATCGCAGCTGGTCGTGGGTTTACGGCCGTTATGGTTTCGTGGTTGGCAAAGTTCAACCCCGCCGTTATGGTGGGCAGCAGCTTCCTGCTTGAGTTCATGGGCTCAGGCGCGGGCGAGATAGCCACCACCTACGGGCTCAACCATAGCTTCGGCGACATCCTCACCGGCATCATCCTGTTCTTCATCATTGGCACGGAGTTCTTTATTACCTATAGAGTCGTGTTTAGCAGCAAGAAGAAGGCGAGCGAGAAGGAGCAGGGCAATGTTTGAGTTTTTGATCTCCTTCATTCCACGCGCAGTGGTTCAGGGCATACCCCTGCTGTTCGGCTGCACGGGCGAGATTGTTACCGAGAAGTCCGGCAACCTTAACTTGGGCATTCCCGGCGTCATGTACGTCGGTGGCATCTGCGGCGTAATTGGCTCGTTCTTTTACGAGAGCAGTTTGGCCGATTCTTCGCTCATAAATCCCGCGCTTGGAATCCTCATCCCGCTTATATGCTGCATTCTGGGCTCGCTTGCCATGGGTCTTATCTACTGCTTCCTAACCGTTACGCTTCGCGCCAACCAAAACGTAACCGGTTTGGCCATGACCACCTTTGGCGTGGGTTTGGGCAACTTCTTTGGCGGCTCTTTGATCAAGCTCACCGGCTCCGAGATACCTTCCATCTCGCTCACGGCAACGAGCAATCTGTTTAGGGCCACGTTGCCGTTTGCGGAGTCGCTGGGTTGGTTCGGGCAGATCTTCTTGAGCTATGGCTTCTTGGCCTACCTTGCCATTGTGATTGCGGTCGGCGCTTCTCTTTTGCTCAACCACACGCGCGTCGGCTTGCAGCTGCGTGCGGTGGGAGAGGATCCCGCCACGGCAGACGCGGCCGGCATTAGCATTACGCGCTACAAGTATGTGGCAACCTGCGCTGGCTGCATTATTGCCGGTTTGGGTGGCCTGTACTTCGTTATGGACTATGCCAATGGCATTTGGGCCAACGACGCCTTTGGCGACCGCGGGTGGCTTGCCATAGCGTTGGTTATCTTTACCGTATGGCGTCCGGGCGTGTCGATTCCCGCCTCGATCCTGTTTGGTGGCCTGTACATCCTGCACCTGTTCATTCCCACGGGAACCGACCTTGCGGTTAAGGAGCTGTACAAGATGCTCCCGTATGTGGTTACCATCGTGGTGCTCGTCGTTACCAGCACACGCAACAAACGCGAGAACCAACCTCCGGAGAGCCTTGGCTTGCCCTACTTCCGAGAAAACCGCTAGCCTCGTTGGGCATAGCTTAGGGATTGGCCCCAAGTTGGGATTTCGAAACCTCAACTTGGGGCCTGTTCCTAAGCAAATAAGGCCAATATTACTCATGTACTTTGCCGTCCAGCAAACAATGGGGGATTGTCTGCGTTTGGTGGTGTATAAAGGAGAGAGCAAAGTACAACCATGCAGGAAGGAATAATGTTATGAAGGCGATCGCGGTAAACTGCCCCATGTGTGGCGGACGCTATAGTGGACCGATTACCGGTAGGTTTCTTACCTGCGAGTTTTGCGACTCGCGCTTTGCCTTGGATGACGAGGAGATGGAAGCGCTTGGCCTTGGTGGCCACAACGAGGAATATGAAGACGACGCCGACTACGAGGCGGACGAAGAGTATGCCGGCATGGATCTCCTGGAAATCGTCGATGCGGAGTGCGAGGACCTTCTTTGCAGGGTTGACCGAGGCAATTTTGAAACCTCAAGAAAGATCGAGAACGGATTGGGCATCGACTCCGACGAGCAGATCTACCTCATCCACGACGACACGATTTTCAAGAGCGGCAAAAACGGATTCGCCATAACCTCTGCGGGACTGTACTGTCGCGAGATGGGCGATGGGAGAGCCCACTTTATGAGCTGGGAAGACTTTGCGAATACGCGCTATGCCGCCGAGATTGACGATTCGTACATTCGCGTGGACGGCACCTCGATTGCCTACTACACCGACGGCGAAGATGACAGGGAACAGCTCGAGAACCTGTACCAGCGCCTTCAGTACTTTACTGCCAGGGCATATGGCACCAACTAACGAACGAAGGGATATATGATGAGCGATATAAGTACGATTGCGGCAAACATGAAGCTCAACAGCCCCGTTATGGCGGCTACCTCGGTAGAGCTGCGTAACGCCGCTCTTGCCCGCATTCGCGAGGCGCTTTTGGCAAATCAGGATGCGATTTTTGCGGCGAACAAGGAAGACTTGGCTGCCGCGGAGCGCGACGGCATAGCCGCAGCGGTAATAAAGAGGCTCAAGTTCGACGAGACCAAGCTTGCAGACGTATGCGCGGGAATCGAAGACCTCATTGGCCTGCCCGACCCCGTTGGTCGCGAGCTGTTGCGCCGTGAGCTCGACGAGGGACTTGTGTTGGTACGCCAGTCATGCCCCATTGGCGTCATCGGCGTGATCTTCGAGGCGCGCCCCGATGCATTGGTGCAAATATCCACCCTCTGTCTAAAGAGCGGCAACTGCGCGTTGCTTAAGGGTGGCAGCGAGACCATGCGCACCAACAAAGCGCTGTTTGACGTTATCTACAACGCAGCCGTCGAGGCGGGGCTGCCCGCCGAATGCCTGTATCAGGTGGAGGCGCGCGAGGAGATCAGCGAGCTGCTCTCGTGCGACCAGTCCGTGGACCTGCTCATTCCACGCGGCTCAAATGCGTTCGTGCGCTACATAATGGACAACACGCGCATTCCCGTTATGGGTCATGCGGATGGCATTTGCCACGTGTACGTAGACAAGGACGCGGACGAGCAGAAGGCCGTACGCATTGTGGTGGATGCCAAGATTCAATACACGGCCGCCTGCAATGCGGTGGAGACGGTGCTCGTACAGCGCGATGCGGCCCCTCGTCTCTTGCCCGCAATAGTCGAGGCGCTCTTGAATGAGGGCGTGGAGGTGCGTGGCACCGACGAAGTGCGCGCGATCGTGGATTGCGAGCCTGCGACCGACGAGGACTGGGACACCGAGTACCTTGCGCTCATTGTGTCCATTAAACTCGTGGATGGAGTGGACGAGGCGATTGAGCATATAAATCGCCATGGCTCGCATCACACCGACGCCATCGTAACCGAAAACGCCCAGGTGGCGGAGCGCTTCATGCAGCTTGTGGACTCGGCGGGCGTATACTGCAACGCGTCAACGCGCTTTGCCGATGGATTCCGCTATGGCTTTGGCGCAGAGGTGGGCATCTCCACGAGCAAGCTTCACGCGCGTGGTCCCGTGGGCTTGGAGGGGCTTGTTACCTACAAGTACAAGATCTATGGCACGGATCACGTGGTGGGCGACTATGCCTCGGGCGTGCGTAGTTTTCACTTTAGGGATTTGGACTAAGGCTAGGCGACGCTACAACGAGTGCGCAACGAGCCTGGGGTTGGACTACGAGTTCAGTGCCAAGTCAATTGAGGAGGCCCAAAGAGAAGGGTCCAAGTGTTCCGCCGTGCTCCTGGCTCCCCAAGTGGGCTACCAGCGCAAGGAGGTTGCGAAGGCGCTTCCCAACACGCCCGTAATCGAGCTTCCCGGCAGGGTGTTTGGTTCCTACGACGCCGCTTCCGCCCTGCGCATAGTGGTGGACGTCCTTTCGGGAAGCCGAACGCCCATTGACGATGTGCAGATTCATTCCATGCGTGACTTCGACAAGACCAAGCGAGTGCTGGCGATGAGCTACATCTATCGCAAGGACGAGCCCACGTTGTTGTATCGCGTGCTCGACAAGGGCCAGATCGCGGCCTCGGGCATGCTGGTGCGACGCACCTTCGACGACCAGTTGCTCGAAGACATGGCGGCCACGTTGCGTCTTAAGGGCTGGAAGACCGATGAGTTTGATGCGGTGGGCATCGCGGTTCCCGATATGGCGGACGGCGGCAAAGTGGTGCGCATGCGCGATGACGGCGAGGCAGACCGACACGACATGCGTGCCTCGATTGAGGAGCTGTGGAACACCAAGGTATATGTGGACCATAACGCCACCGCGGCGGCAGTGGGCTGCTATGTGTTGCAGGACAAGTACGAGAACGTGGCCTTCCACGCGCAGACGGTTGGCGTGCCCGGCGGCGAAGAGGGGTACGTTGTGGAGGGCAAGCCCCTTGTGGGCCGCAGAGGATACTCCGGCCACCTGCGACCGCTCGCAAACAGCTTCTCGTTGCGTATGGACCTCGAGGACGCGGCTTGGCGCGTGGACGGCATGTGCGAGCTGGTGGCGCGCTACATCACGAGCCTGGCCTGCACCATAGCGCCTCAAGTAATATATGTGTGGTGCGACCTGTTGCCCCAAATGGACGAGCTGCGAGAGGAGCTGGAGAAGGTGCTTCCTCCCGCCGCAATACCTGAGCTCAAAGAGGTTACGGACTACGATAGCTACGTGCTGCTTGGCGAGCTGGCGCTCTGCCTGGGTAGGCTGGCGGACTAGTGGGGCTGGGGGGCGCTTCCCTAAGCCTCAGTTCCTGTCGATTGGTTTGACGCGTCCACGCCTGGCCCGCACACGGCGACTCACGAAGTGAGCGAGCGAAGCGAGCGTGGAGCCGCATGCGGGCTGGGATGGGCGCGGACGCGGAGCCGCATGCGGGCTGGGATGGACGCGGACGCGCCGTTAAATGTGTGCCAATTGTCAAAGCAAGAAATCTATTACAAACTGACTTAGATTATGTATAGAATCAGAACGTAAGGGAATACTAAGTACCGTAAAGCAACTCGCGAAGGGGCCAAAAGGCTCCTCACAAAACGAAAGGATTCCTTATTATGGCAAAGATTCTTGGCATCGACCTTGGCACTACCAACTCGGCGATGGCTGTACTCGAGGGCGGCGAGCCCACGATTATTGTCAACGCTGAGGGCGATCGTACCACCCCCTCCGTCGTTGGCTTCCGCTCCGATGGCGACCGCATCGTTGGTAAGGCTGCAAAGAACCAAGCAGTTACCAACCCCACCAACACCGTATTCTCCATCAAGCGCTTCATGGGCCGTCGCTACGACGAGGTAAGCTCAGAGCTCAAGACGGTGCCCTACAAGGTAAAGTCTGGCACCGGCAGCCGCGCCGTGGTAGAGATCAACGGCGAGGACTTCACGCCCGAGCAGATCAGCGCCATGATTCTGTCCAAGATGAAGGCAGACGCCGAGAAGTACCTGGGCGAGCCCGTTACCGACGCGGTGATTACCGTTCCCGCGTACTTCAACGACGATCAGCGTCAGGCCACCAAGGACGCCGGCAAGATCGCAGGCCTCAACGTGCAGCGCATCGTAAACGAGCCCACGGCCGCAGCCCTTGCCTATGGACTGGACAAGAAGGACATCGATCAGAAGGTTCTTGTCTTCGACCTCGGTGGCGGCACGTTTGACGTGTCCTTGCTCGATCTGGCGGACGGCGTGGTTGAGGTTCTTGCCACCAACGGTGACAACCACCTGGGTGGCGACGACTGGGACCAGAAGGTAATCGACTGGCTGGCCAACAAATTCCAGCAGGACAACGGCATCGACCTTCGCCAAGACCCCATGGCCCTTCAGCGTCTTAAGGAGGCCGCGGAGAACGCCAAGAAGGAGCTCTCCAGCGCACAGCAGGCACAGGTTAACCTGCCCTTCATCACGGCCGACGCCACTGGCCCCAAGCACCTTGACTACACGCTCACCCGCGCCGAGTTCGAGCGCATTACCCGCGACCTTCTGGATCGCTGCAAGGGTCCCGTAACCAAGGCCCTGCATGACGCCGGCATTTCCATTGCCGAAGTCAACGAGGTCATTCTGGTTGGCGGCTCCAGCCGTATGCCCGCCGTGCAAAACCTGGTAAAGACCATTACCGGCAAGCAGCCCAACATGTCCGTGAACCCGGACGAGGTCGTTGCGGACGGCGCAGCCGTACAGGGCGGCGTGCTTACCGGCGACGTTGAGGGCATCCTGCTTCTGGACGTTACCCCGCTGTCGCTGGGCGTGGAGACGATGGGCGGCATCATGACCAAGATGATCGACCGCAACACCACCATCCCCACCAGCAAAACCGAGATCTATTCCACCGCGGCCGACAACCAGACCTCCGTGGAGATCAACGTGCTCCAAGGCGAGCGCGAGATGGCTCGCGACAACAAGAGCCTTGGTAAGTTCAACCTCACTGGCATTCCCGCAGCGCGTCGCGGCGTACCCCAAATCGAGGTGACCTTCGATATCGGCGCCAATGGCATCGTTAAG
>JAFWKQ010000119.1 GCA_017545665.1 Atopobiaceae bacterium
GCCCGCATGCGGCTCCGCGCTCGCTTCGCTCGCTCACTTCGTGAGTCGCCACCTGCGGGCCGCGTCGCGGGCGCGGGGGCGTAAACTCTGGTATAGGCAATAATGCGCTAGAATGCACATCACACGACGCAAACGTTACACCACCAAGGCAAAGGAACATCCCATGAACGGAAAACACGCAGGTCAGAGGCAGAACAGTACTCTTGGACGCATCCTCGCCACGACGCTCGGACTGCTGATTGCGCTCTTTGCGCTGTGTCCGGGAATGGCACGCGCCGACGAGCAAGGCAGTACGGCGCAGGCCGACGACACGCTTAAGGTCTCCGTTGCTTTTGACAAGGACTCGTATGCCGCGGGCGAGAAGGCGCATGCGGTGGTTACGGGCACCAATGCCTCCAACGAACCTTTGCGTGATGTGAGCCTCTCGGCTACTGTGCCCGAGGGATGGCACGCCTCTGGCAACACGCAGACGACGGTGGCCAAGATGGGTGTCGGATCCTCGCAGACGCTCGACGTTTATTTGGAACGCGACGCTAGCCCCGCGCCAAACACCAGCTCCAGCAGCAACGCAAGCGGCGCTCCGGAAGCCACTGGCACCAGCACGACCACAAAACAGTCGCTTGCCTCAACCGCCGATCCCAGCATGTCGGTGGGACTGCTGTGCGTGGAGGGACTCATCGTTGTGGCGGCAGGCGTCGTGGTTGTACGTCACGGAAGGCGCGGTGGCTCCACATACCTGGTGCTTCTGTGCGCGGTCGCACTCGCCGGCGGCGTCTTTGCGGTACCGACGGCGACTGCCCTTGCAGAGGGCGAGGAGAATGCCACGCCATCCAAATACGACTACGACGTAACGGCGTCTGCGACTGCCAACGTGCCATACGACGGCAAGACGATTGCGCTCACCGCAACCATGACGGGTTATAAGCGCAAGCTGCCCGCCACGGCAAACCTGCACTTCATGCACATCAACGACATCCATGGCTACTACAAGGACGACAGCTACAACAAGGCCATCGGATTCTCTGCCCTCAAAGCGCTCAAAGACCAACAGAAACCCCACCTGCTGCTCGACGCAGGCGATACGTTCCACGGGCAATCGTTTGCCACCGTGGCCAAGGGCGAGAGCATCGCACGCCTCATGGACGAGGTTGGGGTGGACGCCACCACGCCCGGCAACCACGACTGGAGCTACGGGGACACGCGCTTGCAGGAGATAGACAAGAACCATACCTTCTCAATCCTGGGCGCAAACATCACCGACAAGGACGGCAACGCATACTTCAAGAACAACTATCTCGTGCGAGACGTGGTTTCCGACGAGGGCACAGTGGTGCGCGTAGGCATCTTTGGCGTCATAGATCAGCGCTTCCACGAGACGGCTCCCGCGAACTACGTGGAAAACGTTGATTTTTCTGACCCCGCCCAGCGCGCAAACGAAATGGCTGCCACGCTGCGCGATGAGCTCGATTGCGACGTGGTCATCGCTCTGACGCATTACCAGGACCCTCAGCAACTCGTCGCCCAGACCTCGGGGCTTGACGCGGTAATTGCCGGCCACCAACACATACAAATCGACAACACCTCTGTGAGCGACGACGGACTCGTGACGGACAAGGACGGCCGTGGAGTCGCACTCGTCGAGGCCTACAACTACTTCAAGGACATCGGGACGCTTAGCCTTACGCTCAACAACCCCGACGGCAACGGCACATGGGACAGCATCGACTCCTCCGACACGCTCGTGGACTACGACGCTGGGTCCAAGCTATCTGACGCGGCCACGGACGAGCTTATTGCCACCGTCGAGAACGAGGAAAAGGCCACCTTGGACGAACGTGTTGGTGCGAGTGGCCAGAATTACGACTATCCCTTTAGGAATGCGGACGCACAGACAATAGACGAGCTCAAGCTCTCGTGGGAGTGGCTGCGCACGCGTGACGAACCCATAGGGCACGTGGTGACGGCGTCTTATTTGGCCGCTACCGGCGCGGACCTTGCCATCGAGAACGCTGGCGGCATCCGCGACGGCATTCCGGAGGGAGAGGTAACATACAACAACATCTTGTCCGTCTCGCCCTACGGGAACACCCTGGAGACGCGCAAGCTTACGGGCGCTCAGCTGCGCGAAGCCATGGAGCGATCCGTGGGGATCATGGTTGAAAACCGAAAGTCGTACAACTCGCAAGAAGCCTACGTAAAAGATGCAGTGGCGAAGGGCACACCTCTGTCTCAGGCTTATACCGAGGCGACAGACAAGTATAAGTGGCCATCCAACTCGGGCAACGTCCTCGTGCTAGGCGGCGCACAGCTTACGGTGGACTGGAACGCGGCAGAAGGCAGCCGCATCACGGAGTTCAAGCTCGTTGGAGGCGGCAATCTGGATGACTCCGCAACCTACACCGTTGCGATGAACAACTATGTGGCTGGCGGCTGCGGAAGTGGCGACGAAAGAGACTACAACATTATAGCTGGCGCCACGCTCGACAAGGAATGGGGCACGTGCGAGATGGCGCTTCGCGACTTCATAGCCTCAGAGGGCTGGGAGGCCCGCATGACAGAGCTTACGGGAGCACTTGGCTCTGCCATCGTCGACGCATAGCCGAAAAAGCTGACAAGGGGACAGGTCACTTGTCAGCTTTCTGACAAGGGGACAGGTCACTTGTCAGCTTTCTACTCCCTCGTACTCCAAAACCAGGATCGTGACGTCGTCAGACTGCTCGGCGCCCTCCGCCCATGCCGCGACGTCCGCGCGAAGCGCCTCAACAAGTTCCTTCGGCCGCAGGTCACCATGCCCCGCGAGGAACTCCTCGAGCCTTGGGTTGCCATACTCCTCCTCGCCCGCGCTAAACGCCTCGTTGACGCCGTCAGTATACAGAACGAGCTTGTTTCCCGGCTCTAGCGTCAGGGTTTCGGTTCGGTACTTCGCGACCTCAAACGTCCCCAGGAACAAGCCGCACTTCTTTTTGAGCCACTCCCAAGCACCGTCGTCCCCATGGCGGAGGAGCGGGAAGTTATGTCCGGCGTTCACATAGGTAACCTTGCCGCTCGCCCAGTCCAACGTGGCGGCCCACACCGTTACGAACATGCCGGCGTCGTTGTTTGCGCACAGGTACTGGTTGGCGCCGCTTACTGCCTGGGCAAGGTCTATGCCCTCGAGCATGCGGTTCTCTATCTCGGCCTTCGCGGCCATCATGAACAGGGCCCCGGGAATGCCCTTGCCGCTTACGTCGGCAATGAGGAAGCCCAGCGTTCGCTCGTCAATGAGGAAGAAGTCAAAGAAGTCGCCGCCCACCTCTTTTGCGGCGTCCATGCTCGCGTAGATGTCGAACGCGTCGATTTCCGGAAAGGCGGGAAACGTGCGTGGCAGGGCGCTTTCCTGAATGGCCTTGGCCGTTGCGAGGTCGCGCTCCATGCGACGCTCCGCCTCGTCGATTAGACCCTCGAGCGCATCCACCGTGGTGTTTATGCCATCGGAAAGAGCCCGGAACTCCTGCGTCTCGCGCTCGGCCACCCGCTGCTCCAGGTCGCCGTTAGTAATGAGCGACAAGATCTTGTTGGTGCGCTTGAACCCACGCACCACCACGCGGTCGAGCAGCTTGGACACCAGCAAGAACACAGCCGCAAAGAGCACGAGGTAGCACATGGTGTTCATCGCCAGCACAGAGGTCCTGTTCGCGAAGATGCGCTCGCTTTTGGCAAATGCGGCAATGTCGTATCCCGCCACGCTCGCGCCCTTGAAGTACACGATGCCCAGCGTCTCCATGTCTTGCAGGAACTGCAGCTTGCCCTCGCGCAGCATGCGCACGAAGTCCTCGTCGGCGAAGGCCTGCTCGTAAGACTTGTTGTTCGTAGAAACCGTCTGTTGCCCCTTGCCGATTGCGATGGAGTCGATAAAGCCGTCCTCATAGGAGTCAACGAGCCCTTCGATCGTCTGCTGGCCCTCCAGCCGTTGTTGCACCACGGAGCCCACGTAGTTCACCTGGCTGGAAAGCGAATCGTCTGCCTCCCCAAGCGCCTGCACGCTGGAAAACAAAAAGCTCACGCTGGTCGTAAGCAAGAATGCGCCAACCACCACGAGAAAGAGCCACCGATGGAACACGGTGCGAAGGGGCGGCTCGATTTCCTCGGAAGCGAACCTGCGAATGAGCGCGCTGGAAAGCGTGGCGGCAACAAGCCATACGAACCAATCGAAGACCACCTGTGCCCAAAATGACCCAGACCACAGGGGACCCGTAAGCGTTGAGAGCATGTTGCCGTAGCCGTAGACCGCAAAGATAGCGCCCAGGTAGACAACCCAGATGACCATGAGCATCAGCGAAGTCACAAAAAGTGCGGCCGCGAAAGCCAGGTTGCCCACCTTGGATCGCACGCGGTCTTTGAGCAGCCGCTTCGTTCCGTTAAGGACAATCCAGATGATGAACGCAAACAGGCACGTGGTCATAATCGAACCCATGGGGTTGCTAAACAGCAGCTCGTAGAAGTCCATGGGCAAGAACTGTATGCGGAGGCACAGGAGCCCGCCAAGCAGGGCGGCACAGCCAAGATACACCGGCAGGCTCAGGTAGAGCGCCGCGGCAGCAAAGGGGGCAAAGAAGAGGAAGCTGTGAAAGCGGATGCTCGCCCCCGGCAAGGTTATGGGGAAGAAGGCCAGTTGGCAGAACGCAAGAGCGCAGCCAACTTCCAGCAGGAGCACCGCGGCAATGGTGGAGACGAGTCGATTTCCACCTCTCGTCGAAGCCTTTCTAAACCTCACCTTTTGTCCCCCCTCAAGAGACTATATGGCCAAGGAGCAGGCCGCATGCCGCGCCCCAAGTGCGACATACGGCCTGTTCCCAGTGGCTGCATGCGCTCACTTATTTCGAGCGCTACTCATCCTTGCCAAGCACGAAGCTGCAAATCATCCCGATGAGCACACCCACAACCGGGCAAATCCAGGCGAATCCCCAGCCTGTGAAACGCGCAACTATGAACATTACGATTACCGACGCGACGCCGATGATTCCCCAAAGCTGGCCGAGCTTGTGTTTGCTCATGGTTAGCCTCCTCTAAGATGGCTTGTACGTACTTGTTCCGCGGGCTTCTCAACCACCCGTTTGCAGGTATGAATCATTTTCCTATGAATTACCTGTGGGTGATTAACCGCTTGGTTCCAGATTCCTACCGCTTGTCACGCAAGACCACGTTTTGCGGCAGCGTAGGGTACCCTTCGCCGGAAGTATGGGAGCACATGGCCCACAGGCAAGGCGGTATCGTGAAACGGATTGTCGTTCGGTTTGAGGAAAGCAGGGACGAGACGAACATTCAGGTGCTCTTCCGGGCGTCGAGCGCGGACGCGCAAGTGGAGGAGCTCATGAATCGGGTGCGAGAGCCCTTCGTGGGCAGCCTTGCCGTCGTTGACCCCACCGGTTCCACCGTGCTTCTGCCATTGGAGCGCATAGCGAGCATTTCCTCATGCAACAAGCGACTCAAGGTACTAGCAGGCGACGAGACGTACTGGCTCAAGGCATCGCTCCAGGAAATGGAGCAGACGCTCGTCCCAAACATGTTTTTGCGCATCTCGCGCTACGAGATCGTGAACCTACGCAAAGTCCGGCGCTTTGACTTCACGATGTCGGGAACCCTACGCATCGAGTTCGACCAAGGTGCCGAAACCTGGGCATCGCGGCGCTATATTCCCGCAATCAGGCAACGTCTTAAGGAAGGGAGCTAATACGCTGTGGCTGTCAAACTGTTCAAGCGAGCGGCGTGCGGCTTTGTCCTTGGCATGGTCGTAGGCGCCCTTATGGTCGTTGCCATATCATTTGCCTCTGGCAACGGCTCGCTTATCCTGCCCGCAAAGCTGCTCAAGATGACGGGAACCGAGGCCGGCGCCCTGCTTGCGCACATGTTGGCTTCGGGGGCATATGGCGCCATACCCATGGCCGGCACGCTCCTATACGAGCTGGATTCGTGGGGACTGCTCAAGCAGGTGGTGGTTCACTACGCGAGCTACACCGCAGCGTTCATGTGCTTTGGCACTGCCTGCGGTTGGATTGAGCCCAACCTGGTTGACATGGGCATCGTGGCTGGCGTATACGCCGTGTGCCACTGCATCATTTGGCTCATCATGTACAACCGATACCGCGCGGAGGTCAAGCGGCTCAACGAGCTCTTGGCAAAGACAAAGGCGCCGTAACGCACGCGCCCCTCAACCTGAGGAATCCCCGCATAGCAAGGACCCTTATAAAGCACAGTCAATACTATGGCGATAGAATAGGTCTCAGCTGAATAGAACCGAAAATGGGAGGTCCCATGCCCGCAAAGATTTCGCAGAGATTCTTAGACGCACAAGCCGAATTCGTGAGCCGCATCGCCGATGACTGGGCGCTTGTTACCGCAGGCACCAAGGACGGCGGTTGGAACACCATGACCATTGGTTGGGGAACCGCGGGGGTCCTCTGGAGCCGACCTACGCTCACCGTCTTCGTACATCCCTGGCGCCACACGCATCGGTTCCTGCTGGAAAACGACTACTTCACCGTGCAACTCTTCAACAACGAGCACAAGCGAGACCTAGGCATTCTTGGCGCAAAAAGTGGCCGCGACGGCAACAAGGTGGCACTCACCGCGCTCACGCCGAAGGCAATCGAGCATGGCGTGACCTTTGATGAGGCCACGACCACCTTCATCTGCAAGAAGATCTACTCCCACGCCATCGAACTGGACGCCATGCCCGAAAGCATTCGCGACGGGCTGGGAGAGTTCTACGCCACCGATGCGCACACCGTCTTCGTAGGCGAGCTGGTGGAGGTGCTGTAGCTGCTTCGCATCACACCTTTGAGGAATGTGAGCCAATACCAAACACCTGCCTTGCCGAATCGCATGCAATGCGCTTAGCAGGCATTGTTACAGCACGGGTGTGTCAACGCCCCCGTGACACACAAGCATGGCAAACCGCCTTCCATGTACAATCAATTGCAAAGTATGGGCCGCACAGGTGAAAAGAGGTTCTATGTACAATCGCAACCGTATTCCATTCCTCGTGGTTGTTCTGGTTCTGTCGCTTGGTTTGGCGCTGCCCCTATGGGGCTGCAGCCAAACGCAGGGATCAAGCCAAAACGCAGCGAGCACCCAAGAGCAGACAACCGAGACCGCCGGGAAGAGTGGAGGCGAATCCGAGGCAAAGGCACAGGCCGCCACGCTCGACTTCCACAAGCCTGGCGATAATTACAAGCTACAGCAGGTCGTCGTACTGAGCCGCCACGACATCCGCGCGCCGATGTCGACCACCGGGTCGGTACTCGAACAGGCGACCCCGCACACATGGATTAACTGGACGGCCAACGCAAGCGAGCTTACCGTGCGCGGAGGCGCGCTGGAAACCATGATGGGCGAGTATATGCGCAAATGGCTCGAGTCTGAGCAGCTCATTCCCGAGAACTATAGGCCCGAGAAAGACGCGGTTCGCTTTTACGCCAATAGTAAGCAACGCACCATCGCTACGGCCCAGTTCTTCTCGAGCGGCATGTTGCCTGTGGCGAACGTCGACATAGAGACACACGCCGAGTACGATACCATGGATCCCGTTTTCTCCCCCTCGTTTACCTTCATGTCCGATGCGTACAGGGAAGCGGCTCTCAAGCAGATCGGAACCATGGACGGCGCCACTGGCATAGAGAACGTAGCCTCCAACCTGGCAGACTCATACGCCCTCGTTGAGGACGTGGTGGACTACAAGGATTCCGATGCCTACAAGTCGGGCAAGCTCAAGGACCTCGACACCAAGGACACGAAGATAACGCTCGAGCTCAACAAGGAGCCTGCAGTGGAGGGCTCGCTCAAGACGGCCTGCCAGCTTGCCGACGCACTTGTGCTGCAATACTACGAGTCCCCGGATGCGAAGGCTGCAGCCTTCGGCCATGACCTCACAAACGACCAGTGGAAACTCGTATCTCGGTCCAAAGATGCCTACGTGGACCTTCTCTACTCCGCGCCACTCGTTGCCACCAACATCGCGCATCCTTTGCTGGAAGAAATTGGCAACGAGATGGATGCGAAGGGCCGCGCGTTCACCTTCCTGTGCGGCCACGACTCGAACCTCACAAGCGTTCTGGCAGCGCTCAACGTAGAGAAATACGAGCTGCCAGGCGCCATCGAGTCAAATTCACCCATCGGGGCAAAGCTGGTGTTCGAAAGGTGGGCAAACGAGAACGGCGAAGAGTTCGGCCGCGTTCGTCTGCTGTACCAGAGCGTGGACCAGCTTCGGTCGGGCGCCATGCTCGCCGGCACGGAGTCTCCCGTAAGTGTGGATCTGTCGCTCAAGGAGCTGAAGAAGAACGCAGACGGCTTGTATCCATACAGCGACCTGCGCACGCGCATAAAAGCCGCCGCGGACGAGTACGCCAACATCGTGAAAAAGTATGGCGAGACAGAGCTCGCCCAAGCTGCGTAGTACAAAGGACAGCAAGGGGACAATTGGGCCTGGGGAGGCAATCTCCCCAGGCCCTACAACATGGCCAGAAGCGCCCCCGCATCCTCCAGTATGGGAATTCCCCCATCTCTTTCTACTCCACGTCACCCGTCCACTCGTTGATTCCGCCGAACTCGTATACGTTGGTGTAGCCCATGGCAGCAAGCTTATGGGCGGCCTCCTTGCTGCGCCTGCCCGACCTGCAGTACACCAAGAGCACCCGATCGAGCTCGGGCAGCGCCTCGGGTTGGCTTGTACCTATGTCCTCATTGGGCACGTTGATGGCATTGGGGATGTGACCAGAATTGAACTCATCGGGACGCCTTACGTCCACGATTAGAGGCGCGGGATCCTGCGCCATCATCTGCTTTGCCTCGTCCTGCGATATTTGATGATATTCCGCAGCCGCGGGAACAGAGCTTGTCGCTTGCCCATCGGGGGCGGCAGAGGCGTTGGACGAAGTGGTCGTTTGTGCGCAACCTACGAGCACGATCCCCATAGTAAGGGCCACGCACGCCCACAAAACGTATGCTCTTCTCATGCCCTTGCCTCCGTTCGTTGTGAGGTCCTCTCCTTTAGAATACCCACCTTTTGCTTGCGTGTCACGGGTGTGTCACGGGGATAGGGGCCCTGACACACCCGGTGTGTCCGACCTGGTTCGATGGCGAGGAAAACCATGCCGTGGAGTCCAACAAGGAGTACGTGAAGTTTAAGACAGGTTCTTCCTCGGGCTCGTCGACAACATACAAGGCAAGCACAACCAAGAGGGCCACGGCCGCAACGGGCGACCCCACGTCGGTTGTCGGAGCGCTCGTGGCAGCCGTCGCCGGCGCGGGCTTCTGGATTGCCGGATTGCGCAAGAGGCGCTAACTGCAGAATGGACAGGGCTCCAGAGGCACACAACTGGGCCAAAGGGGACTGTCCCTTTTGGCCCTACACACGCCGGCGACAAGGGCGGCCGGGTGTGTCAACGTCCCCGTGACACACCCGTGACACACTGCCAGGTCGCGCACCGAGTTTTGCTGTATCATCTAGTTGGCGACCTGTTGCAGCCCCCAGAGCGGCTGCACGTCGAGCAATGAAAGAGGCGGTCGGATGCTGGCCCTCAGACACGCCCAAGCGCCAACTTCCGTTCTTGCGGCCAGGAGGCGATGGTTCGATGACGCCTCCCGCATGGAAGGCTTCGCATGTGCGTTCGCAAGGGTCACGAGGAGGTGGCACACACGATGGCGAGGAGTCAGAACGGTAAGGCCGCACGGGCACGCGTGATTACGTTCGCAAACCAGAAGGGCGGCGTTGCCAAGTCCACAACTGCCGAGGCGTTCGCTGCCTCGCTTACCGCGCGTGGATACGCCGTGCTTGTTGTTGACATGGACGCCCAGCCGGGCAACCTCTCCATGCACGTGGGTGCAGATAAGAGCTTACCCGGCACCCTCGAGCTGCTGGCGCTCAGACGACCCCTGCGGAGGGAGGTAGTGCGCTGCGTGCAACCAACACGCTCCTTTGGGGACGTGGTGAGTGCCAACGAAGAGCTTGACGAGGCGGACAGACGCCTGAACTCCCGCCTGGGGCGCGAGCTCGTGCTGTCGCGGGCGCTTGCGACCATACTCGACGACTACGATTTCGTGGTGGTGGACACACCTCCCGCACTGCAGGTGAGGACGCTCAACGCCATCGCAGCCGCCAATGACGTGATAGTGCCCTGCACGGCCGACTCTTCGGCGATTGCCGGCATGCAGGCAGTGATTGACTGCGTGGACGAGGTGGGGGAAGTTGTGCGCGGGGCAGAGCCGCGTGTTGCGGGAATTGTTGTGACACGCTATGACGCACGCAACAACCTCGAGCCCGAGCTGTTCGACAAAATAGCCAAGATTGCCGCGGAGCACGATACGCACCTGCTCGGACATGGCGTGAGAAACACCGTGAACGCTCGGAAGGCGCAGTCCAACGGCGTGGCCCTCGGCGAGTTCGCCCCACAGTCCACGGCGGCGGTCGACTATGAGGAGGCCGTGTCCGCCTACCTCGCGAGCATCGGTCGCAAGGGAAGGAAGAGCAGCCTCCGCTAGCCGTCACAGTCCATCACGTGCGGGTTCCCGACGTGGCTGGCACCACCAGGCCGCTTAATCACCTCGTCGATAATCTGCCGTGCGACACCAAGCGCATAATCGTCGCTCGTCGCGGCGTTGGCCCGCACGATGAAAACTGCGAACCGGCTTGTACCCGGACTTGGATCCGCGGACGGGCACAAGTTCGGGTACAAGCCATGTCTCGACGGCAGGTACGTTAGTGTCTCGCATGTCCCCAGAGTCAGTCCGACACAATAGGCACAACCTTATATAGCACGTAAACGTACTGA
>JAFWKQ010000012.1 GCA_017545665.1 Atopobiaceae bacterium
CCGTTCAGCCTTGGCATCGTATCGTTTATTGGCATGAACACCATGGGCATCTTTCTGCTGCACAAGCCCATGCTGCAAGAGCTCCTTATGCCGTTCTTCACCAATCTAATTCCCGCTCCGCAACTCGTCGTGGCAATAGTGGCCAGTCTGATTGCCCTTGCGGTGAGCATGGTGCTCTGCGTTGTGATTGAGCGCTACATTCCCGAGCTGTTGGGGCAGTTCCCAGCCTATCCCACCAACATTGTCGCAAGAAGGAAGAAGCCGGGAGAAGAGAGGAACTCCTAAAGAGGCTCTCGTCAGTCGAGTACCTGCAGGTTCTTCATGCTCATATCAAGAATGCCGGCAGAGTGGGTGAGGGCGCCCGACGAGATGTAGTCTACATCCAGATCGGCAAGACGCTCGACGTTCTCGCACGTCACGTTGCCCGACACCTCGGTAAGCGCACGATCGCCCACGAGCTCGATGGCCTCTCTCATCTGCGCATGGCTCATGTTGTCGAGCATAATCACATCGGCTCCCGCGGAAAGTGCCTCGCGCACCATCTTCAGGTCTTCGCATTCCACCTCGATCTTGGCCATGAACGAACAGCGCTCTTTGGCAGCCAGAACCGCCTCGTGAACGCCGCCCGCCGCATCGATGTGGTTGTCCTTTAGAAGCACGGCATCCGAGAGATTGTGCCGATGGTTTCCTCCACCGCCAATGCGCACTGCCATCTTGTCGAATATGCGCATGCCCGGCGTGGTCTTGCGCGTATCCACCAGCTGGGCATTGGAGCCAGCCGCTTGAAGGATGTCGACCATATGGCGCGTATAGGTCGCGACGCCGCTCATGTGCTGCAGGTAGTTGAGGGCCGTTCGCTCCCCTGCCAGGAGCGTACGCACGTCACCCTCGAGCGTGGCGATCATCTGCCCCTTGCGGACCCTATCGCCATCACGTACGAGCGGAGTGACGGTGGTGGAAGAATCGAGCAACTCGAACGTCCGCGCGAATATGGCCATTCCCGCAATGATGCCATCCTGTTTGCAGAGGAGCTCCACGCGGGCTTGTCGCCGCTCGGGAATCACCGAGTCGGTGGAAATGTCGCCTGCGGGCATATCCTCCTCAAGGGACGCGCGAATGTGCTTCTCCATAACCATCGTGAGCGTAGAGGGATCGACGCGAGGGCGTTGCTCGCGCGTGTGATCGGCCTTGATCTTCTCGGCCGCGCGACGCGCGAAGACCAGGCATTCCAGCAGGCTGTTGGAGGCAAGGCGATTGCGACCGTGAACGCCCGTGCAAGCGGTTTCGCCTACGGCGAACAAACGGGGCATGCTCGTCTCGGAATTCGTGTCAACGTGAATGCCGCCCATGAAGTAGTGTTGCGCAGGAACCACGGGGATGGGCTCCTTGGTAATGTCGTAGCCGCGCGAGAGACAGTATTCGTAGATGTGCCTAAAGTGAGAGAGAACGATCTCGGGCATCACGTTTTCGAACGAGAGCCACACGTACTCAGAGCCCTCGCGCTCCATCTCCCTCATCATGGCATCCGCCACCACGTCACGTGGCTGAAGCTCGTCGGTAAAGCGCTCGAACTTTGAATTCAGGAGCACTGCCCCCTCGCCACGCGCCGATTCGGTAATGAGGAACGACCTCCCCGGCGTGCTGCGATAGAGCGTCGTTGGATGGATTTGCACGTAGTCCATGTGCTCAAGCGCAACCCCATGCTTCTCGGCAATCCTGCATCCGTCGCCAGTGAGGATTGGATAATTGGTCGAGCGCTCGAACACGCCTCCGATGCCACCAGTCGCCAGGATGGTAAAACGGGAGTAGATGTTTATGCGCTCGCCTCCACGCTGCACGCACGATATGCCGGTGCACACGCGCTTCTCATCCGCGCCAGGCTCGTCTATGAGATCGACCATCTCGGTGTACTCATAGATGTGCACGTTATGCGCGGCACGGCATTGCAAGAGCAACGTCTCGGTTATCTCTCTGCCCGTAATGTCTTCATGGTAGAGGATTCGCGCCTTTGAGTGTGCTCCCTCACGCGTATACAGCAGATCTCCCTGAGGATTGCGATCGAACCTCACGCCATAGGAAATGAGGTCGTTTACGCACGCGCGCGAGTCGCGAATCATGATTTCCACACTCTCGCGACGGTTTTCGTAATGGCCGGCCTTCATGGTGTCCTCGAAGTAGGATTCGTAGTCCTCTTCGCCCAGCATGACTGCAATGCCACCCTGGGCCAGCATCGAGTCGCAGGTCTCCAGGTCGCCCTTGGCAATAAGGATGACTTGGCAGCTACGCGGAAGCTTTAGGGCAGCGTATAGGCCGGCAATGCCGCATCCCACCACCACTACGTCGCATTGAAGCTTTCTCATGTGCCTTCCTCCTCATCCAAGCAACGACAAGAGTTTTTTAATGGAACCCACGCGGTTGGACGCCTCAGCTGGACGCCTCCCCACTTGAGCGACGAGCTTTAGCGTGCGAGCTCAAGCATGCGCTCCAGCGCCCGCTTCGCACCCTCCGCATAACGCTCGTCCACAAACACCTCACCCGATAGGTCACGCAGACATGCCACCACCTTCTCGCCCGTCACACGAGACATGTTTGGGCAAATGGGCGTAGTGCGTGGGAAGAAGAAGCGCTTGTGGCCGACGTCGCCCATCTCTTCCACCTGCTTTTCGATCTCGTGCAGCACTCCATGCACGGTGCAGATTATATACTCGCTCTCTTTGCCCGTAACGCAACGCCCTATGATGCCTGAGGTGGAGCCTATGTAGGACGCCTTCTCGAGCACCCAAACCGCACATTCGGGATGCGCGCACACCACGGCGTTCGGATGCACGGCAAGCAGCTCCTCCACCTCCGCCACCTGAATTGCCTCGTGCGTAGGGCAAAATCCGTCGTTCAGGATAATGTTCTTGCTGGGCACTTGCCCGGCAATGTAGTGACCAAGGTGCAAATCGGGTACGAACAGCACATTGTGCTGTGGAAGGCGTTCCACAATGCGGACGGCATTCGATGAGGTAACGCATACGTCCGACCATGCCTTCATCTGATTGGTGGAGTTTACGTAGCACGCGACGGCCAAATCGTCACCGAACTCTTCGCGCGCCTCGTCAACCGTTTGCTTTTGCAACATGTGTGCCATAGGGCAATCGGCCGTGGGCTCGGGCATAAGAACGCGCTTGTTTGGCGAGAGAAGCTTGGCGCTCTCGGCCATAAACTCCACACCGGCAAAAACCAGCGTCTCGCAATCCAACGATGCGGCCTTCTTCGCAAGGAAATAGGAGTCCCCTACGTAGTCCGCCAGATCCTGCGCATCTGGCTCCACGTAGTAATGCGCAAGCACTATTGCGTTATGGCGCTCCTTGAGCTCAGAGAACTCATCTAGCAACTCCTTTGTGAGCATTGCGCTCTCCTTCCTCTCATCCCTTGGTAGCCAGAAACAACCCTAGGATCCCTATCTTCGAACCCACGTGTTAACCAGATCTGCGATAAAGCACAGGCCTGCCGCGGCACCTATAATCGCCCAGTTAGGCTCAAAGGGAACGTGCTCTATAAAGGCGCTTCTTATATACATAACCGCAAAGCAAAAAACGGCAAACGTTGCGGCAACCGAAAGCGCCTTAATAATGGGATTCATGTTTCGACGCACGACGATCTCCTTTTTCTCATACCCTCGCACATGACTGGCATATCCTAATCCAAGTCGCCAAACCCTAACGGCGAGGCCGCAAAGGACGTTGCGAGTGACAAACCCTCGTTCGCAAATTCTAGCATGTGTTAGGAATCAGTTGGCGCGCCACAGCGCATGTTGCGCGCCAGCACCGTCGTAAGGTAACTCGCGTCTTCGGGCATCTGGCCCCATCCTACGAAGACGCGCTCCGCTTCCATGCCGCAACTCTGCACGGCACCAACCTGCCAGCTTGCGTCCAAAAGCCCGCTCAAGCCACCAAGCGCACTTCCAGCCTTCATGATCACCTGATTTCCCCGCGGCCATCGTGGCGCCTCCTCAGGTATGCCAGGCCATACGTGCAATGGCTCGTCCGCCTCGGCCAAGCTCATTTTGAGCCGCGCAGCCACAGCGCAAAACGACGGAACGCCAGCCACTGCGTCCACCGAGTAACCATCTTCCTCAAGCGCACGTCGAAGATAGCAGAAGGTGCTGTAGAGGCTGGGATCGCCCAAGGTCAAAAAGGCAACGTCACACCCTTGGTCCAAATACCGTTCCATCACGCTTGCGTTTGTCCGTTGCACCGTAAGGAAGTGCGTGCGGTCTCCCGTCATGGGAGACGGGAGCGCAACGCACTCCTTTTGCGAAACCGAAGGCTCAGCAGCAACGGCTATGCCATAGGCCACCGACTCGTCCACGGCGTTTCCGGGCACGGCCACAACAGGGCATTGCCGCAGAACGCACAAAGCCTTGACGGTTATGAGCTCGGGATCTCCCGGGCCTACGCCCACACCGTAAGCCGTGCCCAACATAAAGCCCCCTATGCGAGCTTGCAGATGAGTCGCTTCAACGAGTCGGCCATCTGGTCCACCTGCTCATTCGTGACCACCAGGGGCGGCAAGAAGCGAAGAATGGAATCGCCAATGTGGTTGAGCACCAGCCCGCGCTCACCCTCGGCCGCAAGAGCGATTCCCTCATCGACCAACGGCGTGGCAAGCGGAACGTCCAGCTGGGCACCACGCATGAGCCCGGCACCACGCACCTCAACGACATGCGGCAGCGCCGCAAGGCGTGTGGCAAGATGCTCGCCGACTTCACGCACATGCGTACCCAAATCCTCGTCGACCATCGTTCTTACGCAGGCACATCCCACGGCAGCCGCAAGCGGATTGCCGCCGAAGGTTGACCCATGGTCGCCGGGAACCATAAGGTCCGCGACTTCCGCACGCGCGGCCACGGCTCCCGTGGGAAATCCGCCGGCGATTCCCTTTGCCATAGACACTATGTCGGGCTCTATACCAGCCCTCACGTACGAGAAGGGCGCACCGGTACGGAAGAATCCCGTCTGCACCTCGTCCACCATCAGCACAAGACCGCGCTCGTTGCAGAGTTCCCTAACCTTGCGCAAGTACTCCAAATCGGCCGGCCATACGCCACCTTCGCCCTGAATGCACTCGAGCATAACCGCGCATACGGCACCCACTTCCTCGGCAGGATTGTCGAGCGTGGCAACTAGCGAGTCATAGTCGTTTAGCGGCACTGAGCAGAATCCCGTTGGAAGTGGCCCAAAGCTCTTATGAAACACGTCCTGCCCCGTTGCCGACAAGGTCGCGAGAGTTCGCCCATGGAAGCTCATGCGCGCCGTCACGATGCCAGAGGCGCCGTTGAGCTTTCGCTCGCCCCATCGACGTGCAAGCTTGAACGCGCCCTCGTTTGCCTCGGCGCCAGTGTTTGCGAAGAAGGTCTTCCAGACTGTGCCCGTGCTACCGGTAACAACACCCCGCTCATCGGTGGTCACACTCAACAGATCGCTGATTCGCCTTGCCAACTCACCACGGTGTTGCTCGTAATAGTAGTTGCCCACTTGCCACACCTTCGCAGCCTGCTCTTGCAAGGCGTTAACCAACACCGGGTGAGCATGACCCAGACTCACCGAACCAATGCCGCCCAAGAAGTCCAGGTACTCGTTGCCGCAAGCATCTATGAGCACGGCGCCATGTCCCTCCACGAACTCCACAGGAAGGCGCCCATAGGTGTGCATTACATAGGAATCGTCCAACAGTACGTCATCGCTATTCACGTGCATGCTCTTCTCTCCTAATCCTGATAGAACACGGTGCCAATGCCCGCGTCGGTAAAGCACTCCAGAAGCAGCGAGTGCGGGAAGGTACCGTTCATAATGCGTACGTCGTGCACGCCCGACTCCAAGGCTTCCACAATGGACGCAATCTTGGGAATCATGCCCGTAGTGAGCTCCCCGCTTTCCAATACGAGCCGGGCTTCTATGAGGTTTAGCGACGAGATGAGGCTGTCTCGCTGATCGATGTCGCCATACAACCCGTCCACATCCGTAAGATAGGCCAAGGTATGGGCGCCTAAGGCCTGTGCGATCTTGCTAGCAGCAATATCTGCGTTTATGTTGTAGAGCCCATCTGGCCCGCACCCTATGCTGGCGATTACGGGGATGTAGCCATTGTCGAGCACCGTGTTTATGAGACCGGTGTTCACCTTTACGACTTCGCCCACGTGCCCCAGGTCGGGATCCACCTGCCGACAGGAGAGGGTCTTGCCATCTGCGCCGGATATGCCAACTGCGTTGTTGCCATATTCGTTAAGCTGCCACACCAGTTCCTGGTTCACCTTCCCTATGAGCACCTCGGCAACGGCCTCCATGGTCTCATCGTCCGTCACGCGCAGGCCATCCTTAAAGGAGACGGGCAGTTGCAACTGCGTGAGCAGACGGTTTATTGCCTTGCCGCCGCCATGCACCAAAACCACGCGCATTCCCATGAGCTTGAGCAGTTCTATGTCGGCAATAACCTCGGCGCAAAGCTTGGGATTCTCCATGGCGGCACCGCCGTACTTCACCACCACCGTCTTTCCGTTCATGCGATGAATCCACGGCATTGCCTCAATGAGCACGTTTGCCTTTTGCGAGGCCTCATCGCGTCGCTTGCAGTCTTCCTTCTTCATGGTTGTCCTCCTTGGCAACACAAACGCGTTGTACGTCGTCCAGACTCGTCCCGCGCTACGTTCGATAGTCACCGTTTATAGTTACGTACTCGTGCGTCAGGTCGCACGTCCACACCCTCGCGTTGGCCTCTCCCTCGCCCAGGCTTATGGCAATGCGAATCTCGTCCTCCTCGAATCGGCGTAGCAGGTCCTCCTCGTCCATAGGGAGCGGCAGCCCCGCACGAAGCACAGGTACGCCCAGCAAATCGATGTCCACGTTGTACTGATCGAAGTCAACGCCACATTTTCCCGCAGCCATAGCCACGCGACCCCAATTTGCGTCATGCCCAAAGATGGCCGTCTTCACCAAGGGAGAGTTGGCGATGGAGCGCGCAACGGTTTCCGCATCCTCGTCGTTTGCCGCGCCCAGCACGTCCACCGTCACCAACTTGGTGGCTCCCTCGCCATCTGCCGCTATCTTGCGAGCCAATTCCTCGCACACCCAGCGTATGGCCGCCGCAATGGCGGGATAGGCCAAAGAGTCGACGCCCACGGGATCGCCACCTGCGTCTCCGGTGGCAAACAACACGCACGTATCGTTGGTAGAGGTATCGGAGTCCACGGTCACCTTGTTGAAGGTCTCCCCAACTGCAGAAAGGAGCGCATCGTGTGCCGCCTCGGACGTCAGCGGCGCATCGGTTGAGAGAACGCACAGCATCGTTGCCATGTTGGGCATGATCATGCCCGACCCCTTTACGAACCCACCCACATGGGCGCGCACGCTACCCCCGTTAGGACACGGAAGCTCGACCTCGCAAGAGCTCTCTTTGGCAACGGTGTCGGTAGTCATAACGGCACGGGCCGCACGATGCGCGGCCTCTGGCGTGTCGTCGAGCGCGCGCACGGCTTGCGGAATGCCCGAAACAAAGCCATCAAGCGCCAGCGGAACGCCGATGACACCCGTCGAGGCCACGAGAACCTCCTCTTCCGCACAGCCCAGCTCTTCTGCCACCAAGGCGGTTGTCTGTTGGGCGACTTGCACCCCAGGCGCTCCCGTGGACGCGTTTGCGTTGCCGGAATTCAGTACGATCGCACATGCCCTGCCGTTTTCCACTCGCTCCTGCGACACCTGAACGGGGGCCGCGCAAAAGCGGTTTTGCGTAAACACACCCGCGCAAACGGAGGTTTCGTTGAGTGCCACGAGCGAGAGGTCAAGACGGCCCGGCTCCTTTCGCAATCCCGCGCACACGCCTGCCGCCCTAACTCCCTTGGCGGCGCATATGCCCCCTTCACAGGAAACAATTCCATAGTCCCGCTGCCCGTGGTTTTGCGTGGGCAGCTCAAGTGGCCGATAGTCTTTCATAACTTCCCGCTTTCATAGGTAAAGATTATTCGTTATTGTACAGGCACGCCACTTCCGTAACACGCGACGTAACAAGCTTTGCACAAAGTCAGGCGGTGCATGCGCCGCTGTACTCGCATGCGGCTCCGCGCTCGCTCCGCTCGCTCACTTCG
>JAFWKQ010000120.1 GCA_017545665.1 Atopobiaceae bacterium
CCGCTATGAGCTTGCCAAAGGCAAAGCGTCCATTGATGCAGGTGTCAACGTATCCGCGCGCCCTTAGATCTTCCTCGCCTGCTATCCAGCGCTCGTTATCGTCCGTCTCTTCTGAGCGGGCTATCAAGCGTTGAAACTTTGCCTGCGCGAGAAGCGCTATCCCCCAATGCTCGAAAGCGCTCCCCTTCCTTAGTCTCACGTCATGCACGCGCACCTCTGCGTGCACCCATCGCTGAAACGGATATTGGTAGCGGTTAAGCACCTCATCGAGCGTGTAGCTTTTTAGATCCTCAAGCCACATCCTCAGATACCTAGGCTCTAGGGGCTCGAAGTTGACCGGCACGCGCCGTCCGTTGATCCCGAAATGGTGCGCGCTCGTCTCGTCCAGGCTCACCACATTGGTTAGCACCCTGCTTGCTGCCGCGCCTGCCGTGAAGGTAAGGCCACCACGAAAGCAACTCATCCGTAAGGCATAGCTCTCGAATGTCTTTGGCTGCTCACGCCTGCAAAGGCTCTCGAAAGCAAAGTCCAGACGCATACGTCGGCCGCTGCCCGTGCGCACCTTCAAAGGGCCTATCTCATGTTTCGCCATCTGACGCACGATAGAGCTCTTTGTTATGACCTGACAGCCCAGCATGTCGGGCTTTAGCCACTCGTTAGCCTCGCATAGATACCTGAGATATGCCGGTATCACCTGCACGTCACGTTTCGCATAGCCCAATTCCTCGGCCGTGATAGGCGTGTCGGGCGTGCGCACAAGATCATAGTCCCAATCCCCGACCAACTTGGGGATACCGCACGTCGCACCCATCGCCTTTAGACCGCCCATCTCTAGGTGGTAGGTGTCCCAGATGCGCAGCACCTTCTTGCCTGCTAGCGTGAGGTCAAGCGTGTAGATGTTGGTAGAGCTCTGTGCGTTAACCTCCATGCCATAGAGGGCGTGAAGGGACTCCATGATGGTCTGCAGGTCGAAGATGGCATTGTAGACACAGAGGACGGGAATAACGCCGTCCTCCATGCCTGCGTTCACCATGCGCGCTATGTGGTCTACCGCTTCCGCTTCCGTGCGGTAATAGCTCACCTGCTCCCTTGGGTCATTGAGTACGTAAGTGGTGATATCCAGATTGCTTACGTCATTGAAGATGTAGAGCATGGGAAATGACGGGCTATCGGCGCGCGTCGCGTCCGTGTGGCTCGTCTCGGTGTCGTACACGCCATAGATCTTGTAGGGGCGCTTTGGCTTCTTAGTGCGCGACATAGACGGCCTTCTTGACGCGCTCATAGTCCAGCTCTGGCAGGTCGGTTAGTCCGGCCTCGTTCTGTTCTAGCTGGTCGGCGATGAACTCATAGACTAGTTGTAAGTTGCCTTGAGACTCGGCTATCAAACGCTCCTTCTCGGGGTCGGTCAGTTGCCGCCCTAGCTCCTTCTCTCGTCTGCTGGTTATCCAGTCCTCCAGCTTCTTAGCGTCGGCCGTGTTGCCGTACCAATGCGCGAGAATCTTTCCATAGCGCTCGTTACGCTTGATGTTCTGTCCGTCAGTCCACAACCCTTTGTTAGCCACCCAAAACGCCTTGGCTGCGTTCTTGTTAAGCGTGCTGCGGGCCTCGTCGGTGCCTGCCGCATTGATCTGTTGCGCAAAGATGAGGTTAGAGCGCACGCGCGCGTCACGGTTGTAAGCTGCCTCCTTTGTGCGCTCACGGACGGTTGCCAAACGCTCTAGGGCCTGTGTCCTCTGCTCTGCCGTCATCTTTCCACGGGCGCTGTTCGCAACGTCTCGTAGGCTCTGGGCATAGCTCAGAGAGGCCTCCTTTAGACGCTCGTTGGTCAGCTTGGCCGCTTCACGCTCCATGCGCGCTGCCTGCCTTTGCAAGCGCCTGCGGGCGTTGTAAACCTCGTCAGACGCGCGTTTAGGTCTTGGCATAGTCCTACCTCCTAATGGGCATCAAAAGGCCGCTGTAG
>JAFWKQ010000121.1 GCA_017545665.1 Atopobiaceae bacterium
CAAACGCCGTTGCAATTGCCGTTCACACCCCCGCGTCTACCAGATGAAGTTCGACTTGAGCATCTCGCCATTGTCCATGAGGATGTCCTCCCCCGTTATGGAGCGGTTCGTCACCGTAAGGAAATACGCAAGATCGGCCACCTCGGATGCCTCGGCCCACTTGCCCAAAAGCGTCTCGGCCTTAACCTGCGCAAAGAGCTTCTCACTGCGCAGAATGTGATCGTTGGCAGGGGTAATGACCCCACCCGGCGATATGCTGTTGCAGGTAATCCCGCGCGGCGCCAGGCTGAGCGCGAGGTTTTTCATGTACCCCACCACGCCCGCCTTGCTGGCAACGTAGAAGGGAAACTCCGCGCCGTTGCGCGCAGACGCCGACGCAACAAAAAGAATCGAACGCAGGTTGGGACTCGCGGCAAACGTCTGCGCAAACCGTATGGTCGCAACGAGGTTAACGTCTATGGCGTCGGCCTCCTCCAAGGTACCGGCACTCAACACAACCACGTGCGGCGCGGTTGACGGCTGCGGCAGACGCTCGCTGCGTATGTCGCATGTCAGGTGCGTGTAGCGCGCATGGATTATGGACGCGGGACACACGTCGTAGCCACAAACGTCGTGCCCCTCCGCCAAGAACTTCTGCGCGATGGCCTTCCCTATGCCACTACTCGTACCGCTCACAACCACGTTCATGGCGCGCCTATGCTTCCCGGACGGCGACAGCATCCAGCTCGCCATGGCGCAGCCTGCGGGCAATGCGGTATCCAACTGGCGAGAAGAACACCTCAAACAGCAGCTCGAGCACCGCTCCCGTAAGCGCGCAGGTAAAGCACTGCAGCATCGTCCAACCAAAGAACGTACGGCTTACGATCAGGGCAAACACAAGGTTGTCGGTAAACTGCGCAAGGAAGGTAGACACGTAGCTACGCAAGGCAAACGCCCCAAACCCAGAGTTGTCCTTCAATCGCGTGCCGATGCCGTAGTTCATAAAGTTATTGAGCACCGACGACACGACAAAGGCAATCGAGCTGCCCAGAATAATGAACCACGTGCCGCCTATGGTATTGTCGAGCGCCTGGTTGATCACCAGCTCGCTGCCCTCCACAAAGCTTTCGCCCCACACGCCAGGAATGCGACTCGCCACAAAGAAGATCAGCGCCATAAACAGATTGACCACCAGCGCCACCAACGACATGGCCGTGGCCGCACGCGGTCCGTAGCAGTGAGTGAGCACGTCCATGCACAGGAAGGTGAGCCACGACAGCAGGATGCCGCAATCGAGCGCCAGCCATTCCGTGCCCGTGTTTATGCTCTTGTTTGCCAGAAGGTTCATGGCAACAACCGAAATCACCAGCAACGTGAGGATTATGGGGGGAACTTCTTCCATCAGACGCCCGAGGGCAGGCAAGGCCTTTTTCATGGCTCTTCTCCTTGTTTTTTAGAGGTGGTTATCAAGTAACACCTGGCCAATATGTAATGCGCCGCCACGGCGCGAAGAGTGACTATAACACATTTTCAAACGAATTGCCCGATTTGCGATCGGCCTTATAGACAGGCTCAACTTGGGCCTGTCCCGCGAGACCGGGTCCGCTTTTCGGTCCGCAACCCTCCCTACCGTGCGCACTTTCGGCATCCGGTCTTCCGCCGGGGCCACTTTTCGGCCCGTAACTTTCCCCACCGGGTACACAAATCGGTCATTTGTGTACCCGGTGGGGACGTTTGCGGGGCAGAAAGTGTACCCGGCATCCGCGGTCGCCCGGGAAAGTGTACCCGGCCCCTCTCGGCCCCCGGGAAAGTGCGCCCGGCAGAGAAGTCCGCGGGCCAAAAAGTGTACCCAGCCCCTCCCGCAAGCCCGTATCCACAAATCGGTCCGCAACCCCCCCTACCGTGCGCACTCCGAAGCAGCACTCGATGCCGAAATCCAAACTTGGGGCCAGGTCACAAGTTGGGGTCTCCTCATGGCGTAGCGTCACATTCGCATATTTCCGTATTCGGTCGTTTTTCGTGCCCGAGCGGTATTGTCTGAGGTAGAATGGAACCATCTAAGGGACGAATTCCATATTTGGAGGTCATATGTCCATCAACGCGATTGTACTCGCTGCCGGCGAGGGAACGCGCATGAAGTCCCGTCACCCCAAGGTCGCACACAAGCTCCTAGACAAGCCCCTCGTATGGTGGACTGTTGACGCAGCACGCAAGGCAGGCGCCAACAGGATCATCGTCGTGGTGGGCAACGGAGCCGACGAAGTTCGCGCGATCTTTGCAAACGACGAGGACGTTGAGTGCGTGGAGCAAACGGAGCGACTGGGAACCGGCCACGCCGTGCGTTGCGTACGCGACGCCATTGGCGAGTTTGTGGGACCAACGCTGGTGCTATACGGCGACACGCCGCTCGTGCGACCTCAAACCATCCGCGCTCTGGTAGACCAAACGCAGGCCAACCACAACGCCTGCACCGTGCTTACCATGCGCCCGCCCAGCCCCGAGGGATACGGCCGCATCAAGCGCGACGCGTCGGGCGCCGTGCAGGCAATCATCGAGCACAAGGACTGCACGCCAGAGGAACAGGCCACGCTTACGGAATGCAACTCGGGCATGTACTGTTTCTGCGGCAAGCGCCTTAGCGCCAATATCGACAAGATCGGCACCAACAACGCCCAGGGAGAGTACTACCTCACCGATATGGTAGACATCTACGTGGGCATGGGCGAGCCCGTAAGCGCGCTTTGCTCCGACGACTTCAGCGAGATGCTGGGAGTCAACTCGCGGGTTCAACTTGCCACCGCCACCAAGATCATGCAAACGCGCATTAACGAAAGCCTTATGAACGAGGGCGTAACCATGCTCGATCCCAACCAAGTGTGGGTGGGGCCGGAGGTCACGGTTGGGCGCGACAGCGAGCTGCTCCCGCAAACCATGCTTTGGGGCACGACCGCCATCGGCGAAGACTGCGTGATTGGCCCCAACGTGCGCCTTACCAACGTCACCGTGGCAAATGGCACCTCGCTTGCCGACGAGTCGCGCACAGAGGCAGCCGACTCAAATCCCAAGGGTTCTCGCTAGACGATACGAAAGGAAGCCTGTATGTACGAGTATCTTAGCAAGCCGCTCAACGTCGAAAAGGAAATCAAGCTCTATAGCGGCACGGGTAACCCCGAGCTGGCGCGCCGCATCGCGCAGATCCTGCACCTCGAGCTGAGCGGCCTCACACTCGAGAAGTTCGCCAACGGCGAGACGTACGCCAAGTTCAACGAGTCCATTCGTGGCGACGAGGTGTTTATCATTCAGTCCATAGCCGGTCACAACATCAACGACCTGCTCATGGAGCTGCTGGTGGCGGGCGACGCAGCCAAGCGTGCGTCGGTTGGCACGCTTACCGCCGTCATTCCCCACTACGCCTACGCCCGTCAGGACCGTAAGTCCGATTCGCGTGAGCCCATTACCGCCCGCCTGGTCGCCAACCTGCTCGAGTGCGCTGGCTACGACCGCGTGATTACCCTCGACTTGCACCAAGGTCAGATCCAGGGCTTCTTCGACGTGCCCGTAACGCACCTCACCGCGCTCTATTTGCTGGGCGACTACTTTATGGCGAAGAACTTCGACTGGGAGAACACCGTGGTCGTCTCTCCCGACATGGGCCGAGCCAAGGCGGCAAAGAAGCTCGCCGACCACCTGGGCTGCTCGGTAGCCATTGCCCACAAGAGCCGTCCGCAGCACAACACGGCCGAGGTCATGGGCATCATTGGCGACATTAAGGGCAAGACCTGCATCATTAACGACGACATGATCGACACGGCCGGAACCCTTTGCGGCTCGCTCGAGAAGCTCAAGGAAATGGGTGCGGGCGACATTTACGTATGTGCTACGCACGGCCTGTTTACCGGCCCCGCCATCGAGCGCCTTGAGAACGCCCCCATTGTGGAGTGCGTGATCACCGACTCCGTTCCGTGTTCCGTAGCCAACGAAGAGGGCTCGAAGATCAAGATGGTCTCGGTCGCGCGCGAGATGGCTGAGGCAATCCATCACGTGTACTGCAACCAGCCGACCACCGAGATCTTTGGTGGCGACCTCAACCTGTAGCTCGTACCGCCCAATCAGCGCCTACAGCACTCCGAAAAACCGAACAAACGGAAATTCGGACGAGTATTTTTTCGAAATCGCCACTTGTTCGGGATTTGGAAATGCAAAACCCGAACAAGTGGAATTTTTTGCGCTCGAAAGCTGGGAAACGTCCGTTTATTCGGTTTTTTCCTCCATTGCTGGGTCTCCACTACCCCCGAAAAACCGAACAAACGGAAATTCGGACGCATAGTTTTTCGAAATCGCCACTTGTTCGGGTTTTGAAAAATCCAAACCCGAACAAGTGGCATAATTCGAAAAAAGGGGTGTGGTTTTTTCCGTTTGTTATGGCCTATGCCAAACAATAGGGATGGTCTCCCCTGCCTTATAGGCATTTTGCTTGTTCCGTCCATCGTTAAGGAGGCACCATGCCAACGCAAAAGCCCATTCGCATTGTGTGCGGGCTGGGAAACCCAGGCGAAGAGTACGCGCTCACGCGCCACAACGCCGGCTTCGTTACGGTGGACACGCTGGCCGAACGCCACGGCGCGCGCTATTGGAAGAACCAGGCGGGATGCCTAACCACCGTCATTCGGCCAGGCGACGCCGAAATCGTGCTTGCCAAGCCACAGGGATACATGAACACCTCGGGAGGTCCGCTGTCCAAGCTGTCCCGCGAGCTGCGCGTACGGCCCGAAGAGATACTCGTCATTCACGACGAGGTGGACCTTCCCGCCGGCGAAATACGATCCAAGTTTGGCGGCGGCCTTAACGCACACAACGGTCTGCGGTCCATTAAGGCCAAGCTCGGTACCGCCGACTTCGCCCGTGTGCGCGTTGGCATAGGTCGTCCGCCCGGAAAGATGAGCGTGGCCGACTGGGCCCTGCGCAAGCTCAAGGGAAACTTTGCCGAGGAGTTCCAGGTTACCTGTCAGCACGCCGCCGACGTGGTGGAATCGTTGCTCTAAGCGTCGTCTGAGCGGCGTTGGCCAGGCAATGGAGTGCGCCCTCTTTCCCTGTGATAGGATAAAGGCGTCCGATGCCAGACTTCCATAGGAAGGCCGTACATGCAGCTTCAAGTTACTCTTGACACCCCTCGCATAGAGCAATGCGCCGAACTGGTTGAGCAGATTCACGAGTACGTTGACATTGTTGAGGTGGGCAACCCGCTCATCATCGAGTCGGGCCTGAAGCTCGTAAGCGACCTGCGCAAGGAGTTCCCACAAATTGGCATTAGCGCCGACGCCAAAATCGTTAACTCGGGTCACTACATTGCCACGCGCTGCTTCGAACACGGCGCGAGCATTGTGACCATCATGGGCGTTGCCGCCGACCAAACCGTGGAAGGGGCAGTTGCCGCCGCGGAGCTCGCCGGCGGCAAGATTATGGCCGACCTCACCGGCGTCACCGACATCGCAACTCGCGCTCGAGAGCTCGAGGAACTTGGCGTGGCCTATCTTTGCGCGCATACCAGCTACGAGGACCGCCAGCTCGCCAGCAATCCGCTTGCCGACGCCCGTCCCGGCATCGCACGTGCCCTCGCCTCGGTATTTGGCTACGACAACCCCCTGCGCGAGCTCAACCTCATTCGTTCCAACACAACCGGAGCGGCACTGCCCGCCATCGTCGGACGCATAAGCGAAAACAATATCGACGAAGTCGTTGCAGCTGGGCCCGAAATCATCTTAGTCGGTCGCGCAATCGTAAACGCGGTGGCACCGGCACATGCAGCTGCCGACCTCCGGGAGCACTTCTCACGCGTGGTATAGCCCTGCGTGGCACAGTTATACCAGGTATAAGTGTGCCACGCGGGCTTAGATTACCGACGCGCCTTGAGCGTCGCAAAAACACGCGTGTTGCGCGTTTTCACGAACGAGATTATGCAGCCCTCGCGATAGGCCAGCTTGGCGTTTTGCTTCTTAATGGGCACGAGCATCGTCTTCATCATGCGCGAACGCGGTTGGGCAATAACCACGGCAATCTGCGCGCGCTCGCTTCCAATCATCTCTTCTATGGTGCTTATCTTCTCGTCCTGCGAAAGGTCGCAGGAAGGGTTGCAGACGTTTTCGATGCAGCCAATCAGCCGCTCGATGTAGCGCCGCTGCACGACCTCCATGCTCGCTGGATCGCCATCGAGCCCCCAATGGTTATAGAGATCGAGCATCCACGTATGCTCTTCCTCGCGCTTTTGGTACATGTCTGGGCGCCAACGCGCGGTCTCCGACTCCTCTCGCTGGCGAATGAAGTGGTAGTACGCGTGCTCGGTAACCCCAACGCGTTCCACATCGCGAATGAAGTCCAAAACAAAGGGGAAGTCGTCCCAGAACGTATCCCTGAATCGCAGTCCCAGGCGCTCGATGCGCTCGCGCAAGAACAACTTGTTCCATGGTGGATAGAGAAGGTTCTGGTCGAACAGCTGGGCTGCCGCCACGCGGAATTCGTGTTGCGTGGGATAGGTGGCCGTGGGTCTGCTCTTTAGCTCGGTTGTGTACTCCGAGCCGTTTCCGTAATACGTGTCAATATAGAACCCCGCAACCGCGAGCTCCAGATGATCGCGCTCTGCCATTGCCACCATATCGGCAAGCATGGAAGGCTCCGCCCAGTCGTCGGCATCCATGAAGTAGACGTATTTTCCCCGCGCATGATTAAGGGCAAGGTTCCGCGCTGCGGGAGCGCCTCCGTTTTCGGTATGAAAGTCAACGATTCTTAGGTCGTGCCTCGTGTACTGACGAATAATGTCGCCGGTACGATCGGTGGAGCCATCGTCCACCACCAGCATCTCGAAATCGGTAAACGTCTGGCGCTGCATGCTCTCAAGCGCACGAGCAACATATCCCTCCACGTTATACGCAGGGATAATTACCGAAACCATAGGATAGCTCTTGGTACCTATTGGCATGCCAACGTGGTCCGTTCTAGCCGACTCTACCGAACACAAATTAAGATAACAGGCATTCTTGGTTGGCTTGTTGAGAGAACGTGAAGGTTGGCGGAATTCAGCAGAATCACATTGTTAGGCACAAACCCCATAACGACTCGCCTTATATTACGACGCCCAGCATGGTTGCCACGAGACCGCACACCACTCCCACACCATATATGAATGCTGTGATAATAACGTTTTGCCTCATGTCAGCATTCGTACGGAAGAGCACGAGCAGTCCCATACCTCCAGACACCAGAAGGCCCGCGAGCATTGGTCCCGTTGCCAACGTCCCCTCCAAATAGAGCTCCGCAATTGCCACGCTCGCGGCGCAGTTTGGAATGAGGCCAATAAGCGCTGCCAAAAACGACGCAAGCACGGGCTGCGACCCCAAAAACGCCCCCAGAGCGTCCTCCCCCACGCCTTCAATCACCAAGCCGAACGCCACCGTTATCACAAAGATGAACACCGACACTTGCAGGGTATGCTGCAGCGCGCACCTGACTATGTGCCAGACGCGCGATTTGCCGTGCGCGTGCTCATGCCCATGCGCATGGCCCTCGTTCGAACCGTGACCATTGGCGTTAGCGTGGCCCTTGTCATCGTGCTCGTGCGACTCATCGATCTCGCCACAGTGACAGTGCGCACGCTCGCACAGCTCCTTTATGTGAGGATGACCATCGCCCGTGCGATGCAACGCCCGCAACGCAGCATCTGCGGCAAATCCCACCACTACGCCAATTGCCACCTTAACGGCCAAGATGGTCAAAATCCTTCCCACGGGCTCGCCATGGGCAAGGAACACGGGAACGAGCTCATCGGAAGTAGACAAAATCACGGCAACCAACGTTCCCGCGGTAATGAGCCTTCCCGCATAGAGCGTTGCCGCCATAGCCGAAAACCCACATTGGGGCACGGCGCCCAAAAGGCCGCCTACGGCAGGTCCCGCGGCACCAGCTCTGCGAATAAGTCCTTCCGCCTTGCCCTCCGAAGAGTGCTCGATTATCTCCATAACCAGGTACGTCACAAACAAAAACGGAACGAGCGTCAGGGTGTCCTTGGCTCCGTCCACCAGTACGTCGAGGAACATCTCCATGTATAGCCGCCAGCCTTCCCATGAGTGTATGAAAGCCTGTTCATATATTACTACCTGCGGTTTTGTTAAAACGCGAAGCTCATACTAGCGACTTAAGGCCATTTAGGCAAGTATGATTCGGGCTCATTTTGCCCATGGCATGAAGGCGCCTTCGGGATACTGAGCGCCTTCGAACACAAGCCCAACCGCGGGAGCTGTGGGACCCGCCTGCCGTCGGTCACAAGCCTCCAGAGCGTCCTTTACCCACGATACCGGACGGTGGTGCCTGCCCACCTCCACAAGGGTCCCAACCATAATGCGCACCATGTTGTGTAGGAACGCGTTTCCCTCCACCTCTATGGCCACAAGGTCCTCCCCTGCCTCGCATATGTTGCGTACGGCAACGCGACGTATGAGGCGACTCGTGGAGCGGCCATCGTCAATGAGCTTTTGCGCCGAGCTCACCTTGCAAAAGCTCCTAAAGTCATGCTCGCCAACGAGCGCCTGCGCGGCCTCATGCATGGGCTCAACGTCGAGCTCCGAACGAAGCCACCATGCATGGTCCCACGCCAGAACGGGCTGCGCGTTGCCGCAGGCAATGCGATACCTATATTGCCTCCCACATGCGTCAAAGCGCGCAGAGAAGCCCTGTGGCGCCACATACAGCCCCCGAATGGAGATGTCCTCGGGCGTGAGCGCCATGAGCGAGCGCCATACGCGCCGCGGCTCGCGCTGCAACTCCTCTTCCGTTACGGGTAGGCTCACGTACTGACCAAGCGCCGACACCCCGGCATCGGTACGCCCCGCGCACGTAAGGTCGCACGGACGCCGCAACAGCGTCTCCAGCGCACGTCGCAGCTCGCCCGCCACGGTGCGCTCGCCCTCCTGCTCTGCGTAGCCCGAAAAACCAGCGCCCCTATACCCTACCTTGAGCACGAGGGTCTTGTCGTTACCGTCCATGGGGCTGCCTCCACATTTGTAGTCCACGTTGCCTCGTCTTGCGCCTCGCCTAGCATAGCATTGAAGTGCCATCGTTCGGCGAAAATGCTTTCCAAGGTCAAAGGGCCGAGGGGCCGGGTGCACTCTTGCGCCCGCGGGCTTCTCTGCCGGGCTCACTCTTCGGAGGGGCCGAGGGGGCCGGGTGCACTTTTGCGCCCGCAAACGTCCCCACCGGGCGCACAAACGGCCGATTTGTGTACCCGGTGGGGAAAGCTACGGACCGAAAAGTGCGCCCGGCGGAAGGCACGGCTCGTAGAAGTGTACCCGGTGGGGACTTCCAGGGGCCGAAAAGTGCGCCCGGTGTCCGGCCAGGCACCGAAAAGTGCGCCCGGCGTCCGGCCAGGCGCCGAAAAGTGCGCCAGGCGTCAGGCCAGGCGCCAAAAAAGGCCGCCCCTCTGCGGGACGGCCCTTACTCAATCAGGGATTATGCACCACGTAGTGCGTTTACTCCTCGACCTTGGTAACCGTGGAATCCTTGGTCGCAACGGGCTCATTTACGAGCTCGATGATTACGACCTCGGCGTTGTCGCCCTTGCGACGGCCGAGCTTCATAATGCGGGTGTAGCCGCCGTTGCGATCGGCCCACATACCTTGTGCGGCCTTCTCAAAGACCTCGCGCACGATTTCCTTGTCGCCGAGCTTGGCGATTGCCAAACGACGGCTTGCAAGGTCGCCCTTCTTGGCCCACGTAATAACGCGGTCAACGTCGGGACGAATGGCCTTGGCGCGCGACTCGAGGGTCTTAATGCGATCGTTCATGAACAGGGCGCCGACAAGGCTCTTCTTCATTGCCTTGGTGTGGCTCGCGTCGGTGCCGAGCTTCATTCCCCTCTTCTTATTGTGCCTCATGTTCTTGCTCCTATGCGATACTCAGGCGACGTCTTAAGCCTTGAGGCCGAGACCCATGGTCTCGAGCTTGTCCTTGACTTCCTCGATGGACTTGACGCCAAAGTTGCGAATATTAAGAAGGTCGTTCTCCGAGAACTCAACGAGCTGGCGAACGGAATGGATGCCGGCACGCTTGAGGCAGTTGTAGGAGCGAACCGAGAGGTCCAGGTCCTCAATCTGCTTATCAAGCTCGGTATTGTCTTCCTCAGTGCCGTCGGCAAATATGGGCTCTGGCTCCATGAGCTCTTCCTCGTCGGCAAGACCCATAAAGGCGGACATGTGCTGGCTCACGATGTTGGCCGCTTCCACAACGGCATCGCGCACGGCAATCGAACCGTTGGTTTCGACTTCCAAAACCAGACGGTCGTAGTCGGTGTGCTGACCAACACGGCAAGGCTCAACGGACTTCGCGCAACGGCGTACCGGTGAGTAGAGCGAGTCCACGTGGATAAGACCAATGGGGTCGCTGTCGGCCTTGTTGTCGTCGCCCGACACGTACCCACGGCCAACGCCAATGCGCATGGTCATGGTGAGGTGCGCGCCCTCGTCGAGCGTGCAGATAAGGTGATCGGCGTTTACGAGCTCAAACTCAGCGGGAATGGAGAAGTCTCCACCCGTTACGCGTGCGGGACCGTCTACGTTGATGCTCGCCGTAGCGGTATCGCCCGTGCCATTGGACTTGAACACAAGACCTTTGACGTTGAGAACGATGTCCGTCACGTCCTCGTACACGCCGGGAACGGTTGTGAACTCGTGTTGCACGCCATCGATCTGAATCGCCTGCACTGCAGCACCCTCAAGCGACGAGAGCAGCACGCGACGCAGCGAGTTGCCAAGCGTGTCGCCGTAGCCCCGCTCGAGCGGCTCTGCGGTAACGCGGGCCAGTGTCTCGCTTATCTCTTCCACCGACACCTGAGGCCGGATGAATTCGGACATGTATACCTCCAACCGGATGCAGGCTATTACTTGGAGTAGAGCTCGACGATCAGCTGTGCGTCGATTTCCAGATCGATTTGGTCGCGCGTGGGAAGCTGGAGCACTGTGCCCTGCAGCTTGTCGATATCGACCTCAAGCCAGCCAGGGACGGTAGTGGACTCGGAGCGGATAAGGGCTTCCTTAATGGGGAGAAGATCCTTGTACTTGGGAGCGACCGAGATCTTGTCGCCAGCCTTCACGCGGTAGGAAGGAATGTCGACGCGCTTGCCGTTAACCTGAATGTGGCCATGGCGAACGGTCTGACGGGCCTCCTTGCGGGTGCGGGCGAAGCCAAGACGGAATACGACGTTGTCCAGACGCGACTCAAGGATCATCATGAGGTTGTCGCCCGTGATGCCCTCGATCTTGAGCGCCTTGTCGTAATAGCCACGGAACTGCTTCTCCAGCACGCCGTAGATGAACTTGGCCTTCTGCTTCTCACGAAGCTGCATGCCGTATTCGCTCTCCTGACGGCGACGACGGCGAGCCTCGCGCTTGGATTTCTTGTTAATCCCCATCACAATGGGGTCGATGCCGAGCTGACGGCACCGCTTGAGGACAGGGGTCCTATCAACAGCCATCTTATTCTGTCCTTCCTAACCTACACGCGACGACGCTTAACCGGACGGCAACCATTGTGCGGAATGGGGGTCTTGTCCTGAACGCCCGACACCTCAAGGCCAGCGGCCTGCAGGGAACGAAGCGCGGTCTCGCGGCCGGAGCCGGGACCCTTTAGGAAGACTGCCACCTTGCGCACGCCGTGCTCCATGGCCGCCTTGGCGCACGCCTCGGCCGCAATCTGAGCGGCGAACGGCGTGGACTTACGGGAGCCCTTGAAGCCAACGGTGCCACCGGACTGCCAGGCAATCACGTTGCCCTGGGGGTCGGTGATGGTGATAATCGTGTTGTTAAACGTGCTCTTGATGTGGGCCTGACCCACGGCGATGTTCTTGCGGTCGGCGCGGCGAACGCGCTGTACCTGCTGTTGCTTCCTCTTAGGCATGATCTACTCCCTAGCCCTTCTTCCTGGCACCGATCTGACGACGCTTGCCCTTGCGGGTACGCGCGTTGGTGTGGGTGCGCTGGCCGTGAACAGGGAGGCCCTTGCGGTGGCGAAGGCCGCGGTAGCAGCCGATCTCCATGAGACGCGAGGTGTTCTGACGAACCTCGCGGCGCAAATCGCCTTCGGTGGTGTAGTTCTGGTCGATGAAGTCACGCATACGGGTGACCTCATCCTCGGTAAGATCCTTTACGCGAGTGTCCGGGTTAACGTCGGCAGCCTCGCAGATTTTCTTGGCGCGCGTGGCACCAATGCCAAAAATGTAAGTGAGTCCGACCTCGACGCGCTTGTCGCGCGGCAGGTCGACGCCGTTAATACGGGCCAATTTGAAGCTCCTCTCTTAGCCCTGGCGCTGCTTGTGGCGCGGGTTCTCGCAGATGACGTAGACCTTGCCGTGGCGACGAATGACTTTGCACTTGTCGCACATCTTCTTAACAGAAGGGCGTACCTTCATCGTCTGTCCTTTCCGGTAATGCTCATACGAACTTTGGTTCTTTGCGCGAGACAGGTGGAGCTGACTCGCAACTATATGCTCGCCCAGCCGCTGGCGTGAATAACCGACTGTGCGCGAGTGCACTTCCTACTTGTAACGGTAGGTAATGCGCCCACGAGTAAGGTCGTAGGGAGAAATCTCCACGACCACTTTGTCACCTGGAAGGATTCGTATATAGTTCATGCGAATCTTGCCCGAAATGGTGCAGAGAATGGTTTTACCGTTCTCTAGCTCCACGTTGAACATGGCGTTGGGAAGCGGCTCTACAACCGTACCTTCAAGCTCAATAGCATCTTGTTTACTCAAGACCTATACCTTTCTTTCAGCTGACACAGCAACAATACACTTTACTAAATAACGTCCTGCTTGTCCACGGTGCATGGAAAAGACACAACAAAGACAATGGCTTTGGACGCATGCCCTACGCACTGGGCGGGACGCGATCCCTCCGTGCTCAGACAGCGCTTTGCGAACTGCGCGCGGAGGGATCGCGTCCCGCCCAGCTTTCGTATAACGTAGCCTCTTAGGCCACGCCTTTCTATTCTCCGCCTTGGAAGGCGCACCACGGCCCTTCGGCGTCTTGGGTAAGTATTACCGGACCGTCCTTGGTAATGGCCACGGTGTTCTCGTAATGTGCTGCCGGCTTGCCGTCGTTGGTAACAACCGTCCACCCGTTTGCCAGCGTATGGTTCTTGTAGGTGCCCAGCGTAATCATGGGTTCGATGGCAATAACCATGCCAACCTGCAGCTTTACGCCACGACCCTTCTTGCCGAAGTTCGGAACATTGGGATCCTCGTGCATCACGTGGCCAACGCCATGGCCCACGTACTCGCGCACCACGCCAAAGCCGTTGCGCTCCGCAAGGGTTTGCACCGCATGGCCAATGTCGCCTATGTGGTTGCCTGGCACGGCCTGCTGGATTCCCGCCTTAAGGCAGTCGAGCGTCACCTCGCACAGCGCCTTGACCTCGCGCGAGGGCTCGCCCACGAAGAAGGTCCAAGCATTGTCGCCTACCCAGCCGCCTGTGGTGGCGCCGGTATCGATGGAAATGATGTCGCCGTCTTCCAAAACGCGCTCCGACGGAATGCCGTGCACGATCTCTTCGTTTACCGAGGCGCAGATGCTCGCAGGAAAGCCATAGAGCCCCTTGAAGCCAGGCACGGCCCCGTGCAGACGAATGAAGCTCTCTACTACCTGATCGATTTCGCGCGTGGTCACGCCAGGCCGCACCATACGACCGGCGCGACGCAGTACAGCCTTCGACAGTGACCCCGCAACCTTAAATTCCTCGATCTCTGCGGGTGTCTTTATGTGAATCATACGTTGAGGACCTTCTTCACATCAACGTACACCTCGTCAACCGCGCGATTTCCGTCAACGGCCTTAAGGATACCGTGGCTCTTGTAGTAGTCGATGAGCGGCTGCGTCTGGTTTTGGTAGGTTTCCAGGCGCTTGTTGATGGTCTCGGGCTTGTCGTCGTCGCGCTGGTACATCTCGCCACTACAGCGCGGGCAGACCTCGGTGTCGGGACCGGCGGTGTAGCCGCAGCTACGACAAGTGCGGCGGGAGCTCAGACGCTCGACGATAACCTCAAACGGCACATCTACCAGAAGCGCTGCGTCGAGCTCCACGCCCATGCCCTTAAGCTCGCCGTCCAGGGTCTCGGCCTGAGCGATGTTGCGGGGGAAGCCGTCCAGCATAAAGCCCTTTTGCGCATCAGGCTGGCCCAGACGCTCCTTCACGAGGTCGATCACCAGCTGGTCGGGAACAAGCTGACCGGCATCCATATAGGCCTTGGCCTGCTTGCCCAGCTCGCTCTGAGCCTTTACGGCCGCGCGGAGAAGATCGCCCGTGGAGATGTGAGCGATGCCAAACTCCTCTACGAGCTTTTGTCCCTGCGTGCCCTTGCCCGCACCCGGGGCGCCAAGAAGTACGATATTCATACCGTTCCCCTTTCGTTTAGGATTCACATACGCCTATAGTCTAGCGCTTCTTTGCCCTTAACTTGGGGACAGGTCGCAAAGTTATTAGCGGGCCAAAGGGGACAGTCCCCTTTGGCCCGCTTTTGGCTTTGGGTACAAAGGGGACTGTCCCCTTTGGCCCTCTTTTGCGCTCAGGACAAAAAACGGGGGCCCGAAGGCCCCCCGTTGCATCCGCAACTTTTAAAGGCGATCCTACTTGAAGAACCCTTCGTAGTTGTGCATCTTGAGCTGGGACTCCAGCTGCGAGATGGTGTCCATGGCAACGCCAACCATAATGAGGATGGACGTTCCGCCAAACGACTGGATGAGGCTGTTGTTGGTAAACGTGAACACGATGGAAGGCACCACAGCGATGATGGCCATAAAGATGGCGCCAGGCAACGTAATGTGGTTCAGCACGTTCTTAATGTAGGCCGCAGTGGCAGCTCCGGGACGTACGCCGGGAATAAAGCCGCCGGACTTACGCAGCTGATCGGCAGTCTCTTCGGGGTTGAACACCATCGAGGTGTAGAAATACGCGAAGAACACAATGAGTACCACCGAAAGCAGCCAATTTACCCAGCCAGAGGAAATGGCGCCCGCAAAGGACTGCATCCACTCAACGTTGGGGAAGAACACCGCAATCTGCGCAGGGAAGTACAGAATTGCGCTCGCAAAGATGATGGGTACGACGCCAGCGGTGTTTACCTTAATGGGAAGGTAGGTGGACTGCGCGCCCATAATGCGGCGACCCACAACACGCTTGGCATACTGGATGGGTATGCGACGCTGACCACGTTCAATGAATACGATAATGGGTATGATGATGAGGATTACCAGGACCGTAATCGCGGTAATTACCACGCCGTTCTCGGCTCCCATAACCGAACGAATGAGGGCTACGGGAAGACCACTCATAATGTTGGCAAAGATTATGAGCGACATGCCGTTGCCAATGCCGCGCTGGGTCATAACCTCGCCGAGCCACATTATGATGATGGCGCCGGTAAGAAGCGTACCAACAATGATTATGTCCTCAATCCAGCTTGGGAAGGGAAGTCCCGAGAAGTCCAACCCATAGGCGCTGCTCTTAAAGAGGAACAGGTAGCCAATGGCGTTAATGAGCGCAAGAACGATGGTAAGGTAACGCGTGTACTGCGTAATCTTGCGCTGTCCCGACTCCCCCTCCTGCGCGAGTGCCTGGAGGCTGGGAATCACGGCCTGCATCATCTGGAAGATAATCTGTGCCGTGATGTAGGGCATGATTCCCAACGCAAACACCGATACGCGAGAGAGTGCGCCACCCGAGAAAAGATTGAGCACCGCGAGTGGTCCCACTGCAGCAGCCGACGACTCGAACGAGTCGAGCATGCCCTTAAAGGGGATGCCCGGCACGGGGAGGTAGGCTCCGAAGCGGTAAATCACCAAGATGCCAATGGAAATGAGAATCTTGGTGCGAAGCTCCTTGATTCGGAAGGCGTTGACAATTCCCTTTAGCACGCGGCCTCGACCTTTCCTCCGGCTGCCTCAATCTTGGCTTGGGCAGAGGCAGAAACCTTGTCCACGCGCACGGTGAGCTTCTTGGTAATCTCGCCGTCGCCGAGGACCTTTACGGGAATATAGTCGTGCTTGATAACACCCTTGGCCATAAGGGTCTCGCTGTCCACCACGTCGCCATCGGCGAAGATGGCATCCAGACGGGAGACGTTGACGGGCGTGTACTCAATGCGTCCATGATGAATAAAGCCGGGGAGCTTGGGCAGACGCATGGCAAGCGGCTGCTGACCGCCTTCGAAGCCGGCGCCCTTGCCGCCGCCCGAGCGCGAAAGCTGGCCCTTGGTGCCGCGGCCGGCAGTGGTGCCGTGGCCGGAGGCGTTACCGCGACCAATGCGCTTGCGCGCCTTTGTGGAGCCCTCCGCGGGGCGAAGATCATTAAGCTGCATGATGGGTGACTCCTATATCTCTTCCACTTCTACAAGGTGCTTTACCTTGAAGATCATTCCACGAATGCTGGGGTTGTCCGGCTGCTCCACGACGCTGTTGATCTTGCGCAGACCGAGCGCATGGCACGTAGCCGTCTGGTCCTTCTTCACGGCAGGTCCGCAGCTGCGAACCAGCTTGATCCTAAGCTTGTCTGCCATCGCTAGTTCTCCTTCCCCACGAACATCTCGCTAACCGTCATACCGCGGCGCTCAGCAGCCTCCTCGGGGCTGGAGAGTTGCTTAAGGCCCTCGGCGGCAGCCTTGATGGCGTTGAGCGCGTTGCTGGTGCCCAGGGACTTGGACAGGATGTTGGTAATGCCTGCGAGCTCGAAGAGCGGGCGTACGGGGCCGCCGGCAATAACGCCGGTACCCTCAATAGCCGGCTTGATGAGCACGCGACCGGCGCCAAAGCGACCCTCGACCTCGTGAGGAATGGTGCCGCTCTCGGTAACGGGAACCTTGAAGAGGTTCTTCTTGGCGTCGTCGACGCCCTTCTGGATGGCCAGGGGCACTTCGGTGGACTTGCCCATGCCAATGCCAACGGTGCCCTTGCCGTTGCCCACGACCACGAGGGCCACGAGGCTCATGCGACGGCCGCCCTTAACGACCTTGGACACACGGTGGATGTAGACTACGCGCTCCTGAAATTCGGAGTCCTGCTGCTGACGCCTGTTGTTATTACGCTGTTCACGTGGCATATCGGAACCTCCTAGAACTTCAGGCCTGCGGAACGGGCACCGTCCGCAAGTGCCTTGATGCGGCCATGGTACAAAAAGCCGCTGCGGTCAAAACGCACGGCGGTTACGCCCTTCTCCAGCGCACGCTCGCCAATGAGCTTGCCCACGAACTCGGCGGCCTCCTTGTTGGAGCCAATCTTGCCGGTTGCGCGGAACTCAGGGCTCAGCGTGGACGCAGAGCAAATGGTCTTGGAATCTGCGTCGTCGATAACCTGGGCGTAGATGTTCGCGTTGGTGCGATGCACGGTAAGGCGCGGACGATCTGCGGTGCCATACACCTTGGGGCGCACGGCGCGCGCACGACGGTGCAGGGCAGCCCTCTTCTTCTGTTGCTTGTTCATGCTTTCTCCTTCTTATGCCATCACCTGACGGGGTAATGGACTTATTACTTGGCAGCCTTGCCGAGCTTGCGACGGATGTGCTCGCCTTCGTAGTGAATGCCCTTGCCCTTGTACGGCTCGGGAGGACGCTTGGCGCGAATCTCTGCCGCCACCTGGCCAACCTGCTCCTTGGAGATGCCGTTGACCACGATGTGGGTGTTGTCGGGAACCTCAAAGCTGATGTTCTCGGGGCAAACGTACAGAACGGGGTGAGAGTAGCCAAGCGAGAGGTCCAGGTCCTTGCCCTTGAGCGCGGCACGATAGCCGACGCCGGTGAGCTCCAGACGCTTGGAGAAGCCCGTGTTCACGCCCTCTACCATGTTGGCGATGAGAGTGCGGGTGAGGCCCTGCATGGCGTTAGCAGCCTTGTAGGACTTGGTCTGCTTGAACTCCTCGTGCGTGAGGTCCTCGGTTCCAGGCGTGCGCGGAACCCTTACGGTAATCTGCTCGCCCTCCTGCTCGAGTACGACCAGCGGCGAAAACGTGCGCTCCAGCTCACCCTTGGGGCCTTTTACGTGCACGGTGGAGCCTTCAACCGTTGCGGTTACCCCGGCAGGAATCGTAACAGGGTGCTTACCAATACGAGACATTGTCTCCTCCTATCTTTCCTGTCGAGAATTACCAGACGTAGCAGATGACCTCGCCGCCGATGCCCAGCTTACGGGCGTCGCGGTCGCACATCATACCCTTGGAGGTGGAAATGACGGCAATGCCAAGGCCACCGATGACGCGCGGCAGGTCCTCTGCCTTGGAATAAATGCGAAGTCCCGGCTTGGAGATGCGCTTGATGCCGCGAATGATCTTCGAGCGCTTGGGACCATACTTAAGCGTAATGTGAAGAGTGGCCTGGGGCTTGGTGTCCTCCACGCTGTAGCCCTCGATGTAGCCCTCCTCGCAAATGACGCGCGCAACCTCTACCAGAACCTTGGTGGACGGCATGGATACCTCGTCCTTGTTGGCCGAGTTGCCATTGCGAATGCGCGTCAGCATGTCGGAAATCGGATCAGTAATTTTCATTAAGTTGTCTCCTCTTCAATGATGAAACTGCGCGAATGGTTCGTTTTCGCCCTTGACGAAAACGCCTGTACGCGAGAGCCCTTGCGTCTTACCAGCTTGCCTTGGTGACGCCAGGAAGCTCGCCTCTGCTCGCGAGTTCGCGGAAGCAGACACGGCACAGACCGAACTTGCGATACACGGAGTGGGGACGCCCACAACGCTGGCAACGGTTCTGCTTGCGGGTCGAGAACTTCGGCTCGCGCGCCGCCTTGACGATCATCGATGTCTTTGCCACAAATCCTCCTTCTTATGGTGAGCCCCGGCCAATCCGGGGCGCCTACCGGCTAATTTACTCCGCCTTGAACGGGAAGTTGAAGGCCTCCAGAAGAGCCTTGCCTTCCTCGTTGGTGGGGGCGGTGGTGACGATGGTAATGTCCATGCCACGGGTGCGATCGATCTTGTCGTAGTCAATCTCGGGGAAGATAAGCTGCTCGCTTACGCCCATGGAGAAGTTGCCACGGCCGTCAAAGCTCTTGGGAGAAATACCACGGAAGTCGCGGATACGCGGGATTGCCACGGCAATCAGGCGATCCAGGAACTCCCACATACGGTCGCCGCGCAGCGTTACCTTGGCGCCAATGGGCATGCCCTGGCGGAGCTTGAAGGTAGCGATGGACTTGCGAGCGTGGGTAACGATGGGCTGCTGACCCGTAATGGCGCGCAGGTCGGCCACGGCACCGTCGATGGCCTTGGAATCCGTAGCGGCCTCACCGACGCCCATGTTTACCACGATCTTCTCGAACTTGGGAATCTGGTTGACGTTCTTGTACTCGAACTTCTTCTGCAGCGCGTCACGCACGGTGGCGTAGTACTGCTCCTTAAGACGAGGTACGTACTTCTCGGACATGTTCACTCCTTTGCCTCTTGGGTGGATGACGTGCGGGGTTCCGACCTCGCACCTCGTATCTGCATCCGAAACAGATAGAGCCACAAGGTCAAATAATACTACTTGGCAAGGAATTCTGCACCATAAGTGTGCATTGTATGAACGCTGGAGGCGGATTCGGCTGGCTTGGCACAACGATCGCTCTTCCAAAACCCGAATAAACGAAAATAGTGAGCCAAAAATTTTAGAATCTGCCGCTTATTCGGTTTTGGTTTGAACGCAACCCGAATAAGCGGCGTTTTGGCAAAAATACGAGCTCAATTTTTACGGTTGTTCGGGTTTTGCGGTTTGGAGCTATCGTTTAAAAGTACTCCTAAACCGAACAAACGACTTTTACGTCTATTTTTCTCGCGAAGTTGCCGTTTGTTCGGTTTTGAGCCAAACCAAAACCGAACAAACGGAAATAACGGAGCGGAAATTCTAAAAAATGCCGTTTGTTCGGTTTTTCAGGCAATGGGGATACTCCCCATTGCCTGATGTTATTACCCGAAGCGGGGTTCCCCCGCTCCGGGCGCCGTTTGTTAGTCCCTAAGCTTTACGTCCGGGCACTTCTGCGCGAACAACGGATCCGTCTCGTACACGATCCTAAACTGGTCGGTATCCTTGTCGTGCACAAGCGTGAAGTAGTCGGTTGGGTACGGGTCCACCAGGTGGCCGGCGGGCGGCGGGAACTCCTCGAGGAAGTAGTATGCAACGCCCTCGATCATCGGGAAGTCGTAGTACAGCTCACCCTGGTCGTTGGACTCGAGCTTGGATCCCTCCTGCTCAAGCTGGTTACGGCCAAGACCCATGTACACATCCTCCCCATTCGGGTTGATCATCCACAGCCCGTAGTGCGCACCAGGCAGCGGGTCGTGCGGCTCCTCGCGGGAGCGTTTGATGGTGCGAATCACGATGCTGTCGTACTCGTTGACGAAGGTGTTGGGATTGTCGGTTATCGCCTTCCCATCCACGTCGAACTTGGTATAGGTGGGCTCGGCCACTATGGCGCCGTCCTTCTGGGACACGACGACGCTGAGCCTAATGGTGCTCTTGTCGTACGTAATGGTATTGGGCACCCCATCGCCGTTCTCCACAATGGTGTAGTTGTACGTCTTATCGACGTCGGAGGGACCATACGGAATCATGTCGAACGCAACCATACCGTTGATGTCGTTGCTCGCGGTATCGAGTGGCTGTCCAACGGCCGCCTCGCCCTCGTAGAGCGAGAACGAGAACTCTCCGCGGCGAAGCACGCCGTTCTTCATAACCTTGCGAACCGCAGGCTCAAAGTTGGTAAAGCTCGTCTTGTCCGCAGTCGCCCTAAGCGCAGCGGAGTTGAACGTAAGGTGAATCGCCTCGTTGTTGTACAGCACAGGCTTGTCCGTCGCCACCTGGTTTGTGCCGTCGTCAACCACATACGTCACCTTCGCGACGCCATCGTTGCCCACGGTCACCGTAACGCGAATCTGCGCCGCATCAATTGTAACGTTGTCCTTCGCGTTCTCGGTAATCAGGTAGTAGTACGTGCCGGGCTGGTGGTACGTGACGGTTGGGGCGTTGACCTTGGCGGTATTGCCCTCAAACGCGCCATTGGCAAACACGGCCTCAAGCTCAGCCTTCCCGTCATCGACAAATGCCTCGCGTTTGGTGGGACCAGGCGTTCCTTTGCGCTTCTGGAAACTCTCGTTGGTCGCCGTCATGGTAAAGGTAAAGGCGCCCTCGTCGAGGTTTGCTCCGTAATACTCCTTGTCAAACGATATGTTGGCTTCGGCACCGAAGTATGAGTTGTTGAAGGTGGGAAGCGCGGTGTTGTTCTGCTCGCCATAGGCAACATCGCTATCGTCGTAGTATACCCGAGCCGTGAGCTTGCCGTTCTTCTGCTCGTCGGTAGTCACGACCCTCACCCTGTGGTCGGTTGCGTCGTAGGAGATGCCGTCCTTGACCCAAACGCCCTCGCCATTTTGGGTGGCACCTTGGGGCACGACCTCACGGATAATGTAGTTCTCGGACACCTCGGAGCTAAATTCCTTCGAATCGAACGTTACGCGATATTGTCCGTCTTCGCGAACCGCGGTCTTAACCTGCTCAGGCTCGTCGATAACCTTGCCGTCCTCGCTCACGAAGTACAGCGCGAACTTAAACTGATCGCTCTCCGTTATGGCACGGCCAGAGAGGTTCTTCTGCGCCTTTATGGTTACGGGCACTTTGTCAAGATAGTAGGTATTCGTCACCTCGAGGTTCTCAAGCGTTTGGCCACCCCGTTCGTAAACCGTTTTGACCTTAAGCTCGTTGTTTTCGTCCAGCGACACACTATACGTAACATCATATGCATGATTGTCGTAGTGAACGCCATTGCGCACCATGTCGCCCGTATCCTCGTCAGGCTTGGCATCAGTGGTATCCTCGAGAACCTCATACCTAAAGGTCTTGCCCACGTCGTTTGTCGTAAAGGCGAAGGTGCCAAAATTGGCCTCGTGAGAGTCGCCGACCGTAGTCGCGGTGTTCAACACGCCGCTGTTCTCACGCTTCTTCTTGGACTGGTCGTCCTTGTCGTAGAGTTTGAAGTGGTACTCTTCGGCCACATCGCCGTCGTTATTCCTCTTCCAGTCACGACCCTCGATGATCTTCTTGACAGAGAGGTTAGCCTTTGCTTGGTATGTGTTGATAAACTCAAGCGGCGCGCTATTGGTGCTTGGCGTTACGTTTAGCGTTCCGTCCCCGTTGTCCGCAACGGTTACGGTCACTTCCTTGGACGCGTCGTTTACGACGTTGGGCACGTCACCCGTCTCGGTAATCGTGTAGTGGTAGGTCTTGCCCACATCATCGAAGTCGAAGCCGGATATGGTTCCAAAGTCTATGGTTGCGTCGTTGGCCGCGTTAACCGTAACCTGCCTCTGAGCAGGCATGGGCGCCTCTTCTTCCGCAGCGGAAATGGCAAACGTCCAAACGTCGCTCTCCCTAAAGTTGCGACCCACAAGCTTCTTTGTGCCCGCAATCTGCGTCTGTCCCTGCGCGGCGTAAGTGTTAACGATGGAAAGCGTAGGCTTGGCGTCGTCATACGTTACGGTCGCATGCAAGGCGCCGCTTTGATCGGCCACGACCTGCACGGTTACGTCGTGCTCAGCCTGCTCAGCCGTGTCGTAGGCAATGCCCCTATACACGCCGTTCTTGGCGCCCGTAGGCACTACCTCGCTAATCGTGTAGTGGTACGTGTCTTCCTTCGTGTAGGTAATGGTGCCAAACGTCGCGGCCTCATCGCCCGTAACGACGACGGTGTCCTCGTTGGGCACGAGCGTGTTGGCTGGCATGGGTGCCCCGTCTTTGGGCAGCAGCTTGAAGGCGAATCCCTCCAAGTCCCCGTCGCCCCACTTGACGCCCTTCCAGTTATTGAACACCTTGCGCACCTGCATGTTGGCAGTCGTGGTGCGGAGGTTGTTGCTAAACTCGGCCACAGGAATCGCTTGCGTGTTGTTTGCCTCCACGTTTACGACAACCGGATTGGCGCCGGTAAGCTTCATGTTGTTGCGCAGATTGCCCGTGTTCTCGGTAATGGTGTACTCACCAGGAACGAGATCGCCCAGCGTAGTTGTATTCGTCTGGCCATCGGTGATGGTAACGGTAGCGGTCTTGGTAGTGCTATTCGCGCCGGTCCCCGGTCCTTTTACGGTAAAGCTGTAGGTGCCATCGGCCACCTTGGAGCTGGTTGCGTTGCCGTTTACCGTCACTCCCTTTTGAATGGTGAGCGCGCCCACCTGCCGCGTGTTGGTAAAGGCAGCCGTTGCGCCCTGCGTGGAAATCGTGCCGGTATCGCCCGTCTTCTGCACGGTGTATCCGGCGGAGGAATCCGTAGCCTCGGTAACGGTGTAGGTAATGCCCGTTGGCAGGCCGGTTGCCGTGGCGCTCTGGTTATCCTTGAGCTCAACCGTCGTCTCGCCATTCTTAAACGTCATATCGCCATACGTCCCGTTAACCTTGTTTGCCGCAAGGCCCTCGAGCTTAGCCGTAAAGGTGAACGTCTGGTTCTTGTCTGCCGGGATGTTGGAGACAACCGCCTTGCTCACAACAAGGTCGCCAGTCTCGCGGGTGTTGGTAAAGGCAGCCGTGGAGTTGGTTTCGGAAATGGTTCCGGTGTCGCCGGTCTTCTCCGTCGTGAATCCCTCTGCCTTGGCCTCGGTTACGGTGTAGCCAACGGTCGTGGGCAGGCCAGTGATGCGCTTGCTCTCGCCTCCCTTTAGGGTCAAAGTGGCCTTTCCTTCGCTGTCGAAGGTCACGGGATCGTCCTGCGGCCCAAACGTTCCGCTTACGACGGGGTTAAGCTGGACGGTAAAGGTAAACGGCTTCGTGCTGTCGGCCGCCGCATCGGATACGACCGTCTTGCTCACCTCGAGCTCGCCGGTCTTGCGGGTGTTAACAAACGCCTCGGTTGCCACACCTCGGTCGGTAATGGTTCCCGTCTTCCCCTCGGCGCCAACGCTGGAGGTAAAGTCGTTGTCGCTCTCCTCTGTAACGGTATAACCAGTGCCCTTGGGTAACCCTGTAGCCATTTTAGTCTGGTTGTCCTTGAGCGCGAACTCTGCCACGCCGTTCGTAAACTCCATGTCGCCATAGATCCCGCTTATCGAATTGTCGTCAAGCGTAACGGTAAAGTTGAAGTCCTTGTTGTGGTCTGTGCTGAGCGCGGACACCACCGTCTTGGACACAACAAGACTGCCTTTTTCCACACGGGTGTTGACAAACTCTTCTTTTGCGGTGCCATCGTTTATCGTTCCCGTTGCCTCGCCGCCAGCGGGCGTTGTGGTATAGCCCTCGGCCGGCACCTCAGTTACGGTATAGCCAATGTCCGTGGGCAGGCCCGTAGCGGTGGCCTTTTGGCCGTTGCCAAGCTCAAAGGTGGCAACGCCATCCTTGAAGGTCATATCACCGTAGGTCTTGCCCGCCTCTGTGTTGGCGCCAATCGTCTTGTCGGAGAGCTCCACCCTAAACCGGAACGTTGCATTCGCGCTCTGCGTGTCCGCGTTCGGTACCGTCTTGCTCACCTCGAGCGCGCCGGTCTTGCGCGTGTTGACAAATGCCGCCTTCGCCGTGGCGTCCTTTTGTATTTTGCCCTCGTCGTTACTTGCCTCGGTCGTGAACTCGCCATTGTTTGCCTGAGCCTCGGTTACCTTGTAGGTAACATCCGCCGGCAAACCTTCGATGAGCTTGGACTCGCCGCCCTTAAGATCGAACGTAGCAACTCCATTGGTAAAGCTCACGTTGCTGTATTCCTGCGTGATGGTTTTGTCGGAGAGCTCCACGGTAAAGGTGAAATTCTGGTCCTTGTCGGCGGCAGCGTCGGAGACGAGCCTCTTGGAAACCTCCAAGTTGCCGGTGTCGCGCGTGTTGGTAAAGACGGCCTCGGACTTCGTCTGGTTGATGGTTCCGGTATCGTCGGTCTTGGTCGTAACGAACCCGTCTTCCGACTCCTCGGTTACGGTGTATGTGATGCCCGCCGGCAGGTTCGTTGCCTCTGCGATCTCGCCATCCTTGAGCTGGAAGGTGGCCACGCCGTTCTTAAACGTCATGTCGCCAAAGGTCTGGCCCTCATCGCCGCCAAGTGTCTTGTCGGACAGCTCGACGGTAAAGTCGAAGTACTTGCTCTTGTCGACCTGCGTGTTGGAGGAGACGACCTTCTTTACGCTCAGATCGCCAAAGCGCTTGCGCGTGTTGGTAAAGGACGCGGTTTTTGTTTGGTTCTCTTCGATGGTTCCCGCATCGTCAGTCTTTTCCACCTCAAAGCCATTGACTTCCTTCTCGGTAACGGTATACGTGATGCCCGCGGGAAGATTCTCCGCCTCAGCGGATTGACCGTCCTTGAGGTATACCGTGGTCTTGCCGCTCTGGAACGTCATGTTGCCATATGTTCCCGAGATCGTCTTGTTGCTGAGCTCGATGGTGAACTCGAACTCACGCTGCTTGTCGTCCTGATCGCTCGACTCTACGGTCTTGGACACCCTAAGATTGCCTACGTGGACGTTGTTCTTAATCGTGAACACATAGGTGCCCGAGTCCTCATTACTGCGCACCGCCTCGAAGTCTTGCGCAGTCGTATCGTTTACCTTCGTCTCGACCACATTATATTCAACATCCACAGCATTGCCTGACGGATTGTTGGGGTCTACGGGTACCGCAAGCGGCAGCTTGTTGAAGGTGCCCTTCCAATCGTTGTCCTTATTGAGGACAAGGGTCTTGCCGGATTTCTGCCAACCGTCGCTTCCCTCAATCCAGATATCGTCCGACCATTCGCCGCCGGCCTTCTTTTGCTGGAGCTTGACGGTTACGTTATCGGCGTCGTGTTTGTCGTTGCCGTCCAACCATTCCTTTAGCACCCGGACGTCCGTGCCCGGATAGTCCTTTACCGTCATGATGTCGCCAGAAGGATAAATGTAGTGGCTGTAGTCCGTCGTACCATCCTCGGAGATCGTGAACTCATACTTGTGCTCTGCCAGCGAGAAGCCATTGGGTGCTGCTATCTCTTCCAGATAGTACTTCTGATTCGGCTTAAGAGCCCAACCTTGACCATTCATGTCTCCCACGATAACGGCCTTACCGTTTTCGTCAGTCGTGACCTCAACCGGTGAGCCGTCTTTCTTTAGGACGGGCTTCTGATCCTTGTCCTGGAGCTGGAACGTTGCGCCCTCAAGCCTGTCGGCCATAGTACCGGCACGGTACTTCATTACGTTGATTATGAATACGGAAGCCGAACCCCCGCCACCGTTGGTTCGCACCGCATCGCCGCCAACCGTTTCATCGTAGCCCTTCATTGTGGCCCGATTGCTAAAGTGCACGTTTACGCTCTGGTCAATGGCAGGCATGCTCGTCATAAGGACGCGCGCCCTATAGGTGATGACCACCTTCGTTTTGTCGGGAATCGTATAGCGCACCGTATTGCCGGTCATGTCCCAGGTAACTGGACTGCTCGGATTGCTTGGATTGCCTGGATTGCCTATGGTCACCTGTATGGAATCGAGGTCCACGCTCAGGTTGCTCACCGTATCCTCAACGATGAGCGGATTGCCACCGTTCAGCTCCGCGCCTTCGGGATTGATCGTGAGCCTAAATTCCGGCCATATGTCCTCGTCGGTCTTCCTAAGATCCTCGTCCTTGGTAAGAAGCTCCTTCTTCAGTCCCTCGTACTCGTAGGTAACGGTAGCTTTGGACTCCTGACCGTCAAACACTGCCACGTTTTCCATGGCATACGTGCCGTCATTGGCGGCAAGTGCCCTTGCTTTGATTATATTGAGGGCATCTTCATCCTTAACGGTGAGATAGTACACAAAGCGGTACTTGTCAAAGAAGCCATCCGGATTGCCTAGTGGACGCGGCATGCTTCTCTCGTTGGTGGTAATGGTTATGCCCGAGTCGGTTTCTTGGTACGCGAAGGGGCTGTGTTCAGGTCTATGTCCATAACTTTGGTCATAGATATTGCCGCCAAACACGTATCCATGGTACCAGTACCAGTCATTGAACCATGGCTCAGCCTCACCGCCTTCTCCCTCGTAGAATTTGAGTAGGCTCGTATCGAATCTATCGACAATAACGTTATCGGTTTTATGTACGTTGCCCATAACGATTTCGAACTTGTACACGGGCAGCCTGACTTTACCATCCGTGCGATACCCAACCAAGGTGCCCTTCTTTACCATGTCTGGCGGAACTATGGTCACGGAATCATTGTCCGTCTTGATGTTGTTGTTTGCCTTAAGGGCGACGGTATTTATGTGGGTCGTCAGATAGTTGAGCTCCGAATTCTTTTGTATGAGTTCAAGCAAGTCCAAATTGATGGACGTCTTGAGTGTGATTTCGATCGTACGCCCCTCGTTGGATTCATTCAGCCCCTTATTGTTCGGTTCTTGCGTCCCGCTCTTATAGAACTGTATGGCAGTTGCCGCCTTGTTCTCATATTGCGTTTGGGTGACGGTGTAGCTTTCGTTGTTTATGAGCCCATGCACAACTATGGATTCCGGCTTTACCGGCTCTGGATACGTAACGCCGTTGTACAGTAAGGCGGGATAGCAGTCGTATACCAACGCGTCGGTGAGGCCGTCCTTGGGCACGTTGAACTGGATGTTCCACGTTACCTCATTGTTCTGGTAATCCACCTTTTCGGCTTCCTTGTGAACGGCAACCTCCCCACCCTCGGGCATCCCGGTTGTTTCGCCCGAGTCGGTTGGCCCGTCGTTTACCTGCCCATAGTTCTTTATTGTTACGGCACCCGTTTGGCCAGCTAGGTTGACGTCGGTCGTAAAAGTTATGGTGTAGGTATACGCCTTGCCGGCATCTTTATTCGGCACCACATACGACCAATTGTCGGCCGTATTAATGTCTACGTTCATCGCGTCCCACGGCACGTCGCCCACCCACGCCTCGTTACCATCTTTGTCGGTCGCAACAACATGGATGCCAGGACCAGAGTACTTCATAAAGCTCTTGCACTCGTTCGCCAGCATGTCGCGAATCGTCATGCCCGCCATGGAAATCGCAGGGTCCCTGTTTGCCACGATGGTCCACTCAAGCGTTTTGCTGTCGCCATCTTCTTGCGTGATGGTTGGATCATGCTTCTCGATGGAAGGGTTGTAGTTTATATCGGTCTCCACCACCTGCTCAAAGGGTTCTTCGTCACCATCGCCCCACACATTAACCTTGTTCTTGCCCTTAATCGTGTATTTGCCATTGTGGAGGTTGGGATCTATCTTTGTGGGATCGATCTTTGCCGTATATACAATCGTAATAACCTCGCCGTCGCTCATCTGAGGTATCACGTAATCGAAGGTATTCCCGTTTCTTGTGGGCGCGAGGTCCGGTCGCTCGACCTGGGCTTCGTTTGGCTTCTGCGATTTGGCGGTTTCGAATTCATACAGCTGAAGCGCTGCGCTGTCGAGCGGATTCTCTGTGCTCAACTCATCATGCACCTGCACGTTCGTGTTGTTGCCAATGGACGTAACGGTAAGCGTGTACTTTACTTGGTCACCAATGACCCACGCCACCTTGTTGCACGTAACGTCGTGGGAATTGTCGATGTGCAAGTCCCTCTCAACGCCGTCTGCAAATATGATGTGAGTGGTGCTGCCTGTAAAGCTGCCTTCAAACCAGAGCGAGAACTGCGCGTTTGCGGCTGCGGTGAGTTTGCTGAAATTCTCGCTCTGTTGGTTGAAGCGCACTTTGAGCACGCGACCATCGATTTCGTACGTGTTGCCTTTAACGGGAAAGGTCTCGGTACCCTCCGTCACGTTGATGGTGAACTCCCCCGTATGGCCATTGGCCGCCTCGAGTCCGGCGGGCAGCGTATAGGTTAGCTCCTTGGTATCGGCGAACTGGAGCGTGTCTCCATCTTCATAGCGCTCCTTAAACGTGAGCCATATTTTGTAGCCCGCCCCCGGTTTCACCTCATACTGGTCGCCATTCATAGGCGCTATGATTTGCACCTTATCCAAAAAGTCCTCAAGACGCTCGCTCGTGGCAGGCTCAGATGCGCCCTCATCAACGCCACACGCCGCGAAGGCCGAAAGGCTGCCAACGCTCAGCTGCATCTGCTCGGCATCCACGTTGGCGGCCTGATCGAGCGGTGGCTCCACCACAATGTCGCTGGCACTTATGTTGCTGGCCTCTGCGGTAGTCGCTACGGCACTACGGACGGAGTCGCGCAGCGGCAAGTGCTCAATGTGCACCTTAGACGAGCCGTTGGCACCTATGCCATCGCGCAGCTGGTTCCGCTTGAACTGGAAGTCAAGATGCACGAGGCCCTTAGAAAGCTGGACCTCAATCACTTGGTCGGCAATGGGGTTGCCTTTGTCATCGGTTTTATGGCTCAGAAACGCCACGTCATACAGCAGCGTGTTTTGGGGTGTGTACGTAACGCCCTCGGCAGCTCGCTCGTTGAGCGCCGCCATGTAGGCGTCGTAGTTATAGACGGGATTGCCCTTTGCGTCCTTGGCGTCTTTGGTTATGGGAGTCACCCTAAACTCCACGTCGGCGGGAAGGGCCGCGGGATCGGTGAGCGTGGCCGTAACCTTAACGTCGGCGTCCTCGTATACGAACTCGGGCTTATCGTTGCGCTTATCCTCAATGGCTAACGTACTCGCATTGTTTGCCGAGGAATCCCCCTTGGCAACCACGCTTATGGCCAAACCCTCCGTTACGTCTTTGGCTGGCACAACGTAGAAGCCCGACTCGTTGGGCTGGATTACCGTCTTCGTGCCTCCCGTTGTGGCCGCAACCTCGCTCAGGGTGCACCCGTTATCGGCCGTTGCCGCAAACTCAAAGTCCTCATGGGCTGGCACCTTAAGCGTTGTGGTTGGCAGGGCAACCGCTTGTCCCTTGTAGTGAATGTACGCCTTGTCGAACGACAAGGCCACATTCACCTCCTCGGAAACAACGGGGCTGCTGGTATTGACGGTTTGGGAGGACGAGCCTTGAGTGTTTTCGCTCTTCGCAGCTTCCTCATTTGCGCCCTGAGCAGACGCCTGGGGAGACACGACGTCCACGGAGGTCTGCCCCTTCGTCTTCTCCTCTTCCGCCCTGGCGTCTTCCTGTTCCTTAGGCGCGCCAGTGCCCGTGCCTTGCTTCGTGCCTTGTGTCGTACCCTCGGGCGTAGACACAAGCACCTCCTCCGCATAGGCAAGCGGAGAGCTCGTGCATACCATGGCAATGGTTAGGAGCACGGCAAGCGCCCTACGGCCGAGCTCTTTGAGGCTAAAGGTGTTTTTCATGTTCTGCCTTTTTGTCTTCTTCATTGCTCTCACCCAACCAACTAAGCCGTTGCATCGCCGTCGGACGAATCGCCTTCGTCCTTCTTGCGACGCTTGAATACGAAGAACAGGACAAGCCCGATTGCGGCGGCAATACCAATGCCACCCGCGACCGCTGCCGTTACTAAGGTGTTCGCCTTGCTAGCGGCCTCGTCCGATTGCGGTCCGGCCAAAGGCGTCTGGTCGTCCTCGATGCGCGTGGTTGCGAGGTCGGTACCACCCTCGGTAACGAGGGCACTGCCGTCGTCACCCTGCACAGACCTCAGGTCGGCGCCCGTTTGGAGACCGGTGTCCGTTGTGGTGGCAGCTGCGGCTGGGGCGGCTGCCGTCGTGCCATCGGCTGTTGCGACGTCAGTGGCTGCCGTGGTTCCGTCGCCCGTCGCACCGCCCGTCGTGCCACCGTCCGTTGTGCCGTTATCCACTATGGTCGTCGGACGGGTTACCGTGTTGCCCTCCTCGTCCACGTACACGACGCGTACGGTGCGGATAACGGTGTTCACGTGCAGGTCGTCGTTCACATCGCGGTAGTACACAACATACTCACGCGGCGTGGAGTAATAGCTGTGGCGTATTGCCTTCTCCTGGCCGTTGAGGCGAATCCACTCCACCCCGCCCATGCTAAAGGTCTCGGGAGACGTAATCTCCAGGTCCTGTCGCATGTTGGGTGAGGCGGTGTAGGCCTGCGTGTCTATGACCTCGTTCGTGGCAATGTTCACGTACTTAACGGTAACGTCGTACGGCTCGGGAACCACGTAGCCGTCGGGCACGTAGTAGATCGTTTGCTCCACGCCCATGTCCGCAACGCCAAAGGTGTGCTCGTACGACTTTTGCGTTGTGTTGGTGGGTACGTAGTCTACGCCGTCGACCTTTATCTTCTGCTGGGTGTTGTGGACGGCCTTCCTCCCTGGCTTGCCCTTGTACGTCTTGCGCTCTATTACGCGGCCCTTGTCCGTTGGGGCAACAGAGCCGTTTTCGATCACGACGGTCCACGTGCGCTCTGCGTCATCGGGTACCACGTCATACACGATTTGGTACTCCACCTTGCCCTGGGCCTGGCCAGGCTCAAGCTTGAGCACGGCCTTCGACTGATCCACGATCTTGTACTCACGCACTGCATCGCCCTCGTCCACGTACAAATAGGTTGGCGCGGTGTAGGTGTATGCCTTGTTCACTATTACGGTGTCTACGATGCCGAGGTCCTTGCCATTCGTGTTTACATACTTGATGGTGGCCTCATAGAAGGAGCCAGGGCTCCCCCACTCGCCACTCAGCTGCTTGCACATAACACTCTGCTCGGTAACGCCTGGATAAGAGAGCGTGGCGGAGTTTGTGAGCTGTAGCGTACGATACATGTTCCCTTTGTCATCAGACACTATGGAGGGAATCTCTACCTGCTGGGACTCGCCCTTGGTAAGCTTGCGGGTTTCTACCTTTATGGGCGTTTCGTTGCCGCTCGCATAGAAGGACACGTGCGCATCAACCGAGTCCGCAATGTTCGTGGACTCCTCGTATGCGTACACCGTCTTGCCGTCCACGACCCCGGGTTCGGCGCTTACGAGCTTATACGAAACGCCGCCCTTGGTCTGGGTCTGCGGGACGTCCAGCGGTCGGTTCTCGTGTTCGGCCAAGGTGCGCAGGACGAGCGGTTCGGGCTCATCCGTCCCATACTGGGCATACAGGCAGGAGACCGTTCCGCCGTAGATCTTGCTTTGTTTCTTTTCCTCGCGATCGGAGAAGACCTCGATGGTGTACGTTCCCTCTGGGTCAAACGCACAGGCGCCGGACTCCACGCTTACGACGCCCACGACGTCTCCGTTTGCATCCCTACTTCCGTTCTGGTCCGTAAGGGTGAACGCAAGATGACTCGCGACGGTTTGGGGCTTGTCTCCCGTCCTCGCCATGTTTATATATACGGTCTTTCCCTCCGGACCGGTTACGGTAAGAAGGTCCATCTCCTTCTTTCCTTCGGTTATGAAGGAGTCCGCACCGGATACCACGAGGTTTTCCGCTAATGCCGGTGAGGCACAGAGCATTACCCCAAAGATCGTGAACAGGGCCACGAATGCCCTAATTAGTGTTGGCTTTCTACGTTTAGCGTTCATCTTTCCACACCCTCCCTCGGAGGAAACCACGCTTCGTATTGCGTAGTATCCAGATTGGGAAATACTACTGGCACAATACAATCACTATCCCTCATTATGTATTATACCCAGTTTGGCATATTCTATAACTGCTAAACGATGCGAATTATTCATATGAGTAAACGCTGAGGCCAAGATGTGGATAGGCCTCGAGTTAAGGACTTAGCGTAGATAAGGGACAGGCCCCAGGCTTGGATTTACCTTATCCAAGCCTGGGGCCTGTCCCAACCCATGTGCTTCTGTGCCTATTTCTTACGTCGCCAAATTATGGCTCCCACAATTACGGCCACTCCGATTACCGCAATTACGATTACGGGTGTATAGTTGGTGTCATCACCGGTTTTGGTGAGTGCTCCGGTGCTCGTGGTAGAGCTTGTGGTCGAGCTGGTAGTCGTATTCTTCTGAGTTTCTGCCTGCCTCTGTTCTTCGAGCTCCTTCTCCTTTTCGGCCTCTCGTCTTCTGCGTTCTTCGTCTGTTACGTTTACGGTCGCTTCGTCAAAGAGGCTGATCACGAAGGCTTGCTCAGGACCAGATCCACGAATCTGCCCAGATTCAGCGTTGCCATTTTCAGCGCCACTTAGAATCTCACCAGAGGTGTTGAAGTTCTCATCCGAACGGATTACGAACACAACGTCCTTGGCCTTTTCGTATCCCTCGGGCACCGATACCTCACGCAGTATGTACTCTACGTTTACATCCAACGCACCCTGCAAGTTGTTATCCACGTTACGAGCGATGGTGTGGGGGTTCTCGGTACCATCCGAGGTCCACTCCTGGATTACCTCACCCGTATCCTTTTTTATGACTTGCAGAACGGCACCCTTAACGGGATCGCGGGAGCCTTTCTCGAGCTTGTGAACCTCTAGTCGTGTGATGTTGTCTTGTACTGGGTTCTTGGGCGTGTATGTGTCGGGGTACACATCCAAGACGGTTTCTCCATATGCACGGCCGGGTACTACGACCATGGCAGCCACAACCAGCACTGCCATGATCGCACCTATTGTATACCGCGTTAACCTGCTCTTAAGCATGTTAGTGCGTTAATCCTTTCCCTGTGCCTGCCGTTAGTCCCTTAACTTCACATCCGGGCAGTACTCAGAAAATCCTGCGTCTCCTTCGTGAACTATACGATATCCCTTGTCCTTATCACGGACTACGGTGAAGTAGTCGGTGGGATACGGGTCGACCAAGTGGCCTGCGGGTGGCGGGAACTCCTCGAGGAAGTAGTACGCCACACCCTCGAGCAGCGGCACGTCGTAGTACAGCTCACCGTTTTCATTGGACTCGAGTATAGACCCCTTCTCTTCGAGTTGGTTACGTCCGAGACCCATATACACATCCTCGCCATTTGGATTGACCATCCACAGGCCATAATGTGCGCCAGGCAGCGGATCGTGCGGTTCCTCGCGCGAACGTTTAATCGTGCGCAGAACGATGTTGTCGTAGTTGTTTATGAACGTGGGCTCGTCGGTTGCCTTGAAGCCGTCGGTACTGTTGCCCTTTTCGTAGCTACCCTTGGCAATGATTGCTCCATTGGCGTCCTTAGATACCTCAACCGTAAGCTTCACCTGATCACTGTCGTACACAATTGCGTCGTCGCTGCCAGGTACCTCAACGATGGTGTACTTGTAGGTATTTCCAACGCAGCTTTCGTCGTACTTGAAACCACCGGAGTCGTCACCGAAGGAAACCTTGCCGTTAACGTCGTTGCCAACAACTTTCAGAGCGTCGCCTTCAGCCTTATCGCCCTCATATATGGCGAACTGGAAGTCGTTGCCCTTAAGTATGCCATTCTTCAGAATCTTGCTTACGGCAGGTTCGAAGTTCGTAAATGCCGCATTCTGGCCCATCGCCCTCAGTGCAGCCGAACGGAAGCTCATCGCAACGTTGCCGTTGTTGTACAGGGTCGCACGCTCGTTATCGTTGACATTGATCGTCTGGTTGCCATCAACAACCTTGTAGGTGACCTTTGGCGTAGCCGCACTCGTTACGTCAACCTCTACCTGGATAACCGCCGTATCGTAGGTGGTGTTCTTGTCATCCTGGCTTAGCACCTCTTTGATGGTGTAGTAGTACTTACCAGGCTCATGGTACGTAATGGTGGGCGCGTCAACCGTAACGGTGCCGTTTTGAGTGGCGGTCTTGGTCAGGGTTACTTCGAGTGCCTTGCCGGAGTCAACGAACGCATCGCTATATGGAACCACTGCGCCTTCACGGGCCTCGTAGTTCTCCTTTGCTCCAGCCATCGTGAACTTGAACTCTGCGTTGGGATCGGTACCGAAGTACTGCTTATCGAACGAGATGTGAGCCTCCCTGCCAAAGTAGGTGTTCTTGAACTCTGGCATGATCTGGTTCTCATTGTCATTCGTGAGCACAACGTCATCGTAAGTGACTTCTGCCACATACTTACCATGCTTGTTGTCCGTGGTAGTTACCTTTACCACATGCAGGGTGTCATCGTAGGTGACGCCATCCTTTACCTTGATCTCGCTGCCCTGGTCATCAACGGGCAGCACTTCCCTTATTACATAGGTCGCGGTCTTACCAACGTTGGCCTTACCGAACTTTATGGGATCAAACGTTACGGTCTGCGTGCTGTCTGTACCAGACGTGTACTTCGTCTGCTGCAAAGCAAACTTGCCCTTAATGTCGTTCCAATTCGCATTGTCAAAGTCGATGTTCTCGTTGGAAGTCTTTAGGTAGAGGTCGAAGCCAAACTCGCTGCCGTTGATTGCACGACCCTCGAGCGTCTTCTTTGCCTTAAGAACAACCTCGTCATCTTCAGCCTCGTACGTATTCACATACTTGATTTCGTTAGTGGTCTTCTTTGCGTCGCCCTCGCCATAGCTATATTCGGCGCTCACATTGAGATTGTTGTCCTCGCCCATGGTAACGGTGTAGACCACGTTATACGCAACCGTTGAGTACGTTACGCCATCCTTCTTGTTGTTGGTGGTACCAGTCCTATCCTCTTGAACGATGTAGGAGTACTTGGCAATGCCACTTTCCGGCAAATCGTCGGCCGTGAACTTGAACGTGCCAAATTGGGCGATGTGTTTCTGGCTTACGGTGTGAGTGATTACACTAGGCGATATATTGCTCTCTATCAGTTTGCGCTGTGCGGCTTCGATATCGGCATTGTCACCGCCAGCCGGCTTAATGGTGAAGGTGTACTCTTCGGCACTCTGGCCCTGGTCGTTTACCAACCAGTCACGACCATCAATGGCCTTCTCCACCTCAAGCGGCTTTTCTGCGACATATTTATTGGAGAACACGAACATGTTCTTATCGTTGTCCTCTTCGGCAGTTACCGCAAGCGTACCGTCACCATTGTCGGCAACGTGTACGTGAACTTCCTTTTGAGGCTGAGCGTCGAGCCTAACGTCTGCAACGCCATTCTCTGTTGCGTTGCTTTCGGTTACGTAGTATGTGTAGTCTACAGATTCTTTGTAAGCTTTTTGCTCCTCATCCCACAAGTCTTCGAGACCATATGTGATTTCGGGGAACTTTATGCTCGCATCCTTATTTGCATCAATAGTTATAACCTGTGGAGTCGGATTGTTTTCCGTAGCCTTAGGCATAGGAGCGTTTTGGCCGTTTGGCTGCGAAAGCGTAAACGTCCATTTGTCATTTTCTTTGAAGCTACGTCCAACGAGATTCTTTTTACCAGCTATTTCAATCTTGCCGTCAGCGTCGTACTTGTTTTCGATCTTAAGCGTCGTGTGATTGGCGTCCAACACGAATGGCTTGTCGTATGTCACCTTATCAACATTGAGCTTACCCTCTCTTGCTGTTACTTCTACTGTAACTACGTGAGCAAACGTATCGAAAGTTACGCCCTTGTTTTTATCAGTATCTTTCACTTCCTCTGTAATGACATACTTATACGTGCCAGGCTTTGCGAAAGTGATAGTTCCAAACGTTGCAGTACGCTTATCCGATGTAACAGTTTGGGACTCGCTATCTTCTTCGAGGCCAGTAATCGCGTTAATGGGCATCGGCGCTTTCTTTGCGGGTGCAGTTACAGCGCTTGGCTCAAGCTTGAATTCAAACTCGTGAACGCTTGCATTCCAGTTATTGAATTCCTTGGTTGCCTCAAGATTTACCGTAGCGGTACTCAGCTCGTTCGTGAAGTTTACATCCTTCGCCTGTGCAGTCTTACCCGCTACTACTTCAATCGTTTGAGATGCCTCAGGCTTCGGGACCATATTGCCAACAAAACTATCGGTCTTCTCGGTTACCGTATATTTCCCTGGCATCAACCCATCAATAACTACAGGATCCGAGACGCCATTTTGGACTTTTATAGTCTTCTCAGCGCTATATTTGTTTGGACCGGTTATGACGAACGTGTAGTCGCCATTAGCCATAGACACGTTTCCGGTTTCGCCAGTCACTCTCACAAGCTTATTTATCTTAAGCGCACCAGTATCACGGGTATTCTTAAAAGTTGCAGTTGTGCCATCCTTCGTAATGGTTTCATTCTCAATACTATTACCATCAGTAAATTCTTCGGATGTCGTGCCGTGACTTGTTGTTGTAAAGCCATCTTCGTCCGTCTCAATAACGGTGTATCCAACACCCACGGGTAGCCCGGAAGCCTTAATGGTCTGATTATGCCCAAGGCTGAATGTAGCCTTGCCACTGGCGTCGAAGCTCATTTCGCCATATTTACCCGCTTCTATGACTACATCCTTAAGCTGCACCGTGAATTCAAATTTTGTATTTGTAGGATTGGTATCGTTGACAAATGCAGAGTCAACAATCTTTGTTACCTCAAGCACGCCAGTGTCGCGCGTGTTCTGGAGCGAAACCTCGTCAGTGTTGTCTTTTGTGATCTTGCCCGTGGCCTTGGGGTCCTCTCCCAGCTCAACGCCCTTGCTGTTTACGGTTATGCCCGTGAGCTTGAAGTTGGTCGTGTCTTCCTCGGTGACGGTATAGCCGACTTCCGCGGGAAGGCCCATAAGGGTGACGCTCTTGTTGCCCGCCACCTCCACCTTCGCGTGGCCATTATTGAACGACACCTGCACGTCCTTGTTGTCCGTGTCGAAGCTACCGGAGACTGTCTTGTCGTCCAGGTCCACGACAAACGTGAACTTATTGCTCTGCTCGCCCGGAATCGGAGAGATTACGGACTTGGACAGCTTCAGGTTCCCCTTGGCACGGGTGTTCTTGAAGGCAGCGAAGTTGCCATCTTTGGTTATCTTCTCTTGTTTGTCTGCATTCACTACATTGCCATCCACAAAGTCTTCCGATGCGGTGCCGTGATGACTCGTATTGAAATTGCTGTTCGTTTCTTCGGTCACCGTGTATCCAACGCCCACTGGTAAGCCGTTTGCAGTACAAGTCTCATTATTGCCCAAGTCAAATTCAGCGACGTACTTGTCTTTGCCATCGACATTCTTCTTCTTCTTGAACTCCATATTTCCAAACTCACCCGTTATCTCTTGGTCGAGCTCAACGGTAAAGTGGAACTTAGTCTTCGAGGAATCCTTGTCGTCAGCAATAGGGCTGTCCACCGACTTCGATACGATCAGACTGCCTTCACTGCGCGTATTGGTAATTTCTGAATACTGTATATCATCCTCTTTAGCAATACTCGTTACGTAGCCTTCTATTACTCGACTAGGAGTAGCTGTAAAGCCTTGTTCGTCAGTCTCGGTTATTGTGTAATGTGCACCTACTGGCAAATCTATAGCTTTCGCAGCCTGATCATGACCCAAATCAATCACTGCAACAGATGCTTCTTTGCCACCAACCGTTGTCTTCTGGAAGTTCAAGTCCCCATACTTGCCCTCATCTATCACCTGATCGAGAACTACGGTGAAATGGAACTTCTTGTTATCCGGATTCTTATCTGCCACATTCGTGGAGCTAACAACCTTTTTGAATCCAAACTTGCCTGACGTGTCGCGCGTATTCTTGATCGTCACGCTGTCTGTGCTCTTGGCAGGTATCGTACCCGTAGCCTTGGGATCCTCTCCCAACTCAACGGTCTCACTGTTCTTTGTTATACCCGTAAGAGTGAAGTTAGTCTCATTCTTCTCGGTTACGGTGTAGCCAATGCCAGCGGGAAGACCCTCGATGGTGACGCTCTCACCACCCTTAACAGCCACTTCTGCATAACCAGCAGTAAACGATACATTTTTATTACTTATGTCGGTCTTATAATTCCCCGCTATAGAGGTATCGCGGAGCTGCACACAGAAGGTGAATTCCTTGTTTAGTTCGGCTGAAATTGGTGATATTACTTCCTTCGAAAGCTTAAGGTTTCCAGCATCGCGTGCATTCTTATATACCAATTCATCCGTACCATCATTATGCGGAATTTCACCAGTCACGGACTGATCGTTGCCTACCGTAACGCTCTCATCGTTCTTTGTAACTCCATCCAACTTAAAGTATGTTTTTCCTTGTTCGGTAACGGTGTATCCAACGCCAGCAGGCAAGCCAATGGCTTTCTTCTCATCATTGTTGCCCAGATCGAACTCTGCAACATACTTGTCTGTTCCGTCGATGTTCTTCTTCTCAAACGTCATGTCACCATACTGGCCCGTTATTTGCTGGTTGAGCACTACGGTGAAATGGTATTTGGTCTTCGATGGATCCTTATCGTCAGCAAATATTGAATCAACAGTCTTCTTTACGGACAAGCTTCCCTTATCAAGCTTGTTGGTAAACGTTATTGTCTGCAACTCGGCACTATTCAGGTTACCGCTTGCGGTAGCGCCAGTTATTCCATTGTGCTTTACGATATATCCATCAGGATTTGTCTCGGTTACGGTATAACCCACTCCAATGGGAAGATCCTCAGCAGTGAAACTCTGATTATGGCTAAGGTCAAAATTAGCAACGTACTTGGTTGTTTCGTTATCCGTCTCCTTCGCGAACGTCATGTCGCCATACTTGCCCTCTATCGCCTGGTCTAGCTCAACGGTGAAGTGGAACGTACCGGCGTTCTGCTTCTCTTGGTCAGTTCCATCAACTAACTTTTTAACCTCTAGGCTACCTTTTCGGGCATTCGTCACCGTAACAAGCGATGCCTGGGAAGTAACGTTTCCAGAGATCCATCCGTTATCTTGCGTGGTGCCTTCTGCACCGCTATATGTAACCTCAAAGCCTGTGGAACTTTTTGCATCCTCATGTACGGAATATTTGTATCCAAGAGGCAAACCCTTTATGGTTTTAGTTTCTCCAGACTTTAGAGAAATCCTTGCTATCCCATCCTTATCAAAATGAATATCTTTATTCTGGTCATCCTTATATTCTTTTTCCTTAATTGCTTTATTGTTTTCATCATATAGCTTAACAAGCACAACGAAGGATTTGTTTACATCGTCAGATAGTTCTCCGACGATTTCCTTCTTAATCTTAATGTCACCAATGCCATCAGTATTTACTACGCTTATATCACCAGTTCCACTGGCAGGAGTTGTTCCATTATAGGTGCGACCCTCAAACTCTTGACCGTTGAACGTAGTCGTGAAATAAGGAATAGAAGGATTCTCCGTAAGTTTATAGTACGTATTCGGCGCCAGGTCCTTTATCTCAATATTTTCACCATCACGGAGTTTGAATTTTGCCTTTCCTTGATTGAATTTAATCTTCTCATCAGAAGATAGGTTCCCATTCTTATCATGCTTCTCTATGACATACTCATTGTTATTGTCGGTATCAACCTGATTACGTCCTTCATCTTTATAGAGAGTAAGCTCGAAGGGGAACTCCGCATTGGATTGTCCAGGCCTGTTGCTACTTACAGTCTTAGTTATCTTGAGGTTGACCGTCTGCGGCTTCGTAGTGTTCTCGAACGTCGGAATCTGATCGTTTTCGTATTTTACCTCCGCCACAGGCTGTCCATCTGAGCCAATGGATACATTTACCGTTACGTTATAGGATTTCTGGTCGTAATTCATATCGCGGTCATCGGTTACTTCAACTTCGCCGTTCTTATACTTTCCAACGACCTCTTTAATTCGATAATGATATGTAGCTTTATATTCTGGTTTGTAGCCACCGCCTTGCAGCTTATAGCTATCAGGCACCTGATAAATAATTGGGGCAAAGGCTATATTTCCTTCAGAGTCATTCTCCTTTGTTTGCTTAAGGATCAGCTTCTCTTCGCCTTGGTTATCCTGTGTGACCTCATAAAGTTCGAAGCTAAATTTCTTATTTCCAAGATTGCTTGATCCGTCAAGCGTTTTGTGAGCAACAATGCCTTCCAGGGTATCTTCCCAACCACGGTCATAGTATTGCCATACGTTGTGCCACTCGTTGCAACCATTTTTAAATGACTTTGCAACCAACCAACCGGATGTCTGTCCATTAATCTCAAAATCAGCCTTTGGAGCCAGGAATATTCCTGTCATCTCAGCTCCGGATTCTGTTCTAGCTTTAGTAGCGTTAGGCATATTCCAAATAATCTGCTTTGAAATATCTGGATATTCGGGCTTCGGATTTCCGCCTCTACCACCATTTATCTTGCCGACGCTAACAGATGTCACGACGGAATCTTTCTTTATTTTTATCTCATTACCCATGAATTTGCCTATAGTGACATTTGTCGCTGTCGTATTGAATACGACTATCTGGTCTGAACGAATCTTAATTCCTAAGTATTCGTTTTGCGCTATCAGCTCTCTAAGAGCGTAACTTGGCCCATCATTTTCTCCGTTCGATTTCAATCGTTGATAGCGGGTGTTATCTATATCAATATAGACAACACCTGCACCAGCACTCGTCAAATCGAGCTCAAACTTTGGTTGGTCGCCTGTAAACACGACATTGCTAATGGTTGCAGAATTCCTACTTGCCAACGCCGTGCTTACGTTCGACGCGTTTGTAATCAGATTGTCAACATAAGCATTAACCGCGCTCTTTGGCGTAGTAATGAACTCGGGCCTCATTCCACCAAATTCTTTTGCAATATGGCTTTGGGCAACCTCATCGGCATAAACATAGGCTTGTTCACCTTTGATATTTAGTGTGCCGCCATCAACTTCTCCAACATACCAAGGCTGCGCCCTATTGTAAGCTGTATGGTCCGTCGAGTCGACCAAGTCGTTACCTGTCTGATGCGTAGGAATGATTTTCTTTACAGCGGCATTTGTCTCTGCCTCTGTTTGCGTCCAAGTCTCAGCCACTATGCCAAAATAGCGAGCATCCCCAAGCACGCCCTCCAAAACGTTTGCCAGGCTATAGTCGTTAGACGCCGTAATCGGTAAGGGATCGCCAGCCTTAATCGCGCCGATTGCACTGAGACTGTTTACGCTGAACTCTACGTTCTCTTCCTCAACGCTCTTCTTCTGCAGCTCTGGCTTCTCCACGATTACATCATTTGCAGAAATACCTGTTGCCTCTGCAGTAGAGTCATAGGTGCTCCGTACAGAGTCTTTGATTGGAAGGTGAACGATCTCGATATCTGAGGATTTTTCTGCCTTAAGTACGTTTGCCAGCTGTTGCTGCTTAAACTGCAGGTCAATTTTTACCTGACCCTCAGTCAGTTGTACTTCGATCATGTCGTCAGATACGGGCTTACCATCCTCACCCTTCTTTTGGGTAAAGAATCCAATGTCATACAGTACGACGTCGTTTTCCGTATACACCTTATCGCCGTTGGCATTTTTATTCAGTGCCTCGAGATAAGCGTCGTAGTTATACGCAGGCTTGCCATCGGCATCCTTGGCATCCTTGGTAATGGGTTTGACCTGGAACTTTACGTCCGCAGGAAGTGCAGCGGGGTCGGTAAGCGTAGCGGTAACCTTTACGGTTGCGTCCTCATACACGAACTCGCTCTTCTCGTTGCGCTTTTCCTCGATGGAGGTAGTGTTTGGCTTGGTTGCGAAGGGATCGCCCTTGGCGGTAACCGTTATTTGGAGACCATCGGCAACGAACTCACCGGTAACTACATAGAGTCCGTCGGCGTTTGTTTGAAGAACATGATCTTGTCCGTCATACGTCGCCTTTACCTCGGAGACTTCGTATCCCTCGTCTGACGTAACGGCAAACTTGAAGTCAGCGCCCGCAGGAACGGCAATGCTTGAAGTAGGCGCTCCCACCGTTTGCCCCTGATAGTGAATATAAGCGTGGTCGAATGCGAGTGAGACGTTAGCCTCGCTCTGAGCGTCCAGTGTGCCGCCGCTTACAACCTCGACCTCGTCGGTTGTCTTTTCCTCTTTTACAGAGCTAGACGCAGGTTCTGTCGCCTCTCCCGAGTTTGCGTCGGTGGCATTTGGCTCAACCGCATTCGTCTCTGCAGTATTTGCATCATTCTTCTTCTCGTCAGCTGGAGCCTGCTCTGCGGTAGCTTTCTCTGCCGGAGCCTGCTCTGCATTGACTTGTGTTGCCGATGAGCTGGATTCCGCAGCATATGCAAACGGCGTGCTCGTAGAAACCATAGCGATGGTAACGAGCACTACCAGCGCCCTGCGACACAGCTCCCTGAGGCTAAAAGGTTTGTTCATGTTTTGCCTTTTCATTGTTCGTCTCACCCTACCTACTATGCCGTAAGGTCGTCATCGGACGACTCTTCTGTACCCTTTTTGCGACGCTTGAACACGAAGAACAGAATGAGTCCGGCCGCGGCGATCGCAGCGATGCCGCCTCCGACGCCTATCGCCACGGGGTTAATCTTGCTGGCTGCTTCCCCTGCCGGCGAATTTGCCAAAGGCGTCGCGTCGTCCTCGATGCGAGTTGTTGCGGTGTCTGTTCCGTCTTGTCCCACGAGCACGTTGCCATCCTGTCCGTCGATGGCCCTCAGATCGGAGTCGGTCTGCAGGCCCGTGTCGGTTGTGGCTGCTTGCGCGGCATCCGCGGCACCAGCTGCGCCGGTTGCGCCACCAGCGGCATCTGTGGTCGTGGTGCCTTCGTCAGTCGTGGTAGTCGTGGTTGTGGTTCCGTTGTCGACTACCGTTGTGGGCCGCGTTACGGTGTTGCCTTCCTCATCTATGTATACGACGCGCACGGTACGGATAACCGTTTGCGCATGAAGGTCGTCATTGATGTCGCGATAATACACCGTATATTTGCGTGCGGTGGAGTAGTAGCTATGGCGGATCGCCTTTTCCTGGCCCATAAGGCGAACCCACTCAATGCCGTCCTGTGAGAAGGACTCGGGGCTCGTGATCTCCAGGTCGGAACGCATGCTCGGCGAAGCCGTGTAGGTTTGCGATGTAATGGTCTCGTTGTTTGCGATGTTTACGTAGTCAACAGTAACCGTATATGCCTCGGGCTCAACATAGTCGCTAGGCACGTAGTAGACGGTTTGCTCGACGTCCATATCGGCCACGCTGAAGGTGTGGGAAACAACGTGATCCGAAGCTGCGGCGGGAACGAACTTGTTCAAGTCTACGCGCTTGGTAAGCTCTTCGTTTTTGGCATCTCTTGGGTCAAACGTAACGGTTTGGCCGGGAAGGCCCTTGAGCGTAATGCGTCCGAGTTCCCTTTCGCTCTGGTTCTTAGGATCGGCCGCGCCGTTTTGGAGAACTACGGTCCAAGTGCGTGGCTCGTCGTCCTTAATGGGAACATACTCAATTGCAAAGTCCTTGCTGCCCTCCGCGGCGCCAGGTTCAAGTTTAAGTGTAGCCTTAGACTTGTCTTTGATCTGATACTGCTTCACGGTGCCATTGTCGTCTACGTACAAACGATCGGGTGCCGTGTAGATGTACGTCTTGTTGACGATAACCGAATCCACGACGCCGAGGTCCTTGCCTGCGTCGTCGGTGTACTTAATGGTTGCCTTGTAGAAAGAACCGACGTTTTGGCCCCAGCTCTCTCCCGTGAGCTTCTTGCACATTACGGTGTGGTCGGTAACGCCAGGATATGCCACGGATACTTTGTCGGCCAGGGTAAGGGTGCGGTAAATGCTGCCATCGTCACCCGCGATTATGCTGTCGATTTGGACGTCTTGCGATGCGTTCTTGGCAAGGGTTATTTTGTCGGTCTTAATGGGGTCGCCACCTGCGTTGTTTACGTCGTAGTAGTACACATGGGCTTCCGTGGAATCTGCGACCTGCTCTGCCTCACTATATATATAGCACTGCTTGCCGTCCACGTCCTGCGTCTCCTGATTGGAGAGCTTGTATACTATGCCGTCGCTGTCTTTCATCGACTCAGGGGCTTTGAACTGGCGATTCCCGTCTTTCTCACCAATGGTACGAATTGCCAGGGCTTGAGGGGCGTCCTTGCCTACCTTGGCAAAGACGGTAGATACGTTGCCGGTGTAGAGCAGTCCCTCCTTTGTTTCGGCGCGATCTGAGTACACCTCAATACCATAGGTATCGTTATAGGAGAGGTTCTTGTCGTTAAACTGGACACTTACGGCGCCAACCATGTCGCCATTTTCGTCCTTGGCCGTGTTTTCGTCCAAGGTAAAGGCCAAGTGGCTGGCAATTACCTGATCGCCCTTCTTCATGTTTATATATACGGTATCGCCAGGCTTGCCGGTAACGGTAAGGATGTCTACCGAGCCGTCATTCTGACCGTCCGCAAAGATGAAGTCTGTACCGGAGACGTTTAGCGCCTCCGCAAAGGCAGGGCTAACGTTAAGTACTACCCCCACAAGGACTGCTAGGGCCACACACACCCTAATTAGTGTTGGAGTGCTACATGTCTTTTTCTTCTTCATTCCACACCCTCCTCCTGGAGAATTACTTAACCCGCATATCTCAATAACTCAATACGATGTGCCGAATCAGAGTTCGCCACAAATATCCATAGTTGGATACTAGTATACACTCTTTTACTTTGTACTAAGCTGAAAACAGCGTTTTTGTTGGCAGATCTTGAAGAATTTGAGCACGAATCTTGATGTATATATTTTGTACTATATTTCATGAAATCCGCAGTTGTTGCGGCCTCTTTACCTTATATTCTGCGATGTTATAGAATTGTGTTTTCAACCTAAATTCAATTGTGCGCCGTACCACGTGTCCATAGATTCATTCCCGTTCCTACGCGCTTTTTGACATCGTTTCATAACGCTGCACAGTATCGTCACGAAATAAATTCTGGTCTCAAATACGCGGTGGGCGAACCCTAAAGTTTGGGTTTAGGGTTTCAAAAGGTGATTTTGCATCAGATTGTTAAGTTTATTAGCTTTGCGCCAATCATCCCTGAGACTTTTTCCACTTGACGTGTTAGTTATTCTGCATCATACTAACACTATTTGATGCAGTATTTAGCAATGATGCAGAAACGGAGAAGGATGCGCGCATTTGACTATACGGAGCTGCCTAAGGAGCTCTATACGACTTCCATAATGAACATGGTATCGTCTATTCACGAACACAAGGGACGACAGGACCTCTATATCAATCAGAAGCCGCGCGAGCTTTCAATTCTTTGCGATGTTGCCAAAATTCAAAGCACTGACGCCTCCAATCGTATTGAGGGAATTGTTACGAGCAACAAGAGACTTTATGAGATCATGCAGGATAAGGTAGCGCCACGTAACAGAGCTGAAGAAGAACTCGCTGGTTATCGCGATGCCTTATCAATTATTCATGAAAGCTATGATGCAATTCCCTTAACCCCAAACTACATACTTCAGCTGCATAAAATCCTCTATGCTCAAGGCAAAATGTCCTTTGGTGGCAAATGGAAAGACTCCGACAACGCAATAATCGAAATCGATGCCAATGGCCACAGCCGGGAACGTTTTAAGCCGCTACCTGCTATTTCGACTCCGTATGCCATGGAACAGCTATGCGATGCATACAATCAGGCCATCTCTGCGGGTGACATAGATCCACTGTTGCTTATTGCTCTATTTGTGTTCGATTTTGTATGCATACATCCTTTTAACGACGGCAATGGACGTATGAGCAGGCTCCTTACGCTGTTGCTGCTTTATAAGAGTGGCTATCTTGTTGGTAAATACGTTTCTATTGAACATGAAATCGAGAAGTCAAAAGAAACATACTATGAGTCACTGCAGGCAAGTTCAACGGGCTGGACCGAGACACAAAACGACTACTTACCTTTTGTGAGCTACATACTGTGGGTAATTGCTCACACATACGATGTGTTTGAGGAGCGTATAGAAGGGATTGTTACAGACAAGACGCCAAAACCTAAACGCGTAGAGGCGACACTCAAACGTTCGCTCAAAGACCTTGGTAAACGGGACATTCTATCTCGGTGCCCAGACATCTCGGAAATTACGGTAGAGCGCACTCTTTCTGCTTTGCTGCAAGCTGGCAAAATCGAGAAGATCGGCGGGGGTCGCGGGACAAAGTATCGCTGGATACGAGACTCTTGAGATGCGCAGTAGTGGCCGGGTACACTTTTCGGGCCGCAGAAGGCGGCGCTGGGGCCACTTTTCCGCGGGACGGAGTGGCCCGTGTACACTTTTCGGTCCGCGGACTCCCCCACCGGGGCCAAAGTTGGCCGATTTGTGCGCACGGCAGGCACGTTTGCGGACCGATTTGTGGACCTGGCGACACGGGCAGGGGCCCGTGTACACTTTTCGGTCCGCGGACTCCTCCACCGGGGCCAAAGTTGGCCGATTTGTGCGCACGGCAGGCACGTTTGCGGACCAAAAAGTGCGCACGGTCACCCTGTACGCTCGAGAAAGTGGCCCCGGCAAAGACGTTTGCGGGCACAAAAGTGTACCCGACGCCACCAAACGCCCGATTTTGTCTGCAACGCCAGGCTTGCCGACAAAACCTGACGAGCCTCGGGACAAAAAACGGGGCGCCCGGGATAACCTCAGACGCCCCGCATCGCTCAATCGAGCAAAAGCTTAGAACTTGTGGCCGCACTTCTTGCAAATGCGAACCTTCTTGCCCTCGTCGTCGGTACCATGGCCAACGCGGGTGGGCTTGCCGCACTCGGGGCAAATGAGCATAACGTTGGAGGCATCGATCTTGGCCTCCTGCTCCTTGAAGCCACCGTTCTGGTTCTCCTGGGTAGGACGCTGGGCCTTCTTTACGATGGCCACGCCCTCCACGATTACCTTACCCTCGCGGGGGAAGGCGCGCAGGACCTCGCCCTGGGCACCCCTATCCTTGCCGGAGAGGACTTGGACCTTGTCGCCCTTCTTTACGTTCATCTTAGGCATGCTAAGGTCACCTCCTTTACAGCGTCTCGGGTGCGAGCGAGACGATCTTCATGTACTTGCGGTCGCGCAGCTCGCGTGCCACAGGCCCGAAGATACGGGTACCACGAGGCTCGCCTTCCTTGTCCACGACGACACAGGCGTTCTGGTCGAAGCGGATGTAGCTGCCGTCCTTGCGACGGGTCTCCTTCTTGGTGCGCACAACGACGCAACGAACGATGTCGCCCTTCTTTACGGCACTGTTTGGCGTAGCCTCCTGCACCGCGCAGATAATAACGTCACCAATGCCAGCGTAACGACGCTTGGAGCCGCCGATGACCTTGATGCACTTCACACGCCTCGCGCCGCTGTTGTCGGCAACGTTGAGCATGGTTTCCATCTGAATCATTTGCTGTACCTCCTGCCGCTACTTGGCGCGTTCGACGATCTCCACCAAGCGCCAACGCTTGGTTTTGGAGAGAGGACGGGTCTCCATAACGCGAACCGTGTCGCCAATGCCACACTCGTTGTTCTCGTCGTGTACGTGGAGCTTCTTGGAGATGGTCATCATCTTGCCATACTTGGGATGATGCTTGCGGTAGTTGATCTTTACGGTAACCGTCTTGTTGCCGGATATCGACACCACGACGCCCGTACGCACCTTACGCGCGTTTCTTGTTGCGGTTTCTGCCATGTGCAATCTCTCCTGCCGTCTAGTTCTTGGCGTCGGCCGCGATCTCGCGGGCGCGAATCTCGGTCTGTACACGGGCAATGTCACGCTTGACGGTCTTTACGCGAGCCGTGTTGTCGAGCTGGCTCGTTGCCATTTGGAAGCGGAGGTTAAAAAGCTCAGCGCGTCCCTCCTCAAGCTTGGCAGCAAGCTCAGCATCACTGAGCGCCTGTATTTCCTTGTACTTCATAGTTGCCTACTCCTCCCCGGCGTCGTCAGCGCGGTGGACGATCTTGGTTTTGATCGGCAACTTGTGCTGCGCCAGTCGCAGGGCCTCCTTGGCGACGTCCTCAGATACGCCGTCAATCTCGAACATGATGCGGCCGGGCTTTACGACGGCCACCCACTCTTCGGGGTTGCCCTTACCCGAACCCATGCGGGTCTCCGCCGGCTTCTTGGTGATGGGCTTATCGGGGAAGATGGTAATCCACACCTTGCCGCCACGCCTCATGTGACGAGTCATGGCCACACGGCAAGCCTCGATTTGACGGTTGGTAATCCAGTGGGCCTCCTGTGCCTGGATGCCCCACGTACCGAAGTTCAGGGTGGTATTGCCCTTAGCCTTGCCCTTCATGGAGCCGCGCTGGACCTTGCGGTGTAGTACGCGCTTAGGTGCGAGCATTAGCGTCCCCTCCTATCGTTGCGACGGCGATTGAGGGCCGAAGTTCCCTCCAGCGCCGGATTGGGCGCGGGCTGACCCTTCATCTTCTCGCCGAGGTATATCCAAACCTTAACGCCGCAGGCGCCCATGGTGGTGCGAGCGGTTGCCTCGCCGTAGCCAATTACGGCACGCAGCGTGTGCAGAGGCACGCGACCCTCGCGGTACCACTCACGACGACCCATCTCGGCGCCGTTAAGACGACCAGAGCACTGAATACGAATGCCCTTGGCGCCAGACTTGCGAGCCATTTGCACGGCCTTGCGCATGGCACGACGGAACGCGACGCGACCCTCGAGCTGCTCGGCAATGGACTGGGCAACCAGGTTGGCGTCGAGCTCGGGGCGCTTTACCTCGACGACGTCCACCTTAACCATGCCAGTGCCAACGCCCGCAACCTTCTCGAGGTCCTTGCGGAGCGAGTCGATCTCGGAGCCCTTCTTGCCAATTACGATGCCGGGGCGACCGCTGTAGATCGTTACCTGCACCTTGCCGCCGGCTCGCTCGATGTCTACGCGCGAAAGTGCGGCGCGTGCGAGGCGCTTTTGCAGGAACTTGCGAATGGCAAGGTCGTTGCCAAGGGTCTGTGCGTAGTCCTTATCGGCGTACCAACGGGAACGCCATTGCTCGGTGGTACCCAGACGGAAGCCAGTGGGATGTACCTTTTGTCCCATTCCTTACGCCTCCTTCCTGGGTGCAACAACAACAGTAATGTGGCTCGTGCGCTTGTTGATGCGCGAAGCGGAGCCCTTGGCGCGAGGACGGAAACGCTTGAGGGTGGGTCCCTCGTCCACATACGCCTTTGCGATAACAAGGTCGGCGCCACGCATGCCGTGGTTGTTCTCGGCGTTGGCCACGGCCGAGTTCACAACCTTGGCTACGGGAACCGCAGCCGCGCGATTGTTGAACTGCAGCAGCTCGAGCGCCTGCTCAACCGACTTGTTACGGATTTGGTCCACCACGAGGCGGGCCTTGCGAGGGGCAACGCGCACATACTTTGCGGTTGCGCGCACCTCGTTGGTATTGGTGTTATCTGCCATTTAGCTAACTCCCCCCCCTACTTGACCTTGTGTCCGCGGAACGTACGCGTAGGGGCGAACTCGCCCAGCTTGTGGCCGACCATGGACTCCGTGATGTACACGGGGACGTGCTTGCGGCCGTCGTGTACGGCAATCGTGTGACCAACCATCTCGGGGAAGATGGTGGAGGAACGCGACCAGGTCTTGATGACGTCCTTGGTACCCGCCTCGTTTTGCGCGAGAACACGCGTGAGGAGGCGAGTCTCCACAAACGGGCCCTTCTTGAGACTTCTGCTCATACTTGTCTCTCCTACTACTCGTGACTCGACTACTTCGTCTTACGACGACGGATGATCAGACGGTTGCTGCCCTTCTTGGGGTTACGCGTCTTGTAACCCTTCGTGGGCTTACCCCAAGGGGTAACGGAGGGGCGACCAGAGGTGTGGTTCTTGCCCTCACCACCGCCGTGTGGGTGGTCAACCGGGTTCATTACCGTACCGCGCACGGTGGGACGCACGCCCAGCCAGCGCTGACGACCGGCCTTACCGATTACGATGTTGGAGTGATCGGCATTGCCAACCACGCCAATGGTCGCACGGCACGTAAGGAGCACGCGGCGAAGCTCGGAGGAGGGCATGCGGAGCACGGCATAGCCGTTGTCCTTGCCCATGAGCTGCACGGAAGTGCCAGCGGAACGTGCCATTGCGGCGCCCTTGCCCGGCTGAAACTCCACGGCGTGCACGAGCGTGCCCACGGGAATCTCGGAGAGGGGCATAGCGTTGCCCGGCTTGATGTCTACGTTCTTGGTGCCCGAGAGCACGGTGTCGCCTACGTTCAGGCCCTGGGGAGCCAGGATGTAGGCCTTCGAACCGTCGACGTAGTGCAACAGCGCGATGCGAGCGGAGCGGTTGGGGTCGTACTCAATAGAGGCAACCTTTGCCGGCACGTCGTCGTGCACGCGCTTGAAGTCGATGCGACGATACTTACGCTTGTGGCCGCCACCCTGGTGACGGGTGGTAATGCGACCGTTGTTGTTTCGACCAGCCTTCTTGGGCAGGGGCTCGAGAAGCGACTTCTCGGGCGTGTCCGTGGTGATCTCGGCGAAGTCCGAGATCGTCTGGAAGCGCCGCCCTGCGCTGGTGGGCTTGAGGTGCTTAACTGCCATTACAAATTCCCTTTCTTTCTCCGTTGGCCGCCTCGCTTAAGGGATTGAGGCTCTTGCCTCAGCAAAGCGACACCGGATGTACCACGGTACCGCGCGTATCTATTTGCGCGGCAGACGCGCGCCCTTAAGGACGTGCGTCAATTACCCTTACTCGACGATGTTTACGTCGTTGTTCGCAAAGACCTCAATCGTCTCGCCGGGAGCGACGGTTACGATAGCCTTCTTCCAACGGCGAGTCTTGCCGGCAACGTAGCGAACCCTACGAGTCTTGGGCTTTACGTTGACGGTGTTGACCTTAACCACATGCACGTTGAAGAGTTTCTCAACGGCAGCGCGAATCTCCTCTTTGGGTGCAGTACGCGCAACCTCAAAGGTGTACTTGCCCTGCTCCATAAGATCAAACGAGCGCTCGGTGACGATCGGGCGAATGATGACTTCGTACGGGGAGTTCATTATGCGAGCGCCTCCTCAAGCTTCTTTGCCACGTCGACGGTCATAACCAGTGCGGCGTTGTCGATGAGGCAGCGGGTATGGGCCTCGGACACGCCGTAGACCTCAACCTTGGGGATGTTGCGGAACGAGAGGTACTCAACGACGGCCTCGTCGTCAACCACAAGGGTCACGCGCTTGCCGGTAAGGTCGAGTGCCTTAAGGATGGCCGCCGCCTTTTTGGTGGAAGGCTCGTCGAACTTGAGCTCATCCAGAACCACGAGCTCGGAATCGGCAAGCTTGCCCGAAAGCGCGGAGCGCATGGCGAGCTTGGCCATCTTGTTGTTGAGCTTCTTTGCGTAGCTGCGAGGAACGGGGCCGAACACAACGCCGCCGCCAGTCCACTGGGCTGCGCGGATGGAGCCCTGACGAGCACGACCGGTGCCCTTTTGCCTGTACGGCTTGCGGCCGCCGCCCGAAACCTCGTGACGGTTCCTCACCGCGTGGGTGCCCTGACGCAGGCTGGCCTCGTAGGCCACCACTGCCTGATGCATTACGGGTACGTTTGGCTCGATGCCAAACACGTCGGAGGAAAGCTCGGCCTCGCTTACGGCCGCACCCTCTATGTTCTTAACTTCGATCTTGGACATTGTTTCCTCCCTTAGGCCATACGGACCTGGACGAGGGCGTTGCTGCCACCAGGCACCGCACCCTTAACGAGCAGGAGGTTCTGGTCGGTGTCCACGCGCACGAGCTTGAGGTTCTTTACGGTAACGCGCTCGTCGCCCATGTGACCGGCCATGTGCAGACCCTTACGGACACGCGCGGGATACGCGCACTGGCCGATGGAGCCCGGCTTACGCTGGTTCCTGGAACCGTGGGTCATGGGACCGCGGCTAAAGTTCCAGCGCTTGATGGTTCCCTGGAAGCCCTTGCCCTTGGAGGTGCCGGTAACGTCTACGGCCTTGACCTCTGCGAAGTCGGCCACGGTCACCTGATCGCCGGGCTTGTACTCGGAACCGTCCTCCACGCGAACCTCGCGCAGATAACGCATGGGCTCAACGCCCGCCTTTGCGAAGTGGCCTGCCATTGGCTTGTTGACCTTCTTCGCCTTGATGTCGCCAAAGCCGATCTGAACGGCATCGTAGCCGTCGGTCTCTTTGGTCTTTACCTGCGACACCGTGCAGGGGCCTGCCTGAATGACGGTTACGGGCACGACGTTGTCGTCGTCATCCCATACCTGCGTCATCCCGATCTTGCGGCCAAGAATCGTGCTGACCATACCTAATCCTTACCCTCGGTGGTCATGGGACGGCAACTAAGGAGCACCCTGCTCCCCTCCCCAGCGGACCACATCCGTCAGTCGTTGCGGCATATAGAGACAGCACTCCCCACATACAGCAACTTTGCTAGTGTACACCGTGCCGGGCGTCTCCACAAACTCTTCAGGTGAAGCTGGACCCTAAGTTGGGGACAGTCCCTTAGTTAGCCTTTATGCCTAGCCAAGGATGGCGAGGTGCTCCAGAAGCTTGCGCCACTGCGAGGGAGCCTCTTTGTACTCGTACTCGCGCGTTGTCTCGCGATGGAGTTTCGTCCCGTCTGTGTACTCTATGTCTTCCACCTGCTTGTTGAGATTGCCGTTCTCGTCATACGAGAAGCTCGTGTTATTGGTGTACTCATCGCACTTGGCAACGCAAGAAGCCGGCTTGCCATCGTTGCCGTCCTTGTATTCGTAGGTAACGTCCAGCGCTTGGGACTGTCCGCCCTCAACGGTGGCCGTCGCGTGCTCGGATAGAGGGAAGCCAAGCTCGTTATAAGGCATCTCGCTAGACCTCTTTACCTCGATCTCGGTGCCACCTTCGGCAGTCTGCTTGATGACGTAGTCGTGCGTACGCTTGCTTATGAGCCCCGCATCGGAATACTCGTACGCCGTGCTATCGCTCGTCCCGTCGCTACGCGTCGCGTTAGAGTTTATAGGCTGCCCTTTGTCGTCGAGCTTCCATTCGTATTTGTCCGACGAGGAAATCTTGTTTGCCTCGTCGCCAACGTTATAGCTAACGATATCCGACGACAGAATGAGGCCCTTCTCGTCAAAGGTACTCTTGACTTCCCTCACGTTCTTTTCGCCGTTGTAGGTTGTGTTTACTGTTGAGACAACCGCGTTTCCGTGCTCGTCCAAAGTATTGGCAACCTCGGATTCGGCGGTTGCCGCGTCGCCTTGCGAAGGCTTGTATTCTTCGGTCGTCTTTACCTTTGAGATTACCCACATTCCCTGCTGCGATGCATCGTTTGCAGGTGCCTGATCCTGCTGAGAGCTGGATGTGGCGCTCGAGCTAGAAGAGCTTGCGCTTTCCTGCGACGCGCTGCTGCTCTGTGCGGACGACCCACAGCCCGCGAGCCCAATGGTCCCCACCATGGCGGCAGACACAAAGAGCGCCGCAATCCCGCGCCTACCAACGTATGCCCTCTTTCCGTCGTTCAACATGCTCATCCCTTCTTTCATCATGCTGCAAAGCCATTAATAGGTTACCAGTTGGCAACGTCTGGCAGCCTCACATCTTGGCGGATGGTCTAAGGCGCCTTCGCCCAAGCAGTATGAGCAATGGGGATACTCCCCTTTGCCCGTGCAGGCAAAGGGGAGTATCCCCATTGTCTTTCTATTTTTATTTGTATTACGCGTCTATGCCAAGCTGGAAGGCGCGAAGGTTCGGCTCGAGCAGGTGCTGGCGCTTGGGCGGCACGCACTTGGAGATCGCGGCGTCCACTACCTCGCGCTCGCAGAAGTTGTCGAGCGACCAGAGCTTGCCCAGGCAGATGATGTTTGCCAAGCCCTTGAGGCCCTCGGCCTCGGCAATCTCGGTTGCCTTGAAGGCGGCCACCGTTACGTCGTCGGCGAGCTGCACGCCCTCCGCGCCGTTCATCGCCAGCGTCGTGTCGATAACAATGGACCCGCCAGGCTGTACCGAGGCGGCGAACTTCTCGACGCTCGGCTGGTTCATGGCGATGAGGGCCGTCGGCTTGGTAATAAACGGCGTGCCAATGGCGTCGTCGGAAAGCGACACGCTGCAGTTGGCGGTACCGCCACGCATCTCGGGGCCATAGCTGGGCATCCACGACACCTGTCGGCCATCGATAAGACCGCAGTTGGCCATGATCTTGCCCGCGAACAGCAGACCTTGTCCGCCAAAGCCCGAAAGCACGCAGAGCATCTCGTGGTTGAAGTCAGCCATCGTTAGGCCTCCTTTCCCTGTTGCGCAATGGGGCAATCCTTGGCGCGCTCGAGCGCGGCCTCGGCGGCGTTGGCAAAGCCATCGGCAACCACGTCCTTGTACACGCCCAGCGGGTAGTACGGCAGCATGTTGTCGCGCAGCCACTGGAAGGCATCGAGCGGCGTCATGCCCCAGTTGGTCGGGCAGGTGGAAACGACCTCGACCAGCGAGTAGCCTACGCCGTCGATCTGGTTTTGGAACGCCTTCTTTATGGCCTTCTTGGCATCCATGATGTGCTTGCGCGAATCGCAGGTAACGCGCTCAACGTACGCCACGCCGTCCAGCGTGGACACCATCTCGGCAATGCGCACGGGATAGCCCACCTTGGACACGTCGCGGCCATAGGGGCTCGTCTGCGTAACCTGGTTGGGCAGCGACGTGGGGGCCATCTGGCCGCCGGTCATGCCGTAGATGGCGTTGTTGATAAAGATCACCGTGATCTTCTCGCCACGCGTGGCGGCATGAACCGTCTCGGCCGTGCCAATGGAGGCAAGGTCGCCGTCGCCTTGGTAGGCGAACACCACGTTTTCGGGGTGCACGCGCTTGACGCCGGTGGCCACCGCGGGGGCACGACCATGCGCGGCCTCGATCATGTCGCAGTTCATGAAGTCATACATCATAACGGAGCAACCCACGGGAGCGATGCCCACGGTTTTGCCCTCAATGCCCAGCTCGTCGATGCACTCGGCAACCAAGCGGTTCACGATGCCGTGCGTGCAGCCTGGGCAGTAGTTGAAGATGGCGTCGGTAAGCGCGTGCGGGCGGGCAGACTTGATCGTCTCGCCCTCGGCGATCTGCGAGCCGATGCGCTCCTGCTGGTAGTCGGGAAGCGTGACGGGGGCCATGTTGGGCTTTGCCATGCTACTCACCCCTTTCGTAGCTGCTCTTGCGATGCTGGGGATGCGGGAGCAGGGAGCCTACCGCACCCGGTGCGGCGGACTGCTGAACGGGCTCTCCGGCCGCAACCGTCTTTATGGCCTCGAGGACCTCCTCCGGCGTGGGAAGCACGCCGCCGGTACGACCGAAGAAGTCCACGGTAGCGCGACCGTTTACGGCCAGCTGCACGTCCTGCACCATCTGGCCCATGTTGAGCTCTACCGAGAGGAACTTGGTGGCTCCACCCTCGATCACCTGGTCGATTGCCTTTGTGGGGAACGGCCACAGCGTAATGGGACGAAGCAGTCCGCACTTGATGCCCTGGGCGCGCGCCTCGCGCACGGCAGTACGGGCAACGCGGCTTGCGGCGCCAAAGGCCACGACCACGATCTCGGCGTCGTCGCACTCCATGAGCTCCTGGCGCTGGTGCTTCTCTTTTATCTGCTCGTAGCGCTCAAAGCGCTCGAAGTTCGTCTCCTCGAGCTTGTCGGGCGAGAGGTACAGCGAGTTGATTACGTTGTGCTCACGCTTGTTGCCATGACCGGACGTGGCCCAGGGCTTGGCGGGAAGCGACTCTGGATCGCGCTCGGGCGGCAGCAATACGGGCTCCATCATCTGGCCGATCATGCCGTCCGCAAGAATCATCGTGGGCGTGCGGTACTCGTCCGCCAGGTCGAAGGCGTCGTAGATAAGATCGGCCATCTCCTGCACCGTGGACGGTGCGAGTACGGGCATGTAGAAGTCGCCATGGCCGAGCGCACGTGTGGCCTGGAAGTAGTCGGACTGTGACGGCTGGATGCCACCCAGGCCTGGGCCTCCGCGCTCTACGTTTACGATGACGCCGGGGCAATCCGCGCCGGCCATGTAGGACACGCCCTCGCCCTTAAGCGAGACTCCGGGCGAGCTGGAACTTGTCATTACGCGAGCACCGGCGGCAGCGGCTCCGTACACCATGTTGATGGCCGCAATCTCGGACTCTGCCTGCAGGAACGTGCCGCCAATGAGCGGGAGCTTCTTTGCCATGTAGGCAGCCAGCTCCGTTTGGGGCGTGATGGGGTAACCAAAGAAGAAGCGGCAGCCCGCGCGCATGGCCGCCTCGGCCAGCACCTCGTTGCCCTTCATAAGAACGCGTTCTTGTGCCTTGTTTTCGTTTGCCATTTACTTCACCACCGTAATCGCAACGTCAGGGCAGGTGGCGTAGCACGAGGAGCATGCAATGCACCCGTCCTTCACCTGCTTTGCGGGATGATAGCCCTTGGGCGTAATGCGCTCCTCGTCCAGAGCGAGCACTCCCTTGGGGCAGGCGGCGACGCACAGGCCGCAGCCCTTGCAATGGACGTCGTCGACAATAATACGCGCCATATATTCCCTCCCTCTCTTATCGGGTTATAGGCAAACTGCCATTATAGGGCTTGTTGTTGGGCGCAAAGGACTTTTAACAAAAGCAGCGCGTTACGTGCACGGAGGGCCAAGGGGGCCGAGGGGCCGGGGCCACTTTTCGGCCCGCGGGCGTCGCTGCCGGGGCCACTTTCTCTGGGCCCGAGGGGGCCGGGCGCACTTTCCGGCCCGCGAACTTCCCTACCGGGGCCACTTTTCGCGGGGCCAGGCGGGCCAGGCGCACTTTTCGGCCCGCGAACTTCACTACCGGGGCCACAAATGGCCGATAAGTGCGCACGGTAGGGAAGCTTGAGGACCGAAAAGTGCACCCGGCGTGAGGCGTGGCACCGATAGGTGCACCCGGCCGGACTGCGGGGGCGACATTCTCAATGGGGGACAAAAGGCGCAGCCCCCTTTGGCACGGCCACCAGCCCGTTTCTCGAGCAAAAGCCCGCAGTTTGCCCACCGCAAACTTCCATAGGGCCCAAATGCGCATCTGAGGGGGTGCCAAACTGCAGGTTTTGTCTTCACGGGCCTTCTACCTGCGGCTCTGCAAATGCCTTGCAGTTTGGGGGCAGGCCAAATGCACAGTTGGGCCCATGGGAAGTTTGAAAAGCTGACAAGTGACCTGTCCCCTTGTCATAGACAAGGCCGAAAAGCCGACAAAAGCGGGACAAAGGGGACTGTCCCCTTTGTCCCGCTTTGGGGCTCTACACGATGCAGGTCTTGCGCTCCACCGCGGGCACGCTCTTCATGGCGCCGGTGGGGCAGGCCTCCACGCACTTGAGGCAGCTCGCGCAGAAGGTGCGCGCCTCCTCCGGAACCATGGGGTTCACCACCGTGGAGAAGCCGCGGTTGTACAGGCCCAGGTAGGTCTTGCCCGCAACCTGGTCGCACATCCTGTAGCACAGACCGCACAGCACGCACTTGTCGGGGTCGTGGACAATGACCTCGGAGGCCACCGGCACGTCCTCGCGCTTGTGCATAAAGCCGGCAAAGCGCTCGGGATCCACGTCGAACGCGTTGGCGAACTTAATCAGCCTGCAGTCGAAGTAGTCGTGGCAGCCGCACTCCAGGCACCGGCTCGCCTCGCGAAGTGCCTGCTCTTCGGTAAACCCAAAGTAGATGGGCTCGAAGTTGTTGCGACGCTCCTCGGGCGTAAGGCCGGGCATCTTCTCGCGATTCTGCTTGGGCTCGTCCTCAAAGTCCTCCGGGGTCTTCTCCTGCTTGACGAAGTAGGGAATCTTGGCACGGACCTCGTCGCCCTCAAGGTAGTTGTTTATGCACAGCGCCGCCTTTTGCGCCTCGGCAATGGCCTGGATGGCAATGCCGGCACCGCGGTTGGTAACGTCGCCCGCGGCAAAGACGTCGTCCATGGACGTACGGAACGTCAACTCGTCGCACGCAATGGTGCCGCGCTGGGTAAGCAGCTCCTCGGCCACGCCCTCGCAGTTGGCGCCCTGGCCAATGGCCATGAGCACGTTGTCGATGGCGATGTTTTCGGTGGCACCCTCCACGGGAACGGGGCGACGACGGCCGGAGGCATCGGGCTCGCCAAGCTCCATGATCTGCAGCTTCATGCCCTCAAGGCGGCCATCCTTGCCATAGAACTCAATCGGGTTGGTAAGGAACTTAAAGGTCACGCCCTCCTCGATGGCCTCCTCGATCTCCACGTCGGAGGCGGGCATCTCGGCGCGCGTGCGGCGATAGACCACATAGACCTCCTTGGCACCCAGGCGCACGGCTGTACGGCAGCAGTCCATAGCGGTGTTGCCGCCACCGCATACGGCAACCTTCTCGCCCAGCGTGGGGCGCTCGCCGTGTCCGAGGTGCTCCAAGAACTCAATGCCGCCGATGACGCCCTCCAGATCCTCTCCGGGAACGCGCATGTTGTACGACTTCCAGGCACCAAGCGCCAAAAGCACCGCGTCGTGACGCTTGCGCAGGTCCTCAAAGTCGATGTCGCGACCAAGCTGGACGTCGTTTACCAGCTCTACGCCCGCATTGGCAATAATGGCAATCTCGCGGTCGAGCACAGCCTTGGGCAGACGATACTCGGGAATGCCGTAGCGCAGCATGCCGCCCATCTTGGGCTGCTTGTCGTAGATGGTAACCGCATGCCCATAGCGACGCAGGAAGTAGGCCGCGGTAAGGCCAGCGGGGCCGCCGCCCACAATCGCCACGTGCTTGCCGGTGTTCGGCTCACACTGCACCACGTAGGGGTCGCCGTCCGCCTCAACCTTGTCGGCGGCAAACGCCTTGAGGAAGGCGATGGAGATGGGCTCCTCCACCATCTGGCGACGGCAGGCGTCCTCGCAGGGATGCGGACAAACCCGGCCGATGGAGGCGGGGAACGGGAAGGCTTCATAGATGGTGGACACGGCGTCCTTGTACTTGCCCTCGCGAATCTCGTTTACGTACTTCTGGCAGTCGGTCATGGCCGGGCAGTTGAGCTTACAGGGCCCACGGCAGTCGCCGGTGTGGTCGGAAAGAAGCAGCTCGAGCGCCGTCCTGCGCGCACGATCCACGCGCTCGGTATCGGTATGAACCACGTAGCCCTCCTGCGGCTTTGCGGAGCAGGCGCGTAGCAGCTTGGGCACGCCCTCAACCTCAACCAGGCAGACGCCGCAGGCGCCATAGATGGCGGTGCGCTTATCGAAGCACAGGGTGGGAATCTTAACGCCAGCACGAGTGGCAGAGGTCAGGATGGTATCGGCAGGCTCCGCCGTAACGGTAACGCCGTCTATGGTGTACGTAATTGCCATGGTACAGCCCCTCTCTAAGCGACCACGACTGCGCCAAAGCGGCAGGCGGTCTTGCAGTTGCCACATTTGATGCAGATGGTCTGGTCGATTTCGTGCGGTTGCTTGGGTGAGCCGGAAATGGCATGCACAGGGCACTGGCGCGCACAGGCAGTGCAACCCACGCACACGTCCTTGTTGATCGAATAGGAAATGAGCGCCTGGCACTCGCCGGCAGGGCAGCGATGCTCGGCAATGTGCGCCTCGAGCTCATCGCGGAAGTAGCGGATGGTGGTGAGCACGGGGTTAGGAGCCGTTTGACCAAGTCCGCACAGAGCGCCGTCCTTGATGGCGTAGCACAGATCCTCGAGCTTCTCCACATCGCCCTCTTGGCCCTCGCCAGCCACGATGCGGTCCAGGATCTCCAGCATGCGCTTGGTGCCCATGCGGCAGTGGACGCACTTTCCGCAGCTCTCCTTGGCGGTAAAGTCCAGGAAGAAGCGCGCCATGCTGGCCATGCAGGTGCTCTCGTCCATAACCACCATGCCGCCCGAACCCATGATAGCGCCCGTGGCAGCGAGTTCGTTGTAGTCGATGACGGTGTCCAGCTTGCTTGCCGGCACGCAACCGCCCGAGGGACCGCCAAGCTGGACGGCCTTGAACTCCTTGTTGTCGCGGATGCCGCCACCGATGCCATAGATAACCTCGCGCAGCGTGGTGCCCATGGGGACCTCCACCAAACCGCCGCGCGCGATCTTGCCCGAGAGCGCAAAGACCTTGGTACCCTTGGAATCCTTGGTGCCCATGGCGGCAAACGCCTCGCCGCCGTTGTTTATGATCCACGCGACGTTGGCGTAGGTCTCCACGTTGTTGATGTTGGACGGCTTGAGCCAATAGCCCGCCTGCGCGGGGAAGGGCGGCTTCAGACGAGGCATGCCGCGCTTGCCCTCCAAAGACTCGATAAGGGCCGTCTCCTCGCCGCATACAAACGCACCGGCTCCGGCCTTTATGCGCAGGGTAAAGCTAAAGTCGCTACCGCAGATGTTGTTGCCCAGGTAGCCGCGCTCGGTGGCGTCCTCGATTGCCTTGGTAAGGCGCACGATCGCCAAGGGGTACTCAGCGCGCACATACACGATGCCCTCGCTGGCACCAATGCTGTAGGCGCCAATGAGCATGCCCTCAATAAGGCTGTGCGGGTCGCCCTCAATCACGGCGCGATCCATAAACGCGCCGGGGTCGCCTTCGTCCGCATTACAGATAAGGTACTTCTGATCGCCCTTGGAGTCGCGCGCGGCACGCCACTTGAACGCCGTAGAGAAACCCGCGCCACCGCGACCGCGAAGGCCAGCGATGTCGATTTGCTGGATGACGTCCTCCTGCGACATCCCAGTGGTCAGAATCTTGGTAATGGCCGCATACCCCTCGTGTGCCAGGTAGTCGTCGATGCTCTCGGGGTCAATCACGCCGCAGTCGCGAAGCGCAACGCGTGTTTGCTTGTTCAGGAACGCCTCGTCCTCTGCCGTTATGGCGAGCGTGTCCACCAACGAGAGGTCGTTGGCAACCACCGCATCGTAGATGGCCTGGGCGTCCTTTTCCTGCACCTTTACCAAGCGATGAAGCTCGCCCTTGTTGTCGTACACATCCACGATGGGCTCCAAAAAGCACATGCCGTTGCATCCCGTGATGCCAAGCTCGGCATCCGTGGGGTTGCTCTGAGCAAAAAGCTCCTCGAGCTTTGCGTGAACGCCACCGGCACCTGCGGCGATGCCGCAGCTTCCCTCTCCGATTACGACTCTCATGCCTGCTCATCCCCCTCCTTGCTTGCGGCGGCAATGGAGCGAATCACCTTGCGCGCCTTGTCGGGCGTAAGCCTTCCATAGGTCTGTCCGTTAATCATCATGACAGGCGACAAGGAGCAGCAGCCCAAACACGCCACGTGCTCAAGCGAGAACAGGCCGTCCTCGGTGGTCTGCCCATCCTCAATGCCCAGCTCGTCGGTGATCGCCTTGGAGATAAGCTCGGAGCTGTTGACGTGGCACGCCGTGCCCTGGCAAAGCATGATGAGATTCTTGCCAACGGGCTCCAACCTAAACTGCGCATAGAACGTGGCCACTCCCACAATAGTCGCTATGGGCGTGTTCGTTTTTTGAGCGATGTGCTCCATCACGTCCATGGGCAAGTACCCATAGGCCTCCTGGGTCGCCTGCAAAATTGCAATGAGCGAACCCGGGGTATTGGCATAAGTCTTAAGCGTTGGCTCAATAAGCGACAAGTCGCTTGGTGGCAACTTGGACATGGCAAGCCTTCCTCTCCCTAAATTCCCCTATATAGCTTGCTAATATGAGGGAGTAACAATAAATGCGCGGAGCGTCAAATACCGCGTGCAGCGCAAAGAAATACTCCAATGGATACTTTACCGAAATAACTTGGATACTTCTAGGTGTTGTCTGTACCTAAACTTGGAGCTTGTCCCTTAGTTGGCTGAAACACTCAGGTTGCGCGATGGGCTCCATCGCCTTTTCGCAATACAGATTCTGATTTGCCTGGCACAGACCTTAACAAACGGAAATATCGCTCTCTTTTTTTTAAATTTTGCCGTTTGTTCGGGTTTTGCTTTCCCAAAAACCGAACAAACGGCATTTTTGGAATTTTGAGGCCAAGGTTTTCCACTTGTTCGGGTTTTACATTTCGTCAAACCGAACAATCGGAAAAATCTCCAATAGGAACGGCTAATTCTGCCGTTTGTTCGGGTTTCTTGTGTTGGAATATGCGGTACGGACAACCCCCTCGCACGCCGACAACCCCCCTGGCCTTGCAGTTGGGGCCACCGAAAACTTCCCTAGGGGCCAAATGTGCATTTGACCCACCCCCAAACTGCAAGGCCTTCGTAAAATCGCAGGTAGAGGGCTCGTGAAGACGAAACCTGCAGTTTGCCACCCCCTCAGATGTGCATTTGGGCCCCATGGAAGTTGGCGGTGGGGCAAACTTTTGGTTGCGAAGACCCTAAGGGGCCCGGACCCGACCCGAGCCCGACTCCAACCCAACCCGTGGGAACAAAGGGAGACTCCCTCCGTCTGCTTTATCTGGTTTTACATGTCCTGGAGGATGCGCCCAAAGTCTACTTGGAAGCCGGGCAGCGTAACCGAGCTCACCGGTTCGGAGAAGTCGTAGGTCGTGAGCAGGCGCTCGGAGTCGAAGTCGTAGCACAGCACCTGTCCTCGTTGCGGATCGCAAATCCAATACTCGCGCACGCCAGCTTCGTGATACAAGTTGAGCTTAGACACGTAGTCCATGCCGGGATTGGACGGCGAGACGACCTCCATAACAAGATCGGGCGCCCCTTCGCAACCGCGATCGGAGAGCTTCGAGCGGTCGCATATAACCGAAAGATCCGGCTCAACGAAGGTGCTGTCGTCAGCGAACAGGTTTACGGCAAACGGTGCGGGATAGACCTTGCAGGAGCCGCCCTGAGAGGCAATGTGGTTCTTAATTCGTACGTGAACCTCTGAGACAATCTCCTGATGCATTCGACTTGGAGAGGCAAGATCCCACAGCTGCCCGTCTATGAGCTCGGCACGCACCCCTTCCGGCAACGCCCAATAGTCCTCGGCAGTACAAGCAGACTTTGGCAATGGCATGACGACCCCCTTCGCAAAGAATGGCACTCCCTTGCAAACAGTATACCCAAGCAGAGGAGGCGCCCTCAACCATACCCAGCGCTATCCAGCCAGAAAGAACACCGCACCCCGCGCGAGGAACATGAATGGGATTCCCCATACGCTATACTTGCCGCACGGATCCAGGGAGGACAAGCTCCATGTATGCCATTCTTTTCTTGCTCATATTTGCGGCACTGCTCGTGGCGTACGGCCTGACGTTGCACAAGACGGGCAACGTAAACCTCATGCCGTATCGAGCAACACACAGTATCCGCGGCAAACAAGACGTACGACGCGTTGGTCTCATTACCATCCGCGTGGGCCTTGTGCTCGGCGCCATACTGGTTGTGGCGCTCGTGGTCGTTAAGGCAATGGGACTCGAGTAAATTCCCGAACCGCAATAACATCAGGGAATGGGGAGTATCCCCATTCCCTGATGTTATGAGATCGATAGGACGGCAACCACAATGGCTGCGGTACCCGTTACGGGATTGGTGCGAATGTGCCTCATCAAGCAACTGGCAGTGGATCCGTCAGGCAGCGCCCCGTCAAAGAAGACGCGACCTCCCTTGCCTTCGCAGCACTCCAGCGCATGCTCCCTAAAAAAGGATTCCGCCACCAGCGGAACCGCACTGGGCGCAGAAGGAGCATAGGAAAGGCTAGGCCAAAAATAACGCTTCATGAAGTCGCGATACGACTGGTTGGTACGCACGAACTGCACCGCCTCGTCCGAGACCTCCATAACAGCCATGGGCACGGTGCTAAAAGCATTCTGCAGCGTCTTATCCTCCTCGGAGACAACAACGGACAAGTCGTGCAGGTTTACCCTACCTATGCCCTCGAAGTAATCGGACTCCTCCGGATTCTCGTAGCCAATCTGGATTCCTTTCTGATTCCGTTCGGCTATTTCGCTCAGCGATATTGCTTTACAGTAATAGTATCCTTGCAGCTTGGAACAGCCAATCTCACGCAGGAAACGCACCTGGTCCTCGGTCTCCACGCCTTCGCAGATGGTGTCCACGCCCATTGCGGTGGCCATTCTCATGAGGTCCACGAGCACGATCTTGCTGTTTCTGCCCTCATCGAGCTTACGCATGAAGCTCATGTCGAACTTAATGAGGTCGAATTCTACGCTCTGGAGGAAGTCAAGGGATGAGTAGCCGCTCCCAAAGTCATCGACCCACACGGGGAATCCCAGATTTCGGAAACGCTCGATCTGCTCCTTCATAAAGTCAAAGTCTCTGCCAATAATGCTTTCGGTAATCTCAATCGTAATCATGTTATGCGCGATCCCAGCGGCGTCTACCCTTGCGCACGTCTCCTCCACGATGTCGCAAGAGTCAAAATCGGAGCGAGATAGGTTTATGGAGTGGGGCACTACGGTTAGGCCCATCTCCTGCTGAGACTTCATCTTAAGCAGCGCCTGATTAAGAACGTAAAGGTCCAGGCGATAGATAAGTCCTGCTCCCTCGAGCGCGGGAATAAAGTCACCTGGCGATATATAGCCCTTGTTGGGATCAAACCAGCGTGAGAGCGCCTCCTCGTCGCAAACCTTTCCGCTCACGGCACGCACGATGGGTTGGTAATAGACTTGAATCCATTGCTTTTCGAGCGCCTCATCAAAATGGTTGGTTACGTAGCGAATCACATCGATCTGCTGCTTCATGCTCATCTCGAAATAAGAGAAGCCCGAGAGATACGATCCGCGACGCTGATCGCAGGCATACTTTGCGCGATCGCAGGCAACACTCACGTCAACCTCGCCCAAATCGTCTCGATAGATACCAGCGCTTACTGGCAAGGACTTTTCGCCATTGGCATGCTTGCAGTCTTCGAGTACGCCCCAAAGCCGCTCTTCTAAGTTTTCCTCGTCGCTTACCGCCGCAAAATGGTCTTGTCCAAAGCGACTCGTGAGCTTCTCGCCAAAGTGCCGGGCAAGGATGTTCGCTACGTCCACGATGAGTTTGTCGCCTTCGTCAAAACCGTATTGACGGTTGTAGTGTTTCATGCCCTCCAAATTGAAATAGAGCATTACGGGATGCTTCCCGTGCGCAACCAACCGGTCGCGTTCCTCTAATGCCAGCGTGAAGAAATGCCGCTGGTTGGGCAGCCCCGTAAGGTCGTCGGTATTTACGCGACGATTGAGGTCATCGAAGTCCTCCTGTATTTGATCGCGCATCCTTCTGAAGGCCGTCGTCAAGGCGCCCACCTCGTCGTTGCTCTTGTAATCGAGCTCCACGTCGTAATCTGCATCCGACAACCGCTGCGACGCGGCGGTTAGGCGCTTAAGCGGATCGGTAAGGCGCCCCATAACCAAGAAGCCTAGCAACGCAATAACCAAAACCACGACAATCGCAATTGGCAAGGTAGCGTTCGTGAGCATCCGCGAGGACGCGTTGATCTCCTCAACGGGAGCAACAATCACGAGCTTCATGCCTGTGGAGAGCGTAGTAAAGGACATCTGTCGATCGACGCCTGTTGAACTCTTATATCGTATTAACATACCCTCGCTGGTATCGCGCTTAAAGAGCTCGTTATCGATCGACGAGCCGAGCGTACTGCCCATCTGCAGCTCCGGATGGTAGATCACCGTTCCGTCCGCATCCAGCAAACAGGCAAAGCCCGTGTCGTACACATGGATGGAGCTCACGAGCTCAACAATCGTGTCAAACGGAATGTCCATTCCCAACAGCCCGATGAAGGTCCCCGATTTATAGATAGGAACGACGTAGGAGCATATGAGCAACTCATTGAGCGACGTGGCGGGAAATGGGCCGATCCACGACGGGCGCCCTCGTCGAATGGGCTCAAAATACCAGGCAGAGTGAGCGGGGTCGTTTGGATCGAGCTTATGGGCATCAAATGGCTCTTGTTCGGTAAAGCCCGTTCGCCCCACGTGAGAGTAGTAAAAGCCGCGCTCGGCAGTGCTTATGTTGGGACTGATCGAAAAGTAATAGGTTTCGACACCCTGCGTATGTTCGGCCACGGCGGCAAACTCGACTTGGATGCGCTTGGAGAACTCGTCCAAATAGGAGTCGAGCTCAGCAGTCTGTTCGGGCGTTCTTTGGGCGGGGTTGGAATTGGCGCCAATCGCCCCGCAATTCGACAGCTTCACGCTGTCCAGCGAGTCAGTCGCCAAGTTGGCAACCATGTCAACAGAGTTCGCAATGTCCGTTGCATACGCTTCGAAGGATTTGCTGGTATCTTGGGCAAGCAAATCCATCATCTCTACCGAGCGCCGGTCGTTTTCCGATTGGACGATTCTGAAGCTTGCCAAATACACGCACAGAATGGCCAGAAGAATCTCGACGATGGTAATCGCTGTGACTTTGTAGCGAATCGAATGCATCGTCGTCATCCTCTCGTGCCACGCCTCTTAGCCAACCGACATAGTGCGGTACACGTTCTTTACCGATCCGTTCCACGCGTGTTGGAATCCCTCGAGCCGATCGGACGTTACATACAGGCGCGTTCGCGAGAAGAGAGGAACCCAGGCGGCGTCTTCCTGAATGATGATTCGCTCCAAATCTTGGTACTCCTGCAAACGCTTAGTGGGATCGGTTATCGTACGCGCATCCCGCACGCGAGCTATGATGTCGTTTTTTGGGTAGCAAAGGCTTCTGAACAGGGTGTTTTCCTGGCTACCGAAGAAGGTGTCTATGTAGTTATCGGGGTCGTTGTAGTCCGCGGTCCACGTGGCCGTATAGCAGGCCAGCTTTCCGCCTTTGCGAAGGCTCATGAATTCGTTTTCGTCAATGACCTTCACACTCGCGTTAACGCCAATGGCCTTCCACATGTCCACGGCATGCTGTGCCAGCGTTGTCTCTGCCTGCGTTGAGGACGACTTAACCGAGAAGGTGAGGTCGAACCCCTTCTCATAGCCCGCTTCCGCCAGAAGGCTCTTTGCTTGGCTCACGTCGTAGGGTATCGCAGACAAATTTGGATTGAAGCCGTAGAGCCCATGCGAGAAGATGCCGTTCTCCAAGGAGCCGCGTCCGCTGTAGACAATATCGAGCAGGGTCCCGCGATCGAGCGACAGCTGCAAGGCCTTGCGCACACGCACGTCGTTGAGTGGAGCCACAGATTCGTTGAGCGCGATGTAGGAGATACCAATCTGCGGGACTTCCTGGATCCTGCTTTGATAGATGTCGCCATGAATGAAGTATTCGGCAGAGCTTCCCTGGTCGTCCAGGTCGAGGATATCCAGCTTACCCTTCTCGAACATCATCCGTATTTCCTCTGCGTCCGTAATAAATCGCAGGTCGAGTCCCGCGTTCTTGGGCAAGCCATCCCAGCAGGACTCGTTGGGCACCAGCAACATGCCTTCGCCGGGCTCCCATTCTTTAAGAACGTAGGGACCGGTGCCGATTGTGCTGGCTGGGTCGACTCCAAAGCGATCGCCAGCCGATGCGGTTGTCTCCTCATCCATAATGGAGGCTCCCGGCATGGAGAGACAAGCCAAAAAGGCCTCAAAGGGTTGCTCGAGCGTTATGGAAAAGTCGGAGTCGCTCAGCACCTTGAAGCCTTCAAGCTCTTTTGCCTTGCCCGCTTGGAGTGCGCTGGCGCCGTAGATGTTCTGGACGATGTCTTGGCTGCATGAGTCGGGGTGAGTCAGCAAGCGCATAAACGAATAGAGCACGTCCGACGACGTCAACGCAGCGCCGTTGCTAAAGGTAACGCCCTTGCGCAGATGGAAGGTGTAGGTCTTGCCGTCCTCTGACTCTTCCCAGGACTCGGCAAGTGAGGGCATAACCTTAACGTTGCCACTTTCGTCCGCCTTCATCTCCACCAGACGGTCAAACACGTTCGTGGCAATGGTGTAGTGGATGGAGGTGCATTGGAAGTCCACCGTGTCGGGCTCCTCCTCAATGGCAACGAGGAAACGCGAGGTATCGAGGTTTTGCTGGGCCGGCTGAGTCGAGCCGGAAGAAGTCTCCTTGCTGCCACAAGCTGTGCATAGAAGCGCTAAGGCAAGCAACAAAAACGTTGCCAAACGTGCTTGTACCCGGAGACTGAGTCGACCACCCATAGCAAACCCACCTTCTCGGAAAGACCTCCCTCTCTTTGAGCATACCATTATTTTTAAGTGTTCTTTTGGAACAATATTTAGAAAAGCACAAATTGTCTTGTCAAACCACCGTTCACGCCCCGCGCCCACCTAATCCCAAGGCAGATGCACGTGACGCGGCATCACAACAAAGGGCTCATCGGCAACGCCGGCATACCCTGCCACCTCGGGAACAACGGTTGCCGCCAGAGGCAGGCCACACAGCCGTGCCACCTCGCGCGCAAAGGCACGGCCATGCTCCACATGCTCCGCCGTCGTCTCGTCTCCGAGGTTCGAGGTATTAAGAACGGCAGTCGCCTTAAGGTGAGAATGGCCCTCTATGTTGGGCAGCATCGCAGCGGCGTCCGCAGGGTTGGTCGTAAGCGCGCGGAACGCCGAGACCACGTAGTACACCTGCGCGTCCGCATCATGCAGCGCACGCGACCAACGCCCAATGGTCGTAGCCCCATCGTCGTCGCCACCTACGTCTATGATGAGTCGCTGCTCGGGATCGGCTCGCATCTTACCAATGATTGCGTCAAGCTCACCCGTGAGGCTGGGCGTATCCAGCGTGGTGCGCGCGAGCACGGGAGCAACAAGGCGAATGCCAGCATCCGACAAAAGCTCAGGATAGTCGCTCGAGCGGAAGTACGGGTTCACCACGTCGAGGTCGGCAAGCGTTACCTTTCTACCTGCCGCCGCCTCGGCAAGGGCCAAGCCCAACGCCGTGTTTGTCTTGCCCGTGCCTGCATGTCCCACGAGCACCGTAATGGGTGATAGCTCAAACTCAATCATAAATCTCCCTCGCAGCCGCGGTCGATGAGCGAAGAGTGACACGCTCCCGTGAACAGTATACCCAAGCGAAGAATAGCCCAGGCAAAGGGGAGAGACAAAGGGGGTGCTCCCCATTGCCTGATGTTATTGCTTTCAACAGGGAAGGATTATTGTGTAAAACTTGGATTGAATTTGCCAGTTTTAGCGCATGTTGCACGGTTTTTGAGTGTTGTTTCGCCACAAGGCGAAAATAAGACCCGTGTCGCCGCAGATAGATGCATGCAAAAATGCAACCCCGTGGAAATAGGTTATCCCCGCGGCGTCGTTGTACACCGATACGATCTCGGCCCCGCCGAAGAGCGACGTGAGCGACTCGGAGAGCTCCGCCGTCCGAAAACGGCGTGCCGTTAGGGGAGTATCCCCTAACGGCACGCCGGTCCCAACGCCTGACTACGCGGTCTTTATTGCCGCGGCGTCCTGCAGGCCAAGCAGCTCAACGGCCTCCTCGCGCATCTTGAACTTCTGGATCTTGCCCGCCTCGTTCATGGGATATCCGTCCACGAACACCACGTACTGCGGAATCTTCTCCTTGGCAACGCGGGCGCGACAGAACTCCTTAACCTCCTCCTCGGTGGCCGTCTCGCCTTCCTGCAAGATGATCTCGGCGCACACTGCCTCGCCGTAGACCTTGTCGGGAACGCCAATAACCTGCACATCCTTGGTCTTGGGGAAGGTATACAGGAAGTCCTCGATCTCCTTGGGATACACGTTTTCGCCACCGCGAATAATCATGTCCTTCAGACGTCCCGTCACGCGGAAGTAACCGTCCGGCTGACGCAGCAGGATGTCACCGGAATGCAACCAGCCGTCCTCGTCGACGGCAGCCGCCGTGGCCTCGGGCATTTTGTAGTAGCCCTTCATGGTGTTGTAGCCACGACTGCAGAACTCGCCTGGCTCGTTGTCGCCGAGCTCCTCCCCCGTCTCGGGATCGATGATCTTGGTCTCCACGCCAAAGATGGGAAGGCCAACCGTGGTAACGCGCTGCTCCACCGTGTCGGTGGTCTTGCTCATGGTAGTGGCTGGCGAAGCCTCGGTTTGGCCATAGGTAATGCAGATCTCGCTCATGTGCATGCGGTCTATGACCTCGCGCATCTTCTCTATGGGACAAGGGCTTCCCGCCATGATGCCCGTACGCATGTAGCTAAAGTCGGTCTCCTCAAACGCGGGATGCGTGTTCATCATGGCAATAAACATGGTGGGCACGCCATGGAAGCAGGTGATCTTCTCCTTGTTTATGCAGGCCAGGCTCTTGCGCGGCGAGAAGGCCGATATGGGGCTCATGGTAACGCCATGCGTCATCGACGCCGTCATGGCCAGCACCATGCCAAAGCAGTGGAACATGGGCACCTGGATCATCATGCGGTCGGCCGTGGAGAGGTCCATGCAGTCGCCGATGGCCTTGCCGTTGTTTACCACGTTGTAGTGCGTGAGCATGACGCCCTTGGGGAACCCGGTGGTGCCCGAGGTGTACTGCATGTTGCACACGTCGTCCTTGCGAATGAGGGCGCAGCGGGTATCCACCTCAACCTGCCGCACGCGCGTGTTGAGCGCCACGGCCTCCTCCCACGAATAGCAACCGGGATGCGGACCGTCTATCGTTACCACGTTGCGCAGGAACGGGAACTTGGCGCTGTGCCAGATGCCGGGACGCCCCGCCTCAGCCAGCTCGGGAACGAGCTCGTCCACAATGTCCAAATAGCTCGTACCCTTGTACTCGTCGATCATCACCAGCGTGTGCGTATCGGACTGGCGCAGCAGGTACTCTAGCTCGTGTACCTTATAGCCGGTGTTTACGGTAACCAGCACGGCGCCTATCTTCACGGTTGCCCAAAACGTCAGGTACCAGGCAGGAACGTTGGTTGCCCATATGGCAACCTTGTCGCCGGGGCGCACGCCCATGGCAATGAGCGAGCGCGCGAACTCGTTTACGTCCTCGCGGAACTCCACATAGGTGCGCGAGTAGTCGAACTCGGTAAAGCGGAAGGCGTACTGGTTGGGATACACTTCGCAAATGTGATCGAGCACCTGCGGGAACGTGAGGTCGATGAGGTGCTCCTTGGGCCAGGGATAGGTTCCGTCACCCTTGATGGCGTGCTGCAGCTCGCCAGTGATCTCGCGCACGCCTGGTGTCGCCGCAGCCTCGAACTTCAGCTCCTCCTGCGGCTCCTCCTCCTTGAGCCCACCGGCCAAATAGTCGTGCATGTAGTTTATGAACTGCGGGAACACGATACCGGGCTCGCCAGTTGCCACGTCGCGCGCCCAACGCCTTGGCCACTCAAACGACACGTAGCCATCGTATCCCGACGCCTGCAGCGCGTCGAACATGGCGGGCAACGGCATATCGCCCTCACCCATCATGCGGTACTTCACGCGATCGTTGGCCAGCACGGAGTCCTTTACCTGGCAATACCGCAGATGATGGCCAAGGTTTTTAATGGTTGTTTGCGCGGACTCCCCAAAGAAGCGATACGGATGGTGCATGTCCCATAGCGCACCAACGAACTCGGACCCAACCTCATCGAGCACGCGTGCAAGGCGCGCCGTGTCGGCATAGTCGGACTCGGTTTCCACGAGCACGCACACGTCATATATGGAGGCAATATCGCCAAGCTCGCGGAGCGTCTGCACCACCGCCGCATCGTCCACCTTACCCGTGGGAAGCAAGTCCCGTGACAAGAGCACGCGCACGAACGGGCAGCCCATATCGCTTGCGAGCTCGATGTACTGCACCACGTCGGTCATGGCGGCCTCACGGCTTTGCTCGTCTATGAGCTCGTTGTTGGTGGAGAAGCACGAGATCTCCAGGCCAATGCGCTCGAGCTGGGCGCGCGTGCGTGCACGCATGCGCGGCATGAACGGTTGCGTGGTAGGCGCAAACTCGTTGCCTGCAACCCCTCGGATCTCTATGCCGTCAAACCCGAGGTCCTTTGCCATGGGATAGATGTCGGTCCATGAGTAGGCGGGACACCCAATGGTGGAAAACGAGAGTTTCATTGATTTGTCTCCAATTCGTGAAGGACTACGAACAACTACGCTGCAAAAGGGGTTACGGGCGCAACCGCTTGCATGCGGAAGCGCCTAGGGAAGCAGCAGCTCCACGATGGAGATAGATGTGTCATTCGTATTCATAGGGGCTGTTATACCACCGAATCGTTTTGGCTTGGCACCAATGCGAGGGCTTGTCACACGGGCGAAACAAGAAGCGGTACAAAGGGGACTGTCCCCTTTGTCCCAGTTTGGCTTTGGGTACAAAGGGGACTGTCCCCTTTGTACCGTCTGGGATACAATACAGAGTCAGTTTCAGCTACAAAGGAGTCTAACATGGATATAACATCTACCACAGACGGCACCACCACCACACTCGCGCTCGAAGGCTGGCTCGACACCACCACGGCCCCACAGCTTGGCGACGCACTTGCCGAAATCGGTTCCGACTGCACCGATCTCGTGCTCGACTTTACCGGCCTTGAGTACATCTCCTCGGCTGGCTTGCGCCAAGTCGTGGCAGCGCACAAGAAGATGCATGGCGCACTTAGCGTCATTAACGTGTCTGCCGAGGTCATGCAGGTATTTAAGATGGCAGGGTTCGATAAGCGCCTCAGCATCTCCTAGCATGAAGCCACGGGAAAAAAGGCACTCCATCCTTACGCGATTTACCGTCGTTACGGTAGTCGCGCTTACGCTCGCCTTTTTTACATCGTTTGTATTACTGCACTTCTATAACGTTTGGCAGCTTCGCAATGACGGCAACTCGCTTGTCGATTATGCCAAGACCAGGCTCGTAAGCAGCCTTGACGAGATTGACTACGACCAGTGCTTCTCGTCCAGCACCAGTTCGTCCTATCAGGATTTGCGCATTGCAATGCGCGATGTGTGCGACCAATGCAGCGCCGAAAACCTGTATCTTTACACCGTTGACGAGAACCACACAAAGCGCACGTATCTGTTTGCCGTTACCACAAACACCGAAACCGATAAATGGATTAGCGACGTACGTGGTCTTGGGTCTGTTTCCACAGAACCATTTTCGGATCTCGAGTTGCAGGCGCTCGAGGGCAAAGATCCAAAAGAGCCCGAAACCGTGGACACCGATTTTGGCTATGACCTAAGCTTCTACAGGCGCATAGAGTTGCCCGACAACCATGGCTACGCAATCCTTGGACTCGACTACGACTTCGACCTTATAGACACGATCGTAAACGAGGACACCCTCGCGTTTGCGGTGCCCATGGTAGTTGCCGTATTCGGCATTGCGGGAATTGAGCTTTTGCTGCTCAGGCTCTACATCATAAAGCCCATCCGAGGCGTGTCGGCCAGCATGCGCACGTTTGCCCAAGAGGGCAAAGCGCCCGAAGAGCCGCTCGAACCCAAGAACAACGACGAGATAGGCGAAATCGTAACCTCATTCAACCAAATGACCACAGACATCGAGCACTACGTTGCCCACATTGAGGAAATGACGGAAGAGCGCGTGGCTGCGACCACCGAGCTGCAGGTTGCCCAGCGCATCCAACAGAGCCTCGTTCCGTCCATAAGTCACGAGGAAGGCTTTAGCTACGACGCCTTCGCGTTTGCCCGTACCGCACGAGCCGTGGGCGGCGACTTCTACGACCTTACCCCGCTCGACGACGGAAAGCTGCTGATCATCGTCGCCGACGTAAGCGGCAAAGGTATAAGCGCCGCGCTGTATATGTCTATGTGTCTGACGCTCTTACACAGCAAGCTACAAGACTTCAAGGATCCGGCAGTCGTCCTCAACGAGGCAAACGACATCATTGAGCAAAGCAACACCGAGAACATGTTCGTTACGGTGCTCGCAGGCTTCTTTGACCAGGCTACCGGCGTCCTTACCTACGCAAATGCCGGCCACACGCCACCCCTGCTCACCAATGGGACCTATCTGGACCCCGATCCAGGCATCGCCCTCGGCCTCTTTGAGGGAGCCGGAATCGTAAACGAGACGGTGACGCTCAAGCCTGGCGAAGGCATATTGTTCTACACCGACGGAGCCGTCGAGGCAAACAACAGCGATAAGGAGTTCTTCGGCGAGGATCGGCTGGCCAAGGCAGTCGCTGGGAGCACCTCCGCCGAGGAGGCAGTGCGCGCCGCCGTGGATGCGGTAGACACCTTTGTGGGAGAAACCGAGCAATTCGACGACCTCACGCTTTTGGCGCTCTTCGCCAAAGGGGACGAAACGCAATGCTGGAATGCCGATTTGGCGCCAGAGCTCGCATCTTTTCAAATGATCAGCGAGCACTTGCGAGAGCTGGACGTAAGCAAAGCCGATCTGTCGCGCATTACGCTTGCCTGCGACGAAGCCTTTGCCAACGTGGCAAACTACGCGAACGCAACCAGCGTAACCGTAAGCGCCACGCGTTCGAACGATTTGCTCGTCATACGCCTGAGCGATGACGGCACGCCCTTTGACCCCTTGAGCAACGAACCCGCAGAGCGCGAGTTCGAGGACCTCGAGTTTGGCGGCATGGGCATCAAGTTCATAAAGGAGTCGTGTGACGAGGTCTCGTACGAGTACGCAGAGGGACGCAACGTACTCACCATGAGCTTCAACCTGTAGCGTGCGCTCGGCGCCCCAACTTAGGGACAGGCCCCAATTTGAGGTTTTGCGCAACCTCAAATTGGGGCCTGTCCCTAAGTTGGGGCCCGTTGCTTGCTAGGCGCCACGCTCGGGAAGGACGCCGGAACGGTACGCCCGAAGCAGAGACGAGAGGTCCTCTATCTGCTCTCGGATGGCGCGACCGTCGTCGGTGTCCGTCACGCGCACGGGGTTGTCCCCACAGTCCACAATAACGGTCTCGTGTGCGCTTGCGATGTCGTAGTTGCTGGCAAGGGCATCCGCGACGCTGGTAAACGGTCGATGCGCCTTGAGCCTGACTCCAAACGTATCGGAAATGAGCGTATAGCCTGCGATTCCGGTCTTTGCGTGATAAGCCCTACAGAACCCTCCGTCAATGACCATGAGCCTGCCGTTGGCACGCAGTGGCGTGTCGCCGTCGATTTCGTGAACCGGCGTATGGCCATTTACGATGCAGGTATACGGGCCGGTAAGTCCGAACTCTTCCAGCACGCGTAGGGCCACATCCTCGTTACGAGCAAGCTCGAAGTAGGGATCCGACGGCTCGGCCCACGTGCTCTTGTCCAAGACGTACGCACGCTCAAACGTCTTCATCGTGCGACCCGAAAGCGGCGAGTGGTAGCCACACCACAGGTACCACATCCAGTCCAGGGCAAGTATGTCGTTGGTGGCCCATGCATAGCGAGCCATGCGGTCCACCTCATCCAAATACGCGCGGCCAGAGAGAAGCTTACCGCCAATCGTCACCTTCGAGAAGGTGCCGTCCGGGTTCAACGGCACGCAGCCATGGAACAGCAGTCCGTCGTTATGCACGAGGTATACCGATCCATGGTCGTAGAGGAACTGCACATGGGTACGCAGGCGATCGGAGTCGGCAAAGGCAGCTACCAGACCGTCCATCACACGTCGCTCCTCTTCCGAGAGCGCGTCTGGATGCTCGGGATCGAGCGTGGGGAAGTCGCGCGTGGACAGCTCGTAGTCCTTATCGCCAATGCGCACGGTGCCCGCGGCCAAGTCTATGTTGCCAAGCAGGCAACGGTCCTGCATCTCCCAGTGAGGATGGCGTCTGATGGCCTGTTCCATGAGCTTGAACATGATGACGTTGATGGCCTTCTCGATGCGATGCACACCAGGTTCGTGCTTATACGTGGCGTCTGCGAACAGCGCCAACTCGCGCAAGGAGATGCCGTACGAGCTCTCCAGCACATCGAGGCTGTTGTAATGGATGGACGTGCGCACCACCTGGGCAATGCACACCTCGCTGCCGGCCGCGGCTCCCATCCATGCCGCGTCGTGGTTACCCCACTGTATATCCACGTCACCCCGGGCAATAAGCTCGTCCATGATCCTGTCGGCACGGGTGCCGCGATCGTACACGTCGCCCACGACGTGCAGCTTCGTAACCGCCAGTCGCTTGATGAGCCGCGTGATCGAGCCAATGAAGTCCTCTGCCGCACCCGTGGCAATGATTGAGTCTATTATGCGCTCATGGTACTCGTGATGCGCAGACTCCTTGCCCAGGCTCACGTGCAGCAGCTCGTCAATAATGTAGCCATAGTCCTCAGGCAGCTGCTTGCGAACGCGACTGCGCGTGTAGCTGTCCGCAAGCACACGCGCCAGATTCATAAGGTTCTTGAGAGTCTTGTCGTACCACTCGGTGCTCACCTTACCAGCACGATGAAGCAGCGCGAGCTTCTCGTCGGGATAGTAGATGAGGGTGCAGAGCTCGGCACGTGCGCGCTCGTCGAGCATCATGCCAAATTTCGAATCGCCAAACAAGAAGCTCACCCATTCGCGAATCACACCCGAGCAATTGTTGAGGATATGCGTAAACGCCTCAAGCTCGCCGTGGATGTCGCTCATGAAGTGCTCGGTGGCACACGGCAGGTTCAGAATGGCTTCAAGATTAATGATTTCGGTATATGCTGCCTGACGCGTGGGGAACTGCTGCGAGAGCAATCGCAGGTATTTGAGGTCGTCTTCCATAGTAGTCTCCTCGCCGTGTTACCAAAGTCTGAGCGATTGAATAGCGCCCTACCACGATACCACACGCAGCCGTACGCCATACGTGACCTGCCATAGAGTCTATTCCCGCAAACCCCTGGCCGCTACTGATCACACCGCCGCGTCCTATGGTTCGACGGGAATTGAGGACGACGCCTACAAGTACTTTCGTGCTCTATTCTAAATACAACAATCCATGCGGTCATGTCCAACGCGCAGCCGGAACACCCGCGCATTCAAAAACGGAGACCGAGACCCGAACAAGTGTAAATTTCCGCCATTATTTTCCCCAAAACGACGTTTGTTCGGGTTTCGTCTCGTCGCAATCCGAACAAAAGTCGTTTTGGGGATTTTTTTGCCTCGTTTTTCCGTTTGTTCGGGTTTTGGCTCCGTTGCCGATTCCCTGGGGAGTCCCAAAAACCGAACAAACGGCATTTTTGAGAATTTTTGCTCCAATTTTTCCGTTTGTTCGGGTTTCGTGTGGACCAAAACCGAACAAACGTCGTTTTGCAGAATTTCCGCCCTGTTTTTTCCGTTTATTCGGGTTTTGGGCAGCAAACGTCCACCATGCTGCCCCCCACCTCACGCATCTCCATGCCCTTTCGGGCCACTCACGGTCACGCTGCCCTCAAGTCACGAAACATAATCAGAAAACCGCTTAGGGAAGGCAAATTTTATCCCTACGAATTCGTCATGCCCCACGAGTCCCCAATGGTTCGGGCCTGCCAAACAGGTAACCCTGCATCATGTCGCAGCCGACTTCCCGAAGGAAGTCGCGCTGTGTTTTGGTCTCCACGCCTTCCACCAACGTACGTATGCCAATACTCTTTGCCATCGATATTACCGACGCGACGATCGTCTTCGAGCGATCGTTTTCCTCCAGGTCGCGAAGGAATTCCATATCGACTTTGAGCACGTCAAACTCGTAGTCCTTGAGCAGGTTAAGCGAGCTGTAGCCGCAACCGAAGTCGTCCATCCACACCTCGAAGCCAGCATCGCGGAAGCGGTCCATATCGAGGCGCAGGTTGGAATGCTGGTCGAGCGCGCTCTCGGTTACCTCCACCGCCAGCAGGCTGTGGGGAACCTCCCACCGCTCGCACGACTCCTCCACCACCGAAACGATGTCACACAGCTCGAAGTCAAGCCGCGAAAGGTTTACACTGGCCGGCACGTAGGGCAGGCCGTTGCGCAAACAATGGCTTAGATATCGACATACGTCATCCACGACGCACGTATCGAGCTTGTGGATGAGGTGCGCGTCCTCGAGCGTAGGGATAAACAGCGCTGGCGAAAGCAGCCCGCGATCGGGATCGTCCCACCGCGCAAGCGCTTCGAACCCACATTGGGCTCCCGTGGCCGCATCAACCACGGGCTGGGCAAAGGTCTTGATCCAACCACCCGAAACAGCCTGCTCGGCATTGTGCGCCACATACCGACGGGTAAACAGACGCTCCCTAAGATCATCGTCAAAGTTGTGATAGGCAATATCAAAGCGACCTTTTACGCTCTCGCATGCCAGCTTGGCGCAATCGACCGCCACATATGCCGAAGTCACCTCAGGCACCAGCTCAAAGACCCCACACTTTATCTCAGGCGCAAAAGCAGCGCGATGTCCCCGCACACGCTCGTGGATTGCGGCAAACGTGCGCGCAACATCGGGTGAGCTGGTGAGCACCGCAAAGCGATCTACCGACAGGTGGGCGGCAAGGTCGTTGGGAAACGCCCGCGCAATCTCCTTTGCCACAAAGAGCAACAACTCGTCTCCTGCCGCATGGTCAAACGCGCGGTTATAAGACTTAAAGTCATCGATGTCCATGTAGAGCAACAGGATCTGGTTTTCGGATGCTTCAATATTATTGAGCACATCCTGAAGGAGCTCGAAGAATCGATCGGTTTTAAGTAACCCCGTAAAAGGATCAAGGTGTTTGAGCTGCTCGTGCGAGAGAAACTCGATGCCCGTAGCCTCCAGGCTCTGCCAAATGTCGAGCTCGTCACCCGTCAAAAAGGCAGCGGGACAATCCACATGGTTCATATAGGCCAGAAGGTCGGAAGCGGCATCGTTCACGAACGATCGCAGCGCACGCTCGCTCATGGCTCCCACCCTCACGCGCAGCGGCACATCGGACGTCCTCACGGTGGCAAGCTCACGTGCGCCTTCGGTCATATGGCCAATGGCGGCAAGAAACTCCTCGCGCGGCAAGGCGTCGAGGCGCAGCAGCAACGTATCGTCCCCAAAACGGCGCATGTGCCCTGGGTCGACCCCACACGAGACGGCAAAGGCACGCAGGCGCTCAATAGCCGCCTCGCCTTCCTCCGCACCATGCGTCGCACATATGTCCTCGTAGTTCGAGATGCTCAGGACCGCAACCTGTCTTGGTGGCACCACGCCCATCTTCGCCATCCTCTCGCTCGGATGAGTCAAGTATATGCGAGAAGGCCATCGATTTGTGCACAAGGGTGAGCGGCGGACATGCCTGCGTTCAGTTGGGCCCCCTCGCCCCTCGCCCATGCCGGCTCGCATGCGGCTCCGCGCTCGCTTCGTGAGTCGCCGCATACAGGACGGGACAATCGGTCTGCCGTTCGCGCCCCTCGCCCATGCCGGCTCGCATGCGGCTCCGCGCTCGCTTCGCTCGCTCACTTCGTGAGTCGCCGCATGCGAGCCGTCATGGGCGCGGACCGAAAAGTAGACCCGAACGCAAGCGGGGTGCCGGACCCGCGCTCGTTCGCGGATCCAACACCCCTCTAAGACGTGCTTAGCTTATGTTCCCTACTCGTCCATGTCGAAGAAGCCGAGCAGCTGCATCATGTCGATGGCCTTGCGCAAGTAGCCGAGCTCCGTGATGGACCACTGGAAGCCCAGACGATACAGCGCCTTAACCGTAAAGCGGTTGTCGGAATCCAGCTCGTAGCGCATCTTGTCGTCATCCAAGTTGTAGTTAACGAGCGGCGACACATAGCCGTTTATGGCATCGTCCGCCAGGGCAACGCGTAGCCTACGCACGAACTCGTCGGGTTCCACCACGTCGATATCTATGCCGCACTGCTGCATAGCCAAAATGATGTTGCCCATCTCCACCGTATGCGAGTTGTAGGCATGGAAGACGGTAAACTTGCTGTCCGTTCCCGACAAGAGCACGATTGCGCGTGCAACCTCGTCGATAGGCGAGAACTCGTCTCCCTCGTCCATCTCGTCAACCGGGAAGCTGCCCAGCGCAACGTAGGACCTCAGCGTGCTCATAAAGTTGTTGGTGGCAAAGTTCACCTGGAACTCGCCGTCAAGCTGGCGGCTCATAAGGTTGCCCACGCGCATGATCTTGGCGTCGAGGCCCTCCTCGTCCACCATCTTTAGGATAATGCGCTCGGCAAGGTACTTGGAGTATACGTAGCCGTTCGACTCGACGTCCTGCCCAAGCTCCAGCTTGTCCTCGGTAAGCGTCGGCGGATAGCGCACGTCGCCCAACACATCGCCCGCAACCGATACCGTGGAGACGTGGATGAGGCGCGCTCCCTTTTGCACGCACATGCGCGCCAGCTTACGCACGCCGTCGGTATTCACGCTCTTGAGGAACTCCAGGCTGGCAAAGTGCTTTACGCTGGCCGCGCAGTTTATGACCGTTTGGAAGTCGGCCTTTGCCGCCTGCTGCAGGCTCTCCTCGTCCGTAATGTCTCCACGCAGGACAATGAGCCTGCTTCCCAGCTGCGGCTTGAGGTCCTCCTCGAAGTAGTAGAACATGTTTGTGGTAACGCGCTCCTCCGCAGAAACGTCGGCATCGCGCACCAGGCAATACACCACGGCATCGGTGGAATTAAGAAGTTCCTTGAGCATGTGCGCACCCAAGAATCCCGTGGCTCCCGTAAGAAGCACGTTGCCCAGCGTTCCCGGCTCAACCTCGCTCACGTAATCGATAGTGTTGTACTTGAGCGCCGCAGGCTGTGCGGGAAGATCCGTCTCCGCCTGCTCGGACTCGGTCGCCTCCGCAGGCGCCTCCTCCACAGAGGAGTCTTCCCCTTGCTTGGCAAGAACAACGCGCTCCAGCCCCTCGATGGTGGGAGCGTCAAAGATGTCCTGGTACACGATGGGGATGTTTGCCACCATGGCAGCCATCATTACCTTGGCCGCCGTAAGAGAGGTACCGCCAATCTCGAAGAAGCTGTCGTCCACGCTGATCTCGTCGAAGCCAAGGGCCTTCTGGTACATGCCTAGGATTTGCTTCTGCAGCTCAGTTGTAGGCTGCTTTATTTCCCTGTCCACACGGGTCTCGCTAATTTGAGGCAGCGCCTTTTTGTCCACCTTGCCGTTGGCCGTAAGCGGAAGCTCGTCGAGCTGCATATAGGCTTGCGGCACCATGTACGCCGTTAGATAGGAGCCCAGATGCGCCTTAAACGCGTCGAGATCCACTTGCTCGTCTGCGGTAAAGTAGGCCGCCAGGTAGTCTGTCTGTCCGTGGGCAACCACGCACACGCTGGTACGGACGCCGGGATAGGAGTTCATAACGCTCTCGATCTCGCCCAGCTCCACGCGCAGGCCACGCAGCTTTACTTGGTCGTCCATGCGACCGCGGTACTCAATCTGACCGTCAGTACGCAGGCGCGCGAGGTCGCCGGAACGGTAGGCCGGCATGCCCAGCAGCCTAATGAAGCTGCGCGTCGTAAGGTCGTCGCGACCCACGTAGCCGCGACCCACACCGTCTCCCAAAATGGTGAGCTCGCCCGTAGCACCCAACGGCTGCAGCCTGCCCGCGCGGTCCACAGTGGCCACGTGAACGTTTACGTTGGGGATGCCAATGGTAATGTCGCCCGAGCCGTCCACCACCTGCATGGTGCAGCTAATGGTGGCCTCGGTGGGACCATAGCCGTTCATGACGTAGAGATTCGGGTTAACCTCACGCAGCTTGGAGAACAGTGCCGGTGGGAACGCCTCGGCACCGAAGTCCACGGAGGCGAGGCCGGCCACGGCCTTGGCGAAGTCCGGGGAGTCTAGCATGTTGGACATGTAGCTCGGCGTGCAACTCATCACGTCCACGTTGTTGCCAATCATAAGATGTGCGATGGCCGCGGGATCGAGGATCTGCTCACCCGTTGCCAAAACCACCGTGAGGCCGTTGGCCAGAGGCACGAACTCCTCCATGATGGCGAAGTCGAAGGTAAGCGCGGCGATGGCCAGGCTCGCGTGCCCGCGCTGGGTGTAGCCCAAGATCTCGTGGTTCTTCTCGTCGTCGTCCACGAAGTTCACCAGGTTCTTGTTGGTGAGCATCACGCCCTTGGGACGCCCGGTGGAGCCGGAGGTGTATATGGTGTAGGCGAGGTTTTCGGGCTTGACGTCCACGTTAAGGTTATCCGTTGCACCGCCCTCTGCGGCCTGCTTGGCCTCGACGACCGTGAGCTTGAGATCCGCCAGCTGATCGAACAGCTCGGCGCGCTGCTCGAGCACTTCGGCGGTGGTGAGCACCAGTCGGCATCCCGAGTCCTCCAGGATGTAGCGCACGCGCTCCTCGGGATACTCCGGGTCGATGGGCAAAAAGGCGCCACCGGCCTTGAGCGCGGCCTGACGCATGACGTAGGCCCAGGAGTTGCGCTCGGCAAGCACGGCCACCATGGACTCGGGACCGACCCCGGTATCCACAAGCACGTGCGCAATCGCGTTGGCCTGCGCGTTGAGCTCGCCGTAGGTGAGCGTGCGATCACAAGCCACCAGCGCCACGGCATCGGGCCTGGCCTCGGCTTGGTCCTGAACGAGGCGGTAGGCGGGACGTTCTGCCACAGGCCAATCCGTGTTGTGCAGCGAGCGGATGCGCTCCTCGTCCTGCTCGGTAACGAGTTGCACCTGCCCCAACGTGGCACGCATCGTAAGCTCATGGCATATAACAAGCGCCATGCCCAACAGACCCTCTACCGTGTGGGCGCTGTATTGCGCGGGGTCGTACGAGCAGTCGACGGCAACCTTGTTGCCCTCCATAAACATGTCGATGTCCATGCCTGCCTTGGCCTGCGAGAGCTCAAGGTCAATCTCGGTGGCGTTGTGGCCTCCAATGAGCATGCTGCCGTCGGCGGAATCGCCTTGGTACGCAAAGAGGATGTCGCCCTTAATGCCGTACGCGTTGCTGATCTCCGCAAAGCTGTATATGTCGTTGGCCATCGCGCTCAGCAAATACTGCTGGCACGCGCCTATAGCCTCAACAACTGGCTGGTTCGGCTCGTCCACAAACAGCATTGGAAGCGTTTTTACCAGCATGGTTACGCTGTTCTCGAGCCTTGAGTCGTTGCGCCCGTTGTAGATGGTAGAGAACACCGCACCGTCCTCGGCAGAGGTGTAGGACTGCAGCGCAAGGCCGAACGCCGTAGTGAAGAACGCGTTAGGCGTAACCCCATTTTTGTCGCAGAAGGCGCGAACCTCGTCCGCAACGCCCTTTGCCGCCACGTTGGCAAACGCTATGTGCTCGCCGGCTTTGTCGCCGTCCTTGGTTGGCAGGGTGTCGCCGCCGCAACCGCGGAAGATGCCGTCGTAGAATGCCTTGGCGTTGTCCAAGCGCTCCGACGCGCGCGCAGCTTCCTCATCCAAGGCGTACTCAAAGCCGGTGTACGTCTCGGCTTCCACCTCGCCGCCTTGGTATGCGCGCTCCACGTCGTCAAACAGGATGTCCAGCGACTCGCCGTCGCTCACGATGTGATGCGTGTCCACAAAGAGGTACTTGCCGTCCGCCGTGTTGAACAGCTCCACGCGGAACAGCCGCTCGCCACCGGTAAGGTCGAACGGCCGCACAAGGTCCTGAACGGACGGCAGTTCCGAGTGCACAGGCAGCTCGGGCATCTGCGGCTCGTTACGAACGGCAAGAATCTCGCCATCGTCGCCACGGCGCACGGTCATGAACAAGTACGGATGCGCCACCAGCGTCTTTTGCAGTGCCTCGCGCAGCCGCTCGACGTCCACGTTTTCGTCGAGCTTGTACAGATACGGGATGTTGTACGCCGTGGTATCGGGGAAGCGCAGGCATTCCACGAATATGCCGGCCTGCGTCTGCGAGAGCGGATACGCCTCACGCAGCTCATAGGCCATCTCTTCGGCAGCATCGCTTATGAGCTGCTCGAGCTCGCGCACCGTCCCGCAGTCGAACACGTCGGCCACCTTAACGGACTTGCCAAACTCATCGCCAAGAAGGGCGCACAGGCGAATGCAGCCGATCGAGGAGAGGCCCACACCAAAGAGATCGGTGGTAATGCCAATCTCGTCAACGCCAATGACCTCTGCGGCAATGGCAAGGATGCGCTCCTGCGTCTCGTTTTCAGGAGGCACTATTTCCTCAGCCGTAACCTGCACCTCGGGCAGCGCCTTTTTGTCCACCTTGCCGTTCGCCGTAAGCGGCAGCTCGTCGAGCTGCATATAGGCCTGCGGCACCATGTAGGAGGTAAGGTACTTCGCAAGGTGCGCGCGGAAGTCGGCAAGGTCGACCTCCTGCTCCGCAGTGAAGTATGCAGCCAAATAGTCCGTCTCACCATGGGCAACCACGCACACGCTGGTGCGCACGCCGGGATAGGAGTTCATGACGCTCTCGATCTCTCCCAGCTCCACGCGAAGTCCGCGCAGCTTTACCTGGTCGTCCATGCGGCCGCGATACTCGATCTGGCCGTCGTCGCGGATGCGCGCAAGGTCGCCGGAGCGATAGGCCGGCATCCCCAGCAGGCGAACGAAGCTGCGAGCATTGAGGTCCTCGCGACCCACGTAGCCGCGACCGACTCCGTCACCCAGAATGGCAAGCTCGCCGGTGGCGCCCAGCGGCTGAAGCCTGCCGGCACGGTCCACGGTAGCCACGTGTACGTTTACGTTGGGAATGCCAATGGTCACGTTGGTGGCGTCGGTTACCACCTGCATGGTGCAGCTGATGGTGGCCTCGGTGGGACCATAGCCGTTCATGATGTAGATGCTCGGATTCACAGCAGTCAGACGGGCGTACAAGTCGGGCGGGAACGCCTCGGCGCCCATGTCCACCGACTTAAGATTGGCTACGGCCGCCGCAAAGTCGGGCACAGCAAGCATGTTGGACAAGTAGCTCGGCGTGCAGCTCATCACGTCCACGCCGTTGTTGCGCATAAGCTCGCCCATGGCAACGGGGTCCATGATCTGCTCGCCCGTGGCCAGCACCACCGTCATCCCGTTGGCAAGGGGCACGAACTCCTCCATGATGGCAAAGTCAAAGGTAAGGGCGGCGATGGCCAGACTCACGTGAGCGCGACGCGTGTAGCCCAGTATCTCGTGGTTCTTGTCGTCGTCGTCCACAAAGTTCACGAGGTTGTGGTTCTCGATCATAACGCCCTTGGGACGTCCGGTAGAGCCAGAGGTGTAGATGACGTAAGCCAGGTCGTGCGGGTCCACCTCCACGTTGAGGTTCGTCTGGCTTTGATACTCGGCTGCCCGCGAGGCCTCCACGACCGCAACCTGCAAATCGGCAATGTTTGCAAAGAGGTCCGCGCGACGCTCGAGCACCGCCTGCGTGGTGAGCACCAGCTTGCATCCGGAGTCCTCCAGGATGTAGCGCACACGCTCCTCCGGATACTCGGGATCGATGGGCAAAAAGGCCGCGCCCGCCTTGAGTGCGGCCTGTCGCATGACGTAGGCCCAGCTGTCTCGCTCGGCCATTACGGCCACCATCGAGTTGGGTGCGGCACCTGCGTTCACGAGCGCATGACCCACCGCGTTGGCAAGTCCATTGAGCTCGCCGTAGGTGAGCGTGCGGTCGCAGGCCACCAGCGCCACGGCGTCGGGCCTGTCCTCGGCCTGGTCCTGCAGCAGACGATAGGCGGGGCGCTCGGCCACAGGCCAGTCCGTGTCGTGCAGCGAGCGGATGCGCTCCTCATCCTCCGCAGAGACCAGCGTGACGTCGCGCAGGCGATCCTTTGCCACGAACTCGTTCACCACATGGTCTATGAGGTTTACCATGCCATGTACAGTGTAGGGCGAGAATACCGTGGGGTCGTACTCGGGCTCAAACACGAGCTCGTCGCCGTCAAGAGAGAGGTCCAAGGCAAAGGCCGCACGCGCGCGGGAGAGACCCAACTGCTTAACGGGAGCGTTCTTGCCGCCCAAGGGGAACCCATGCTCGAACTCACCCTGATACACAAACATCATGTTGCCATCTACGCCATACGCCTGGTGGATCTCGGCAAAGCTGTACAGGTCGTTGGCCATGGCAGCCGTTAGATACGACTTGCACGTTTCCACAAGCGACATTACGTAGTCGTCGTCCTTGCAGTCGAGCGACACGGGCAGCGTCTTTACCAACATGGAGACGCTGTTTGCAAGGCGCGGGTCGTTGCGGCCGTTATAGATGGTGGTAAATACCGGCACCTCGGCGTCTGCGTATTCCTTAAGCGCAAAGGCAAAGGCAGCCGTAAAGAAAGCGTTGAGCGGCAGGCCGTGCTCGTCGCAGAAGGCGCGCACCGCCGCACCATCCGCCTTGCCGTGGAGTCGCTCCATCGCCACGTGACCTGCGGACTCGTCGCCGTCCCGCACGGGCATGGTCTCGCCTCCGCATCCGCGGAAGTAGCCGTCGTAGAACGCCTTGGCGGCATCCAAACGATCGGTTGCGCGCGCCTCTTCCTCATCCAACGCGAACTCAAAGCCCGTGTACTCTTCGGCCTGCAGCGTCTCTCCCTGGAAGGCGCGCTCCACGTCCTCCATGAGGATGTCGATGGAGCCGCCATCGCTCACGATGTGATGCGTGTCGAACAGCAAGTACGAGCCGTCGTCCGTTACGTAAATCTCCGCGCGGAACAGGAGCTCGCCACTCATGAGGTCAAACGGGCGCACCAGCTCGTCCTCTGTGGGCAGGCTCTCGCACCGAATGACTTGAACCTCAAACGGATGACCGTCACGTCGTACGGCATGCAGCTTGCCCTCCGCGTCCCTACGCACCGTCATAAACAAATACGGATGGACAGCAATGGCTGCGCGCACGGCATCGGCGAGCTTCTCCACGTCCACCGAGGCGTCGAGCGTATAGAGCTCGGGCAAGTTGTACATGGTGGTGCCCGGATGGCGCAACACCTCAATGAGAATGCCCGTTTGCGTTTGCGAGAGCGGGTACTCGTCGCGCAACTCGTAGGTACGCGTCGGACCTGCCGCCCCAATGAGGCGCTCGAGGTCCTCTACCGTGGAGTTGTCGGCAAGCTCCGAGGTCTTTATGGCCACGTTGAACGCTGCGCGAATCTCGCTGCACAGGCGAATGGCGCCAAGAGACGAAAGGCCCGCCTCAAGCAGGTCGGAGGTAATGCCCACGCGATCGGTCTTAAGAATGCCAAACACGATGTCCAACAGCTGCTTTTGCACATCGGTTTTCGCGGGAACGATGTCGCTGTAGTCAAGCTCGGCCTCGGGCAGGGCGCGCTTGTCCACCTTGCCGTTGGGCGTGAGGGGGAACTCCTCCATCTGCATGAAGCTCTGGGGCACCATGTAGGAGGTGAGGTACTGCTTGGCATGGCGCTTGAGCTCGGGAATGTCGATGGGCTTATCGGCAAGGAAGTGGGCGGCCAGGTACTCCTGCGCCCCCTTTACCACCGTAACCACGGCCTGCTTGACGCCCGGGAAGCCGCCGATGACCTTCTCGACCTCACCCAACTCCACGCGAAGGCCGCGCAGCTTAACCTGGTCGTCCACGCGGCCGTGGAACTCTATGTTGCCGTCTGGGCGCACCACGGCCAGGTCGCCCGCGCGGTATGCGGGAATACCAAAGAGGGTTATGAAGTTGCGCTCGTTAAGGTCGTCGCGCCCGATGTAGCCACGACCCACGCCGTCGCCGAGGATAACGAGCTCGCCCTGTGTGCCTATGGGCAGGGGCTCGCCCTCCTCGTTTACCGTAATGCAGTGGTAGTTGGCATAGGGCACGCCAATGGTAATGTCATCCGGGCCTTCCAAAATCGCGGCGGTACTGCCAATCGTGCATTCGGTGGGACCATAGCTGTTCATGATGCGCATGTTGGGGTTAATGGCCTTCAAGCGCGTATACAGGTCACCCGGGAAAGCCTCGGCGCCCACATCCACGGCGTCGATCTGCTCCATGGCCTTGGCGAATACCGGCACCTCAATCATGTTGGAAAGATAGCTGGGCGTGCAGGTGAAGGTCTCCACGTTGTTCCGCTCGATGAGCCGCGCCATGGCATCGGGGTCCATGATCTGCTCCTGTGTGGCGAGCACCACGGTCATGCCATTGGCCAGCGGCAGGAACTGTTCCATCACCGACACGTCAAACGTGAAGGCGGCAAGTGCCAAACACGCATGGAAGCCTTCCGTAAAGAACACGGCCTCGATGTTCTTTGGGTTCACGTGACAGAAGTTCACGAGGTTGTGGTTCTCCAGCATCACGCCCTTGGGCTTTCCGGTGGAGCCCGAGGTGTAGATGACGTAGGCCAGGTCGTGTGGCGCCACGTCCAGGTTCAGGTCTGACGTATCGTTTGCCGCCACGGCGGACTCAACCTCAATGACGCTAAGGTCGAGGTCCGCAAGGGCATCGAACAGGTCGGCGCGGCGTTCATGGATGGCTTGTGTGGTAAGCACAAGCTTGCAGCCTGAGTCCTCCAAGATGTAGCGCACGCGCTCCTCGGGATACTCCGGATCGACGGGCATGAAGGCCGCCCCGGCCTTGAGCGGAGCCATGCGCATGGTATAGGCCCAGCCGTCGCGATCGGCCAGCACGGCAACCTTGGCATCGGCGCTTGCACCCGCCTTCACCAAGGCGCGCGCCACGGCGTTGGCTTCGGCATTGAGCTCGGCATAGGTAAGCGTGCGGTCGCACGCCACCACGGCAACGCGATCTGGGTGTTCGTAGGCAGTGTCTTGCAACAATCGATAGGCCGGTCGCTCGGGTACGGGCCATTCGGTGTCGTGGATGGACAAGAGCTGCTTGAATTCTCTCTCAGTCATATGCGTTCCCCTTTTCTCGCGGCTGAAGCCTTGCTTCTTAGTCGCCAATTATGCCTTAAAATTAATCATCATTCTGTTGAGCGTATTGAACTCAGAACGGATGCACTCGCCATATACGTGGGCAAGTTCCTCCTCGTCCGACTCTTCGGCATGCTCAGCCGCAAAGAGCTTGGTTTTCTCCGCATAGCGAACAATGGCGGCCTTGTCACCGTTTTCGCGCTGTAGGATGGTGAGCGAGCTGAGCGGCGGCTTTTCGTCGTTGGCAATGGCCTCAAGGAAGGGTGCGATGAGCTTGTTGTGCACGATGCTCGCCTGCTCGGAATCGAGCATCTCTGCCGCCTGGCTCTCCCACTGCTCAACCTGTGCCGGCTCGGCATGGCCGCCAGCAAGCACGAGCACGTTCTCCGGATACATCTTTACGAAGCCTCGCGTAAGCTTGCCCACCAACAGGAGGAACGTGCAGCTGCAGGCAGCCGACAGCATGGCGCCATACCAAGGCGCGTTCATGGGAACAACCCGCGCAAGAAGCAACGTAGAGCCAATGTTTACCACGATCTGTATGGCATAGCTTATGTTTGCCAACGGCTCGCGCTCTGTTGCCGAAAGATAGTTCACCAGCGAATCGTTGGTAAACGTAAGAAGCGCGTTAAGGCACACAATGCGTATGGCAAAGGGCAGCGACTCCAGCATTACGGGATCGTTGACCGCAAACAGGGCCATAAACAACTGTGGGAACAAAATGATAAGAATGATAATGGGCCCCAGAATCATGAGGCCCGTGCGATACATCGACCGCTTTACCAGCAAGGTGCCACATTTGTTCTCCTCGCCAAAATAGGACGAAGCAAGCGGCATTACCGGCTCGCTCGCCGACGCCGTAAAGATGGTGAGGAACAGCACAAGGTTGTCGATTACCGCCGAGTTGCCCAAGCCTGAGGTGCCGCTCTCGTGGGCAAGCACCAGGTTTTGCACGAGCATCTGTATGGCAAACATCGCGTACATAATGGCCATGGGCGTGCCAGGCTTCACGATTGAGAGCATGCTGGGGTCGCCCTCTTTCTTGCGCGGTGGCACAAAGCGGCACAGGCTACCCTTCTTCTTAAAGTGCCTAATAAACATAAGGCAGGCAACCAGCTGGCCAAACACCATGGAGAACGCACTCGCCCCAATGCCCATATGGAAGACCTCGAGCAAAACGAGGTTGCCCACCACGTTGATTACCGCCGCGGTAACGCTTGCCACAAGCACCAGCATGGGGTCGTTGTCGTCGGTAAACAGGTAATCGCCGGCAAACATCATAACCGTTGGCAGCGAACCAGCGAGTATTACAAACAAGTATTCGCGTGCATAGCCAATGTTCTCGGGCGTGGCACGCAGAAAGTGGAGTATGGGATCGGAAAATATCGCCAAGATTGCGGCCAAGACAACGGTTGTGGCGGCCAATGCGATAGCGGTTCTGGTAAAGGCCCGCGCGGCCAAGTCCTTGTCTCCGGACCCCGAATACTTGGAAACGGTTATGCCGCAGCCCACGCCGCCAAGCGCGCCGATTGCGCTAAACACCAAGTTGATAGGCTCCACCGTGCTCAGCGACGAGAACGGCACCTCTCCTAGGCTCTGTGAGATGCAGATTCCGCCTATCATGGGCGAGAGCTGGCCAAACACCAAGCCGATCATGGCAGGTATCATGTAGCGAAAGCCGCTTTTATGTATGAGCTGGTTCTCGGGATGATAGTCAATGCGCTTCATGCTGTCTCCAAACTACTTTGATATTGCGCAAGGACCATTGTAACGCGAACGTGTTTCGTTATTGCAACATCGCTGGAGGCAAACGGCAAAAGCGGGCCAAAGGGGACAGCCCCCTTTGGCCCTCTTTTGTGCCGCGGGGACGGGGGCGTCGACACACAGTGTGTCACTGCCCCCATTACAGTAATGTCAAGCCCTTTGGGAACTTCACCTAGTTTTGGACATTAATCATCACTTTAATCGTCTAACCTTGGTGGCAGGCCCAGACGGGCTTGCCGACCGACCCCTCC
>JAFWKQ010000013.1 GCA_017545665.1 Atopobiaceae bacterium
AGGTTGATGAGGGAGTTGCGCCACTTCGGCATGGGGACGTAGTCCACGCCGTCGGCCTTCTCGATTGCCGGAGTGGTGCGGTCGTCGGGGCCGAACGCCCGCTCGCAGAGCCTCCCGTACAGGGCTCCGCCCACAAGGAGTATCACCAAGCCTAGGATGAATGTTGCCATCGCTGCCTCCCTCGGCCGAACTGGTTCCCGTGACGTGCTTTCGCGCAAGACTCACCATTGCATTATATGTCCTTTAAACATTAGGATATCCTAAACGGACAGTCTGAAACGTGTTTTAACGATGATGATTCCACGATGATTTCCCCGCGATGGCCACGCGGCGATGCGGGCATCGGAGGCAAGCTATACTACGCGTGTCGGGCAATTACGAGCGAGAGGGGTGTTGGGAATGAGAGGAAGCACATCTTGTGGAACCGGATGGCGTCGTGCGAAGCTCGCCATCGTAATCGGAGTGGCTCTGTGCGTAGCCGCTGCGCTCGTGGCTTGCGGGGGGAGTTCCGCGCAATCCACGGCGTCAAGCGCCGCTTCGCCGGCGTCGTCGTCAGCAGCATCTTCCTCTGCGACTACATCGTCGGCGTCTTCATCGGCGGCCTCGCAAGGCTCGGCTGCGCTGCCGATCCCTGAAGCCTACGTGGAGACGAAGGCGGCCGTCTCCTTCAGCGACGGCAGCAGTGCCACCGATGCCAGCGTTTACGATGAGCGCGGGCGGCTGCAGAGGGGCGGCTTCGAGGAGGTCTCCCCCGAGGCGGCCTCCAAAGTCGACCAGTCCTTCTCCGAATGGGACGAGTACGGGCACGTCTTGAAGGGCGAGTACGGCTACGACCCCGGCGACGGGAAGCCGTACACGGCCTCAACGAGCCTGCAGGTCCTCGAGGCCAACGAGGACGGCTCGGCAGTCTCGGTAGCCCAGACCATCACGTACGACAAGGAGAGCTTCGAAGAGGGCGACGCCGCCTCGGTGACGTGGACCGACACCTTCGAGTACGGAGACGACGCTCAGGTCATTCGGAAGCATGAGGCGAAAGCGGAGTACTACGACCAATCCGGCGCGCGGCTGGGAACGAGGATGGAGGCGTACGAGTACGACGAGACCGGGCTACAGACCCGATCCGCCGCGAAGGACGTGGAGGCGGATGGCAGCGAGCGGAACATGACCGCCGTGATTACCTGGACGAAAGGCGCCGACGGCAAGCCCGTTTCCTTCCGATGCGACTTGACGGCCGACGGCGAGGAGCCGTGGACGTGCACCGGGGACGTCACGCTGGACGAGTCGGGGCTGATCGCATGGATCGGCAATGTCGTGGTGAACGGAGAGATGAGCTCGGCCACTGCGACGATAGAGCGCGCGAAGATCGACAACCCCCTGCCCAATGCGTATGAAGGCTGGCGGAGCTTCGATATAACCAGTCTGATCATCCCGGAATAAGACAAGGACCTTGAGGGGTTTCGCCCGCGCCAAGGCTACGGGGAGACGATGGGCGTCGCCGTCTCCTCCTAAGGCCGCCGTCGCGCTTTGGCGGCCTTAGGAAGCCGCTCCCGACGACGCCCTTTCATCTCTCCTCAAGGCGTCCTCGTCGATCATGCCCATCTTCGAGGATATGCTGACGAGGAAAAGCTGTAACACGAACATGTGGAACGCCGTGATGAAGAAGTCCATTACGATGTCTATCGCCAACGCTATCGCCATGGCCTCCATGGGGATGCCCAGTCGACTTCGTGGAGCCGCGCCCGCCGTGAAGCCAGTAGTGCGTGTGGCCGTGAGCCATAACGTCGGAGAGCACGGGATGGAAGCGCTCGATGACGAAGTCGCTAACCTTGGTCACCGCCATCTTCACCGCCTCCATCCATGTCGTCGTTCCCGACGGCACTGCCGCCGTCGTCTTCGTCCGTCATCACCTCGAGCTCGGGCCCGAGCGTCAATTGTACCGGCTCGTCGGCCTTCTCCTCGCGCCGGTCCGGCTTGCCGAACTCGAGCGGGTACTTGCGCTGGAGCAGCCAGGCGGCCGCCGTCCAGTGCTGGGGCCGCATCGACGCATTCCGTATCGTGACCAGCAGGTTCTTCTTGTAGTCGACCTCGGCCTTTTTTAGTTGGTCGCATAATTCGCGTTTCGCAGAGCCAGCGCGCGCGTCCTCGCCTTCCTTCAACCAGCGGTAGAAGGTGGACTTGTGTACGCCCAGTGCCTTGATGATGTCGGCGTCGCACAAACCGTCCTTCTTCAGCGCCACCGCGCGGTCGACCATCTCGTATGTAAGCTTCGTCTTCCTCATGTCGGGCAATGCTAGCCCCGTGTCACAAATCACCCGCCCTATGCGCCGTCCTGGCCGTTCAGGCTATGTTTTATACTCTGCTTGGCGCTAAGCCCATGCTTGCGCCTGAAACGCGAGTTGCGCTGGCGCAGCGCGTCGTATTCCTTCTTTGCCTCGTCCAAAGCCTTGCCGCTGCAGGCTTGCATGCGCTCCTGCGCAAGCATCTCGCTCAAGGCAGCCTGCTCCTCCACGTGCTGGAAGACTGTGCACTTCGGGCAAAGGCCCGTCCTCAGGTTCAACGGCACGCCCACGGCCCCGCATTCGGGACACACCTTCCGTTCGCGCAGGCTCGCCCGTATGCGGTGGGCGTGCATCTCTATGGCGTGCGGCGAGTGGACGACGCCGCATTCCTCGGCGATGATCGCGCGCACGGCCTCGACGCCCCTGTGGCCGTGCTCTCTCAGAATCTCTTCCTGGCGCATCGTCCATCTTGCCATCACGCTCTCTACTTCCGCTCTACTTCTTCTTGCCGGGCTCGCCCTTCGGCTTCTTGCCGACAGCTTGAAGCTGTTCGTGGGTCTCCTTCGGGATGAGCACCGAACTGGCGCTCAAATCCAATGCGTAGCAGATCCTCAGGCACTCGCCGGGCTTGAGGCTCCGCTCGTAACGCAGAACCTTGCCGAGCTGCGTTGAGTCGATCAGCGAACGGCGCGCGAGCTCGGCAATGGGCATGCCGCGCACTTCCCGCGCTTCCTTGATCTGCTCTACGATGTATCTTTCGTGGTCCATGGGCTCCTCCTAGCCTCGTAACCGATCGGACTGGTCCGATGGGTCACGGCAGGAGCCGCCCTCAGGGCCCGACTTGGGGCGACAAGATAGCAGCCTTTGGGCTGCCTGTGTTGGAAATGTCCTGGAATCGCGCCGTTCCGTTCCAAAATCGCTCTATTCCCTTCCATATCAGGGGCGTCGGGAAGGGCACGGTGGAGCGCGACGACTTCCGCGCCCACCGGAACCCCAGCCGAGCGCGGGAGCATCCGCACAAAAGCGCGTGGCGCCGCGTCTCCGGTTCCTCGGCGTTTGTGCCCGACGCGGCGCTGCAGTCATTTGTCGGTATCCATTATTCACGAACGCGATTATCCATGTGTACCGAACAACGTACACCCATGTAGGGAAACATGCGCTCTGATCTGCCGTTTAGCTCGATCGTTCTTGGGAAGGTTCGATAGGGACCGTCTCGATCTTCGCCCACGCCTTCTTCGTGAAGCGGTACTGGGCGACGTGCCCGTAGTTCGACCGGTCGGGATGCCGGTAGCCCTGCGCGGTCTTGCGCGTCACCGGCGCGATGATGCCCTTGTCGCGCAGCTCCTTCATGCCGCGGGCGACCTGATAGGCGGTAAGGCCCGAAGCCTCCGCAATCTCCGACGCCGGCGTCCTTCCCAACCTGCCGTCCGCGTAAACCTTGCGGCACAGCGCCACCATCACCGCCCAGCCGTTGCGGCCCACCCGCTTCTCCGCGAGTAGCCTTGCAAGACCCATGGGGAGGGTCGCGAACTCGGATGGCGGGTACCTGGCGAAGGGATCGGGTGCGCCCGCTATTTCGTCTCGCCGGATTGGCATATCACGGATTGCTCCTCGAAGCGCTTGGTCACGAACTCGTGGCAGGCCCCCGTGCTCGTCCGCCAAGCGTTGCGGATGCGGAAGGCCCTCAGCTCGCCGTCGATGACGAGCCGGTAGACGGTGGAGTACGATATCTTCAGGTACTCGGCGGCCTCGTCGAGCGTCATGATCCTGCCGTCGGCGCCTGCCTGTTCGGGGGAAGGGGCGACGGATGCGCCCAGGCTGTCCGCTTCTCGCTGCATTTCTCTCTCGCTTTCTCTGCTTCCAGGGGCCTCGTATTATCGCCAGCTTTTCCGCGCTTGTCTCGCGTTTCTCCGCTAATCGCCTTCTTTGCTCCTGAAATCGCGCGGTTCCGCCCCGTTCTGGGATGTGTTTTCGGGCATGGCGAAGCCCCGCGCACGCGGCCGGGGAAGATGCACGTTTGCGGCCGCGTTTTGCTGGGTGCGCGGAGATTGTTTTTTATAGAAGAGATTAAAGAGATAAATCGGTTGCGCCAGGGCGCGAGCAAGGCCCGAGTTGCTAGCGCCACAGCGCAAGCAGAGGTTGCGCCAGGCCGCAAGCTATGTTTGCGCCACAGCGCAACCAGGAGTTTTCCACTTGCGCCACAGCGCAAGCAACCCCCGAAAATTGGGGCAAATTCTCGATACGAACATTTGTTTTTGGCGGTATAATGTCGGTCAAGAAGTCGGTCACATGTCGGTCAACAAAAAACCCTGACCGTTTGACCAGGTCAGGGTTGGTGTTTTGGTCGCGGGGGCAGGATTTGAACCTACGACCTCCGGGTTATGAGCCCGGCGAGCTACCAAACTGCTCCACCCCGCAATATGTATGCGCCAATGCGCGAAACAATAAGTTACGCCTCCATTACCAAAGCGTCAATCTTTTTTGGGACTCACAAGAATTTCTCCACAACTGAGCACACCTTTCATTGGTGGGCGCGCATTCCGTCACACCGTGGTACTATCGAGCGCGAAGGCACAGAACGTGGAAAGAGAGATGCGCTTATGCTTCATAGGGATTACCTGCTTGAGGTCATCGAACAGTTTGTCGCCACCGTTTCCAAGGCGCTTGCAGGCGCGCTTTTGCAGCGAAACATCGACGATGCCAAAGAGGTTGAGGCGGCGATAGCCGATCTTGTGCAGCTCGACCCGCAAACGGCCATGTCTCTTTCGCCCGAATCGCTGGTAACTATGATGACTCTTTCGGGTACGGGAGACGCCGTTGCTGGTTACGCAGCCTATGCGCTCTATCGGCTGGGCGATGCATACGACGGCATGGGCGAGCATGACACGGCTGACCTTCGCAGGGAGCAGGCCATGGCCATTGCCCAGGCGTTTGGTGGCAACGTGGAAGAGATTCCCGAGGAGTTCCGGGCGCTTGAAGCCAGGTTGTCTGCCTAACGCCTGGATGCCTCTTGCCCAGCGGATGCTCCTTAGCCCAGATTACAGCGCCTTCTTGCGCGTCGATGCCCTGCGCGTCGACATCGTGTGGGGGAGTAGTCCTTCATCGGCAAGTGCGTCCTTTACTTCCTCATAGAGCTCTTGCGACGTTACGCCTATTCCATGCGAATACATAATTGCCTCCACGAGCTTGACGCTTCGGATGCCGTTCTCCACCTCGCTTATGAGTGCCTGCGAGCAATGCAGCTGCTCCGCAACCTGCGATTGCGTTATTCCGTCACGCTCGCGTAGGTCTCTAAGCGTGTATCCAATAATCTTGTTGGCGCGAATTCGATTTTGCGGCGTTATGTGCATGCGTAGTCCTGCCTATCTACATGGCAAAATGCGAAGGAATCTAAACAAACTTTTACACATTGCGCGTATTGCGAATAGTGGTTACTTATAAGCGACCGACTCCTATGCAATAGTAGTTACGCTTCTCCCATGGCTACAGAGGAGAACATACAACGGATTCGCATGAGGCTGGGCGCGCGCATACATGAGTTGCGCGTTGCCAAGGGCTTGTCTCAGTATCGGTTTTCCAAAATGATTGGCATGGACCGCACGTATCTTATTAGCGTCGAGAAGGGCAGGCGCAACGTGTCCATAGACAACCTTTCCAAGATTTCCCAAGGGCTCGGCGTGCGTTTGTCTGCGCTGTTCGAAAACGTGGATGTGGAGATGCAGGATCGCTAGACTCGCTTGCGCACCGCTCGTGGTTCGCTTGCGCACCGTTCGTGGCCGCTGGCTGACCGTGTGCAATCTGTGATGTGCGGCCTGTGCCTTTTGAGCAAATTTGACACAAAATGTTCGATGGCCTAGCATAGCTGCGATTACGCGCGCTAACGATGGTTTGGCGTCGCGTTTTGTTTCTGTGTGAGTTGCGTCGGATATGACAGGAGGACACCTTGGCTACATCGTTTTGCGCAAACGGATGCCATAACGCGTCCTTTTTTGAGCCGTTTTTGCTCGCGACGCAGACAAAAGATTTGTTGAGGTAGCGTCGTGGCTGCCGGAGCCAATGAACAGCGCTGGTTCCAGGCGCTAAAGAAGAGCGTGCAGCCTTGGGAGCTCGAGCGCCTGCAGCAGGCGGGGGAGCGCGAGGATGCCTTTTGCGGCCATGTGCGGTTTGGCACGGGCGGCATACGGGCAAAGATGGGCATAGGTCCCAATCGCCTGAATCGGCTTACGGTGGCAAAGGCCACAATGGGACTCGTGGATTGCTTGCGTTCCGGGAAACTCGGACTGGGCAATCCGCTGGTGGTTATTGCCTACGACACGCGCATCCACTCAGAAGAGTTTGCGGTTGTGTGCGCCAGCGTTCTGGCGTCTGCGGGAATCCGGTCCCTTCTGTTTGACGTTCCGCAGCCGACTCCGGTTCTTAGCTATGCGGTGCGTCAGCTGCATGCCAATGCCGGCGTGGTTATAACTGCCTCGCACAACTCGAAGGAATACAACGGATTCAAGGTGTATGACAGCGCCGGCGACCAGGCAACCGACAGCTTGGCGCATGCCGTGCAGGATGCCATGTGCAACGTCGATCCCTTTGGCGTGCCATCCATGCCACTGGACGAGGCGCTTGGTGCGGGTTTGGTCGACTGGGTTGATTCGCATGTTGTGGACGACTACGTGCGTGCCGTCCTGGAGCAGTCCACGGGCGTGCGATGCTTTGGCCTGCACGTTGTGTACACGCCCCTAAATGGAGCTGGCTGCGCGATCGCGCGTCGCGTGCTGGCCTCCCGAGGCATTAGCTATTCGCTCGTGCGCGCGCAAGCCGTGGCGGATGGTACGTTTGCCACCTGCCCGAAGCCCAATCCCGAGCATGCGGCGGCGCTGAGCCTTGCCATGGAGCAGGCGCTGGCAGAAGGCGCCGACCTCGCCTTGGCCAACGACCCAGATGCCGACCGCATTGGAGCTGCGGTGCGTTGCGACAAAAGCATGCGTCTGCTTACGGGCGACGAGATGGGCCTGTTGCTCCTCGACTTCCTGTGCAAGGTTGTGCCGTTGCCGGCGCGACCGGTTGCCATTACCACCATCGTTTCGTCTCCGCTGCTCAACGAGGTGGCGTCCGCGCATGGGGTGCGCCTGCGTCGGACGCTTACGGGCTTTAAGTACGTGGGCGAGCAGGTTGACCTGCTGGAGGAACAAGGACGTGTGAGCGACTTTTTGGTGGGCGTGGAGGAGAGCTGCGGCTACCTGCGCGGCTCCTACGTGCGCGACAAGGACGGCATCGTCTCGCTTATGCTTTTGTGCGAGATGGCCGCATGGCATAAGCGACGTGGAAAGAACCTGCTCCAGGCATTGGATGAGCTCTACGAGCAATACGGCTATGTGGTTTCGGAGCAGGTGGCGATTGAGCTCGATGCCTCGGATGAGGACGTCCCCGTTAGGGACGGCAGCGCGGTTGTGGAGGGGTTGCGAGCATGTCCGCCAAAGGCACTGGGCATTATGCCTGTTCGCCATGTGGTGGACTATGCCCAGGGCGTGCCTATGCCTGGCGATCCCACGCAGACGCTTCCGCGCGCCGACGTTTTGCAGCTCAATTTGGACGGGGGCTGCAAGGTTATTGTGCGTCCCAGTGGCACAGAACCGAAGATAAAGGCATACTGTTTCGCGAAGGGGTCCAATGCGGACCAAGCGAGGGAGCGACTCGCATGCCTTGTGGAGGCGATTCGTAACCTGCTGAGCGTCTAAGCGTAGGAGGTTTGGCATGCAAGGGGATGCCACGCACGTCGTGCTTTTGTCAGGCGGGTCGGGAACGCGCCTGTGGCCACTGTCCAATTCCGTACGTCCCAAGCAGTTTCTCAAGGTTTTGCGAGACGACCAACACAGGCCTGAGTCTATGGTGCAGCGCACCGTTCGCTTGGTGCGTAGCCAGAATCCCGGGGCAACCGTTACGGTTGCGACGAGCGACGAGCAGGTGGAGATTCTGCGCGCTCAGCTTACGGGCGACTATGGGCTCTCCATAGAGCCCCAGCGTCGCGACACCGCGCCCGCCATTATGCTGGCCGCTGCTCATGTGGCCTCTTCGCAGGGTGCACACAAAGACGCCGTGGTTGTGGTGATGCCCATCGACACCTTTGCCGATGCGGAGTATTACGCAAATGTGTCGCGCTTGTCTGCTGCCGTGTGCGCGGGCGAGGCGGACCTTGTGCTGCTGGGCGTGGAGCCAAGCTATCCCAGCACCAAGTACGGCTATATTGTGCCGGAAGATCTCCAGGGAGACGTGCGTCGCGTGAAGCGCTTTACCGAGAAGCCCGACGAGCCAACGGCGTGCTACCTCATTTCGCAGGGTGCGTTGTGGAACTGTGGAGTGTTTGCGTTTAGGCTTGGCTGGCTGCTGGAGATCGTGGGGCGCTATTGCGACGCCGAGGGCTACGACAAGCTGCGGGAACGCTACGCCGAGCTGCCCAAGAACAGCTTTGACTACGAGGTGGTGGAGCGTGCGACCTCGGTGGCCGTGATTCCGTATGCTGGCACTTGGAAGGACCTTGGCACGTGGGATGCCCTTTGCGAGGAGCTGCACGATCCGGTGGCGGGGCGCGTTACGGTGGATGAGGTGACCGCCAACGGGGTGCACGTGATCAACGAGACGGACTTGCCCGTGGTTGTGGCAGGCGTGCAAGACGTGGTGGTTGTGGTTACCGACGAGGGCGTTCTGGTAACGGGCAAGGAAGAGAGCGAGCGCATAAAGGACCTTGTTCGCAAGGTCGTGTGAGACGTGCGGAAGCTTGACGTGCGGTTTTGTCTGCGGCGGGGCGGCTGACGGTAGCTGGCGCGGCCGGATTTGCTGGGATTGCGAACGGTGCGGGGCGGCTTGCTGAGATGCGCCGCACTGTGGCCAAAGCCAGCAAATCTCCGGGCGCGTTTGCTGGGATTGCGAACAGTGCGGGTCGGTTTGCTGGGATGCGCCACACTGTGGCCAAAGCCAGCAAACGCAGCCGCACTGTTCGCGAAGCCAGCAAACGCAGCCGCACTGTTCGCGAAGCCAGCAAACGCAGCCGCACTGTTCGCGAAGCCAGCAAACCCTCGCTGTGTGTCATGGGGACGGAGGCATTGACACACCCGCGTGCACCGCTATGCGTTATTGCGACTCGCATCGCCTCCGTGTTGTACAATGGAAAAATCTGTACAAATGAACGAAAGGTGGCGATGCAGTTGAAGGTCGCGCTGGTACACGACTGGCTCGTGAGCAACTCGGGCAGCGAGCGCGTTCTGCTGGACCTGCATGAGCTCTGGCCTGACGCACCCATATACACGCTGGTGTACGACGAGCAGAATGCGCCGGAATGGACGCACTCCTGCGACGTTCGTACCACCTTCCTGCAAAAGATACCCGGTGCCACGCATCGCTACAAGATGCTGCTGTCGCTTATGCCCAAGGCGTGGGAGGCCATTGACCTCTTGGAGTACGACTTGGTGGTGAGCTCGTGCATGAGTTGCTGTAAAGGCGTGATTACCAGGCCCGATGCTCTGCACGTGTGCTATTGTCACTCGCCCATACGCTACGTTTGGGACCGTTACTACGAATACCTTGAGGGTACCGATCCCATACGTAGGCTCGCAATGAGACGCATTATTCCCAAAGTGCGCCAGTGGGACTACCTGGCCGCTCAGCGCGTGGACGAGTTTGTGGCGAACTCGGACTTCGTGAGCAACCGCATCCGCAAGTACTATAGGCGCGACTCCGTAACCATCCATCCCGCGAGCCCGGTGCGCGCGGGCGAGGTATGCGAGCCCGACGACTGCTACCTCGTGGTCTCTCGCTTTGTGGGATACAAGCGCGTGGACCTTGCCATAGAGGCGTGCAATCGCCTGGGGCGCCGCCTTGTTGTTGTGAGCTCGGGTGGCGAGGAAGAGAAGAACTTGCGCGAGATGGCCGGACCAACCATAGAGTTTAGGCGTGCGGTTACCGACGACGAGTTGGTGGGGCTCTATGCCCATGCGAAGGCGTTCTTGTTCCCGGGCGTGGAGGACTTTGGCCTAACCCCGGTGGAGGCCATGAGCGCGGGAGTGCCGGTGCTGGCCTTTGGCGAGGGTGGGACGCTCGAGACGGTCGTGAGCGGAAAGACGGGTCTCTTCTTCGAAGAACAGAGCGTGGCGTCCCTGGCCGACTGCATTCAGCGCTTCGAGCGCGGCGGCGTGGCGCTTTCGCGTTCGGAGATAGCCCAGTACGGCAGGAGCTTCTCTCGCGAGCGCTTTAGGGAGCGGTTCGGTTCGTTTGTTGCCCAAAAGCTCGAGGAATACGGGGTGGGACGGCCGAGGATCGCGATGGCAGGCACGTGCCCTGCGACGGACGAGCACCCCGCACCAGCATCCACGCGCCCTGCGACGGACGAGCGCCCCGCGCCAGCATCCACGCGCCCCGCGCCAGCAGGCGACGCTCCCAAGTCCGGCAGCGCCAACAAGCGCGTCGCGAACGCAGCACAATAGGGGAGTGCGACCATGCTCAACGTCGCCATAAACGGCAAATTCCTCACTGACCGCATGCAGGGAATCGTGCGCTATGCCCGCGAGCTGGTGTGCGCCCTGGACGAGGTGCTCGACGCGCGAGATCGCGTGGAAATCGTGGTGCCACCCATAGCCCAAGACGTACCAGCGCTCAGAAACATCAAGGTAGTTAGGTGGGGTAGGCGCACGGGCATAGCGTGGGAGCAAATCGACTTTGCCCAATACCTGCTCAAACATCCCAAGCTCACGGCGCTGAACCTCTGCAACGTGGCGCCTCTGTTCAGCAGGCCGGGCGTTACCGCCGTCCACGACGTCATGTACCGGGCGTGCCCCGAATTCTACACGTCGCCGCGCAATCGCCTTTCCAGGGCATGGCATTGCATGCAGTACGCATTTGTCACGCGGCGGGAGAAGGCCATACTCACTGTAAGCGAATACAGCAAGGAGCAGATAGAGCGCTACTATCCGAATGCGCGCGGCAAGGTGAACGTGGTGCCAAACGCCTGGCAGCACGTTCGCTCCTATGTGGCGGCTCCCGACTGGCGCGATCGCTTCGCACAGCTTGAGCCTGGTCAGTACCTGTTTTGCATAGCAACGCTCGCAAGAAATAAAAACGTGCGTTGGGTATACGAGGTGGCCGAACGCAACCCGCACCTGAGCTTTGCCATTGCGGGCATGCGCTACGAAAGCGACGACATCGGATGTCCGCCCAACGTGCATCTGTTGGGCTTCGTGAGCGACGACGACGCATGCGCGCTCATCCGCAACTGTCGGGCGTTTTTGTTTCCCTCGCTCTACGAGGGGTTTGGCCTGCCGCCGCTGGAAGCGCTTGCCTTGGGAGTTCCAGTGGTGTGCTCGGACGCCACGAGCCTTCCCGAGGTTATGGGTCCCTGTGCACACTACGTAGACCCGAACTCCTACAACGTGGACCTGGAAGCCCTTCTTGCGAAGCCTGTGGCGCCTGCATACGAGGCGCTCAACAGGTACTCGTGGAAGATGTCGGGTGAGCGGTTGCTAGGAGTGCTTGAGGTAAACGGAGGTGATGCCCGTGAAGGTTTGCGTTAATGTGCGTTGCCTCTCTGATCGTATAACGGGTATCGAGCGCTATCTCATGGAGACGCTCATACGCATGTGCGAGCACGCGCCATCGTATGGGCTTAGTATAGAAGGGCTCTGCTCCGTGGGCGAGCGGCCGCCTCAGCCTGAGCTCTCTGAACTTGCGGTACACGAACTGGAAGGTGGGGGTGCTCGGTTCCTCAGACACGCTCGTGCCTACCTCCGCGAACAGGGGGCGCTTTATGTGAATATGAGCGGTGGGCTTGCCCTCAATCGTGGTATTACCGTTGTTCACGACGCTCGTCCTGCAGTATTTAAGGAGTTTGACCCACGTGCCGACCGAATGCGATTCAAGGCCGCGGTTGCGTATGCCCGTAAGAATGCCTCGCACATAGTAACCGTGTCGGAGTTCTCGCGTAGCGAGCTCGTGAACAAGCTCCGCATACCCCTTGAGCGTATTTCGGTGATTCCTGACGCATGGGAGCACATGACGCGCGTGGAGTCCGACGACAAATACTTCGCGAGCATACCCGATTTGCTCGATCGTGAGTACTACTATACGCTCGGTTCCTTGGCACCCCACAAGAATCTCGCGTGGGTCTTCGACGTTGCAAAGGAACATCCGCAAAGCGTTTTCGTCGTATCGGGCAAACGTTGGCATGCGTCGAGCACGCAGTTTCCCGATCTTCCTAACGTAAGATATGCCGGATACGTTACCGATGCCCAAAACAAGACGCTCATGACGCATTGTAAAGCATACCTTCATCCCTCGTTCTACGAGGGCTTTGGCCTGCCCCCTTTGGAGGCAGCAAGTTGCGGGGTACCTCTTGTGGTATCCACCGCGGGCTCACTGCCCGAAGTATTTGGAAAGAGTGCGGCCTACGTAGATCCCCATAACACGCGGGTGAACCTCGACATGCTTCTGGAGCATACCTATGGTCGCGCGGTGGCACAGGGCCATGCGCGGCCGGATCACAGCGCTCTTCTTGCACGCTATAGTTGGGACGAGTCGGCACGCATGTGGTTGGAGCTGCTGTCCGCTCACATACCAAATCATTAGGGAGATGAACATGGATCCTCTGGTCGTTATATGTCCCGTTTTATATGTGCTTTGCCTCGTTTTGCTGGGTGTGTATATAGCATACGTGTATAGGAAGCATGGTTATGTGGTCTCGCTTTTCAATGTGGGGCTGTTCCAATGGTACGCATGCATAGTCTTGTCTCCTTGGTACTACTTCGTGGATGAATCGTGGAATTCCCTGCACATTCAGGGCGAGGCCGTTGCGCTCGTAAAGCCGTACCTGTTGCAAAGCATGCTCATAAACTATGCGGGGACTGCCATATTTATGGTCACGCTGCTGGTATGCGCGTGGCGCATGAGCGAGCGGTTCTCGTCCGTCGCACTCGTGCGTCGCGTGGCGAACGGTATCGATTCCAGGTTGGTATTTGTTTTTGTCGTGCTGGCAGCCGCTGTGTTTACGTTCATCTGCTTCCGTTATAACGGTACGTTCCCACTGCTTAACGCTAAACGAGCGTTCTATCTTGACAAGCCCTTCTCGCCAGTATACTTGCTGGCGAGTCAGCTCATGAGCACTTTGGGTCTCTACGAGGGACTGCGATGGGTTGCAAGGAAGGGATGGGTGTCGTTTGCGGCCTTCTTGCTGTGCTCAATATGCCTCGTCCTTACGGGTAATCGTGGTTCGGCGCTGCTGCAGCTCTTTTTGCCCGTCGTGCTGTATTGGCTGTACGTGCGTGGCATAAAGAAGAAAGGCCTGGCGGGGCTCAAGCGCCAGACGCTTGCTGTTCTTGTGGCAATTGCAATTACGGCTGTGCTTGGTTTGGTAATGCAGTCGGTGCGCGGTGGCAGGGGTTTTGGCAATGTCCAGGCATACGCCACCGAAACGCTCAACGGCAATACGTTTTGCGACGTGCGCGATGGCGCATACCTTCTTATGGGATTCGAGAATAGGATGAATAGCGAGTTCCTGCTTGGAAAGACGTACGCAGCTGGTCTCATATCGTTCGTGCCATCCTCCATGAGTCCGTATAGGCAGGAATGGTCGTGGGGTCGGTTCACCACGCAAAAGCTATCGCGTTGGAAGCACCACTTCGGCTTTAGAGGCGGTAACTATCTTGAGAGCTACCTTAACTTTGGTGTTGTGGGCGTGGTGATTGTTGCGGTGGTTTCGGCTGTGGTGCTTGCGTGGCAGGAGGAGATGTTCAGGCGGGTATTCCTGTTTGGCTGGGAGTCGGTGCAAGGAGGAGAGATACTCGTGTGCTCGCTTGTGGGGCAGCTTTCTGGCTTCTTGGTGTCGAGTTCTGGTGCGTATAACGGTTACGTAATACTTGGTATAACCGTGTTGCTGTATTTCCTCTCCAAGCTGACGTTTAGGATACAGCGGCAGAAGTCAAGCTAGGGAAGGCGATATCGCAGACATTGCCTATGGTTGTAATGGGGAAACGGCAATGTTGTGGAAGATGGGGCGTTGCGCTGCTTGTGGAGCGCCTAGAATGTTGACACACGTTTGATTTGGGAGGTTGCACGTGGCGCTGGAAGTACAGAGGTGGATGGACGACGAGTCGAATCGCCTGCGCGAGGTGCTCCTTGCGACAAAACCGCCCTTGTCGTTTGACGACGTGGAGGTTTCGAGACCAAAGGTCGTGCTGTGGCGTGCAACGCAAAAGGTGCGACGTGTGGCGTCGAAGTTGGGCGGGCAATCATGAGGGTCGTGCAAATACTGGAATCCTTTGCCTGGGGAGACGCCATTGGCAACCACGTGCAGGCGCTCGACGGCCTCTTTGCGAAAAGGGGGCTCGAGCACGCCGTGTACGCCAACTACGTGGACGCGCGCGTGGCGAAGGTGGGCTTGCCCATTGCGGAGTACGACCCCTCGCCTGACGATCTGATCGTGTATCACCTGAGCACGGGTTCCGACCTCAACTACAGTGTTGCCGAATATCCCGGCAGGCTCGTGGTGAACTATCACAACGTGACGCCCGCCCATTTTTTTGAGGGGTACAACGCTCGCGCGCAGGCGTCGTGCATGGAGGGACGCGCTGGCATGGCGTATTTGGCCTCGCATGCAGACGCGGCCATTGCGGTTTCGGACTACAACGCCCGCGAGCTCAAGGAGGCGCACTACGAATGCCCGGTGCAAGTGGTACCGATCCTTCTGGACCTGAGCCACTTGGGACCGGCGGGGCGTCTGCGCAGCGTGAGCGAGCGCGCGCACGAGGATGCGGGCACACGCCTGCTCTTTGTGGGGCGCGTAGCCCCGAACAAGCGGCTCGAACGCGTGATTGAGGACTTCTCGTACGTGCGTCGCGTGGTGGACCAATGCGCCACCCTTACCTTCGTGGGCAACGCCGGCGGCATGGAGGCGTATTTGCTGCGGCTCAAAAAGTACGTGCGTGCCATGCGGCTTTCGGGCGTACGCTTTGCCGGCCACGTGTCGCTAGACGGGCTGATTGAGCTCTATCGCACCTCGGACGTGTTCCTTTGCGAGAGCGCGCACGAGGGATTTTGCGTGCCCTTGGTGGAGGCCATGCACTTTGGCCTGCCCATCGTGGCGCAAAACACCTCCGCGGTGGGTGACACGCTGGGGGAGGGCGGCCTGCTGCTCACGCAGGACGACCCGCGCGAGGCGGCGCTGGCGGTGGATGTGCTCATGCGCTCCGACGAGTTGCGCGATCGCATGCGAGAAGGTCAGCAGGCCCAGCTGAGGCGCTTTGATCCCGCGCTCGTGGCGCAGGCGTATTTGGATGCGTTGGGTCTTCTGTGAGCGCGTATGGATAGGAAGACGATAAAAAACTATGCCTACAACATGGCGTATCAGGTGCTTGTGCTGCTGGCGCCGCTGGTTACCACGCCGTACGTGTCGCGCGTGCTGCACTCGGACGGCATTGGCATATATAGCTACACCTTTACCATTGCCACGGCCTTCTCGCTGCTGGCGGCGCTGGGCGTAAACTCCTATGGCCAGCGTGAGGTTGCGTACCGCCAGGACGACGAGGTGGAGCGCAGCAAGGTGTTTTGGGAGCTGCTTATTCTGCGCGCGGTGGTATCGGGTGCCGTCGTTGTTGCCTACCTGGTGTTTTGTGCGGTGTATGGGAAGTACGAGCCCTATTTGCTGGCCCAGACGTTCGTGATCTTGTCGGTGCTGCTCGACATATCGTGGTTCTTCCAGGGGATGGAGGACTTCCGCCCCATTGCGCTTAGGAACGCAGCGGTGCGCATTGCCACCATTGCCCTCATATTCTTGCTGGTGCGCAGCGAGGCGGACCTTCTTATGTATTGCCTCATAAACTCCGCCTCGCTGTTTGTGGGCAACATGCTGTTCTTCGTGGGGTTGGGCAAGCGCGTGCGACGCGTGCCGCTCGCCGAGCTCAACGTGAGCCGCCACATCGTGGGCACCCTGCAGTTCTTCGTGCCCATAATTGCCGTGCAGATCTACTCGCAGCTCGACAAGATCATGCTGGGTGCGCTGTTGGACGACGTGGTGCAAAACGGTTACTACGAGCAGACGCGCAAGGTGGCAAATCTGGTGGTAACGCTGGTGGTGTCGCTTAACACCGTGCTGTACTCGCGCAATGCGCACCTGTTTTCGGAGGGCGACCATGCGGGTGTGCGCCAGTCCATGCGCGAGAGCTTTGAGGTTTTGTGCATGATCATGCTGCCGCTGGTGGTGGGGCTCTTTATGGTAACCAACAACCTCGTGGGATGGTTCATGGGGCCCGACTTTGGCCCCGTGGTGCCGCTTTTGCGCCTGTGTTGCGTGCTCATCGTGTTTATGTGCGTGGGAAACTTTGTGGGCATGCAGTACCTCTCGCCCACGGGGCTGCAGAACAAGATGACCGCTGCCTACATTGCCGCTGCCGTGGTGGACGTGGTGGTTAACTTTGTGCTCGTAAGGCAACTGGGGGCGCTGGGCGCCCTGTGCGCCTCGCTTGCGGCCGAGTTCTGCTCGTGCGGGCTGCAGGTGTGGATGCTCGCGCGCAGCGAGTACAGGTTCTCTCCGTGGAAAGACCTTTTGCCCTACATGCTAGCGGTGGGCGCTATGGCGGCGGCGCTGTGGGGCTGGCAGCAGATTACGCCGTTTGGGGGCATCGTGCAGACCGTCACGGAGATGTGCATTGGCGCCGCGGTGTATGGGCTGCTGCTCGTCGTGCTGCCGGGAACGGCGCTCAACAAGCTCACGGCCAAATGGAGGAAGGCATGATGGAGCGTACGTACGTGTTCAACGGCAAGCCCTTGTGTGAGGGGAGCCCGTCGGGCGTGCATAGGCATGGATACGAGGTCATGCGCGAGCTCGATCGTATGGACGTGGACGGGCGCATGCAGTTTGTGGTGCCGGTCGGCCATGGAGGCGACTTCTCGTTTGAGCGGATGGAGGTCGTGGAGGTCGCGGCTTCCTTTCCCGGGTGTCCGTGGGCGAGTTGGACGTTTCCCACCTACGTGCGCAAGGTTGGTGGGGTGGGCGTAGACCTGCTGTGCAGCCTGCCGCCGTGGGGCTGTGCCATAGAGCTGGTGCCGGACTGCATTGCGGAGCTCTTCCCGCAGGACTTTACCACCGCTGCGGGCAAGCGCGGGCGGCGTTGGCACATGAGTCGGGTACGCAAGGTCGTGCGCACGACTTCGTTTGTGGTTACGGGCAGCGAGTGCGCGAAGTCCGACATCGTGCGAATGTATGGCGTCGATGCGTCAAAGGTGCGCGTGGTGCCGTGCGCATGGCAGCACGTGACGCGCGTGGAGCCGGACGAGGGTGCTCTGGCGCGGTTTGGGCTCACGTCGGGCGGGTACTTCTTTATGCTGGGGCATCGCACGTATCACAAGAACTTCAGGTGGGTGCTTGAGGCGGCGAGGCAGAACCCCGAGCACACGTTTGTGGTAACGGGTTTGCGCAGCACCGAGAATGCCGATGCGTACGCGGACGAAGACAACCCCTCCAACCTGCTGTATACCGGCTATCTTACCGACGAGGAGATCGTGGCGCTTATGGCGGGGTGCAAGGCGTTTGTGCACCCTGCGCTCTATGAGGGCTTTGGCATTCCGCCGCTGGAGGCCATGGCATTGGGCGCGCGATGCTTGGTGAGCACGGGTGGGTCGCTGCCCGAGGTGTATGGCGATGCGGTAACGTACTTCGACCCGCTGGCGTACGACCACATAGATATGGACGAACTGCTGGCGCACGAGCCAGCCGGCTCTGCCGAGGACTGTTTGGCGCGCTATTCATGGAAGCGCAGCGCGCAGATCGTGTACGACTGCATGCAGCGCTGCTAACCGTGCGCCCAGGCAATGGGGATACCCCCCTTTGCCTGCCCACATCGTCTGAGGCTAGCGATATTGGTCGATGAGGGCCTCGGGACGGCCCTTCTGCAGCACGCGGATGGCGGCGTTGATGGCGGCGTCGGAGTGGCCTTCCTCCAAGATCCTCTCCAGACGGTCCACTTCCTGCTCCTCGTTGCGCTTGCGCTCTTCCTCCATGCGCACGCCAAAGTTGTGAGCGAGTCGTTCTATGTCGCCATCGTTTTGTGGAAGCTCCTTGGTAAACAGAAACTCCTCGTAGGCATCGCAATACAGGCGCACATCTTCGCTAAAGGCAATTTGGTTGCCATGGTCGAGCCACAAGATCTTGTTGCAAAGATCGCGCACTTGCTCTATGGAATGCGAAACCAGCACACCCGTGGTGCCGCCACTCAAGATTTCCATCATCTTGTCGCCGCTCTTCTTGCGGAAGGCGCCGTCGCCTACGCTCAGCACCTCGTCCAAAATGAGGATGTCGGGGTTTACGAGACATGCCACCGAAAAGGCCAGGCGACTTTTCATACCGCTGGAGAGCTGCTTGAACATGTAGTCTTCAAACTCTTCCAGCTCCGCGAAAGCAATTATCTCCTCGTACTTTTCGTCCAAGAACTCCTTGGTGTAGCCAAGCATGGCGCCACGAAGGTATGTGTTTTCGCGTACGGTCATGTGCGGGTCGAAGCCACTTGCCAGCTCAAGCAGGGCGGCTATGCGACCGTTGGTCTTTATATGGCCGCCTGTGGGAAGCATAATGCCCGTAACGGCTTTGAGGAGGGTGGACTTGCCAGCGCCGTTGGAGCCAATGATGCCCAACATGTCGCCCTTCTCGATGGTAAACGTTACGTGGCGGTCGGCCCAAAACTCCTTAACGTGAAAGTTGTTCGTGAGCTTGCGCATTATGAACTCTTTAAGGCCAATGGACTTAAAGTCGCCCGTAATGTAGCGAATGCTTACGTCGTTGCACTCAATAACAGCCATGCTTCCTCGCAAACGTTGGGTGGCCTAGAAGTAATACACAAAGCGATGGTTAAACTTCTTGTAGAAAAAGGCGCCTATGGCCAGGAAAAGAACTGCGTAGCCCGCAAGCAGCAGGTGATACATCGCAGACGGAACGATGCCGTCGAGTACCACTAGGCGCCAAAACTTGATGTTTACGTATACCGGGTTAAGAAGGAAGAGACGTTGGAAGGTGGCAGGGAAGGAATCGATGGTATAGAAAATGGCCGACAAGTAGCTCAATAAGGTAAGGAACACGCGATACAAATAGGCGATGTCGCGGAAGAACACATAAAGCGCGCTAAGAACCATGCCAATGCCAATGTTCATAATCACGAAGCAAAGGATTGGGTACCACAGCGTGAAGAAAGCGGGCGTAAACTTTATGCCATCACCTATGCAAAACAGGAAGAAGACGGCAATGGTAAGCGCGTAGTTAATAAGTGCCGACACGTTTTGCGAGAGCAGGAACAAGTACTTGGGCACGTTGATTTTGCTTAGGATGGCGGAGTTCTCCATAAGGCTTCTCATGCCGTTGTTGGTTGACTCGCTAAAGTAGGAAAACGTGATGTTTCCCGCAAAAAGGTAGATGGTGTAGTGCTCGACGCCTCGTCCAAACATGTGGCTAAAGACCACCATCATTACCAGAAGCTGTAGCAAGGGAGAAAGAATACTCCATGCCATGCCAAGTACCGTACGTTTGTAGCGTTGCTGAAAGTCGCGATTAACGAGCTCCGTAAACAAAAAGGCATTTTCCTTCATGTTTCTGGAGACGCGTTTGATCGTTTTTGATAGCATGCGTTTGCCCCTTTCGGATTACAAACGTTCATTGTATGCGCTCGGCAATTGCCTAAACACCTTATCACAGTGCTTTTGCTATAGTGTGGTTTTATGAATAGAAGCAGCCAAGTAACACATTGGGGCGCGCGTGAGAGAATGGCGTATTATGGGGTGCCGTGGTTGGGGCAGTGATTGTCCTGGCTGTTGGCAGTTTGTCATCAAGTACCAGCGCGTGATTCGGACAAGATTTACCGCAAGCGATTGGAGAGCAATTTGAGCGTCCTATATGGCAGCGCTCCGACTGTTCTTGTCGCTGCGCACAAACCCTATTGGATGCCACCAGACTCGCTCTATCTTCCGGTGCAAGTGAACGCCGCAAGTGCGTCCAACAGCATACCCGGATTTGTGCGCGATGACGATGGAGACAATATCTCAAACAAGAATGCGCGCTATAGCGAGCTTACTGCCCTATGGTGGGGTTGGCGGAACTTGGATTGCAAGGCCTTGGGACTCGCGCATTATCGCAGACATTTTGCTGGGTCTGGAGAGGGCGGAGTCCTTACGCTTGCCGAAGCGGAGGAAATGCTAAAGCGTACTCCCGTGGTGGTCCCTACGATGCGCAACTACATGATTGAGTCTGTGGCGTCTCACTATGCGCACACACACGATTCCGCTCATTTGGATGCACTGCGCGCTGCCGTGCGACACGTGAGCCCGCAGAGGCTTGCGGTATACGACACGCAAATGGCCTCGATTAAGGTCCATATGTTTAACATGATGATCATGCGTCGAGAGGTTCTTGACCCCTACTGCACATGGCTTTTTGACGTATTGTCATCTGCCGAAGAACGCATTAGCTTTGATGGGATGATTGCGTTTGAGGAGCGCTGCGTGGGACGTCTGGGTGAGTTCTTGCTGGATGTGTGGCTGCGCTCGGAGGACGTACCCTATGAAGAAGTGCCTCTAATCGAGCTTGAGGGCGTTAATTGGGTGAAGAAGGGTTCGTCGTTTTTGGCTGCCAAGTTTTTGGGTCGAACCTACAACAAGAGCTTTTAGCGGGCGGCGTTTTGGCTTGTTGGGATACTCGGGTTTGCTGTGATCGCGAACGGTGCGGGAACGCGGGCTCGGATTTGCTGTGATCGCGAACGGTGCGGGAACGCGGGCTCGGATTTGCTGAGAATAGCCACGCTGTGGACAAACCCAACAAGCGTTTGCTCGGATCGGCCACACTGTGGCCAAAGCCAGCCAACCCCGTCGCAGCGTTCGCAAATCCAGCAAACCCGGGCGGGCGTTTGCTCGGATCGGCCACACTGTGGCCAAAGCCAGCCAACCCCGTCGCACCGTTCGCGATCCCGGTAAACCCCGGCGGGCGTTTGCTCGGATCGGCCACACTGTGGCCATTCTCGGCAAACTCCGCCGCACCGTTGGCGATTCCGGCAAATCCGGGCGGGCGTTTGCTGCGATCGGCCACGCTGTGGCCAAAGTCAGCCAACCCTGCCGCAGCGTTCGCAAATCCGGCAAACGTTTGCCCGAGTCGCGCACCGTCAGCCGCTTACCTCATTTGCCTTAGGCTCCTCCAGCGCATACGGTCCAAAGTCGAGCTCTAGGTAGGCGTGATGCTCGCGCTCCTCGGGAGCGGGGATGCGCTGCCAGTCTCCGTAGCAGAACTCAAGGTACTTCTCGGCCCCTGCGGGAATGCGAACCGTCCGTCCCTCGAACGACGCCTTGCGACTCTTGGCAAACACCTCGCGCGGCAGCATCTCGCCCCAATAGTGTCCGCGGCCGGCGGGTACCGCCACCAGCTCGCTCTGGTTGTTCTTGCAAAGCGAATACACTCGAGTGATGATCTTGCTCCACCGCTCCACCGAGATCACCGCCGTGGGAATCCCAAGCAGCGCCTTGGTGCGCACAACGCGCGCAAAGCCGGCATCGCTTTCGGCAAAGTCCAGGTAGAACTTCCTGTCGCGCCAAAAGCGACGACAAGAGTACAAAAAGCCCGTCGCCAGACAGGCAAAGCCATGAAGCTTGCGTGCCACGGGATTCTGGAACACGTTCTCGATGGGAAAGATGTCAATAAAGATGCCGCACTCCTCCTGGCCGCAGTCGTCGTGCATGCGCATGATGGTATCGCGCAGACGCACGCGCGCGATGGCCGTGCCCACGCCGGGAGTCAGCTCGGGCGCCTGCACGTTGTACTTGTTGGCGAACCGCTGCGGAAAGGTGGCAATAAAGCGGTCGTAGTCAGGGCGGGGCATGTTTATGTCTATGTCGTCGTCCCAGGGAATGAACCCCTGGTGGCGAACGGCGCCAAGCGCGGACCCGCCGCTGAACACATACGAGATGCCCTCCTCTTCGCAAAAGCCCACGATGTCGTCCAGAATGGTGAGCAGGATGGCCTGCAGCTGATGCAGCGTTTCGTCGTCGATCATTACCATGGACGGCGACACGATGGTCTTCATTTGGTTGACGGTAGACAAATCCATACGGCAGCCCTCGCTTGTTGCATAAAACAATTGGTGTGCATAAGGGTAGCACGAAACGGGGGTGTGGGGCTCTGGTGGGCGCGTCGACGCAACACACAAAACGAGGACGCGCTCGAGGGGTTCAATCAAGTGCAGAGAAGCCCGTGCGTATCCCTGTGTGAGTTGGTGATTTGACGCATGATAATATAGGGGAACTGAGCGGTAGCGCGGAAGGGATGGCAACCCCATGGCAAAGGTGTCGAAGTACGTTAAGACGGGCCTTAAGGTGCTTATGTATGGCATTGCGAGCGGTGTGTATTGGGCACGTTCTTCAATAGGTCAACTCAAGTCAGACGGCTCTCCAAAAAAGCGGGTGCTTGTGGTGGAGGTAACACGCGCGGAGCCTTCGAACAGCTTCGAGCGAATACTGCCCGCAATGCGCGACCGCAACATCCAAACGGACTTCTACTCGTGGGGCAAGCTGCGGGTGTCCAAGCCGCGGTTGCTAGTTCGTGCCCTTTGCCTTGCGTGGAAGGCGGCACAATCGGACGTTATCTTTCTGTGTGAGGCATGTCCAGCGGTGGGGAACTTGCGATTGCGCCAGGACGTGCAGGTAGTGCAGCTGTGGCATGGGTGCGGCGCGTTCAAGAGGTTTGGCATGAGCACCGCAAACATGCGTTTTGGCGCAAGTCGCGAAGAGAAAAAGAGATTCTCGGAGCATCGCAATACAACGCTGGTAACGGTTAGTAGCCCTGAAGTTTGTTGGGCATACGTGGAAGCCCTGGACATGGCGGAAAGGCCCGAGGTCGTGCAGCCTCTTGGAATCAGCCGAACCGATGGATTCTTTGACAAAGATCAGCTAAGCGTGTGGCGAAGCCAGGCGCTAGACGTTGTGCCGCAGATCGCCGGCAAAAAAGTGTTGCTTTGGGCCCCAACGTTTCGCGGGCAAACCGAGGCGGCGGTCGCACCCGACTTCCTGGACCTGGAGGTGCTGTACCATCGTTTGGGTGATGATTGGCGTGTGCTCGTGAAGCATCATCCTCACGTGCGCAATCGTCCTGTATTGCCCGCGAGCTGCGACGGTTTTGTCTTCGACGTGAGCGACACGCTTTCCATAGAGTCCGCTATGGCCGCGGCGGATGTGTGTGTTACAGACTATTCGTCGCTGGTTTTCGAGTGGTCGCTGCTGGATCGTCCCGTGGCTTTTTTGGCGCCTGATCTCGATGACTACGACGATTGGCGAGGGTTCTATTACGACTACGACCAAATGACCCCCGGTCCTGTGTTCACCACAACCGAGGAACTGGTACGTTGGGTGTGCGAGCTCCCGGGTTCGTTCAACAAGGATGAGCTCGCGGAGTTTAGGAAGAAGTTCATGAGCTCCTGCGACGGCTATGCCACGGAACGAATACTGGATGTGGTGTTCGGTCAATTGGAGACGGGGCTGGCGCGGGCCAAAGGGGACAGTCCCCTTTGTACCCAAAGCCAAAAGCGGGCCAAAGGGGACAGTCCCCTTTGGCCCGCTTTGCGCGTAGGTGGTGAGGCGAGCCATGTGGGCTGAGTTCGCGTTTGCCCTGCTCGTGTCCACGCTGCTGCTCTTTGGCCCTGGCTATCCCTTCATGCGTGGGTTAGGCCTCTCAAGGCCACTCGCGTTGGCATGCGCCCCGCTCTATTGCGTGTGCATGTATGTTGGCCTGCCCATGGTCTATTACGAGCTGGGCGTGGCCTCATCCGTCCTCACGGTGCTCCTGCCAACGGTTGTTGTGGCCGCATGCGCATACGCCATCGCATGGCGTCGTGGCAGCCTGGCAAACCCACGCTTTGCCTGCAGCGCGCAGGCGGACCTCAAGCTGTGGGGGAGGACCATCCCCTTTGACGTGGCGATGGGCGCGCTCTACGTTGGCCTTGCCGCAATTGTGTGCCTGTGGGTGTTTGTGAGCGCCCTTCCGCAGGCGGACACCTTCTACCCACGCTACGACAACCAGACGCACCTCAACCTCATTCGGTCGTTTATGGACTCGGGAAAGTGGTCTTCCCTGCATACGAGCAGCTACCTCGCCTCTCCTCCAAACCAGAGCCCTCTGTCTGGGGCGGGCGGATTCTACCCTGCCGCCTGGCATTGCCTGGTGGTGCTCACCTGCCTCATAACCGGCGCTCCCGTTACCGTGGGGGTCAATGCGTCGGTTGTGGCAATGGCCACGTTCGTGTTTCCCCTTGCCGCCTGCGCGTTCATGCGCTCTCTCTTCCGGCAAAGGCGCGCCGCAATGGTCTGCGGTGCCTTTGTGACAACGGCATTTGCCTCCTGGCCCTGGCACTTTGTTGTTACGGGGCCTCTGTATCCCAACCAGCTGAGCCTCTCGCTGCTCTTTTCCGCGCTCGCCGTGGTTGTTTTGTTCGTGCGAGGCGAGCATGCGCGGGGATCCATAGCGCGCTTTGTTGCGTTTTGCCTGGTGTCGGTTATCGCGCTGGCGCTCTCGCATTCGTCGGCGGTCTTCTCGGCGTACGTGTTCCTGGCGGCGTTTGGCTTTGACTATGTGCTAAGGGCAACTCGCACCTCGAAGACAAGACCGAGCGATTCCGACCAGAACCTGCGCGCAAGGCTTGTGCGTGTCGCGCTTCTTGCGGGGTACTGCGTGGTCGTGGTTGGCTTTTGGGTGCTGTGCTTGCACATACCAGCGCTTCAGTCGGTGGTTATGTTCCAAAAGGGAACGTCGGACGGCTTGCTTCACGTTATGGTTACGGTTGGCACGCTCAAGTTCGGGGCGTTGCCCCTGCCGCAGATTGGCATGTGTCTGGTTTGCATTGCGGGGATTGTGGCCGTGCTTAAACAGAGGTCGTATGCGTGGCTGCTCTTGCCCGTTGCCTTTTTTGCGGTCGCAACCGTGGTGTCGTTCTGGAACGACGGTACGCGCATTGCCCACTACCTGGGTGGCTTTTGGTACACCGACAGTCGAAGGCTGTCTGTGAACCTCAGCTTGTTCCTCATGCCGGTGGCCGCTGCTGGTGCCGCCATGCTCTTTGAGGGCGCGCGCAAGGAAGATCGGCGCGTGGCATGGGCTTGTCGCATTGCGTTGGTGGGCATACTGCTGCTGGTGTATGTGCCAGGCGTTCGGATACCAAGAGGCGGAGAGGCCCTGCCCGTATCGCAGTTGCAAGCCATGCGCGATCGCGTGGAGTCGAGCTACGGAAACGATGAGACGCAGGTATACAGCAAGCGCGAGATGGACTTTGTGCGACGTGCCATGGAGGTCGTTCCGCCGAATGCGTTGGTGGTAAACGCCGCCCCGGACGGAAGCGTGTGGGCATATGGGACGGACGGAATCAACACGCTGTATCGAAGCCATAGGGTTGTGGGGCAGTCGGACGAGGCCAAAGTGATGCGCGAGCACCTTTGCGAGTATGCCACCAACCCCAAGGTGCAGGAGGTCGTGCGGCATATGGGCGCCTCCTACGTGTTGGTACTCGACAAGGGCGTGAGCTACGAGGACGGCAGCTGGATCCCGCAATTTGTGAAAGGCGACATGAAGAAGTGGGCGGGCATCATGGGCATAGACGACCAGACGCCCGGCTTTAGCGTGGAGCTTGCCGAGGGAGACGAGATGCGCCTCTATCGCATAGAGCCGCTGGGGTAGGCAAAGGGGATACTCCCCATTGTCTGATGTTATCGCCCGAGGGAGCTCATCGGGTCCCGCGGTGCGCGCCTATCCGTTCTTCACTCGCTTGGCCAGCATCTGATGCAGCTTGCCCTTGCCCTCGCTGGTGGGAGCGTCCTCTTCGCGCACGCCTTTGAGCTTGGCATATACGGCGCGCACTACCGGATTGGCCTGCGCAACCGACATGCGGATGCTCTTGGTTTCGGGCCAGCGGCCCTCCTGCAGCCGGGTGACGAACGAGCCCACGGTAAGCGGTGGGGCAAACGAGCTCAGCTCGTCGTTGAGCCTAAAGGAGTCCTGGAGGTTGGCCAGGTGCTCTATGTAGAGCGGGTTGTCCTCGTTTGCGTAGAAGTGCTGCAGCGCCCAGTCAAACAGCGCGTGGTCCAGCGCGTCCTGGTCTTCCACCTCCAACTGGGCGTAGCCGTGCGCAAAGCGGACGAGGTTTTTGGACAAGCTCTCAAACAGCTCGACGTCGTAGGCACTGGCCGCAATCACGGGTGCCACGCTACCGTTGTCCAGTCGACAATAGCCCTCAACGCTGTCGTGCGGATGGTTGGCAAACAGTGACTCGATGAACACGAGCCTGTTGCTGTTGGCGCTAAAGTTGTAGCGCACGTCGAGCCCCTCCGAGTGGTCGATGGAGCGCGCGTAGTAAAAGGGACAGGGAGCATCCGTTCCCGTGGCATGACAGAGGAGCTTGGTGAGGCACGTTTGCGTGTAGCCACGTCCCCAGTACTCAACGAACGCATAGCTATGACTCGTGTCTATGGTCTGCCGCAGATATTCCTCCACGAGGGGGCGCTCCTCGGCCGCGCGCTCGAGCAGGAACGCGCGGTATTCCTCCGATTGCGAGAGGACCAGGCGCGCGTTTTCTAGCTCAGCCTTCGTGAGGTTGCGCTTGAGTCCCCGGTAGGCACCAAGGGATGGGAACATCCTTTTGAATTCGTCTTCGCTGAGCATCGACTTTTCCAGGATGCGCTCGTAGCTAAAGGTGGCCGCAAAGGTGCCGTAGTGCATAAAGTAGTCGTCGTCCACCGCCTCGATTTGCGAGGGCAGGCGCCAGGCCTTGCGCGAGCCGTAGACGTAGGCCGTCTGCAGGTTGGCGCCCGTGGTGCGAATGAGCTCGTCGGCCACCAGCTTGAGCAAGTAGCCGTCGCGCGAGATAAAGTAGAGCGTGCGAATGTTCCTCTTGCAGGCGTCGCGGATCACCCAGCGGAGGTAGGGGACAAAATATAGGGCGCAAATGCCATAGGTAAAGTAGTCACGCTCGCGGACGTCCGCAATGCCGTGGGTCCGCCTGAACTCCGCCAGCATGTGTGCCACCACATAAGCATCGCCCGTGCCCACGTAGTCTATGAGCTGGTGCTCGTAGTCCAGCAGCGGTGCGGCGCCCTCGCACAGCTCGCAGGTAATGCCGAGCCTCTTGGGAACGGCGTAGTCGGCCTTGGGGTTGTCTCCGCAATGGATCCAGGAACCGTATGCGTAGTCCAGCTCCTCGTATACGTCCAGGAACAGCGCCTTCCTTGTCTTTTGGCCACCGCGGTCGCTCGAGAGGAACAGCGGGAGCGTGGCAAGCATCGGGTCTGCCTTGGCGAGCAGCTTGCCCACGAACTCCTTGGAAAGGTACATGTCGCTAATAAGAACGACGTCCTCGCCGGCCTCCACCAGCTCTCGAACGCGCCTTACGCGCTCTTCCAGCGCGTAGGAGCAGCGATACTCCGCGTCGAGCTCCCAGTCCATGAGGAGCTGGCGCTGCTCTTCTGTGAGCCCATAGGTTGCAGCCATGCGATCGAAGATGTCTTCAAAACGGATTTCGGTGCGTCCGTCGGCGGTGAGTCGGGGCGACTTGAGGCGCCTGTCGCGCTCGTCCTTCTCGCACCACGCGCGCACGTTGGGGTAGTTGGCAATCAGGTACGAAGAGAAGCCCGCGCTAGAGGCGGCCATCTGTTGGGCCACGAGGTGGAAGATGCCCTCTGGCAGGTGCGTGGTTCTGCCAAGCAGGGTGTCGAACACGTCAAAGCTGTACAGCGTGGGCAGCGTGAGGTCGCTTGCGGGCTCGAACTCGAGCGTCCGCTCCACGATGGTGCCGCAGGCGTCGCCTGTGGCATAGCTCCAAAAGAGCTTGTCCAGGCGCGCCAGCTCGGCAGAGTCGTGGCGCTGCTCGTAGGTGACGAGGGCCTCCAAGAGCTGCTCGAACGTCGTGCACTCCACGCCGCAGGTGTTGGCGTGGTAGTCCAGCGCAAAGGGCCTGGTTTGGCTCTCGCGCTCGAAGTCGTAGGTGTAGCGCACGAAGTGACGCACGCCCACGCGCAAGAGGTCGTAGAACATGGAGGAGTAGTCCACGATGGCCAGGTGGATCTGGTCCAGGATCTCGTAGATGTCGTCGTCGTTGTTCCAAAACAGCAGCTGTGGGCAGGATTCGTATTGCGCACGCAGCTTGGCGAACTCCGGGCTTCGGCTCATGTTGGGATGCACCTTTATGATGAGCCGTAGGTTCGCCTTGCGCAGCGTCTCGATGAGCTGCTCCATGTTTGGCAGTGCGTCATGCAGCGAGGTGCCCACGTAGTCGCGGTAGGTGGGAGCGTAGAGCGCTAGGCGCACGTTGGGCGGGGTTTGCGCTATGCGGTGGTCGAAGGTGTGCGGCGGCTCGTGGTCCCTGGGCGTGACGCAGGGGTATCCCGCGCGTAGGATTTGGTCTTCTCGCAGGTTGCAGTGGGTGCGAAAGTGCTCTTCCATGAGTGGGGAGGTAACCAGGAACAGGGTGTCGCGCGCGTAAAACAGGTTGTTGCGAATGTGCTTGGTGGCAATGCCCTCGTTGAGAATGCCCGAATGGAGGCGGTTCTCTATGGCCTTGCAGCCCACCCCATGCCAGAGGTTGAGGATGGTGGCGCCCTGCAGGTAGTCGTGTATGACCTCCTTGTACTGGTTCACCACATATACGCCCGCGCGCGAGCCCACCTCGCGCGCCGCCTTGGACCTATACAGCAAGGCCGGTATGCCCATGGCGCGAAGCCGCAGATAAAAGCTGCGCCGTCCGCAAAGCCAGTAGCACGTGATGTCGGGCCGATGCGCCCGAACGTACTCGAACAACCAGCGTGGGTTGCCGCTATAGGACGGTCCTGCGTTAAACACCCAGAGCATCTTGTTGCGAGCCATGGGTCCTCCTTGCGTGTAGGTTAGTGAGGGGTAGCCCCAATTTGCGTCCCAACAATGTTAGCATGGACAGGCGAGTGCCCGAACGGCGATGGGGATGCCCGAGCGACGATGGGGATGCCAGAGCGGCGATGGGGATGCCCGAACGGCGATGGGAGTGCCCGAACGGCGATGGCGGAGGGGAGCCTTCCCTTGGATGGTATTGTCTTTGAGTATTGCATGAGCGTAATCGTGCCGATGTACAACTCGCAGGAGTTCCTGCGGCGCAGCGTTGCCTCGCTGGACGCGCAGACTGCGGGCCAGCAGGCCTTTGAGGTGGTGCTGGTGGACGACGGCTCGACGGATGGCAGCTTGGCGCTTGCGCGCGAGCTTGCGGCCACACGCCCCAACTATGTGGTGTTGTCGCAGGAAAACGGGGGTGTTTCGGCTGCGCGCAATGCGGGGATAAGAGCTGCGCGCGGGCGCTACCTCATGTTCCTGGATGCCGACGACACGCTTTCGGCTCCCAGCATCGAGTCGCTGGTGCGTGCGTTCGACGAGTTTGGCGATGCGGTGGACTTGGTTACGTATCCGATTACGTTTTACGACGTGTCAACCGGGGGAACGCACTCTCACCTGCGGTTTAGGTGGCTCAAGCATACGGGCGTGTACGATTTGCAGGAGTTTCCGTTTGTTGCCCAGACGACCATAAACGTATGCGTGCGAAACGACGGTTCGCGCACGCCGACGTTTATTGAAGGGCGCAGGTATTGCGAGGACCAGGCGTTTAACACGCCTCTGCTCGCGCGCAAGTGTGCGCTGGGCTTTTGTGCCGAGGCAAACTACGGGTATTATCGCGAGCCGGCGAGCGCAACCATGAACGAGAGGCTCGTTGAGTGGGGATTCGACGACCTGTTGAGCAATCTGGACGAGATTGTCCGTCTGGCAGAGGGAGACGTGCGCTTTTGCGACTACGCGTATTCGCTGGTGCTCAACAATCTGGGTTGGCGCCTTGCGGAGCACAAGCTGCTGCCCGACTTTGGCGATTCGGCGACGCGCGAAGCCAACTACGAGCGGTTGGGCGCGGTGCTGCGTCGTGTGCCCGCGTGGGCGTGGGAGAAGAACCCCTATCTCACGGACGTGCAGCGTCTGTGGCTCATGGAGCGCTTTGGCGTGGTGGGGGAGGTGCGCGAGGTTGTGTGCGACGGAGGCGGTACGCGGCTGAGCTTTGCGGACGGTGGCGAGCTTTCGCTGGGCATGCCCGCCATGCGCCTGTATTGGGCGGTGCGACGAAAGGGTAGCCTTGAGCTGCGGGGATGCGTGTATGGCCCTGCGCTGGACGGTGTGCGGAGCGTAACGTTGTTCATGCGCTGGAAGGGTGGTGCGCGCAGCGTGTGCGCGACGTACGGTGGCCGTGCCTTCGAGGACAAGGGCGTGCGCGTTCAGGCGGCGTGGCACTTCTCGGTGGATCTGCCTGGTATGGAGAGGCCCTACGAGGTGCGCGTGGATGGCATGGCGGACGACGTGTGGATTCCCGGCTTCCAGGTGCGCTTTGACATGTGTCGCAGCAACGGGCGCTACATCAATGTGCGTACGCGCGAGTTCGGCGACCGACGGCTTGTGATCGTGGGCGAGGGTCGGGGCGCTGGGGCTGCTGGCGGGAGCATGGGCGCTGGGGCTGCTGCCGGAGGCCGGGATCGGCTGAAGATTGGCACGGTACGAGACCTGCCCACGTGGACCATGCCCGTGGTGAGGCTGCTCATGGAGCGGCGTGAGAGGACGCGGACCGGCGATTTTGACTTGCGAGAGGTCGCATTGCTGAGGGAAAAGGTGCCCGTGGCGTTGCGTGCGTTGCGTGGTGTGCGGCTCTGGCTGTATGTGGGCGCGCGGGAGGCGCTGGCTCGCGACGAGCGACGGTTCGACGGCATCGTGCGGCTGGATTTGGACGAGCTGGATGGCGTGGTTGCTCGCGTGGCCGCGTTCTTGGGTGCCGAGAAGATCGTGGGTGGCAAGCTCGAGTTCGAGGACCTGCTGCCGTGCGATCGGAGCACGTGGGAGCGGATGGCGGACTTGTCTGGCATGCGCGAACAGGGGTTTTGCTATGCGGGGGCCGCGGGTGAAGGCGAGGGTGCGGGGCTGATGGGCACGTGTTACGACGCGTGAGCTCTGACTTTGGGATAGCGACGTTAGGCTGGAGGCCCGCACGGCTTCCGTTTAGGCCACGGCCTCAATCTGTGGCGTGCGGCAGTGTCTGTGTCGTGCGGTAACGTCCATGTCGTAACATCAATAATGCAATCTGCACACAAAATGCGACAAGAAAAGGGACTTGTGTACACTCTGGGACCGATAGTGTACACAAGTCCGTTTTCGCGTCGCGGTTTGTGTGCAGATTAACTTATTTATGAATGGGGAGGTGAGACCCTGACTCAGTGAGATTGTGCCGGGCCTACTGGAGCGCACCCAGGATGTCGCCCTCGGGGAATCCGAAGCGCTCGGCGGCCTCGCGCGGCGCAAGAATGCCGTCGCGCACGAGCGACAGCGCGGTCTCGAAGAACCGCCCTCGCTCCTCGGCGAACCGCCCGCGCTCCTCGGCGAATCGCCCGCGCTCCTCGGCGAACCGCCCTCGCTCCTCGGCGAACCGCCCGCGCTCCTCGGCGAACTTCCGGCGTTCCTGCTCGCGGCCCTCCTCCAGGACCCCTTCGCTCAGGTTGCACATCTCGTCCACCTCCTCGTTCATGGCTTCTGTCATAATCATACCGTACCTTCCGGACAGCCAGGCGAGCTTTTTGCCTGCGCTCATTCGGGTGGTCAGCAGCACCTCCAACATGCCGAGCGCACCTTCCGACGACCCGGGTTCGGCGTCATTGAGGCAAAGCATTACCACTTCGATCAGGTCGTAGTCTGGACGCTGGTACTCCGCATTGCCTATAAGGTCCCTGGGCTCAATGCGGAAACTCGTCGCGGTGCCAGCGTGCTGCTTGTTGGGGTGCGTGCATACCCAGATGGAGGCCACCTTGCGAAGCCTACCGTAGCGAGACCTCGACACAACATCGGTGCCTTGCATCGATATCAAGCGCCCGCAGTAGTAAATGGCCCTCTTGAGCAGCGGATATCCGGGATCGTACTTGTTTTGGGCCTCTACGTTGATTTCCACGCTCACGCAATCCCCATCGCCATTGTTGCCTGGAACCGTCGCGTAAAAGCGAATGTCGAAGGTCGCCTTCCCCTCGGCAACCGTGGTGTCCTCTGCCGAAAGGGCCAGCACGCGTCCGGCCGCCTCGTCCCTGTCCACGGGATCAGTGCCAATGTGCACATCGCCCGCCAAGCACGTCTGCTCGATGGTCTGTAGATCGGCCGTGGCAAACTCGTCCAGGCATCCTTGCAGGATTCGAGAGAGAACCTGTCGTTCGGCAAGGAGGCGCTTGCAGGCGGCGTCATAGTCGTTTGCGACGGACTGAAGACCCTTGGCGACGCTTGTTTCTCCCAATGTAGAGTCTCCTTTCGATGACGACAATGTCGCTTGACTGCCGTGCGCACTTCTCGGTGCCGGGTCCACTTTCCTGCCCGCGGATGTCCCCACCGGGCGCACTTCTCGGTGCCGCGCCTCCTGCCGGGTCCACTTTCCTGCCCGCAACTTTCCCTACCGTGCGCACAAATTGGCAGTTTGTGCGCACGGTAGGGAGGTTTGCGGACCGAAAAGTGTACCCGGCCCCTCGGCTCTCCCAGAAAAGTGGACCCGGTGCGGAAGCCCGCGGACCGAAAAGTGGACCTGGCCCCCTCGGCACTCAGGAAAGTGGACCCGGCCCCCGACAAGCCCCGAAACAGCGAGCCTCGCACGAACCCCTCGTGCGCCCTCCCTATTTCCCGCGCAGCCATGGTCGAAATACCGAGAAGAGCACCTTCTGCCGTTCCTTAAACCCTGGCCTGCCAACGCGCTTGTTAAAGCTCTTCCATATGTCCGGACCTTCTACCTGCGCAATTGCGGAAACAATGCGCTTAGCGCTCTCCATAAAATGCGCCTGCGCGTCTACGTCGGAATACCAAAAGGAAAACTCCCGTTTCCCCAGCGTCTGGTAATCGAGCGAACGCGTGTGGTCGATGCGGGGATTATCTCCCTCTTTGTGTATCTCTCCCAAGTACTCAACAACCGAGTTGTATTCGGGAAGTTGGAAGTCAGGTGTTATCGTACGAAAGTTGATGCTTATCCGCTCTTGCTCCGAGAGGTCTAGCGGCTCGTTTGCACTAAACTCGCCGAGATCCAAGCCACCAAGTCGGCTGCTGTAAAAAAGCGCGGGGCCCATAAAGGACTCCTGCGGCGAACCCGACTTGTCGTACGACATGGACGCCGCCAGGCGCGCGAGCGACAAGCCCTGTTCGTTTCCGTCGGGTTGCAGATAATTGCGCAGGTCCTCACACGTGAGCCACTGCTTGGTGTTGAAAACCACGTCTGCGTGATTCGGGTCAAAGGGGTCGTGCGAATAGGTTCCACAGAGCTCGAGGCACAGCTTTACCAGAAGAAGAATCGCCTGTTGCCCGGACAGCTCACCATTGAGCTCTTTGCGCCGAATGCGTCGCGCCATCCCAAGCACGATTTTTGCGGGGTGTTGCACATACACGTTGGTGGTGCTCGATACGAGCGGACTCGGGCGCTCGCTGTCCGCTGAGCTCAAAAGCGAAAACGGTGCACCGTCGCGTTGCATGGAGTCGACGCTGCAGTGGATGCCGTGTGCGCGAATTCGGTCCTTTCTCTTTGGCACCACGAGGCCGAGCGATCGGGATTCCGGAATCTTGAGGTAAGTGAGCAGCCCCGAAATGCCAAGGCGATCGAGCTTGACGTAGCGCAAGTCGAGGCCGGCGGGACGGCATATGCCCGTGGGCGTCAGCGCTATGCCTTTGTTCGCCGACACGGCGCGCGTAATCATGAGCGAGGTTATGTCATCCAAGTAAATGTCCATGGATAAAAGGCTACGGCCAGAGGTGGTGGGCGGCATCGACTTGTTTTTGCTGTCTCGCGGCTGTTGCTCGCATAACTCGCGGCATTTTCCCGATTTCGTACATAGGGCGAGGTAAAGATGGTCGCGATTTTTTGCATTTTGGCGGTTGTGAAATGCAGTGGATTTTTGAGGTGCGCGGAGACGGGCGTGAGCGGTAGACAATTGCTTGCGAGCGGACGATTTTGAGGTGGGATGGCGCAGATTGGATTAGTTGCAAAAAGTGTATGCACGGCTTTGTAAAAACTGCCACTTTTTGCAACTGCGGGTGTGCTTGGTTGGGGGTGAGCGCGGGGCAATTTTGGCGCAGTATGATGACGGCGTGCCTTTTGGTCCTCGTGGGGGTGGGGGGGTCACTTTCTGTTTTGCGGGAGGTGGCGCTGGGTACGCTTGTTTTGGGGCCGAGGGGGTCAGGGCCACTTTTTGGCCCGCGGGTGTACTTGCCAGGCCCGCTTTTTGGGGGCGGGGAGGGGCCGGGTCCACTTTCCGGTCCGCGGACGTCCCTGCCGGGTACACTTTCCCGAGGGTCGGGAGAGGCCGGGTACACTTTTTGGTCCGCGAGCGTCCTTACCGGGTACACAAACGGCCGATTTGTGCGTCCGGCAGGGAGGTTTGCGGGCCGGAAAGTGGCCCCGGCGGGAGGCACGCCGTCGAGAAGTGCGCACGGCAGGGACACCCGCGGCCGGAAAGTGGCCCCGGCGGGAGGCACGCCGTCGAGAAGTGCGCACGGCAGGGACACCCGCGGCCAGAAAAGTGGCCCCGGCGATAAGGGCGGCCCCGAGGTGCACGTCCGGCACGTCCACCCGCGGTTCCGGCAGCAGTCCGCAAATCTGGCGCAGGGCGCATCTCCGCAGCATCCCGTACCCTCAGCTGCCTAGAATCCATAGCGGTCCTGAATCGACGCAAGCGTATACTACTTTGTAAGCAAATAGAAGGAGGGCCTATGCTAAGGGTATGGTTCGGAGAGCGGCCCAACGCAGTGTACAACACATCTGTGTACTTCAAAAACAAGTACGAGGACGAGTGGATTACGGAGGACTTTGCCCGCAAGGTCATAATGGACGTGGACCACTCGGAAGTAAAGGACGCAAATACCATACAAAGCCCCGTGCTCGGGAGCATCTCTCCGCTGCAGCTGTCGGGAGGGGTGAAGGCCTTGCTGCTCATGAGGCATTACCCCGGAAAGATTTTCAACGCTTCGAGCTGCGGCGACAACTGCGCAAAGTGGATCCTCGTGCTCGGAGAGTCCAGGAATTTCACTATCAACCTCTTCCATATTATGGATTTTGGAAAAGGGGAATTCGAGATAAGAATCTTGAACCATAGGACTCTGGTGGCCCACAACATGCAGGAGTTCCTTGATGCTGGCATAAAGTACTTGCAGGAGACATCGTAATGCACGGCTCGTATAGGATTCGCGTTAGGAACAGCAAGAATAGCTACTCTTTCGAGCTTAGGCGCAGCATAACGCTGTTAAGGGGAGAGAGCGGGAGAGGCAAGACCACCCTGTTCGATATGCTTCGCGATCACAATCGCTATGGCAAGCAAAGCGGGGTTACGGTTTCCTGCGACAGAGAAATCTTCGCCTTGGATGGCGATTCATGGGAAGAGAAGCTTCGCCAGCATGTCGGAGAAATAATAGTGGTCGACGAGGACAGCCAGTTCATACGCTCGGAAGACTTCGCCCGCGCGGTCAAGGGCAGCGACAATTACTTCCTGCTTATAACGCGCAACTACCTGCCCAACCTGCCCGTAAGCGTAGACGAGATATACGAGCTCACGGGACAGAAGAACAAGCGTTTTAAGCCCATATACAAAGAAGTAAATAGGATGTACGACAATCCTTCGCGTCGCTATCTGCTGCCTGTGGAGCCATAACTCATTTCCAGACAAGAGCGTTGTGGCCATAGCGGATGGCGCAGCTTTTAGCAACGAGATGGAAGGGCTCGCGGGGCTTCAGGAACTTCGTCCGCGCAAGGTCGCAATCTTTCTGCCTGAGTCGTTTGAGTGGATCATACTCAAATCCGGAGTCGTCAAACTCTCCGATGAAGAACGGCTGCTCAGGCCAGAAGAGCATGCCGACAGTACCGAGTACATGAGTTGGGAACAGTACTTCACGGCGCTGCTCGAGACCGAGACGGCTGCGACACGTTACATGAAGTACGAGAAATCCAAGCTGCCTGACTACTATCTTCAAGACGATAACGCCGCAAAGATAAGGTCGCGAGTCGAGGGCATCGCGCTTGAGGGGTAGGGCTAATCCAGCGCGGAGGGTCGGCAGTGTCGCAGGCGGCTTTGTGCAACGCTGCCGCGGACGTCCTTGTCAGGTCCGCTTTTCGGGGGCCGAGGGAGTCAGGGCCACTTTTTGGCCCGCGGGTGTACTTGCCAGGCCCG
>JAFWKQ010000122.1 GCA_017545665.1 Atopobiaceae bacterium
CGCTGGCAACGCCACCACCAACGTATCCGCCATAGTCCTGCAGCATCTCCTGCTGCAGGACAATGGATGGGTCTTCCTCCGCACCGGGCGCGAACAGAGATATGAGCGAGAGTATGGAAAGGCTCACCAACAGCAGGCCTAACGCCGCCCGACCGCCAAAAGGCTCCTCTCCCTCCACAAAGAAAGTGAGGGAGAACAGAAACAGGGTCAAGGGGCACAGAATCGCACCCACACCAAAACACAGCGTGAGCACGCGTTCCACAGCATGAGTTATGACGGCGCCGCTTGGGGCAACCAACGACACGAGCATGGCGATGGCAATGATTGCCAGCACGACGCCAACGATGTCGTTCTGCAAAGACGCATGGCCAAAGGTGACTGCACCCTGCCTTCCCGCTCCCGCTCTTTGGTTGCCCGCTGCTGCATTTGGTTTGCGTTTTTGGGGCATCTAGACCTCCATCACGACCGGAATAACCATGGGACGCGTGTGGGTTCTGTTCCAAAGGAAGTTCGAAAGGCCGTTACGCACGCCTTTTCTGAGTTGGTCCACGCCAACGTCGGCAGCGGCGTTCTTCTCGATCCTTGTGCGAACGACTTCCTGGGCATCGCGATTGAGTTCCTCGTCGTTTGAGAAAGAAACCCCTCGACTGTAGATCTCGATGTCTCTTGGCTTATGGGTGCGATGCGAAACCGTAACGACGCAGGTCACAATGCCGTCCTTAGAGAGCTTTTGACGGTCTCGCAACACCACGGGATCCGCGTCGGTTACCGAAAGACCATCCACATAAACCACTCCGGAGTCCACGGGATCGCCAATGCTCACCCTGTGATTGCGCATTTCCAGCGTGTCGCCGTTGTCAACAACAAATACGCGATCACTCGGTATGCCAATCTGCTGAGCCAGCTTTGCGTGCGCGCGTAGATGAATCGCCTCACCGTGTACGGGCATGAAGTACGTTGGCTTGGCCATGGTGAGCATGAGCTTGAGCTCCTCCTGGCTTCCGTGCCCAGATACATGTACAAGCGTCTGGCTCTTGTCGTATATGGCACAGCCAATCTTGGACAGTGCGTTTACGATGCCCGCCACGCTCTTCTCGTTACCGGGCACGGGCGTAGCCGATATTATTACGGTGTCTCGCTCGGTAATCGATAGGGACTTGTGCTCGCCGTTTGCCATGCGCGAAAGGGCCGACAACGGCTCACCTTGGCTACCGGTGCAGAGTACCACGATCTTCTCGTCAGGTATGTCGTCAACCTCAAAGGCGTCAATTATGTTTTGCTCATCTATGTGCAGGTAACCAAGTTCGCGAGCGACGCGCGTATTCGTAACCATCGAGCGCCCGGTAACTACCACTTTGCGACCTACGGCCACGCTGGCGTCGCACACCTGTTGAAGACGGTGGATGTGACTGGCAAACGACGCAACGAAAACACGGCCGGGTGCGTTCTTTATTATGTGCCTGAGCGCCGGTCCCACCGCCGCCTCGCTCGGCGTAAAACCGGGATTCGTCGCGTTGGTGGAGTCCGAGAGCAACAGGTCGATGCCTCTTGCCGCACACTCGTTGATAGCCTGATAGTTTGGAGCGCAGCCGTCGATGGGCGTTTGGTCGAGCTTGAAGTCGCCCGTGTGCATAACGGTGCCCGCAGGCGTGCTCATGCACACACCCAACGCCGCGGGTATTGAGTGGGTCATGGAAAAGAAGCGTACCTCGAATACGCCCAATTGCAAGATGGTCCCATCGCCGACTTCTACGAACTTGGGCGAACGAATGCGGTGTTCGCTGAGCTTCCCCTCTATGAGGCCCAAAGTGAGCTTGCTCGAGTATATGGGAACCTTAGGTTGCAAATCCATGAGAAGATACGGCAACGCACCGGTATGGTCCTCATGCCCGTGCGTAATGATAATGCCTCTTAGCTTGTCTTCGTTTTCCAAGACATAGGTATAGTCAGGCAGAACAAGATCGATGCCCAGCTGCTCGTCATCGGGAAACATGAGTCCGGCGTCTACCAAAATCATATCGTTGCCGTATTCGAACACGGTCATATTCTTGCCAATGCCATCAAGGCCTCCAAGAGGTATGACCTTAAGGGCGGCTTTCTTTCTGGCCATTATGCGAAAGTTCCTTTCCACGTATGCACACTATTCAAGGTCTCGTCATAGCGAGACGTCACTGTTCGAGCTATTTATTTTACTGCTAATCTCGAACTTTCAAAGCTGGATGCCAGAGGTCACACAATTCGAATGCCTAAATGAGTTATTGGGAATATTAGATAGCAATAAGGGATGCCCTTTCGACGAATGTACGAATGGACATCCCCTGTTGCTCTTCCTTGGTAATTACTAAGATACTATACTAAGACAGTTTATGCCCGCACGTCATGCAGAACTTGAAGCTTGGGTCTACGGGATTCCCGCAAGCAGGGCATATGTTGGGAATTGGCTGAGCGTATGCAGACGTAGGCTCTTCTTTTGCGGGCAAGGCCGTACCGCACTCCATACAGAACTTATCGCCCGCGGATGCTATGGCACCGCAGTTGGGGCAGGTAACACCTATGGCCCCACTCGCTTGTGCCGGCTGGGGGACGAACGTAGGCACGGTCATAGGCTCGGGCGCAGGAATGGGATCAAGCTGTTGGTTGAACGCAGGCTGGAATGCAGCCTCAGGTGTGGGTTCAGGCTCTGGCTCGGTTGCTGGTGCGGAAGCGGCCGGCATAACGATCGTTGCCTCAGGCTCCACGGAGGGCTCTTGCTCAGGCTGCGGCGTGGGAATCGGCTCAGGCTCGGATGCAGGCGCAGGGACGGCTGACATAACAATCGTTGCCTCAGGTACCATAGACTCGATCTCGTCCTCAGCTTCCATCGTGAACTCTGGAACATCGCTGGGCTCAGGTTGAGCCTTCATTACGATTGTCTGATCAGCCCCCAATGAAAACGCAGACTCATCCTCGTCAGTCGCCTTGGCCTCGGGTACGGGCTCCGATTCCAGCTCTGCAATGCGCTGCAGAATGGCCTCGCGCTCCTTGTCACAATCGGCGATTCCGTTATAGAGCGACTCCCTGCCCCAGCGAAGCCTGTCATCGTCCTTGGTTACCTCGTAAAGACTCGAACCAAGATGCGTGGCAAAGTCCTGGCGTATGCGCGAAAGCTCGGCGACACGCTCATTGAGCACGTCAAGGTCGGTGCTATCCAAATAGTACTCACTCATAAGAATACCCTTTCCTCGTAACATACCTTTTCATATGGTACGACAGTTGGGGTAAGGTGGCAAAGGAATGGTTTGAGTTGTAACGTGCGACGCTATTGAGAATGGGGATGCTCCCCCATGCCTTTTGCTAGGCAAAGGGGAACATCCCCATACTGATGATCCATCTATAGGGTTAAAGCAGCCTATTTGCCCTCATGGCGCCTGCGAGGCCTACGCTCTCCCCCATTGTCGCCGGGACGGCGCGTACGCCGCGTTGGACGAGCCTCGTTTTCCTTTTTTGCGGCTGCGGGCGCTTCGGGCTTGTCTATGCGGTCTAAGCTGACCTTGCCCTTTTCGTCAACCTCGAGCACGCGAACGTGAACCTCGTCACCCACGGAAAGGACGTCTTCCACCTTATCGATGCGACCCTTGGCCATGCGAGAGATGTGAAGGAGCCCGTCTTTGCCAGGCAACAGCTCAACGAAGGCACCAAACGGCTGAATGCCTACGATCCTGCCCATATACTCCTCGCCGGGCTCTGGCACCTTTACGATGGCCTTGATGCGGTCCGCAGCATCCGTTGCGGCGTCGGCAACGCCCGCGATAAACACGGTGCCATCCTCCTGGATGTCGATCGTTGCACCAGTGTCGTCCTGAATGCCGCGAATCACCTTGCCGCCAGACCCTATGACCTCACGGATCTTATCCTGGGGAATGGAGAGCGATATGATCTTCGGAGCGGATTCCTTGGTGTCCTCTCGTGGGTTGGGTATTGCGTCAAGCATGGTGTCGAGGATGAACATGCGACCTTCGTGCGCCTGCATGAGGGCCTGGCGCAAGATCTCGGGCGTGAGACCGGTGGCCTTGTTGTCCATCTGCATGGCAGTGATGCCCTTGGTGGTACCGCACACCTTGAAGTCCATGTCGCCAAGGAAGTCCTCGACGCCCTGGATGTCAGTGAGTACCACCGTCTCGCCCTCTTCCTGAATAAGGCCCATTGCCACGCCGGAGACCGGACGCACGAGCGGCACGCCCGCATCCATAAGTGCCAGCGTAGATCCGCAGGTAGATGCCATGGAGCTCGATCCGTTGGACTCCATTACCTCAGACACCACGCGAATTGCGTAGGGGAAGTCATCCTCTGAGGGTATTACGGGAAGCAACGCACGCTCCGCAAGCGCACCATGGCCGAGCTCACGGCGTTTTGGCGCGCCCATGCGGCCAGTCTCACCTGTGCAGAATGGCGGGAAGTTATAGTGATGGATATAGCGCTTGCCGTCTACGGGCTCAATGGTATCGAGGCGCTGCCATTCATTGAGCATACCGAGCGTACAGATCGAGAGGACCTGCGTCTGCCCACGTTGGAAGAGGCCGGAACCATGGACGCGCGGCAGGTAGTTTGGCTTAACCATAAGCGGTCGAACCTCATCGGCGGCGCGTCCGTCAACGCGCTCACCCGTCTGAACCACCATGAGGCGCATGGCATGCTTCTCCAGAGCCTTGAGCTGCGTGGCTATGGGACGCGCCCATTCGACTTGCTCGTCCTCGCTAAACTCTGCGCGAATGGCGTCCTTCAGCTCCTCTACCTTGGAGACGCGCGCCGCCTTGTCTGCGTCCTTCAGAGCGGCACTCATCTGGTCGAAATGAGCAAAGATGCGCTCATGGACCTCGGGTATGGGCTCATCCAAAACATATTCGCGCTGCTGGATGGGGCCATTGGCCTCTTCCCACTTGGCAAAGAAGGCGCGCTGTTCCTCGCAGAAGGCAGCGATTGCCTCTTGGCCGAACGCCATGGCGGCGAGCATGTCCTCTTCGCTGATCTCGTGGGCGCCAGCCTCTAGCATGGAGATGAACGTCGCCGAGCCAGCAAGCTCTAAATCGAGGTCCGAATTATCACGCTCCTCGTAGGTTGGGTTCACCATGAACTCGCCGGTGTTTACGTCGCGCCCTATGCGAACGCAGGCAAGAGGTCCCTCAAACGGCACCCCTCCCACCGTAAGGGCAACGCTTGCCGCCATAACGCATATGGTGTCAACCGAGTTGACCTGATCTGCCACCAACGGCGTGGCCACAACCTGGACCTCGTTCCGGAATCCGTCGGGGAACGACGGGCGCAAGGGACGGTCGATAAGACGCGCGGTAAGCGTAGCCTTCTCGCTCGGACGGGCCTCGCGCTTAAGGTATCCGCCAGGAATGCGCCCAACGGCATACATCTTCTCGATGAAGTCCACCGTCAGCGGGAAGAAGTCGTAGTCCTTGCGCTCCTTGGACACTACGGTTGTGAGAAGCACCTTGGATTCACCGCACGTTACCAAACAAGAGCCTGTTGCCTGCTTTGCAAGCTCACCTGCTTCCAGTGCGTAGTGCTTTCCATATAGGTCGAACTCGTGTGTAACTTTTTGCATGTTTCCTATTTCCCTATCTCCGTCCACCCCCTTGGCAGACGGGCCACTTCGCCTCCCGTGCCCTTTACACAAGAGACGCGTTTCTCCCGTTGGTTACTGAGAGAAACGCACAATAAGGAGGCGCCCGCAGGCGCCCCCAGATACCACTTTGTTACTGGATGTTATCGCGAATGCCCAGGCTCTTAATAAGCTCACGGTACTGCGTGATGTCCTGCTTCTTAATATAAGAAAGAAGGCGACGACGCTTACCGACGAGCATAAGAAGGCCACGACGGGTGTGATAGTCCTTCTTGTGGGACTTCATATGCTCAGTCAGGCCACGAATCCGCTCGGTGAGAAGTGCCACCTGCACTGCTGCCGAACCAGAGTCGTTCTCATCCTTGCCATACTGTTTGATGAGCTCCGCCTTGCGTTCCTTCGATACTGCCATAATCAACCTTTCTCACAGATTCGCCCCGAACCGAGCTGGCCGTCTGATGATGACGCACCGCTAGGTACGGGGTACCAACGCGGGTAATACTACCATTTACCAACCGTATACACAAAAAGTACAAGGTGCGTTGGCTATGCGACGTTAACGTTTCCCAGCCATCCCCATTTGGGAGTTACCGTCGTTCCGTAATAGTCTATCCAATAGTCGAGTTTTACCTTCTTCACGCCACCAGTCACACTGTGCGCAACCCATCCGTCGCCAACATAGATTCCAACATGTCCCCATATGCTTCCAGCGTTAGTGCGGGTATGCGTACGTACCGCAATAATCATGCCGACTTTCAAATCGTTCTTATTTGAGCTCTTGCAGTATTGGTCATAGAGGTCGCAGGCGTTACCACTGTAGCGTCCAAGCCCCGCGTTGTTGTATACGTCTTCCACCCATCCGGCGCATAGGCCAGGACCGGGCCAGGGCGTTGTGTTTGTTGCTTGCACGATACGCCTCTGTCTTGCGTTGGCATGAGAGAGAAGCTGTCCTCCGCCACCGTTTAGACAAGGGTCGCTCGATACGGAGCCATCGTTTTTGGGCACATGCCCCCGCGGGACGATCCTCGCCTGCAGCGCGAGCATGGGCTTGCCGACGCCGACGGACCCGGCGTCCTGGCCGCCCTTCGCCCAGCCCATCCAGCCGACGCCCTTGACGTAGGCGCGGTAGCACACGTCGAAGTACGCCGACGCCTCGCCCGTGAGGCGCATGCGCACGGCCTGGACGTCCTTGCCGGAGGCGCCCGCCTCGGAGCCCGCGCCG
>JAFWKQ010000123.1 GCA_017545665.1 Atopobiaceae bacterium
GCCCTCGTCGTCCATGTCCACGTAGATGAAGCCGTAGCGCTTGCGCATCTCGCCCGTGCCGGCGGAGACGACGTCGATGCAGCCCCAGGTGGTGTAGCCCCACAGGTCCACGCCGTTCTCGATGGCGCGCTCCATGGCCTGAATGTGCTCGCGATAGTAGTCGATGCGATACGGGTCGTGGACGGAGCCGTCCTCCCCCACGGTGTCGTAGGCGCCCAGGCCGTTCTCGACGACCATCATGGGCAGGTCGTAGCGGGCCGCCGCCCACTCCAGGTACCACTGCAGGCCGCAGGCGTCGGTTGCCCAGCCCCAGTCGGAGTACTTGAGGTACTCGTTGCGCACGCCCGCGCTAAAGTTGCCCCTTACCATGTCCTTGACCTCGTGGGTGGTAACCACGTTGGACATGTAGTAGCTAAAGGTGTAGAAGTCCACGGTGCCCTCGGCGAGGTCGATGAGGTCGCCGTCCGCTATCTCCAGCTCTACGTCGTGCTCCTTCCACAGGCGCGTGGCGTAGGTGGGATACGCGCCCAGGCACTGGACGTCGCCGGAGTACCAAATGCCCTCCTCCATCTGGTGCTGCGCCTTGAGGATGTCGGCGGGGTCGCACGTGTGGGGGTACCACGCGATGCCGCAGATCATGCAGCCGATCATGTTGTCCCTGTCGATGGCGTGGCCGATCTGGACCGCCTTGGCGCTCGCCACGTACTTGTGGTGCAGGTGCTGGTAGGCGCGCTGGTAGTCCTCGTCCGTGGTGTGGCCGCTAAAGGGAAGGAACATGATGGTGTTGTTGATCTCGTTGAAGGTGAGCCAGTGGCGCACGAGGCCCTTGAACTCGCGGAAGCAGGCCGTGGCGTAGCGCACGAAGTGGTCGATGGTCTCGCGGTTCTCCCAGCCACCGCAGTGCTCCTCGAGGTAGAGCGGCGTGTCGAAGTGCCAGATGGTGACGAGCGGCTCGACGTTGTGATCGCGCATGCACTCGAACATGTCCCTGTAGAAGGCCACGCCCTCGGGGTTGGGCTCCGCCTCCAGGCCCGTGGGGAACAGGCGGCTCCAGCTAACGGACATGCGGAACTGCTTGAAGCCCATCTCGCCGAGCAGCGCGATGTCCTCCTTGTAGTGGTGGTAGCCGTCCACGGCCTCGTGGTTGGGATAGTGGTACTCGGGGAGCACGGCATAGTGGGCGCCCTCGGGCAGGGGGTCGCCGTTCTTCATCTTGCCATGGTTGCCGTCCTTGTCGATGTAGGTGACGTAGCGGGGCTCGTCCACGGTGCCGCCGGTGGTGACGTCGGTCATGGCCATGCCGCGGCCTCCCTGGTCCCATCCGCCTTCCCACTGGTTGGCCGCCACCGCGCCGCCCCATAAGAATCCATCGGGAAATGCCATGCTCTGCTCCTTTGAACAGGGGTTTGCACACATTCATAACAATAGCATGTAATGGCGTCGGGGGCGTTACAAAGGGGACTGTCCCCTTTGTACCGCTTTTGTTAGGGTGGGCCAAAGGGGACTGTCCCCTTTGTACCCATTGCTGAGCTCTGACTGATATGATTAAGGTGCATCTAGGAGCGTCAGTCGCCGACGGCAGGGATCACGCATGGACCTAATCCAGAGAAGCGCAGATGGAAGGCTGGACTCCCTTGCCGCTTGCAAGCTCCTGTGGTCGGGCGCGCTTCGCGTGGAAAGAGACGACGCAACATGGGACGGCACATCCCATACGTTACCCCTCCCCACCATAGACGACGGCGTCATCACGCTCTACGGGCTTTCGCACGAGGACGTCGAGGCCAGCCTAGCCGACTTTCGCTCGCTGCTCGAAGTCCTCGATGGGGACGAGGAGCTACGGGTAGCAGAGGAACACATCCACGAGGCCGTGCGCCCGGCGCTTCTTGCGGGCGGTCTCACGGGCGCCTCGTTGTTCCTGCTGCAGGGAGGGTCGCATCCGCTCATCGTGGAGGCCAAAGGGCCAACCGCCTTGTGCGTGCGCCTCGACGAGCGCCTTGAGCGCGGCATACCAAACCTGCAGGGACTCATATGTCGCATGCTTTGTCACCTACGCCTTTGGGATGGGGACGAAGAGGCGTTTGACGTCGAGTTCGCAAAGGGCGTCTCGAATGGAAGCCGCGACGCGCTTCTGGACTTCCAAGGCCAGGTAGCGGGTGCGGAGCGCTGCCAAAGCACGCGCATCGCAAAGGACGAGGTGCGCCGAGTCGAGCAAGCGCAGGGGGCTTACGGCGCAAACGCCCCCCATGCGGACGACGCCGAGGACAAGCTCCCCGCCCAAAGCGGCGAGGCCCGGCTCCTCAAGGCAGCCTACCTCCTGGAAACAAGCGCCTACGTAACCGAGGCTCTTGAGGAACAGGCGAACCAGAGGCTCCAGACCTTGGGGGACGAGCACGAGAAGCTCATGGCATCGCAGCCAAAGCAGGACGCCAAGCCCCGCAAGAACCCCACGCCGGGGCTTCTCAACAACAAGGCCGCAATCCGCTCCCTTGGCATCCGCTCTGTCATCTACCTCGCCATTGGCATTGCGTTCCTGCTGGCCGGACGTGCTTGCCTTACGCAAAGCGCAGAGCTGTCCCGCTGGCTCATGGGCAAGGTTGGGGCTGCCTTTGCCATAGCCGGAGACTTTACGAGCCTCATCTTTGGGCAGATGAAGGACGTTGGGGCCAGCGCCCAGCTGGACTCCGTCGACCCAAGCGCCAGCCTTGGGATTCCGCCGGACGCCGCCGCGGGCGCCGTTCGCACGCTTGGCTACGTCCTCATGCTTTTGGGCATCCTCTTTCCCATTCGCAAGATCTACAAGCGCAAGCGATTCCTGGACCGCGAGCTCGCCCACACCCAATCGCACGTGGCGTACTTTGAGGGCCTCGCGCAAAAGAGCGCGCTCAATGCCGAGGCGGCCTATGCGCAAACGCTGGAGACATGGTCGCGCAAGCTCAAGGATACAGACGAGGAGTCCGGCCTCGCAAAGGACACCTCCAAGAGGCTCGCCACGGCAAGACGCGAATGCAAAGGCCTTTTGGACAAGTGCTACGAATCCGCTGAGTTCCTGCCGCCGCATATGCGCAATCTCGCGGCCACCTGCACGCTCTACGACTACCTCAGCACTCATCGCTGCAAAGGAGTCGATGGTCCCGACGGCGCAATGGAGCTCTTCAAGCAGGAGCTGGCAGCATCACGCGCAGCCTACGACCCCAACCAGGCAAGTGCGACGCAGCCCAGCTTGCGCGCGGCGGAACGAGAGCGCCAACGGCTTACGCGAAGCATCGAGCATGCGCCCTCCGCCAAGGGACGGCACCAGCTCATGGTAGACCACTGCGATAAGACCGCGCGGGTCCTCGCAACGGCAGAGCGCGAGCTCAATGAGGCCAGCCATAGCGCACGACCTCGGATTGGAGAAGAGAATGCAAACGAATAGGCTCGTAACCCTCGCACTCACCACAACGCTTGCCCTCGCCGGATGCGCGACGCCAGCTGCGAACTCGTCCTCGTCCACAAGCTCTTCCGCAGCCTTTTCCTCGGTCGCGGATGCCTCCACATCCTCGTCAAGCGCATCCAGCCAACAACAAAACGACTGGTCGAAGGCACGCGTTAGCTACCTGGGACCAGAGGGCACATACACGCAGGAGGCCTGCCAGCTCTTCTTTGCAGGGCAAGGGACCCACCTGCCGCAGGAAGACGTGGGCGCCTCCGTTAAGTCCGTGCTGGACGGCACTGCGGACTATGCGGTAATACCTCAGGAGAACACCATTGGCGGACCCGTTGCGGAATACCTGGACGAAGTCGTGTCGCACGACAACATATGCATCGTGGGAGAGGTCGAGCTGCCCATTAGCCAGAACTCCTCACGAAGCCCAACGCCGAACTCTCCAACATAAAGACCGTCTACTCGCACAAGCAGGGAATCGCGCAGGGATCGGAGTGGCTCAAGAAGAACCTGGCAGACGCCGAGGTAGTTGAGGTGGCAAGCACCGCGGAGGGCCCCGCATGGCCTCGGAGGCCCAGGGTAACGACTGCACCGCCATTGGTTCCGCCGCAGCCGCAGGCGTCTACGGACTCGAGGTGGCGGCAGACAACATCCAGATGAGCGACACCAACAAGACCCGCTTCTACGTGCTGTGCACCCGGGAGCCGTCGAAGGAGCCAGCAGGCCGCATGGCGTTCTTGGCCTCAGGCAAGGCCGACGACCTCGGCAAGCTGCTGGAAGACGTAAGGGGCGCGGGCGCCACGGTTGTTGCCACGCACGACCGTCCCCGAAAGACCGAGCTGGGCGAATACACCTACCTGGTGGAATGCGCAAACTTGGGCTTTGACGCCTACGATGCGCTGGTGAAGGGCAACCAGGCATTTGTCTTCCGCTATCTGGGAACATTTGACGTTCGGTAGAGAGGGAGTCGCATTGGCAAGTCTTTGGCAGCGAATCGGCACGTTTATTGGCGCGCACCTCATGGTTATCGTGCCCGCAGACGTTGTTGTGGGAGTGCTCTTCCCACAGACGCTTCTGCCCATAAAGCCGCTCATCCCCACCTTCTTTGCCATCATGACGTTTCAGAACTCGCTCTCCAACGACCTCGCCGCCATGCGCGTGGCCGTACGCAGGCCTTGGCCCATCGTCATCACCCTCTTGGTCGTCCATCTGCTTATGCCTCTGGTGGTCTTCGGCATAGCAAGCCTCATCTTCGGCGCGGGCTCGGCCACCGTGGCGGGCGTCGTTTTGGAATACACCGTACCCATTGGTGCCTCCACTATCATGTGGATCGGCATGTTTTCGGGTGAGCTGGCATTGGGCCTCGCGACGTTGCTCGTCTCCACGCCCGTGTCGCCCTTCACCATCCCCCTTACCCTTAAGGCGCTGGTGGGGGCCACCGTGCAAATAGACACGCTCGGGATGATGGGCAACATGGCCTACATGGTGGCCATCCCCGCCCTCTTGGCCACCGTGCTCAACGAAGTCTCCCACGGCTGGGCGCAGCGGACGCTCGCGCCGGCGACCACGCCCCTATCGCGCCTGCTGCTGCCAATCATCGTGGCAACCAATGCCACGGGCATCGCGGAGCCCCTGCGCCACCTCACGCCAAGGCTCGTTGGCATCATGGCGCTCATGCTGGACCTTGCGGTGGGCAGCTTTTTGGTTGGCATGGCGTTGGCGCGAATGCTGAGCAAGGGTAACGAGGGGCGCTTCGTGGCGATCTCCTTTTCCTGCGGCGTTCGCAACGTAACCGCAGGAGCCGTGCTGGCGGCACAGTACTTTGGCCCCGAGGTCATGTTTCCCGCGATTATCGCAACGCCTTTCCAGCAGGTGCTCGCCGCCCTGTTTGGCAACGTTATGCAGCGCATTCTTGCTGGAAGGAAGCCGCGATCGAGCAGCGTCGTAGACGATATGTCCCGCACCCAAGCGGTTGACGTTCGCCCAGAACAAAGCCCCTGACCTGTTACTCCGCGGGCTCGGTGGCGTTACGCCTGCTGCCATGCAAAAGCGGACGAACCTACCGCAAACAGGGAAAGGGGCCTTCGATGCAAGAGTATACCTTGAGATCCGAGCACGCAACCACGATAGCGCTGGACCAGCACGCGAGGTCGGTGACGCTCGCGGCGCTTGACCTCGCGACTGGCGAGACGAGGGGCGGCAGGCTCGCGGACTGCCCGTCCGCGGAGCTGATCGTCGATTGGGCCAAGTGGGCGACCGAGCCGCTGAGGTTCGTCTACGAGTCGGGTCCGTGCGGGTTCTGCGTGGGCTTACCTTTATGTGCAGGATGTGCATGCGAGGGTAAGAAAATAAGCAGACGGCTCTCCATACGCAAGCGAGGCCATGCAAAATGCATGGCCTCGCTTGCGTATGCGGCTGGCAGGCGGCGGCCCATACGACGTACCGGATTGGCAGGAGTAGACGAGACAGGAATGCGTTCCAGACCGCTACTCGTCGCGGACGCGAGCGAAGACCATGACGGCAACGATCGCGAGCAAGGCCGTGCAGCCAATAAAGCCAAACCGATAGCCGTCGATTCCGGGTGCGAGCGCGGTGAGGCTAACGATGGTCGCCGTGCCGAACGCTGCGCCGACCTGCATGAGCGTATCGAGCATCGCCGTGCCGTGCTGCATGACATCGTTGGAAAGCGAGTTGAGGCCCCAGGTGTTCGTCGGCGTCGATACCATCTGCCAGCCGAGCGATTCCACCAGGTAGAGCACAGCAATAAGCACGACCGAGGTATTGAGTCCCACGAAGCAAAGACTCACCGCAGAGCCGAGCACTACAAGCATGCCTGGCACCGCGACCTTGCGCACGCCATAACGGTCGAACAGCCGACCCGACACGATGCCGGCAATCCCGCCGCCAATTGCCGCAGGCATCATGGCAAAACCCGTCACCGTGGGGCTGACGCCGAGCGAGTTCTCTAGCAACAGGGGCAAGAGCACGTCTATGGACAGCAATGCGGCCTCCATCAGGCAGCACAAGATCACGGCATTGCGGAACTGAGGCGTGCGGAACGTCTCGACGCGCAGCATGGGAGACTCGAGTCTCGCCTGCCGAGCGACGAATATGGCAATGAGGGCGGCTCCCGCCGCCATGATCAGTACCGACACCCAAGGCGTGTTCGTTTCGGTTACCGTGGACACCCCATACAAGAAGCCGACCATGCCCAGCGTCGACAGCACGACGGAGGGAACGTCGAAGTCCGTGCGCTCGAATCCCTCATGGTTGCGCAGACACGCCGCTCCAGCGATGGCAATAATGACGGCAAACACGGCAACGCCCACGAGTAGCGTGCGCCATCCCACAATATCGACAAGGCCTCCAGAAAGAGGTGCCCCTATTGCGGGGGCGAAGCTTATTACCAAACCGAGCAATCCCATCATCCTGCCTCGGGCCTCGCGCGGCACGATGAGCAGAACGAGCGTGGTCGACATCGTTATGACCACGCCCGTCGCAAACGCCTGTACGACACGCCCAGCTATGAGCCATACAAAGCTCGGCCCTACTGCAATGACGGCTGAGCCCACCGCAAACAGGACGAACGAGCCCACAAAGAGCTTGCGCGTGGAAAATCTGCCAAGGAAGAACGCGTTAAGGGGAATGACGACTGCCTCCACGAGCGCGTAGACCGACATGAGCCATTGTGCGTCTGTTTCTCCTACGCTCATATCGCCCATGATGATGGGCAACGCCGGAGCGAGCAGCGTGTAGTTCAGCTCCGCCAGCAGGCATCCAAGCAGCATCACCGCCACCTGGACGATTTGCTCTCTTGTAAGCCTCATATTCAGCACTCCTCGGGGATGGTTCCACGAATGTCATCCTGTATCTCAGAATGCAGGCTATCGACTTCATCTTGCGTGTACGCTGCGTCCTCATAGGTTTCGGAGAACACGACCTTCATGCTCGCGAGTCGTCCGGCCAGCTTTCTGTCCTGACGCAGGTCATGTCCGGTAAGGAGGACGTATTCGACCAGCGTATCGCCCGCAAACCAGAACACGACGTACAAAAATTCGCGCGGTATACCTACCTCTTCGCCTACAAGCTCTATCACTATTCCCATTACGACCAATATCACGAGCATAGACCAGAATATCCATGTATGCCGGCGCTCCTCCTTCTCCACCACGCCCAGATCGTAAGCGAAGTCATCCAGGATGGTCTCCTCGATAGTCTTCTGCTGTGCTTGCGTCAGACCGCCTCCGACCACGTTCAGGACAATCGGGAGGTCGTCGGGCGTCACCTCGGCGACCTCCTTCACATAATCAGTGAAATCAGGATTTAGGGTCTCTAGGTTCTCGACGCTGTACGAACTGATTACATCACCGTAGTCCGAGATGCGGCAGGGAATCGACACGACCCCGTTCCTGATGTAGTCTCGCTTAACGCGTTCATCAAGGCGTCCGCGTCTTGAGGAGAACAGCTTGGCGGTTCTGTGCCTATGGACTCTTGAAATCATTCGATCACACTTTCGAATACCTAAGGGGAATCTCGTCAGTTTACCTTCACGCCACCGAAGTAAACCTCGGCAGGCTTGTTGTAGCTGAAGCCCTCGTGCTCCGCCGTGAGCAGGTCGTTGTCGAACACCAGGAAGTCGGCGTCCTTGCCGGCCTCGATGGAGCCCTTCTTGTCCTCCACGCCCAGCTGCCTGGCGCCGTTGATGGTGTAGCCCTGCAGC
>JAFWKQ010000124.1 GCA_017545665.1 Atopobiaceae bacterium
CGCAGACAAAAGCTGACAAGTGACCTGTCCCCTTGTCATGGTTCGCAGACAAAAGCTGACAAGTGACCTGTCCCCTTGTCATGGTTCGCAGACAAAAGCTGACAAGTGACCTGTCCCCTTGTCAGCTTTTATTTGCAGAGTTCGCGCGCAACCTCGCAGATATGGCTCGCGCTGAGCCCGAAGTAGTCCAGAAGCTCGTTGCCCTCGCCCGAGGTGCCAAAGCAGTCGGGCATGCCGATGCGGCGCACCGGCACGGGGCATCGCTCCGAGAGCGCCTCGCAGCAGGCCGTGCCGAGCCCCCCCACCACGGAGCCCTCCTCCACGGTGACGACGCGGCCGGTCTTGCGCGCGCACGCCTCGAGCGCGTCCGCGTCGAGCGGCTTGACGGTGGCCATGTTGAGCACCTGGGCCCCGATTCCCTCGGCAGCCAGCGCCTCCGCCGCCTCCAGCGCGCGGCCAACCATCATGCCGCAGGCCACGATGGTGACGTCGTCGCCGTCGCGCAGCAGGTCGGCCTTCCCCAGCTCGAACCGGTAGCCCTCGTCGTGCACGGTCGGGCTCGCCAGGCGCGCCACACGCAGGTACGCCGGCCCCTCGTGCTCGGCGAGCGCGATCGTGGCGGCGTAGGCCTCCACGTCGTCCGCCGGCACGACCACGGTCATGCGCGGCAGCGAGCGCATGATGGCGATGTCCTCCACCGCCTGGTGTGAGCTGCCGTCGGCGCCGCAGCTGGGGCCGGCGTGGCTGCCCACCACCTTTACGTTGAGGTCCGCGTTGCACACGGAGTTGCGTATCTGCTCGAACGCGCGCCCGGTGGCGAACACCGAGAACGACGACGCGAACGGTACCTTGCCGCAGGTCGCCAGGCCCGCGGCGGTGCCTATCATGTCGGCCTCGGCTATGCCCATGTCGAAGAACCGCTCGGGGAACGCGTTGCCGAAGGTGGCCGACTTCGTGGAGCCGGCCAGGTCGGCGTCGAGCGCCACCACGTCCGGGTTCGTCCTGCCGAGCTCCGCGAGCGCGGCGCCGTATGCCTCTCTGGTGGCCGAGTTCATCGCCTGCCTCCCTCCGGCGCGCCCGCCCGGATCTCGGCCAGCGCGACCTCTGCCTGCGCGGCGTCGGGCGCCACGCCATGCCAGTCCACGACGTTCTCCATGAACGAGACGCCCCTGCCCTTCACCGTGTCGCACACGATAACCGAGGGACGCCCGTGCTCTGCCTTGGCGGCCGCTATGGCGGCGTCGATGGCGGCCAGGTCGTGGCCGTCGATGCGCTGCGTGTGCCAGCCGAAGGCGGCGAACTTGTCGTCGATGGGCTCCACGCCCATAACCTGGTCGTTCGCACCGTCTATCTGCAGCCCGTTGTGGTCCACGAAGGCGATCACGTGGTCGAGCTTGTAGTGGGCGGCGCTCATCGCGGCCTCCCACACCTGACCCTCCTGGATCTCGCCGTCGCCCATCACGCAGTACACCCAGTAGTCGAGGCCGTCGAGTCGGCCCGCGAGCGCCATGCCGTTGGCAACCGAGAGCCCCTGGCCGAGCGAGCCGGTGCTCATGTCGACGCCCGGGGTGTCGGTGCGGCAGGGATGGCCCTGCAGCCGGGAGCCAAGCTTGCGCAGGGTGACGAGCTCGTCCTCGGGGAAGAACCCGCGCATGGCAAGCGCGGCGTAGAGCGCGGGGGCGGCGTGGCCCTTGCCCAGCACGAACCTGTCGCGCTCGGGCCAGTCGGGCCTGGCGGGATCCACCCGCATGTGCTTGAAGTAGAGCGAGGCGATGATCTCGGTGGCCGAGAGCGACCCGCCCGGGTGGCCGGAGCCTGCGGCGGCAAGCATCTCCACTATGTGCGCACGCATCTGGCTCGTTACGGCCGTAAGGTCGTTATGCATCGGACAATCTCCTTAAATCGATGCCGTAGTTCTAGTATAGCGCCGTTCGCCGACAAAATACAGCCGATTGTCCACCATATTAAAGATTCGGTTATTCGCCGTTCATGCCGGCGTCACGACAAAACCAGCCCAACAAAAGCACTCCGCGTCATTCCTTGTTGTTGAACCTGTCGCTATAGTCCGACATCTCACGAGCCCAGTCGGGCAAATCCAAGTCACCCACCGAGGCAATCCAATCGCTCACGTCGCTGCGAAACTCCTTTTGGTAATTCGTCTTCTTCTCATCCACCACAATGTAGAGGTCTTCCTTGCCCCTGAGCGCCCGTGTTGCGCGCACGATGATGTGCATGCTTATGTAGCACACCACAATGGCCGCAGCACCCGCCGTAACCACATTGAGCAGCGTGATAAGAGACTTGTCGATATAGGGTCTAAACTGCGCAAACACCGCTGTTTGGAACGCATACAGCGAAACGAGCGAGGCGGCGAGGTTTACTGATTTGCTCGCCGAGATAAGCGGGCTCTCCAGCTTGCGGTAGTTCCAGAGGTTGCGCACGGAGTTTATGAGCGTGTAGAACGTAAACGCCCCCACGACGAATACCATGTGCCCCGGATACTCGTTCGGGTCGCTGCTTCCGTTGTTCACAATAAGGCCCATTATGAGCACGAAGAACGTAATGATGAACATGAGCCAGCCGATTCGGCGATACCGACGCAGCTCTTCTCGGCCATCCTCGGCCTCGTGACGAACGTAATGCAGGATGAGCACGCGCGTAATGGTAAGCAGGATGTAGTAAACCGCCAACGCCTCAAACCATGCGGATTTGCGTGTTAGGCCAATGAGGGCCTGATACAAGGAGTAAGTGAGGTTTACGCCCGTAGACATGTGCACCGCGGCCTCCGCGCGAAACCATAGGTCCGTGCGATAGTTGTTGATTGCCTTGATTAAGGCCTTTCGGCCCCTCGCCAACGCACCCACGCGCTTCTCGCCTTCGATTGTGGAACGGTACACATGCTATTAGTATACCTATGTCGGTGTGCTTGCATGCCTACATAACGGCATGCGGAAAAGCCTTTGGGCAGCCAGCGCAAATTTGGCAGAGAGGAACAATATGCACGGAATGCATGCGCGACTTCCAAAGAACTTCGTGCTCGAGGAGCGCATTGAGAAGTTCTCGGACGTTATTGAGCTGGAGCCCCGTAGCTACGCGGGACGGTGGGCACAGGCATGCTGGCCCCTGACGCTCGATTCCGTCAAGACTGGCTTCGACGAAGTGCGCCTGGACCTTGGCTGCGGCAAGGGCGCCTTTGTGGTTCAGGCAGCGGCGGACAAACCGAACGTGCTGTATGTGGCCATGGATGCCGAACCTCTGTGCATAGCCTATGCGGCCCAGCACATTACGGAAGCCGGGTTGCGCAACGCGGTTGTGGCACCTGGCAAGGGGTCAGACGTGTCGCACGTATTTGGCCCGGGCGAGGTATCTTGCATTCACCTTAACTTCCCCACGCCCTACCCACGAAAGAAGGACGCACGCAAGCGTCTGGTAATCCTAGACAGGCTCGTGGAATACGCACGAGTGCTCGCCCCCACTGGCACCGTCCGCTTGCGAACCGACAGCCAGCCACTGCGTGACTTTGCGCTTACGCAGTTTGACTTGGCAGGCTACGACATTGTTTGGTCGAGCGACGACGAGAGGCGCCTTAGGCCCCATGAGCCCACCAGCGAATACGAAAAACGCTTGGTAGCTCAGGGCGCCAAGGTGCTTTCGGTGTGGGCAACGCCGACGTGTGTGCCCGAATCGCCCGTACAAACGGCGTCGCTGAGCCTAGTGGATTACTTTCCCGAGGACCTGTTTGCCGACGGCTACGTTCCACACGGCATGGGAGGAGCCGTTACCAACCTGCGCAACAGACACCGCAACCGCCAGGCTGACGGGTAAGACGCGCCTGCGCAAATCCCCAACTTGGGGCCTGTCCCTAAGTTGGGTCGCACGCGTTAGTTGAACTTCACGAGCTTGTCGGCCAGGCGATACAGGCCAATCGTAATCGTGCTACCCAACTTGCCCGGCAGGTTGGTTGCCTGCCCAATAAGGCCCAAACGGCAACGGCGCCACATGCGCCTGTCGTAGTCGTGTAGGTCCTGCCAGAGCTTTTCCAACTCGTCCATGGCATCGGGTCGCTCCGAAAGCTTGGAGAAGACCGTGCATATCGCCATCATAATCAGGAAATAGTTAACCATGTAACTTCGCAGCTGCACGACCTTGATGTCGTCGTACAGGTGGTAGGACTTCATCATGATGCGCGTTATGAGAACCTGCTGGTCTATGCGATTCGCCATGACTTTTTCGTTTACAGACTGATCCTCACGGCCAATGAAGTAGCGATACATATCCACGTTGAGGTAGCACATGCGCTTGCAGCGCGGCAGCGGCACCCACGCATAGATATTGTCTACATAGAACGTGTGTGCCGGCAGCGGAACGCCTTCGTCTCGCAGCACGGACGTGCGATAGCACAGCGCATGCATGAGCAGGTTCTGCGTAATGTTGAAGTGGCCGATCTCGTCCCATCCAAACACGACGCCCTCGGGCAACACGTGCTTGTAGTCAACGACGTTTCGGGTGTTGTCCTCCGAGTGCTCGTACACATAGTTGGTTATGAAGAGGTCTACGTCGGCATGGGCGGCCTCGGTTTCGCGGATCTTGTTTAGTAGCGCGGCAAGAGCATCGGCATCCAGCCAGTCGTCGGAATCCACAACCTTGTAGAACGTACCACTCGCATTGGAGAGACCTGTAAGCACCGCAGTGCCATGGCCGCCGTTCTCCTGATGAATCGCCTTTATGATGCTGGGATGCTTGGCAGCCCACTCGTCAGCCTTGGCTGGGGTGTCGTCCTTAAACGAGCCGTCGTCCACAATAACGATTTCGATGTCCTCAGCGTAATTGGCCCCCTCAAGGACGGACTCCACGCACTTGTCCATATAGTCCGCCGAGTTATAGCAGGGGATGCCAAACGTAATGATCTTATCCATAGGTTCCTCTCCTAGCGAAACGCGTTCTTAGTATGGTACTCGATTTGGCGTTTTGGAGCGTCCGCAGCGCAGCAAAGAGAAATTTCCCCATGCTTGGCCTCGTTGCCGCCCGTGCCTTCGTATGGCTAGCCTTTGCTAGCGGGCGCCACCTCGGTGGGCCATGCCGCATCGGCCGGCATGGCGCCCGCCTTTACGACGCTTAGGTCTATGCTGCTATCGGAGGCCATGAGCTCCTCTATGGTCACAAAGGTGTATCCCGCATCCTTCCATGCCTTTATGATGCGCGGAAGCGCTTCCACGTCTTGGCTGCGATCACCGCCACCATCGTGCATGAGGATTACGCTACCTGGCTTCATGAACTTCGTGCAATTGCTTACGATCGCGTCCACGCCGGGCTTCTCCCAGTCCAAGGAGTCGTGCGTCCAGAACACAGACGCATTTATGACGCCATGCGACTTGAGCCATACCTGCTCGTCCAAATCGCCGTAGGGCGGGCGGATAAAGCGCACCGGTCCGCCGGCCCATTTCTCCAGCTCGACAGCCGTGTCGCCCAGCTCGTGGGCAATCTGCTGCTCGTCCAGGGTCGTCAACTGCTGATGAGACCACGAGTGCGAGAGGATCTGATGGCCAGCCTCGTGGGTTTGCGCAACTACGGGTCCGCCGTCCGCCAGCTGCTCCCCAATTGCGCAGAAAGAGGCCTTCGCGTCGTTTTCGGAAAGAATCCGCAGGTAGTCGAACGTGTAGTACGAAGGACCATCGTCAAAGGTGAGTGCCACGAGTTTTTTGTCGCCGTCGGGATGAATGTTCTGGGCAACCACGACGACGTTTTGCGCCTCTTCCAACACCTTGCCCTGACCGGTCTCGCCAGTGGTCTGGCCGTGCAGGACCTCGTGCTTGCCTGCCTTGCCCCACTGCGTTACATACTGAACGGTTCCCTGCTGAACCATGTAGCCCTTCTCGTCCGTACCGGGAGCCACGCGATACTCGAGCTTGGGCGGAAGATCCACGACCTCGGACGTATGTGGCTCAAGCACATTGTCGCCATTGCCGAACTCGATCTTCTCACCACCCCAGATGGGCGCGTTGTTGAGCTCGTCAAACGAAAGTGGCACGCCGTTTACCGTTGCGGTGTACGCATTGCCTTTGCCCTCTTCCAGCACGTTGCCGGAAACCGAAACCAGGTTGCCCGGCGTTACGTCAACGGACTCGCTGGCAAACAGTTGACCGTAGGTAGTTTGACGCATAACCGTTCGCTGCTGGCCGTCCACGGTAATGGACACGGGACGATGGCGCCAGAACATAAATCCGCCCACACCCAAAGCGGCAAGAAGCACGAATAGAATGATGACGATCGGCGCCTTGGAGCGTTTGCGACGCATGGGCTCATGCTGGTGTGGTTGTGATTGCGGGGTAAAGCCAACGCGTTGCCGTGCTTCGGGTTGGTCGTTCGGCGCGGGGTCCCCTTTGGCGGGGGCGTTTCCGGAGTGCGCGGGCGGCTGCGCAAAATGCGCGCCAGAGTGCTTGTTTCGCTTAGCCATAATGGGTCCTTTGTGGTTCGTTAGCACTGCGTTGATGGTACGTATGCAGGTACGCGCCTTTCGAAACGCACCTGGTAGTATGACCTACCATTTTGCCACAAAACCTTGATGGATGGGCAACTGAAGATCCTCGTATGGGAATTCGCAACAACCGACTGCGGCCGCGTTCTACCATCCGCAAAGAGCACCGTAGCTCAAAGGATGCCGATTTGCAGGACACCCGTAATTGCGCATCGCCGTCGGATATACTCAAATGGTAAAAGCGAAAGGATGTCCCATGGCCACGATTCCTCTGGGAAACCAACTGTATCTATATCGTCTCTTTTCAAAAGAGGTGGGGGTTGGTCGGCAAGTAATGCTCGCGCGTGTAGAAGAGGCGCTTGCTGCCGACGACATTTGGCCTTCCGATTTGGGTTGCGCCGATGTGCGTGAGCTGTTGGAGCAGCTGAGTGTTTTTGTGCGCCTAACGGTGTTCAAAAAGGGTCGCGTGTATGCGACCGTTATTGCGCAACCAGAATGGGATGCGATCCTCGAACGAGCAAAGAAGGATGATTCGGCGCCACCGGACAAGGGCGGTCTGCGCTCATGGAAACGCAAAAAGGCCAAGCGAGACCCCAAGCCCGTGCGTCCTCGGCCCAAAGGACGACCAAAGCCGCAAGATGAGATGGATGGCAAAAGCAACGCCGAAACAGAGTCGGTGGCTGGGCCCGAGCCCAAAGCGAAGCCCGGGCAGGACGATGCGTCCGCGACAGAGCCAGTAGCCTCAACGGAGCCTGAGTCCACAATCGATCCTGAACTCGCGAATAAGGATGGTTTTGCAGCGGAGCCCCAACGGGATGCTGGGAGCGAACCCACGGCGGCGCCCGAGCCGGCAATGGCGCCTGAGCCCGCGGCGGCGCCCGAGCCCGAGTTCGAGCCCAAACCTCCGGCGGAGCCCATGGCCGCAGCAGAACCTGCCGTTGCACCCTCCCCCACCACGCAGGCCAAGCTCCCGCAGGACTTTGGCACGCAAGTGCTCGTCCGCAACGACGAGCTCAATGCCCTCTATCAAATGCTTCCGCTCGACCAAGACCCAATTGCCATACTGGACGAGGACTGGCGCGTCGCTCGCTCGACCCATGAATACACCCAGCAAAATGGCACCGTCACCTTTTCGCTTCGGTACCTCGCCACACCCGATGGCGAACCCGTACGCGTGTCGATGAACCGCACCGGTGCCAACGCCACCGGCAAGCGATGGGTCGTAACTGCAATCGATCGCGTAGACGACGCAGGGTTTGAGGGGCCCGCGCAGGCGAGCAGCGAGGTCATGCGAGAGCTCGCGCAATTTGGCATCTTGGGTCCCTGGGGCGACCTCGCTCAAAAACTCGCGACCTCTCTCTCTGGCGCCGAGCTTCCCCTTACTGCAGATGAGCTGCGAGATTACCTGTGCATCACCTTCCACCGCCTACGCTGTGAGCACAAGATCTTAACGTACGAAAACGGCACGCACGCCATCTTTGACACCGGTCTTTTGGATGCCGAGGGCCATGGCATCTTTATGAGCTTCAGCGCACATGAAGGCGACATTGCATGGAAGTTCGACGACTTTATTGCGGTGGACGACATCAAAACGGATAACGAGATGCCGCAGCCCGCCACTTACGTTGCGAGTTTGCGCGATATAACGATTTCATCCGAAGGGGACGTTACGGTGAGCAAAGCTCTCATACGTGCCCATGGCGAGGGCGTTATAGCCGCTATTGACGTTGCTTTGCGCCGTATCCGGCGCGACTACAGGCTTGCCACGCCAGCTTACGACCCGCTCACCGACGAGGTTCGCTTGCTGGCACCTATTGAATGGCCAGCCAAGACAACCCAAGCCCTCGTGCTACGTCCGCACGAGGATGGCTTTGTGGCCAGCGCGCTGCTATCGCTGGATCGCGCCGCCACGTGCGCGCGTATCGTGAGCTTTGAGCTCCCCCGCTGGCTGGATTAACGGAGTTTTCGCTAGAGCACATCCAAGAGCTCGCCTAAATATTACCAATATGCATACCTTACTCGTCGTTATACCCACATATTGGGCATGCGATGGGCGTGCGAAGGCGTCTCTCTTACATCACTCGATCCTGTAGTCCCTTTATATCCTTTATTATTATATTTTAATGGGAAATGAATCGGTTCAAAAACGCAAAAGCCCTGGATTCGTCAAAATGGCCCGCGTTCATTTCCCATTACGTATTTTATCTAATGGGAAATGAACTTGTTCAAAATTGAGTTTTCCCAGTTGGCTGCTCGCGAGACCCGATTCATTTCCCATTATCCATACAGGTTTCTGAATACGTCGAAACGATGCGGCCAGAATCCTACTCCCTGCCAGTCCAGCAGTAGGTACACACGAGCTTGCGATCGATGCCAATAGCCTCCAGCATGCCGTCCAACGACTGGAATCCCAGCGAATCGAAGCCCATTTCCTCGCATATGGAACGCAACAGGCACTTACCGCGCTCGGAGCGGCCATCGGCATACTCGGCAATGTGCTGCTCGCCCTCGTCGCCTTCCATCTCGCGTATCTTACGACGCGCGATGAGCTCGTAATCGGAGTTTGACCTCGAAAAACTGAGGTACTTGCAGCCAAACATGATGGGCGGGCACGCTGAGCGCATATGTACCTCGCCCGCTCCCGCGCCATACAGAAAATCGACCGTCTCACGCAACTGTGTACCACGCACGATGGAGTCGTCCACGAAGAGCAGGCGTTTACCCGCAATAAGTTCGGGCACGGGGATTTGCTTCATCTTTGCCACGCGATTTCGAACTTCCTGATTTGCAGGCATAAAGTTACGCGGCCACGTGGGCGTGTATTTAACGAACGGCCGCGCAAAGGGCTTGCCAGACTCCGACGCATAGCCCATACCATGCGGCAAGCCGGAATCGGGCACGCCCGCCACATAGTCTACGTCAGGCAGGAGACCTGCCTCTCGATCGGCCGCAGCCATAATGGCACCGTTGCGATATCGCATAACCTCAACGTTTTGTCCCTCGTAATTCGAGTTGGGATAGCCGTAGTACACCCAAAGGAAGGCGCAAATCCGCATTTGTGGCTGCGCGGGCACCAGGGTTTCGTAGCCGTCGGCGTAAATGCGCACGATCTCTCCCGAGCCAAGCTCATGCTCATCCACATAGCCCAATTTGCCATAGGCAAAGCTCTCGAAGGTCACGCAATACCCATCATCGTCCCTACCTATGAGCACAGGCAGGCGACCCATGCGATCGCGCGCCGCAATGAGCGACCCGTCTTGCTGCATCACCAGCAAGGTAAGTGACCCCTCGATTATCTCCTGGGCATATTGTATGCCTTCAAGAAGCGTAGGCTGAGTATTTATGAGTGCAGCCACCAACTCGGTGGCGTTCACATCGCCTGAACTCATGGCCAAAAACTGGTGGCCAACGCCCGTGAACTTTCCGATGATTTCATTCGCATTCGCAATACAGCCAACGGTAGCAATTGCAAACACACCCAGGTGAGACCGTACCAGCAGTGGCTGCGGATCTAGGTCGCTAATGCAACCCATTCCCGTGCAGCCGTGGAACGTGGACAGGTCGCGCTCAAACTTTGTGCGAAAAGGCGTGTTCTCAATAGAGTGTATTTCTCGCTCAAATCGACCGTTGCCATCGCGCATGACCATGCCAGCGCGACGCGTACCCAAATGAGAATGGTAGTCAACACCAAAAAATACGTCCAAGGTCACATCACGACGTGATGCCGCACCAAAGAAGGCACCCATGGAACCCCCAAACAGTTCGTAGTTTTGCCCACACAGTATAAGTTCTTCGCAAGGCCAAAACACCGATTTAAGCCGACCATCACGTTCTGTTAACACGATTGCGCAGGTTTTAGCGCGTAATGAGAGCCGGCTTGCTGGAATCAGCCGCCGTGAGGAGGCGCTTGCTGGCTTTTCTCGCCGCGAGGGCAAGAAAACCTCACGGCGAGAAAAGCCAGCAAGCCCATGTTGTCCGAGTCGTCCATCCCGGTCGCACAGCCACCACCCCATGCGCAAGCGCGAGTCCCCAACGCCAAGCCGTCAAAGCCGCCGAATCTTAGCTGGCAGCTAATGAATTCCCGTCGTGGTTTTCGCATTATGTGAGCAGCGTTAGCTCACCGCATAGAAGGAGGAACCATGGACCAACAGACCACCCCAAAGCAAAGCTCCGGACTTGCCATAGCAGGCCTTGTGCTTGGCATTATTGCTGCCGTTACTTCATTCTTGCCAATCATCAACAACCTGTCGTTCTTTATTGCGCTGGTAGGGGGCGTTTTGGCAATCATTGCGCTGGTAGGCGCACTGCGAGGTCATCACACCGCCAAGGGCCTTTCCATTGCCGGCGTAGTTTTGGCCGTGGTGTCCATAGTCATCGTGTTAGTAACGCAAAGCGCCTACAGCGCGGCGCTCAACAAGGTTACGGAAGGATCCAAGCCCGTGGCGGCCTCTTCGTCAAGCGAGGCGACCAGCAGCAGCGCTTCGTCCTCGTCCTCAAGCGAGGCACCGAAAAATGAGGAAAAGCCCAAAGAGCCCGCGAAGGACTACTCCAATCTTGCCGTTGGCGAGACGGTAGCCCTCGACAATGGCCTTTCGGTAACGGTCAACAGCGTTGAGCCCAACATAGCCACCTACGGCGACAAGAAGATCGTGGGCGTAAACGTTACCTACAAGAACGACGGCAAAGACTCCCAGAGCTTCAATCCCTATGACTGGAAGGGCGAGGATGCAAACGGCGCCCAGCGTTCCACCACGTTCTACATGGACGCCAAGGACGAGCTCAATTCGGGCAAGCTTTCGGCTGGCGGCAGCGTTACCGGCAACATCTACTTTGAGGACGGAACCGTTAAGGTTCTCTACTACTCAAACATGTTTAACGACAGTGCGGCAGCAGGCTGGAAACTTTAGTAACCCAACGCAATTCCCAAAGCGTCTTTTTAAAAACACCCCTCAGCGGTAAGAGTGTTGTCTGCCGTTGGGGGGCACTTATTCTCTACGGCTGGTACAATATGAGCATTCAACAATCTGTAGTGAGGTACCCATGGAAGAG
>JAFWKQ010000125.1 GCA_017545665.1 Atopobiaceae bacterium
CAGCTACCTTCCACGAACGGAAGCCCAGTATCGGAAAGGCTTCCTCACTTTTGGGGTACACTTAAGAGGTACCATAAACATGGCAGCTTTGTGGCAAAGGAGACTATTATGGCGGCAGACGAGAAGCGCATCCTGCTGGTTGAGGACGAAAAGGCAATTCGCGACGCAGTCGCGGCATATCTTGAGCGCGAGAACTACATAGTGCGTGGTGTGGGCGATGGCCAGAGTGCGGTGGAAGAGTTCGAGAAGCACTCGTTTGATCTCGTGATTCTGGACCTCATGCTTCCCAAGCTCTCGGGCGAGCGGGTGTGCCGCACCATTCGCGAGACTTCCAATGTGCCCATTATTATGCTTACGGCAAAAGGCGAGGTTGAGGATCGCATCATAGGCCTGGAGCTTGGTGCCGACGACTACCTTATTAAGCCCTTCTCGCCGCGCGAGCTCGTGGCACGCGTGCGCGCCCTGTTGCGTCGCGCCCATGCCGAGAGCGAGCCCCAACTTGAGGTTCTGGACTTTGGCGATTTGGTAATAGACATCTCGGGTCACAAGGTAACCATCTGCGACGAGGAAATCGACCTTACGGCTTCCGAGTTCAAGCTGCTCACCACCCTCGCACGCTTCCCGGGTCGCGTGTACACGCGCATGGAGCTCGTGGAAAAGGTCTTGGGCTACGACTTCGAGGGCTACGAGCGCACCATCGACAGCCACGTAAAGAACCTGCGCGCAAAGCTGGGTGACGATCCGCGTAATCCGCGTTGGCTCTATACGGTGCACGGCGTAGGCTATCGCTTTGAGTCTCCCGACAAGGGCGACAAGGCCAAGCGCGCTCGCGCCAAGTAGGACGTGGCCTTTCACGTAAACCATGGCTCGCGCGACGAGGCCGTGGATACCAGCGTATCGTCGTACAACACCATAAAGCGCCAGCCGCGAAACACGCTTAAGTACAGCACGCGCATGACGCTTTCGTTTGCGCTCACCGCCGTTATGACAGCGGTGGTGCTCTCCATCGTGCTTGCCTTTGTGTGGGAGCAGCAATTCCAAACCTACACGCGCGACAACATGCAGCGCATGGCCACGCAGATGGCCGATACGCTTTCACAGCAGTATGCCGACGAAGGCGCTTGGACCGATTCCATTTTGGATTATGTGGATGCCACCTCGGGTTCCATGAAGGAAGTGGGTATACGCCTGATAGATAGCGACGGCAACGTCCTCTACGACAACACCATGGGTGGTCTGCTTGTGAGTCGCCAGGGGAGGCAGTCGAAAAACGTGATACTCCCTCCGCGCAAGGACTCTGTGGTAGTGGCCGACATCCAAATTGTTGATGTGTTGGAGGATGGGACAACTTCCCCGAGGGTGGTGGGCAGTCTTACGTTTTGGGCGATGAACTCCGACGTCTTTCTTACCCAAAGCGACTCGTTGTTCCGTACGAGTTCTTACGGCGCCATCGTTACCGCCGCAAGCATGGCCGTAATCTTTGCGTGCATAATAGGCGTATTCGTGGCGCGTGCCCTCGCCAAACCCATTAAGGTTATTACCACAACGGCCTCTCAGATTCGCAACGGCGACCTTACGGCCCGTACCGGAATCTCTGGCACCGACGAAATCGGCCGTCTGGGCGAAACCATAGACGACATGGCAACCACGTTAGAGCGCGACATCAAACTGGAGCATAGGCTTACCAGCGACGTTGCCCACGAGCTGCGCACGCCGCTCATGGCCATGCAGGCTACGGTGGAGGCCATGCAGGACGGTGTTTTGCCTGCCGACCAAACCAACCTGGCCACGGTGGGTGCCGAGGTGCGCAGGCTCTCCCGGTTGGTTGACGCCATGCTGCGCCTCTCTCGCATGGAAAACGGAAAGACGCCGTTCCAATTGGAGAAGTGCGATGTGGTGGAGCTTGCAAGCAACTTAGTTGTGGCCCATAGCCAGCTCTTCCAAGACAACGGCATCGAGCTCACCTTGCAAAACGACACGGGCCACGACGCATTCTATGCCGAGATCGATCCCGATCTTATTCGCGAGGCCATGGTTAACCTCCTAAGCAACGCGATGCGCTATACGGCAGAGGGCGGAAGCGTAACCGTGCGCGTTGCACGCGACAGACGCAACGTGCTCTTGTCGGTGCAGGATACGGGCATGGGCATAGCGAAAGAGGACATACCACGCGTGTTTAGCCGCTTCTGGCGCTCGGACGCCAGCCGCGAGCGCGTGGCCGGTGGCTTGGGCGTGGGCCTCTCGCTTACCAAAGAGATTGTGGATCGGCATAACGGAACCATATCGGTGGATTCCGAGGAGGGTGTGGGTACCACGTTTACCCTGCACCTTCCCGTAACGCATCGCAAAACGCGATAGAAGCGGCCCCCTTTGGCGTTGAAGGTAACTCAATGGTAAAAGGGGGCTTTTCATGCGCCGTTGTGGTTTCGCATTGCCCCGTTATCATCTACAATGTTTTGCGCACTATACACACAGGAAAGGGGTGGCAGATGTCCCGTATGGAGGCACGTCCCCACAGCAAGGGCAAGGTTCGCGACATTTACGACTGCGGCGACAGTCTGCTAATGGTTGCAAGCGACCGCGTGAGCGCCTACGACTTCATACTTCCCGACGAGATACCCTATAAGGGAGAGATCCTTACGCGCATCTCGGCGTTTTGGTTCAATAAGTTTCGCGACCTCATGCCAAACCACATGCTTACCATGGATCCTTCGGAATACCCAGACGAGTTCGCCCCGTACGCGGACTATCTGGCCGGCCGCTCCATGCTCGTGCGCAAGGCCCAGACGGTGCCCATAGAGGCAATCGTGCGCGGCTACCTTACGGGTTCGGGCAAGAAGACCTACGATCAGGATGGCACGGTGTGCGGCATCAAGTTGCCCGAGGGCCTTGTGGAAGCGAGTAAGATCCCCCAGGCGATCTTTACGCCTTCTACCAAGGCCGAACTGGGCGAACACGACGAAAACATCTCGTACGAGCGCTGTGCGCAAATTGTGGGCGACGACGTGGCGGCGCAGCTGCGTGACGCATCGCTGAACATCTACAACGCGGCGGCCGAATATGCCGCAACGCGTGGCATCATAATCGCCGACACCAAGTTTGAGTTCGGCTTCGTGGACGGCGCCCTTACGCTCATAGACGAGTGCCTCACGCCGGACTCCAGTCGCTTTTGGCCAGCGCAAGACTATGAGGCGGGCGTGGTCCAGCCCAGCTACGACAAGCAGTTCGTGCGCGACTGGCTGCGTTCCAATTGGGATATGGTGGGCGAGCCGCCGCATTTGCCCACAAGCATTGTTGAGGGTACCTCCGAACGCTATAAGGAGGCCTATAGAATTATTACCGGCGAAGCGTTTGTACCAGCTAAGGAGCAGTAACGTCATGTCATTAATGGACACCATAAAGGGTGCGCGCCAAGAGGTAGACGAGAATGGCGCCCTCGATAACGGCATTGTTGGACGCATAAAGCGCGACGGAGACAGTCCCCAGGCGAACGCCTCGTCCAGCTCCCAAAAGTATACGCGTCGATCTGCATCCAAGGCTAAGCCTTCTCGCAGGCAGGCCGAGGGCGTGCGCGTGGTTTCTTCCAACGGCAAGTCAAAGTCAAATGCAAACAAGTCAAAAGAGGAGATCAAAGCCGAGCGGAAGCACGATCGTGAGGTCGACGACCTTCGCTACAACGTGACCCAAAAGATTCTGGGGGAGCGTGAGGAGTATCAAAAGGGCCGAAAGATGTGGTGGAAGTTCCTCATCGTTGGCGTGATCCTTATGGTGATCTCCATTGCCTTGTACATGTACGTAACCAATCTGGGTCCAGGCGCGCCTGAGTGGCTTGGCATCCTTGGGCTCTTTACCATGGGAGCCGCATATGTTGTGGTTATAGCGGGCATAATCTACGATTGGCGCGTTATTAGACCCATGCGCAAGGACGTTGACAAATACGTGCACTCCATGTCCGAGAAGCGCCTGATCAACACCATGAGCAAGGGCGCGGCAAAAGACGAGAAGAAGGACAAGGGCAAAGGCAAAGTCCTAGGACTGTTCGGCCGTAAATAGGCGCAAAACTCGGCGGCTGTCCTCAAATCATTGCCCGGCACTTGGTGCTACAATAGCATATGCGCCTCCGTAGCTCAGGGGATAGAGCACCGCTCTCCTAAAGCGGGTGTCGGCCGTTCGAATCGGCCCGGGGGCACCAGATAATATCAGCTCAGAGGCTACGTTTGCCTCTGAGCTGTTTTTGATTGCACGTACGCGGGGATACTGCGCGGGGATATTGGGCATATGATGGCGGGCCTGGCGCCCACTGCTACATGAACGCCAGGCCCGCCTTGTGTTTGCCTTGTGGGGCCACTCGTCTTTGGCTGCCGGTTGCTAGCCGTTCGAAACCTCCGCGTTAGCGCTCTCGTCGGGATGGGCGGGAGCAGGAGTTTCGCTGCTGCTACTGCTGCTCGAACTACTCGAACTACTCGAGCTGCTGCTCGGGGTGGGATCGACGGGCTTCTCGGGGCCAGTGGAAATTTGAATCTCCACCGTTGCGCCTCGCGTGGCCGTGCCTGACGAGGACTGCGAAAGCACGTATCCTGCGCTCACAACGTCGCTTGGTGCGTAGCTGGTTACCACGTTAAAGCCTGCGTTGCCAAGTGCGGCGCTCGCTTCCGACTCGGTAAGACCCACGACGCCTGGTACCTGAACCTTGCTGGAGCCGCTGGAAACCGTGAGTATGATCTCGGCGCCCTTGTTGGCAGAGCCGGTTAGGGACTGGGAGAACACCACGCCAGCGTCCACGCTGTCGTTCTCCTCGCTGTTTACCACGACGGTAAAGCCAGCCTCACGCAGCGTCTCAACCGCATTGGACTGCGACCACCCAATCACGTTGGGCACTTCCACGGCCTCGGGACCCTTAGAGAGCTGGTACGTTACGGTGCTGCCGGCCTTGGTGGTGGTGTCTTTGGCGGGTGTTTGGGCGGCAATCTTGCCTACCTCCACGTCATCGGAGTTAACCGAGTCGCCTGCTTGGCCAATAAGGCCCACGCGACTGAGCGCGGCGTCCGCTTCCGTGGGCGACAAGCCCCTAAGATCCGGCACCGTAACCGACTTCTCGGGTGCGGGGCCTTTGGATATCCAGAGGTTGATAGAAGACCCCTGCTTGGCCGAGTTGCCTTCGTCGGGATCTTGGTCGGAAACCTTTCCCACGGCAATGTCGCTGGAGTACTCCTCCTTCACGTTGCCCACTTTAAAGTAATTCGATTGCTCGATTTGGGTAATCGCGTCGTCTTTTGAGAGTCCAACCAGATTTGGCACCACACGCGTTTTGGGCCGTCCCAAAATCATAAACACGGCAAACGCAATGCCCGCGATGGCTAAGATCGAAACCACCACGCCGATTGCTACGTTGCGTTTGTGCTTGCGATCCATGTTCTCTTCGGTTGCGCTCTTCTTGCGATAGTGGCCGGTAGTCTCGGTTCCCGTGCGCTGCTGGAAGCCGCCTTGCGTACGGCCATGAAGATTGCCCGTTTGGCCCATACGGTTGGCAGCCATGGGAGCCACCACAGAGGTGGACTCTATAACCGACTGCATGCGCCCGGCCAAATAGTCGCGCAGCACATGGTAGAGCTCGTCGGCCGTTTGGAAGCGGTCTTCGGGGCGTTTTTGCATGCACTTGAGGATGATGCCCTCTAGCGCGGAATCTACCATGGGGTTGATCTGGCTGGGCGGCATGGGAGGCTCGTTCACCTGCTTGAGGGCAACGGAAATGGCGTCGTCGCCATCAAACGGCACGCGACCGGTAGCCGCCTCGTACATAACGATACCCAGCGAGTAGATATCGGTGGTGGGCCCGAGGTCCTTGCCTTGGGTCTGTTCGGGCGAAACGTAGTGAGCCGTGCCCAATACGCTGTTGTCGGCAGTGAGGTGGCTGTTCTTTGCGCGCGCAATGCCAAAGTCCATTACCTTGATGTTGCCGTCTGGCTGCACCATGATATTCTGCGGCTTGATGTCGCGGTGAATGATGTCGTGGCGATGCGCGACCGAAAGCGCCTGCGAGATCTGCGAGCCGATTTGCGCGACCTTGCGACAGTCCAGAGCGCCATGCTTGCGAATGCCGCTCTTTAGGTCGGTACCGCGCAGATACTCCATAACGATGTAGTAGGTGTTGCCATCCTTGCCCCAGTCGTATACGGAAACGATGTAGGGGCTCTGCAACGCAGCCGCAGCCTGGGCCTCCTGCTTGAAGCGCGCGGCAAACGACTGATCGTTGGCGTATTGAGGCAGCATTATTTTTATGCCTACCGTGCGTCCGAGGACCTCGTCGAGCCCTCGGTACACGATGGCCATTCCACCCGTGCCGATTTTGTCTTGAACGGTGTAGCGTCCGCCTAACGTTCTAGCTGCCATCTACTGCTCCTATCGTCTGCGCAATCCACTCGTGCGCACATCTTCCGTATGCCCGTACGCGCCAAAGGCAACGCATTGTTCCTCGCTCCATCATGAAACCCCCATCGCCTGCACGTTAAGGCATTGGGTGAGCACCTCACCCGCCACCGCGGATGCATGGCCTCGTACGTCCTCGCCATTGCCCTCCACACAAACGGAGATGGCGAGCGTAGGGTTATCGTAAGGGGCAAAGCCCGTGAAAAGCGAATTGATGGAATTGGACCCAACCTGGGCCGTACCTGTTTTTCCGGCAACGAGGTAGCCGTCCACCTGCGCCTCTATGCCCGTACCGGAGGATACGACCTCCAGCATGGCATCGCCTACCTGCTCGGCGGTATGCACGCTTACGGCTTGGCCGAGCGACTTGGGATTGGTGGAGGCAACCGTTGCGCCTTCGGGCGAAAGCACGTGGTCGACCACATAGGGATTCATGGCAACGCCCTTGTTTGCAATGGCGGCTGCAACCACGGCATTCTGCATAACGGTGGTTTGCGGCCCGGCGGGGCTGGGGTGCTCGCCTACGGGTTGACCGCAGGCAGACCAAGCCGTCTCCCACTCCGTCATCTCGCTGGGGACGGGCATGAGTGAGGTAGCGCAGGCAAAGTCTTGCCCCAGATCGCTGTTGTAGCCAAAGGACGTGGCATAGCGCACGAGGTTGTTGGCGCCAAGTTGCACGCCCAGCTGTCCGAACGCGGTGTTGGCAGAAAGCGCGAATGCGGTGTGCAGCTCGGTTGGGCCGTACTCGGCGTCGTGGTCGTTAGAGACCAGCTGGCCGCCGATGTCTAACGATGCCGGCGCGTCGTAGACGGTGTCGAGTTTGGCGGTATTGGTGTCGAGCGCCGCAGCCAAGGTGACTACCTTGAAGGTGGAGCCAGGCGTGTAGAGCTGGGTGGTTCGGTCTACCAGAGGACTCGAGCTGTCCTCGCCGCCCTCCAGCACTGCCGCCACGTTGTCCAACTCGTAACTGGGGTTGGAAGCCTTTGCCAAAACTGCTCCGGTGGATGGGTTGAGCACAACGATGGCACCCCTGCGTCCCTCCAGCGCTGCCTCGGCGGCGCGCTGCATCTGATAATTGAGGGTAAGGACCACCGAAGCGCCCGGCGTCTGCACCCCGGCAAGCGAGTACAGCGCGTTGTGCCAGCTGGCGTAGTTGGAGTCTCCGCGTAAGGCGTCGTTCATCCGCGACTCCACGCCCGTGGCGCCAAAGCGCGTAGACACGTAGCCCACCGTATGGGCGGCAACGCTGCCGTTGGGATACACGCGATGGTACGTGCCGTCGTCTTGTGGCACGCTCTCGGCCAGCGTCTGTCCATCGGAGGTAATAATCGCGCCGCGCTGCACGAAGGCGCTCTTTGCGATGGTGTGGTTGTTGCCAGGCATCTGCTTGTAAGTTTGGGCCTGAACCACCTGCACAAAGGTGAGGTTGGTAATGGTAACGGCAAATATGAGCGTAAACACGGTAATGAGTGCCGTGAGGCGCTTGCCCAAGGCTACGCGACCAAGCACGCCGGACTCGGGCGTATCGAGCCCAAAGCGACCGCGCACGTTGGTGCCATGGGTAACCGCGGCCACCTTTTGGCTGTCGATGCCAGGTATTGTCATGGTTACGCTGGTGGTGCTGGCTATGGGAGCCTCGCGACCCGTGGCCTCGTCGCCCGTGCGCAGAAGCAGGCCAACAATAATGAAGCTGGCCAAGAGGGAGCTTCCGCCCTGGCTCATAAAGGGCAGCGTCACGCCCGTGAGGGGCAATAGGCGCGTGCAGCCGCCCACAATAAGAAACGCCTGGAAGGCAATGGCGGTGGTAAGGCCCACGGCGGTGAACGCCGACATGTCCGACTTGGCACGGGCTGCGGTTGCAAAGCCACGCACGGCAAGGATCATGTACAAGAGCAGGATGGCCGAACCGCCCAGCAACCCCATCTCCTCGCCAATGGCCGAGAAGATAAAGTCGGACTCGACTACGGGTATGAGCGTGGGCAAGCCCTTGCCGATTCCGGTGCCCACCAAGTCGCCGTCGGCCAGAGAGTAGAGCGACTGAATTATTTGATAGCCCCCGTCGGGATGCTCAAATGGGTCGAACCAAATCTGCATGCGATTGCGCACGTGCGAGAAGGCGAAGTAGCACAGCACGGCACCCACAAGCAGTAGCACCAGCGACACGATCACATAGCTCACGCGCCCCGTGGCCACATAGATCATAACCACCAAGAACGTGAAGAACAAAAGGGCGCTGCCCAGGTCGCGCTCGAAGATAACCACCAGAAGGCTCACGCCCCACATGGCAAACACGGGCGCGAGCATCTTGGGTTCGGGAAGCGCAATGGGGCCAATGCTCTTGGTGGAGGCAGACAAAAGCTCGCGGTTCTCGGAGAGGTACGCTGCAAGGAACAGGATGATAAGGACCTTGGCAAGCTCCCCTGGCTGGAACGAGAAGGGGCCGATGCTTATCCAGAGTCGTGAGCCACCATGCTCGGTGCCAAAAACCATGGGGATGACCAAGAGCACGATGCCGGCGATTCCCAAGGTGTACTTGTATTCCAGGAGCTTGTCTATGTTGCGCACCACGATGAGGGTTCCCACCATGGCGGCAATCGACACGAACAGCCACATTACCTGGTTAACCGCAAGCTCGGGCTTAAGGCGCGTGACGAAGGCGATGCCTATGCCCGAGAGCACGAACGTTATGGGAAGTATGACGGGGTCGGCGCCTGGGGCAAGGAAGCGTATTGCCACATGCGCCACCGCAAAGGCGGCAAAAAGGCCAATGGGAACGGCGAGCGTGCCAACCGAAAGCTCCACGTTCATGTTCATTACGTACATGGCATAGATTAGCACCACGGGCAGGGCTCCGGCGCAAAGCAAGAGCAGCTCGGTTGTGCGACGCGACATCAATGACCTCTCCACTCTAATCACCTGCCTCGCCCGTAATGTTTGCCTGGTCCTGCGCGGCTGCGTTCTGAGCCTGCTTTTCGGCCTGCTCGCTTGTGGTGGCAGCCCTGTCGGGAGCGGCGTCCCCGCTTTCGGCGTCCGCGCCTTCCAGTCGCTCGCCCTGCTGCGAGGCGCCAGCGGAGCCCTGCGTTGCGGCGGCAGCCTCCGCCGCACGGGTTTTGTCGGTGTTTATCTGGTCGCGATAGCGCTCTACGGTAAGGCGCGCCTCTTCCTCGTTGGCCACGCTGATTCCCTCGTCCAGCTGATGCTGGATGGCCTCGGGCAAGTCGCTCGTGGAAACCGAGGTGGTCTCCACGACCTCGTGCAGCGAGAGCCCCAGTATGTCTCCCGCAACACCACGACAAATGGCAACCGTCCCCTGGTTGTTCGACACGTACCAGGAGTTACGGATAAGCGCGCCGAGCACGGAGGTAATGCCCAGGAGCGCAACGATGGCGATTATGACCCACGCGAGGACGCTGCGGTTGCGCTCTTTGCGATGGACCTCGGCCAAGCCGTCCTCCACCACATCCACCACAATAACCGTAACATTATCGTGGCCACCGTTGGTAAGAGCGGCGGAAACAAGCGTGTCGGCAGCGGCCTGCGGCGTTACGCTGGATATGGCCAGCTCCTCTATGTCCTTGTCGGAAACCATGCTGGAAAGGCCGTCGGAGCAAAGGATTATGCGATCGCCCGTGCTCACGTCCAGGGTAAAGTGGTCGGCGTACATGTCGGGATCGGACCCCAGTGCGCGCGTGATTATGGAGCGCGAGGGGTGTATGCGGGCCTCGTCCGCGGTTATCTCACCGGCGTCAACGAGCTCTTCCACGTAGCTGTGATCGTGAGTAATGCGTACGAGCGTTCCGTCGTGCAAAAGGTATACGCGCGAATCGCCAACGTGCGCGATGGACATGCGATTGTCTTCGATGTAGACGCAGGTTGCGGTGCAGCCCATGCCCATCTTGCCCACGCCGTTGAGGGCGCCTTCCAAAACCGCCGCGTTCGCTGCCTCCACGGCTGCGCCGAGCAGAATCTCGTCGGCATGCTCGGGCGCGCTTTCGGCGATGGTGCGCACGGCTATGCCCGAGGCAACCTCGCCTGCCGCATGGCCGCCCATGCCGTCGCATACGGCAAATAGCGGGGCCTTTACCAGGAACGAGTCCTCGTTGTGACCGCGCACCAAGCCTACGTCGGAGCGTGCGCCCCAGCTTAGGTGCTCGGTGCAGCCCGAGGTGGTGTCGGCGTCGGTACGACTGTTTACGGGCATCTCGTTGCGTCCAGGTGCATTTGCCACCTCTGCCGTGCCTTGCGACTGCGTATTGTCTTGCTGTGGGGTGCGTGCCTGTTCTTCGCTCATCGGCGGCTCACCCTCATAATGGTATCTCCGGCCTGCACCTCGTCTCCGTCACGCAGGGTAACGGGTTGGCCAATAAGATGGCCGTTTACCATGGTGCCGTTGGTGGAACCAAGGTCCTCTAGCACAAGGGCGGGCCCCTGAAGCGTAAAGCGTGCGTGGGTGGCAGATACAAACGGCTCGTCCACAACGATGTCGGAAGAGGGGGAGCGACCTATGATAACGGGACCGAGAATGTCCACATGGAGGCCGCGAAGCTGCTTGGAGCCCTTCTCTACGTCTACCGCCCAGATGGCAGCGTCCCTGCGTTGACCGCGCACCAACCCGATTCCCGAACGCATGGCAGCGTACAGGAACAGGTACAGCAACACGACCAATAGTATGCGCCCGCCAAATAGAACGAGGTCAATCATGCTATCCCGCCCGGAACTCTAGGTTGGTAAGGCCAATGGTAAGCACGTCTCCGGAATGGAGAGGCGCCTCCGATACGTCAATGTCGTTTACCAGCGTGCCGTTTGTTGAGTTGAGGTCGCGAATGCTCCATTTGGTGCCCTGCAGCACGAGCTCTGCGTGGCGACGAGACACGTTGGGGTCGTTAAGAACGACGCCACCCGCAATGTGCTCGCGACCAATAACGGCAACGTCGGAGGTGATTTCGTAGGTTTGGCCAGAGCCAAGATCTACCAAGGTGCAAAGGGACGCGCTGCTTACAGGCGCCTGTGCCGTGGCCGCAGGCATTGGCGCTGCGTGCGCCGGCACCGCGTGTGCCGGCGCCGCATGGCGTGGGATGGGCGCGTCGTCGGGCAGGGCCTCGTCGGGAATGATGTCGAGCGGATCGACCTGCGGCTCGGAGTCCTCTGCGCCAAAGCCCTGCTCGGCGCTCTCTTCCTCGAGGTCGGGGTAGAGCGGGCCAACAGGCGGCACGTCTATGGCCGGTGAGCTTGCGGGAACCTGTGGCACGTCGGGCACGAGCTCCGGCGCGGACACGGGCGTGGGCTCGAAGGCCGGCTCGGGATCAAGCTCTGGGTTGGGCGCGGCCTCGAGCGGCGGCTCTTCGTCAAAGGTAAAGCCGACTTCCTGCGCAATGGGCATGGGCTCTTCCTCGTGAACCGGAATGGGCGAGGGAATGAAGTCCTGGCTTGACTGCATGTTGTGCGGGGGAGTAATGCCTAGGTAGGCGTTTTCCTCGTCGCGCAGGCGTGCGAGCGTGCGCGGATCGATGTTCTCGGCGAATACGGAGGACCTGCCCCTGCGTAGAGCGGGGTCTACCATAAAGCGTACAAGCGGGCGACCCACGAAGGTATAGCCGCGCTTCTTTGCCTGAGCCTCGATGAGCTGCGACATCTCATCGGTTATTTGCACGTAGAGCGGACGCATAAGGTCGTTGTCCTCTTGGGACACGAGAATCGTGTAGAGCGCGGGTGCTGTGTCTACGCCATCGATTACAAAGGTTTCGTCCTCCATCTCGCGTACGGCGCGCTTGGCGAGTCGCTTAAACGAGAAGGGTGGGCGCGTGCCAGGAGCACCCTCTGCAAAAATGGCACCAATGCGTTGGTCGAAAATGGTGAGTACGTTCATGCCCGATCATCGCCCCTTCGATTGATTACGTTTTCTCCGCGTAGTGCGCTGGCAACGCACAGGGTAGCACCTAAGAATACCGCAACCGCAAGCGCTGTTATGTCTAGAGTCGACGCAATGCTGGCTTTTTCCACGTAAGCGCACGCAACGTAGGAAAGAACCAGTACTACAACCGCGATTGCCTGACCCAAAATGCAAAGAGAGAGTCGTCCCCGTGCGTTTAGCGCAGAGCATGCGAGCGCTCCCAGCCCACAGCCTGCGGCAAGAATCCAGCTGCGAGGCTCAAGCAGGATGGTGTGCATGTTTGCGACCACGAGGTTTGCGAAGAAGTCCGTCTTCGTGGCACACGCAAACGTTGCGTTGAAGAGCCAGCCAAGCACGCCGGTTGCAAAGGCCGTTGGCGGCGCAAGGCCAAAGCCGGCAAGTCCCACGCCGGCCAAAGGCTGGGCAAGGCAGGCAGGAAGCAGCAGCGATGGTCCCGCCAATGCGTAGCGTCGCCCCGCCAGCGCCCACCAGCCGAGTCCTATTGCCGCGATTGCGAGCGCCAACGGAAAGGCCATGCTTGCCGGCTGGGCAAGGATGGCGCCCGCAAACGCCACGATGCCCATGGCTCCGGCAAGGGGCGGCCAGGCGGCACAGGCGGCCGCAATGCCCGCGGTGCCAAAACCGAGCGCGGTAGTCGAGTTTGGCAGGACGTAAGGTATGGTCTTGTATACAATCCAGGCTGCCGTGCCGGCCGCAAGCAGACGGGAGCAGGCTTCGCAAAGCCAGGGGAACTGCAGCGCAAGCGGAACGCGTATGCGGTCCCAGTCTTCCAGCGGACGCGGCTCCTCGTTCTGGTCGGTTTGGTGCAGCAGGTCCGAAAGCGAGTCCGCGCCCTCCTGGGCGTCTCCGAGGGCCCCCACCAGATCGCGCGCAAACAGTTCGACCGAGGCCATACGGGCGGAGGGCGCGGGGTCCAAAGCGCGCAGGAGGGTGCTCTCAACCACGCCTGCAAGATCGGGCTCCACGCGCGAGAGGGCGGGGGAGGGACCGCGACGTATGAGGTCAAGCGACTTCTCGGCGTCGGAGGAGGCGTAGGGGCAACTCCCCGTAAGCGATTCCCACACCACTACGGCAAGAGAGAAAATATCGGTGCGCTCGTCCACCATTTGGCCCTCGATTTGCTCGGGAGGCATATAGCCAATGGTGCCGCCGCGTGCGCCGCCATATCCTGCGGCCGAGGCGAGCGTGGCCATGCCAAAGTCGCCGAGCTTTACCGTGCCTTTGCGGTCGATGAGGATGTTCGCGGGTTTTATGTCGAGGTGCAGTACGCCGTTTTCGTGGGCAAAGGCCAAAGCCGACGCCACCGAGTCAACCACATGTGCGCATTCGTCAAAAGAGAGGACGCCGTCTTCCACACGCGCGAGCAGTTCGGCGAGGTTGAGCCCGTCCACGTACTCCATAACCAAATAGGAGTACTGCTCGTCCACCTCGAAGTCGAATACCGTCACTATGTTTGGGTGTGCCAGCATGCTTGAGGTGCGGGCCTCGGCGAGGGCCTCGTCTATGGTGGAGGCTTGTAGCGGAGAGCCATCGTCAAGAACAAGGGGCATGCGCTTAATTGCTACGCGACGCTGCAGGCGAGCGTCCCAGCAGACGCTTACCAGGCCAAAGCCCCCATCGTCGTTGGTTTCCAACACGCGATAGCGGCCAAGGAGGATATTTGCCTCCGGGGTCGGTTCGACGCCGGTGCTTGGATGCATGTTTGTGGTACGTTGCACGGTGCTTTCCTTGTTCGTTTGTAGGCTTCATTGTAGCTCAAAACTCGCATGGGCGCTGTGCTTGGCGCAGACGATCGGCCCATTAAGGGACTGCCGATTTTGTCTGCGGAAAAGTTTCTGAGAAAGTTTCTTCAAAAAAGGCTAGACACGGGCCAGCGTTTCTGTGTACAATACTCCTTGCCTTGAACGGGGTGTTAGCTCAGTTGGTTAGAGCGCCGGCCTGTCACGTCGGAGGTCGAGGGTTCAAGTCCCTTACATCCCGCCACGGAATTCCAAGCCAGAGGGTAAGCCCTCTGGCTTTTTTGTTTTTATGGCCCCCTATGGGGTGTGGGGGTAACGGGGGCAATAATAAAACCGGGCCAAAGGGGACAGTCCCCTTTGGCCCGGTTTTGTCGATAGGAGCTTATTCGTTGCCTGCGGCCTCAGCGAAAGCGGCAAGCTCCTCTGCGGTGGTTTCGACACCCTGTGCCTTTACCCACTCAAGAAGACTGCCGTCCTCGGTTGCCTTGGCAACCTCAGCTTGGAGTCCTTCGTCTGCCATGATCTTGCCGTACAGCTCTTCAAGGGTCATGACCTGTCCTTTCATCCGATGCTTAAACGTAATGTATAGTATAACAGACCGATATTTGCTGATTGCGAACATAAGTCCATGCGAACGTTCGATAATGTGTCCAAAGGGGACTGTCCCCTTTGCCCCACAATAACATCAGACAATGGCGAGTATCCCCTTTGCCCCACTCCGGGTGCAAGGATGTGGAGGCGGCCGCTTGCGAAGGCACGCATGCCCCGTCTCCTGTAAAATGACTGTAGCACAAATTAGTCCACGAGCTTTAAGGAACGCGATCAGCACCATGCAGCCAAGCACGATATCACGCACTCCCGTTGCTGTTTTTGACTACGATGGCACGTGCATAAGCGGACAGTCAGGTTCGCTCATTTCCAAATGGCTGCTCAAGCGGGGAGACCTCTCTGCCCATGCGACCGTTGGCCTTGTGTGGTGGGGCGCCCGTTACAAGTTTCATTTGCCCTATAGACAAGAGCATTCGCGCGAACTCATATTTCACGATCTGGAGGATCTCTCGCCAAGCGAGATCGATGCCCTCATGGTGGAGTTTCACAACGAGGTGCTCGTGCCGCTGTATCGGCAGCGCGCGGCCGACGAGATTGCCCTTCGTCGCGCCCAGGGCTGTGTTACGGTAATCGTGTCGGCCACCTTCGATCCCATTGCGCGCGAGGCTGCCATGTTGTTGGGCGCCGATGGCTATGTTGCCACACAAATGGAGCAAGACGCCTCGGGCAACTACACGGGCAATGTGTCTGGTAACGTTGTGGCCGGTAAGGCCAAGGTCGAGGCCGCCTGCGCATGGGCTGACAAGACCTTGGGCCCAAACAAGTGGAGTCTGGCATTTGCCTACGGCGACCACCATTCCGACATCGAGCTTTTGTCTGCCGCACGCCATCCTATGGCCGTGAGTCCCGGACCCACGCTCAGGCGCGCGGCCCATGCGCAAGGGTGGCCAATCGTGGACTGGGAGGCGCGCTAGCATGGCCCCCCGCGCGTGGCCGGCGGGCGCTGGTCCGCAACCTGCCCGCGCGTTGGACGAGTTCTGTGACCTCGTGTGGCAAGAAGGGCTGCGGTTCTATCGCGACCTACCTTGGCGCAATACGTGCGATCCCTATGCCATATGGATAAGCGAGGTTATGCTGCAGCAAACGCAGGTGGCGCGCGTGGATGGGCGCTGGCAGAGTTGGTTATTGCGTTTTCCCACGGTTGAGGCGTTGGCACAGGCGCCGCAGGCAGACGTGCTGGCAGAGTGGCAGGGTATGGGCTACAACAGGCGTGCCCTTGCGTTGCATCGGGCGGCCAAAGCGCTTGCCGAGGCAGAGGGGTCATTTCCGCACAACACCCAAGAGCTGCTCTCGCTGCCAGGCATAGGTCCCGCCACAGCGGCGGGCATACGGGCCTTTGCGTTTAACCTGCGTGGCGTCTATTTGGAAACCAATGTGCGCACGGTGTTTTTGCATGAGCTCTTTCCGCGCGAGGAGGGCGTGCCCGATAAGCGCCTGGTGCCGCTGGTGGATGCCGCGTGCCCCGATGACGACGTGCGTGGCTGGTATTATGCGTTGCTGGACTATGGAGCCCATCTCAAGCGTACGGTGCCCAATCCATCGCGACGATCCCGCTCTCATGTGCGCCAGTCGAACTTCGAGGGCTCGCATCGACAAAAACGTGCGGCGGTGGTGCGCATGCTTTTGTCTGCGGGGCCGCGTGGGGTGAATGCCAAAGAGGTGGCTTGCGCGCTTACGCTTGGCGAGTTGGATGCTGGACGCGATGCGGTGGACGACGCCTATGCGTGCCGACTTTTGGAAGAGCTCGCCGCCGAGGGATTTTGCGCGAGGATGGGCGGTGTGTGGGTTATCGCCTAGCGGGCGCGGTGTTATTTCTAAACAAGTCTTTAGCTTTGCCTGTGTGAGGCAGCGTCTCCTCGCGGCGCAAAAAACAGAACAAATGTTTGCATACGTACAATTGTTCTGCTACAATACTCCACGAGTAGCGAAGGAAGGGGACGGTATGGGAAGGGCGGATGTTGCCGCAAGGCGCTACATGGCAGACCCAGCACGTTTCGCGGATGCATTCAACTACGCGATATACGGTGGAGAGGAAGTAATCGTGCCGAATGCTTTGACGCCGCTGGACTCGGTTTCGCTTGAGCCGGGAATCGGGCGCCAACGGAATTCGGAGCGCAGGCGCGATGGGCTCAAGCTTTGGCAGGCCATGGGCGATGGCCGAGCTGCGTATGCGCTGCTTGGCGTGGAGGATCAGACTGCGATTCACTATGGTATGCCAGTACGCTGTATGACTTACGATGCACTTGCCTATGGAGACCAAATCGATGGCATCAGACGCAAGCGTCGCGCGCAGGAGGGCATGACGGGAGCTGAATGGCTTTCGGGTATGCGTAAGGAGGACAGGCTGCTGCCAGTGGTAACTTTGGTCCTCCATTTCGGTTCGGAGCGATGGGATGGGCCAAGGAGACTGCATGAAATGCTCATGCCCGCAGAGAGGCGCTAGTCTCGCTCGTGCCGGACTACAGGATTAACCTCGTTTCGCCGGCGTCTATGGCCGACGAGGGCTTTCGTAAGTTTCGCACGGAGCTGGGCGTAGTCTTGGGGTACATTAAGTATGCGCAGGATAAGGACGGGCTCACGAGGTACATGAACCACGAGAGCCGCTTTAAAAGTGTCGGTGCAGAGAGCGTGGAGCTCATCAATGAGCTCACGGACTCCCGGCTTAGGATTGCTGAGGGGGAGGAGATGGTGGACATGTGCAAGGCAATTGAGGATATGCGGGCTGAGGCCCGAAGCGAGGGCATGGAGCAGGGCATAGAGCAGGGCACCATGCAGGTGCTGTCTGGGCTTGTGCGTGATGGGGTGCTCACGCTGGCAGATGCCGCCGCGCGTGCAGGCGTTGCCCCAGAGGAGTTTCGCAAAAGAGTGACCATGATTTAAATTGTTTGGAAAAACTCCTAAAGTCCCCACATAGAGCGAGCGATATCCTTGCACTGTCAGTCCTATGCTAGAATGCCCTAAAGGGCGGATTGCCTGCGGTTATCTGCGGATAGTTTGCCAACATTCCAAGGAGAGGAGTTTTTCATGGCTGTTGATTTTGAGACCTCGCAAACCAAGAAGAACCTCGAGGCTGCCTTTGCCGGTGAATCTCAGGCACATACCAAGTACCTGTATTATTCCAGCCGTGCCAAGAAGGACGGCTACGTACAGATTTCGGATATCTTTGCCGAGACTGCTCGCAACGAGAAGGAGCACGCAAAGCTTTGGTTCAAGTACCTGCACGGCGGTGAGGTGCCCGACACCGTGACCAACCTCAAGGATGCTGCTGCAGGTGAGAACTACGAGTGGACCGAAATGTATGCCGAGTTCGCCAGGGTTGCCGAGGACGAGGGCTTCAAGGAGATCGCCGCAAAGATGAAGCTTGTTGGTGCCATCGAGAAAGCCCATGAGGAGCGCTATCTCAAGCTTGCCGAGCGCGTAGAGAAGGGCGAAGTCTTTGATCGCGAAGGCGTCAAGGTGTGGAAGTGCATCAACTGCGGTCATCTGCACGTTGGGCCAGAGGCCCCCAAGGTGTGCCCCACCTGCAATCATCCGCAGAGCTACTTCGAGGAGCACGTTGTTAACTACTAGGACACGCTAGCCTGGCGTTTTTAACGGCGGAAAAGGACTAGGATGGCCCCTTTCGCATACGGTGCGAGAGGGGTCATCGCTTTTGCGGCGTCGATTGGGGAGAAGGGCGCCTCGGTTTGCTGGATCGGGAACGGTGCGGGGCGGTTTGCTCGGATCGGCCACACTGTGGCCGAAGCCGGCAAGCCCGGGGTCGCGTTTGCTGGGATCGGGAACGGTGCGGGGCGGTTTGCTCGGATCGGCCACACTGTGGCCGAAGCCGGCAAGCCCCGCCGCACCGTTCGCAAAGGCAGCAAATCCGGGGGCGC
>JAFWKQ010000126.1 GCA_017545665.1 Atopobiaceae bacterium
AACCCGGAAGTTAAGCCCCCGAGCGCCGATGGTACTGCGGGGTAAGCCCGTGGGAGAGCAGGACGTCGCTGACCAACGGAGGGCATTTCTGCGTGGGGGGCAGGCCCCGCCGCCCGGAGGGAACGGGCGGCGGGGCCTGCCCGCTTTGACTCGCGTGCTGATAAAAGAGAGCTCCCCAGTGTTATTAACGACGCTGGGGAGCTCTTTCTTGTTTCGGTTGTATGGATCCAAGTAACCCCTAATTCGATGAAGAGGAAGAATCGCCGGATGTGGTAGTCGTGGTCTTCTCGGTGGTCGTTCCGTTTTGATCGGTGGTCGTGGTGGTCGTCTCGGTCTTTGTCTGGCCATCCGAAGTGGTGGTAGTCTCGGTTTTGGTCGAGAACGAGCAACCTACAGCGCCAAGGCCTAGAACACCTACGAGGCCTGCGGCAACGATGAGCTTTTTACTGGGCATGTGCATGGTGGATCCTCTCTATTGGTGGTGAGTGGTACTTATGCTCCATTTTGCCACAAACCATGTTTCGCTGGCTATTCGTGATTGATATTTATTGTCGCAACGGTCACCTGTCTTTCGAATACGTCATGATATTGCATACACAATTAGCTAAATACGACAAAACGCAAAACGGCGAGAAAAGATGCAAGAATGAGGATAAAAGTAGTCATGTATCCTAAAACACAATAATGTTAAACATAAAATATTAAAAATACATACGTAAAGATATGGTGACTGACGTCTTAAAACAGGATATTGCGCACAACTCTATGCTAATGAGAGCGAGCATTCGCAAATGCATGCAAATGAATGCATTGCATCCTGATAGCGTGTAGGGCGATTGCTCAAATGTGTAGTTGGGAGATGCAATGCCATCAGATGAGACCAATGGAAACATAACGCTGTTCGCCACAGAAGATATGTTGCCTGACGCAGTCAGTGAAAATCTGGACCAGACTTGGTATGCGGAAGATGGTGACACCGTTGAACCGAGGCTATTAATACTATGCGCCGGGCCAGGCATGGGAAAGACGGCAAAGCTGTCCCAAATGGTGTTGCAGCACTTAACGCGTGGAGCGGCCTCTCGATACTATGACTTTGCGAGCGTTTGCCCTGAGGAGCTTCCAAGAAAGATGAGAGACGTTGCGCGTTGGGCTGCGTCTAGCGTTCGGGGAAGTCTCGACAAGGAAACAAGACCTTTTGTTGCAATAGACAATCTTGTGGTTGGCGACGAGTGTGACGTCGATCGCGTTGTGAGCATATTGCGGCGCATTCTTGGGGAGGGAAGCTCGATTGCCTTGGCAATACTTCCAGAAGGCGAGACCTTGGTAGAGAGACTGGGCGAGGCACAGTGCAGATGGGCGTGTGACCTGCGCGTTGCTCGTCCTTTGGATGCCAATGCCGCCGAGTGGTACGACTTGTATACGCTTGGCGTGCCATTGCTTGTTTCTACGCTCGCCAAGATGGCCCCTGTGGACCTGCATGCCATTCCCAGCGACCTGAGCTATCAGGAATCCTATGTGAGTATGGTCGAATCGATGGACCGTCCGCAGATGATGGACGAGGAGAAACGTCTGCGATGTGGGCTTATGCTGCTGGGCAACGGCAGCAAAGAGGAGGTGTATAGCGTTATTGGTAACACGGACGAGACTTTGTGGCGAGCAGTGGCGAGGGATGAGCCTTTCCTTGGGGTCGATATTGCGGCCAATACCTTCTGCTGCGCGGGCGGACATTCCATGGAATGCCTAAACGTTGCGTATTCGGCGCTTTGTAGTCTGGTTCAACCTTGGCCGGTGTTGGTTGCAAACGCCTGCGATGTGCTGGCATCGCGTGGTGACTACGCGCGTGCTGCGATCGTAAGCCTCATGTGCTCGGACGTAACTAAGAAGTGCATGATTGGACTTGCGTGGGGCATACGCATGATAGACGCGGGGGAAGTGAGCGTTGCGACGGATGCCCTGGAAACGGCGCGTGGCCTCGGACTAAGGCACCTAGACGGATTTGCCGAGACCTCTTGCATACTTGCAGCGCTGGGCATCGGAGAGGACTCCATAGATGCAAGGGCGCTGATTTCCACGCCGCACGGCATAAACGCGCGCATTGTGGCACTTGCCCTTCGTTCTCGTGCACTTTTGCGTGGGAAGTGCCTTGATGAGGAGATTGGAGAACTGTTGCCGCAAGAGCGAAGCGATCCTCTTGCAGAGGCTCTTGCGACGCATGCAAAAGCCCTATACCTTATGCTGCATGGACGGCTGGGGGAAGCGTATGACCTTCTGCTGGCAAGCCCTTTGCGATTTGAGAGCTCTAGTATTTCTGCGGCATTGGTAACGATGGACTATGCATTTTGCTCCCTGCTCGTGGGAGTGCTTCCGGGACCACTCGACAGGGAGGCGCTGGATGTGGCAAGGGAATTCTTCGAGCGATCTGGTCTTACCCAATACCTTTCCTTGTTGGATGCCTCTTTGGCTATGGGGAGATTGCTTGGAGGCAAGGCCGCCACGCGCGAGGCGTTTGAGGCGCATGTTCAGCGGGCGGCGCGTTCTAAGGATACGATCTTGAGCGGATTGTTTCTTATTGCCTCGGGAGTGGCCGATCTGAGGGTGGGTGCGCTTACGCGTGGCCATGTACGGCTGGAACAGGCTGAGCGCCTATTCGAGGAGGTGAGCGCCAGAGAATTGGCGGTGGTGTCGCACCTGTTGGACATCGCAGTGCGTGCGCAATTGGGGGAACGAGTGCTCAGCAGCGAGATAAAGGCCTGCAAGGGCGTGTCTAAGGGCTTGGACAAGCTCGTCGAGGCGCTGCTTATTGCCCTTACGACTGAGGGAGACTCTGCGTCAGTGGTGGCCGGAGGCATGCGGATGGGCCCAGTTTGCCCGCGGGACATATATTGGGTTGCAAACGTTCTGTGCAACGACTGCAATGCCGTATCGTACAGGTTTATGAAGACGCTGCCCTTTGCCTGGTCGAATTCCATACTTCGCTCTTCCAGCGAAATAGACTCCAACTTTGACGGGCCTTCCATGGGTTTGTCGCTGCGGACGAGTGCACAGGGCGTCATGACGAGCGAAGTGATGGCACAAGGCGTTTGCAAGGGCAAACCGGTGGAGGTGCGCATGCTGGGGGGCTTTGAGGTGTATGCCGGAGGTAGCGCCGTTCCAATCAATCGGCTGGATCGCAGGAAGGGTAAGGCTCTCTTGGCGTTGCTTACGGCCATGCCCGGTCATGTGGCCAAACGCTATAACATTATGGAAAGCTTATGGCAAACATATGATTATCCTACGGCAAACAAGTGTCTCTATTCCGCGACGAGCGTATTGCGCGCAGAGCTCGGCGCTGCATTGGGTGGCAATGAGAGCCCGAATTTGGTTGTGGCGAACAAGGGCGCGGGTACCGTTGCGCTCAACACCGTGTTTGTTGGATGTGACATAGACGTTTTTGAGGAGCAGGCTCGAAAGCTGATTGACATGGAAGGCGTGGACAACCAGGCAGTGGCGCTCTGTCGCGAGGTGGAGGACTTGTACAGAGGGGATCTTTTTGTTCCGCCCACGGACGGCATGGGAATCATCTCGGCGCGTGCCCTGCAGTTGAAGGAGCTCTACGCAGACGCCATGCTGGCTGGGGCTACGGCAGCCTCCAACTTGGGTATGAAGTCGCTTGCGTGTCGCTTTGCGCGCAAGGCTCAAGACGCCGACGAATTGCGTGAGGATGCGATTCGCATGCTTGTGGTAACGCTATGCGCCACGGGCAGGCACATAGAAGCGGAGCGCCGCTACGAGCGGTTTGTGGGCAGGGTGGTGGACTTAACCAAACGGCCTCCCTCGCGTCGGCTGCGAGAGCTGGTGGACAGCGTGCTGCGCGACTCTCCTGTGGGGACGAGGCCGCGAAGGCCGTCTTCCCCTGGCTCACAGCCCAAGGTTCACGTGCTCAAGGAAGCGGAGCCGATTCCCGCGCAGCTCTCGTTTGGCTTTGACGATGGCGGCGCGGGGGAGGCGGAGGGCGAGGTGGGGTGAGCTCCGCATAGTGCGAGCCTTCGATCTGCCAACGTAAACGTTGTGGGTTGGTTATTCCATGGTCGAATGAGCTTTTTTGTGGCAAACTGCGTATAACCTGATAAATTGGACAATGTTGCACAAAGGATACGTATGTCCCGACCAAAGAACGAAGGGATAAGCATGCCAAGTTTTTTCTCTAAACTACTCTCCATGGGCTCCGATAAGCAGCTCAAGGAATTTCGCAAGATCGCGGATCAAGTCAACGACTTGGAGCCGCAGTTTAAAAAGATGGATGACGCTGAGCTGCGTGGCCAAACGGCGCGTTTTCGCGAGCGCCACGAGAATGGCGAGAGCCTGGACGACATCTTGCCAGAGGCCTTTGCCGCCATGCGCGAGGCGTCGCAGCGCACCATTGGCCAGCGTCACTTTGACGTGCAGCTCATAGGCGGCATTGCGCTCCATCGGGGAACCATCGCCGAGATGAAGACGGGCGAGGGTAAAACGCTCGTCTCTACGCTGGCAGGCTATCTTAATGCCGTTAGCGGTAAGGGCGTGCACATTGTTACGGTAAATGACTACCTCGCAAAGCGCGACAGCGAGTGGATGGGCATGATCTACAACTTCATGGGCATGAAGGTGGGCCTGCTGCAAAACGGTATGAAGCTGTATGACAAAAAGCCTGCCTATGCCGCCGACGTAACCTACGGCACCAACTCGGAGTTTGGCTTCGATTACCTGCGCGACAATATGGTTACCAGGGCAAACATGCGCGTACAGCGTGGGCATCACTATGCCATAGTGGACGAGGTGGACTCCATCCTTATAGACGAGGCCCGAACGCCGCTTATCATCAGCGGTGCGGGAACCAAGTCGGCCACTACCTACCAGGACTTCGCGGAGGCAGTTCGTGGGCTCGTCGCTGACGAGGACTACGAGATGGACGAGGCGAAGCACACCATTGCCGCCACCGAGAAGGGCCTCGAGAAGATCGAGCGCAAGCTGGGCGTGGAAGACATCTACGGCGACCTTTCGGGCGCGCTTGTAAACCACTTGCAACAGGCGCTCAAGGCCGAGTACATGTTCCATCGCGACCAGCAGTATGCCGTCATTGAGGGCGAGGTAAAGATCGTCGACGAGTTTACCGGTCGCATTATGGAGGGCAGGCGCTACTCTGAAGGCCTGCATCAGGCCATCGAGGCAAAAGAGGGCGTGCTCGTACGCGAGGAAAACCAGACGCTAGCCACGATTACCCTGCAGAACTACTTCCGTCTGTACGAAAAGCTCGCTGGCATGACGGGTACGGCCATGACCGAGGATGCCGAGTTCCGCGAGATCTACAACCTTCCCGTGCAGGTCATTCCGCCCAACAAGCCCGTTATTCGTAAGGATAACGACGACTTGGTGTACCGTACCATCGACGCCAAGTTCAATGCCGTGGCAGACAACATTATGGAGCGCCATGCCAAAGGGCAGCCATGCTTGGTGGGTACCGTTTCCATCGAGAACTCCGAGAAGCTTTCGCGCCTGCTCTCCAAGCGCGGCATTATGCACAGCGTCCTTAACGCAAAGTATCACGAGCGTGAGGCGCAAATCGTGGCACAGGCAGGCCGTGAGGGCGCAGTAACCATCGCAACCAACATGGCAGGCCGTGGTACCGACATCTTGCTGGGAGGCAACGCCCAGGTAATGGCAACCGACTTCCTCTCCGAGAGCGGTATCGACCCTGCCGAGGCGAGCGAAGAGCAGAAGGCTGAGGCTCGCAAGCGCGCGGACGCCATTTGCGAGGAAGAGCGCAAGCACGTGCTCGACGCCGGCGGCCTGTGCGTGATTGGTACCGAACGCCACGAGAGCCGTCGTATTGACAACCAGCTTCGCGGACGTTCCGGACGTCAGGGCGACCCTGGCGCGACGCAGTTCTATCTCTCGCTGGAAGATGACCTTATGCGTCTGTTTGGTGGCGACCGCATGGATCGCATCGCTGCCATGATGGAGCGCTACGACATGCCTGAGGATATGCCCATCCAGGCGAAGATGGTTACCAAGGCCGTTGAAGGCGCCCAGCGCAAAGTCGAGGAAATCAACTTTGCCATGCGAAAGAACGTTCTTGAGTACGACGACGTAATGAACAAGCAGCGCCGCGTCATATACGAAGAGCGCAACAAGATCTTGGACGGCAAGGACCTCACCCAGCATGTGAACGAGGTGACCTCGGATACCGTATGGTACAAGGTCACAGAGTACTGCCCCGAGGATGTGGATCCGGAAGAGTGGGACGTCGAGGGCCTGAAGAAGTGGATCGTATCGCTCACGGGCAAGAGCGAGGGGCTGCCTGAGTTCTCGCTGGAGGACGAGACGGCGGAGATTTCCGACAGCGTCGAGGAATTCGTGCGCAAATGCTACGCCGAGAAGACCGAAAACATTGGCGACGAGATAATGCATGAGCTCTCCACGCAGGTTATGCTGCGCGTTATTGACACGCGTTGGATGGCTTACCTGCAGGAGATGGAATACCTCAAGACAGGCATCGGCCTGCGCGGCTTTGGTCAGCGCGACCCGCTGGTGGAGTACAAGAGCGAAGCTTTTGCGGCCTTCTCGCTGCTCGTGAACACCATGTACGAGGACTTTCTGCGCACCATCCTGCGTATTGAGGTTCAGGGCGCGCCCATGCGTCGTGCTGCCTCCGCACGTCAGGAGGAGGAGCCCGAGGAGCTCAAGGGCGCCCAGTATTCCGGGCCAGCCGAGGTGGATGGCGACCAAAGCGCGGCGAAGAACTACAAGACGCCGCCAAAGACCGTTGCTCCCATGCGCAGCTTTACCGAGGTTGAGACCGCTCCCGACCAAGCAAAGCGCACCCCATACCGCAAGGCGGACAGCAACGATCCTTATGCTGGCGTCGGCCGAAACGACCCGTGCCCCTGTGGCAGCGGCAAGAAGTTCAAGAACTGCCACGGCCGGAGAAACTAGCATGGCCGAAGGCGAATCGCTCGATCTCGAAGAGCTTGGCGCTCGCGTGGAGGAGGTTCTTGCCTACCTCCACGTAGAGGAGCGTGAAGCCGAGGTCGAGCGTTTGGAGGAGGAATCCGCCAAGCCAGGCTTTTGGGACGACGCCGATGCGGCACGCGAGGTTATGGAACAGCTTACGCGCGCCAAGGAGGACGTTGCGAGCGCCGCTTCGGTTCGACAGGCATACGACGACGCCGTCGTCGCTCTCGAGCTCGGCCGCGAGACTGGTGACGACGATCTGTTGGCGGAGTCCGAAACCCTTGCGCGCCAGCTCGAGCGCGATCTTAACGAGCTCGAGCTGAGCAGCTGGTTCGTGGACGAGTTCGACCACGGCGACGCGATCGTAACCATAACTCCCGGACAGGGAGGCCTGGAGGCGCAGGACTGGTGCGAGATGCTGTTCAAGATGTATCTTGCCTATTGTTCGCGTCGTGGTTGGAAGGTGGACGTGGGCGATGCGCCTGCTGCCGAGGTCATAGGCATCGATCGCGCCACGTTTACCGTCTCGGGCAAGAATGCCTACGGAATGCTTCGTTCCGAACAGGGCGTGCATCGTTTGGTGCGCATCTCTCCAACGGATGCAAAAAAGCGACGCCAGACCACCTTTGCTGGCGTCGAGGTCCTTCCGGTCCTTCCCGACAACATAGAGGTGGAAATCAACCAAGAGGACTTGCGAGTTGACGTATTCCATGCGTCTGGTCATGGTGGGCAGGGCGTCAACACCACCGATTCGGCGGTTCGCATTACCCATCTTCCCACGGGAATCGTGGTCACCTGCCAAAACGAGCGCAGCCAACTTCAAAACAAGGCCTTTGCCATGGGAGTCCTGCGCTCCAAGCTCTTTGAGCTGGAACGTCAGAAACGCGAGGCGGAGTTGGACGAATTGCGCGGTCCCAAGCATGACATATCGTGGGGCAACCAGATTCGCAACTATGTGCTCTATCCCTTCCAGTTGGTAAAGGATACGCGAACTGGGGAAGAAACGGGCAATACCGACGCGGTGCTGCGCGATGGTGACCTGGACCAGTTCGTCGCGGCCTACCATCGCTGGGTGGCGAGCGAGGGCTAGTCGGCCGTTATCTTGGGCAAGCCCCGAATTGGGATTTCCGTATTCTCAACTTGGGGCGTGTCCTCAAGTCAACTTTGGGCGTCCCCAAATTGGGTAAAAATATCCGAATTATGTAGATGCCGTTATATTGCTTTGTTCTATCTGTAGAGAATACAGTGCCTTTAGCTGGGGTTCTTCATGCTCTGCTAAAATTTATTCATCTGTCTGCACATGCGAATACAGAAAAGGAGCTGTTGTGCCTAACCACTTTCGCAACAACGAGCGACAGGGAATGGCAAGTGTGCCTGACGTCACCAGCGTTCGCCCGCAGGATGACGCCGCCCCCGTACAGGTCGTAACGGCCAGCACGGATCTCGCACCAAGCGATGAGGCTGCTAAGGGCTCGTCGGACGGTCAGTCCGCAAAGAGTCTGTATGCCTCTTTGACGGGTGAGGGTGCGGTTGTTCCGCATACTGGCACTCCAACCATTTCGCTCAAAAACGTAACCATGATCTATCCGGCCCAGCCCAACAAGCCCGCACTTGACGACGTCACCTTGGACATCTATCCAGGTGAGTTCGTGTTTGTTGTGGGGCACTCTGGATCAGGCAAATCCACCTTCCTGCGTCTGCTTACGCGTGAGCTGCGCGCAACCAAGGGAGAGGTGCTCGTCTCCGGCCAGAACCTAACCAAGATGCGCAACTGGAAGGTTCCGTACCTGCGCCGCCAAATAGGCACGGTGTATCAGGACTTCAAGCTGCTTCCCGACAAGACCGTCTATGGCAACGTGGCATTCGCGCTCGAGTGCATTGGAAAGCCACGCTCCGTCGTAAAGACCCAGGTACCCGAGGTGCTTCGTCTGGTGGGTCTTGCCGAGAAGATGGATAACTATCCCGACCAACTCTCCGGCGGAGAGCAACAGCGCGTCTCTGTTGCACGCGCCATGGTAAACCGCCCGCCCTTGTTGGTGTGCGACGAGCCTACGGGTAACCTGGACCCGGCAATTTCGCTTGGTATCATGAAGCTTCTGGACCGCATTAACCGCACCGGCACCACCGTGGTTATGGCCACGCACGACCGAGAGATGGTTGACGCGATGCACCGTCGCGTGGTTGCCCTTGAGGCAGGCCATGTGGTGCGCGACCAGGAGAGAGGAGGCTATGGTTTCTATGATGCCCTCTAACCTTGGATATTCCCTGCGTGAGGCAGGGGCACACATTCGCAGGAACTGGTCTACGTGCATTGGCGCCGTGGTTACCATCTTCCTCTCGCTCTTCGTAATCGGCGTATTTGCACTTGGCTCAAACTTGGTCAACAACCTGGTGGGCAGCGTTGAGGACCGCGTTATGATACAGGCGTTTCTAAATGACGGAGCCGATAAGGCCGCCGTGGAAACCTACCGTGCAAAGGTTGCTGGCTGGGACGAGGTAGAGTCCGTGGTATACAAGAGCAAGGAGGAGGCGTTGCAGGAATATAGGGAAACCATGTCCAATCGCAACGCCGAGGATGCCGTGGATGCTCTTGATGGACAAAACCCCGTACCTGCCTCGCTTGTTATCAAAACCAAGGAGCCGCGCGCGGTGGAAGGCGTTGCGAACAAGATCATTGGCGATAAGGAGTTCGCGGCAATAGCTGACGACGCGGATAACGTTACGAGCTCGGTTAAGTACGGCAAGGAGACGGTCGATCGCCTGTTTAGCGTAACCAACTACATCCGCATTGGTGCTGCGGTGCTCATCATCCTGCTCGTGTTCGTGGCCTTCGTGTTCATTAACAACACGATTCGCCTAGCCATTAGCGCTCGTCGCCGCGAGATAGGCATCATGCGTCTAGTTGGCGCCTCCAACAGCTTCATTCGCGGGCCGTTTGTGGCGGAAGGTGCCATCGAGGCTATTCTTGGCGCGATCCTTGCCATCATTGCCCTGCAGGTGAGCTGGTCTATGTTGCAGCCGCGTCTTGCGGAAAGCCTGCAGTTCCTTTCGTTTGAGCTGTCGGGTGGCGTGACCATTCGAGTGTACATAAGCCTCGTTGTGGCAGGAGTGGCCATTGGCCTGTTTGGTTCTGCCATTGCCATGAGGCGTTATCTGAAGGTTTAGCGAACTACAGCGGGGCACCCATCGGGCGTTTTCATCCGGTATCAAAGGGCTTCTTGAGTCTGCCGGAAGGAGACGGACGATGGGTGCCCTCCGTTCTGCCACAGATACGAGGAGCAGAGAGTCGGTCAGCCGCGTATGCGGCTGGTTTTGTTTAGGAGGAGATGCCATGTCGCGAAAGCGTCCGCATCACGGGAGCAGGCGCAGGGGGACTCATCCCAAGCCACGCAAGCAGCGCGTGCTGCTTGAGGGAACGCTGCAAATCCTGCGACCCGGCATGGCGCAGGTGCATACGAGCGAAGGCACCTTTGCGGTGGCGAGGCGCGGCGTGCGTGAGGGGATGAACGGCGATGTGGTGCAAATTAGCCTGATTCCCATGCACGGGCGCAGGGGCGAGCCCGTGGCCTACGTGCAGGGTGTCCTGCAGCGGGCCAGTAGCACCTTGCTGGGAATATATGGCTTTGCAGATCCCTTGGGCGTGGTAACGCCATTGGACTCACGCCTGGTTCACGACTTCTTCGTTTTGCCCGAAGACAACTGCGCCAGCCGATTGGGCATTCGCGAGGGTGACGTAGTGTCGGCGCGAATAATCGAATATCCCACACGGCAAAGCGCGGGCGTCGCAACCATCGAGCGTCGTCTAGGCTCTGCCGAGGAGCTGGATGTAAACATTGAGGCCGTCATTGCCTCCTATGGCCTCGCAACCGAGTTCTTGTCGGCGACGGTGAGCGAGGCGGAGGGCATTGTTGCGGACGTCGCGACAGCCTTGTCTCGCGACGATTTGCGGCGTGACCTGCGCGAGGAGCTGTGCGTTACCGTGGACCCCACAGACGCGCGTGATTTCGACGATGCCGTTGGCGCATGGCGGCTTGCGGACGGTGGCTATGGCGTGCATGTGCACATTGCCGACGTAACCAACTACGTGAGCTGGTCGTCTTCAATGGATGCGGAGGCACGTCAGAGAACATGCTCTGTGTATTTGGCGGATCGCGTGATTCCCATGTTACCCGAACGTCTTTGCAACGACGTGTGCTCTCTGCGTCCCAACGAGGACCGCCTGGCCATGACGGTGTGCTTGGAACTCGATGCGAATGGCGGCGTAATTGGTGTCGAAGCTTTTCCAAGTGCCATTCGTTCGCGAGCACGCCTGAGCTACGACGAGGTAGACAAGATCTTGGCAGGTACCTGCGATGCCCAGTCCCTTCCGTGCTCCCCAGGTACACACGAAGACGTGGCAGCTACCCTTGCCGTGTTGGATGAAGTCGCAAGGCTTCGCGAAAAGATGAGGCGTCAGCGCGGTTCCATTGACTTTTCCTCGGTTGAGTCAAAAGTCGTATTGGATGGCGAGGGCAAGCCCCTAGACATCTTGGTAAGGCGGCGCACGCGCGCGACGAGCCTGGTGGAAGAGGCAATGCTCATGGCAAACGAGGCCGTGGCAAAGATGCTGGCCGAGCGTGACGTGGCCACGGCGTATCGCGTGCACGAGCGGCCTGCCCCTGCAGACCTGATTGACGTGGTGGGGGTGCTAAGAGAGCTGGGCCTCGTGAGCAACGAGGAGGCTGGTCGCGTGGTGGAGGGAAGCCCACACGCCTTGCAAACCGTGCTGGGCAAAGCGGCCGGCACGAACAACGAGTATCTGGTGAATACGCTGCTTCTGCGCGCACAAAAACGCGCCATCTATTTGCCGCACAACGATGGTCACTATGCTTTGGGGGCAAAGGCATACTGTCACTTCACCTCGCCCATACGTCGCTATCCCGATGTGCTGGTTCACCGAGCGCTAAAGGCCCTGCTATACGGCGGCAAGCCGATGCCTTGGCAGCGTCAGACGGAGCGAGCCCTTCCGCAGCTATGCGCCACTTGTTCGGAGCGCGAGCGCGTGGCCGACGCCGCGGCGCGAGCCTCGGAGCACGTAAAGATGGCGGAGCTTTATGCGGGACGCATTGGCATGAGCTATTCGGGAATTGTTGTTGGGTGCGAGCGCTTTGGTCTTTTTGTTATGTTGGACGATACCTGCGTGCAGGGGTTCGTGCCGGTGCGCGCGCTGGGAGACGAGTGGTTCTCGTATGATCAAAAGCGCTTGTCCCTTACAGGAGAGTCGAGTGGGCGCATATGGCGCGTGGGACAACGGGTTGCCGTGAGCGTTGCCGAGGTGGACGTACCCAAGGGTCGCATTGACTTTGCGCTTGCGGGGAATAAGAGACAAAATCCCTAACTCGACTCCCTGATTCACTGAAACACTATAGCGGGAGGGGTGTCTCGGTCGAATGGGTAACGGTAGAATAGAAGGCGGGGACGTTCGGTAGGGAAGAGGCCCTATATGCAAACAATGCTTGAAGAGGAGCTCCTTCGTGCGGAAGGACTCATGCTCGAGGAACAGGACGAGGCGGCGCGAGATTTGCTGCTGCGCCTGGCCGAGGATGCCGAGGCGTATGTGGACGCAAACTGTCACACTACCGAGGAGGTGCAGTGGTTTAGCTTCCCCACCATCTTCGAGCGCCTGTGCTACAGGCGCGTGGAGCAAGACCCGCGAGAATTGCGCGATGCGGAAGAGCCGCTGGATCGCTTATATGCAGACCTCGCCCTGGCCGATGTGCGCTTGGGAGAGTACGACCATGCCATAGAGGCGCTTAAGCAGGCAGTGCGCTGGAATCCCATGGAGTGTGGCTATAGGCTGGACCTCGCTGACCTGTTTATGGTGAGCGGCAACGTGCAGGAGTGCCTGGGGTTGGCATACAGCGTGTTCGATCGCGCGAGCGACGCGCGCCATCTGGCACGGGCGTTCTTGGTGTTCTCCAATTGGTTCCAGCAATCGGGCAACGCACCCGCGTCCGCCGCCGCCTTACGCGCGGCGCGCCGTTTGGACATGCCCGATCCCGCGATTGCGGCCGCACTCAACCAAGCCGAGGGCACCGATCGCGACCCCGACTCGCTCACTGACGAGGAGGAGGCCCAGATTCTGGAGGCCGAGGGTCTGCCAGACGGCGCGAACGCGGAGGTTGCCATATGCCTGCTTATGTGCGCCTCGGATGCGGCGGCAGCAGGAGATCGCTACCTAGCCACCGAGCTCACCGTGCGTGCGCGCGATTTGGTGGGCGAGCCCGCCGCCATGGCGCTGTTGCAGCTCATCCGTGAGGGTGACAAAGAGCTGGCGGAGGAAGGAGAGGCCGATTCCCATGCCGAATAAGCCTACCAAAAAGGTAATCGCGCGCAATCGCTCGGCACGTCATGCCTACTTTATTGACGAGACGTTTGAGGCTGGTCTTGTCCTTACGGGCACGGAGGTAAGGAGCCTGCGCGAGCGCAATTGCAACATAACGGATTCGTTCTGCTTGATCCGTGGCGGCGAGGCTTGGCTCTCGGGTGTCCACATTCGCCCATACTCGCATGGAGGCGTGTGGAACGTGGATCCCGACCGGAGGCGCAAGCTCCTGCTGCACAGGAGGCAGATCAACTACCTAGACGGGAAGCTCCGCGTAAAGGGGGTTGCCCTCATACCTTTGGAGCTATATTTCGATGAGCACAATCGTGTTAAAGTAATCGTGGCGCTTGCACGCGGAAAGAAGCTGTACGACAAGCGCGCAACCATGGCAAAGCGCGACTCGGATCGCGAGATCGAGCGTGCGCTTAAGGCGCGGAGTCGTTAAGCCACGCAGGGAGGAAAAGCGACCCGCAACAGTCGCTTGCAAAAAGGAGGAAGCATGGACGTTACCGCACTGTACAAGTTTCAATCGGGGCTCTACGTGGTCTCGGCAAAAGACGGGGAGGACGTGGGTGCCTGCATAATAAACACGGGTCTGCAGCTTACCAGCGATCCTCTTCAGGTTGAGGTTGTGGTAAACAAGCAGAACCATACCGAGGGCGTTATTGCCAAGGCGGGCCACTTTGCGCTTACGGTTGTTACCGAGACGGCAAACATGTTCTATATCGGGCGTTTTGGCTTTAGAACCTCTGCCGACTATGACAAGTTCGATGGCATCGAGTGCCAGACAACCGTGCTTGGCGATCCCTATACGCCGGAAAACGCCGCCTGCGTGCTTGCCTGCGAGGTTGTGAGTACGCTGGACGTGGGCACGCATACCATCTTTGTGGGCAAGGTTGTGGATGCAAAAAACATCTCTGACGAGGCTCCCATGACCTATGCCTACTACCATTCAGTGCTCAAAGGCAAGACGCCACCTAAAGCTTCTTCGTTTGTCGCCAAAGACTAGGGCAACGGACGAAAAAGATGGTAAGCTACACGTAGGAGCGGACACAGAGTCCGCATAGGAAGAGAGGGGTCATTATGGCCGATCAGACGTACAAGTTTGTTTGCACCGTTTGCGGATGGGAAGTCGAGGTCGACACGCCTGAACTGCCTGAGGACTTCGTGTGCGAGGTTTGCGGCGTTGGTCCCGACATGTTCGAGAAGGTCGAGGAGTAGCACTCCCAAAAGAGCGCCAAGAGAGGGGATGACCCCTTGCCTTGTATGAGGCAAGGGGTCATCCCCTCTCTTGGCGTGTCTGGCTATCGCAGGGAGTCTAGCAGACGCTGCCCCTTATGTAGTTATACAGGCGACGCGATGTGTCGTTGTTATAGTGCAGGCCATCGACGGTTCTGTAGTTGTTGATAATGGCGTTAAACGTGTCGAGGTACATGACGTTCGAAGAGAGCCCCGATCGCATGGCGGCGTTCCATCGCGAGATGTCACCCTTGTTGGAGTTGTAGCCATCCGAATCGATTCCCGTGTGCATTCCTACGGGCGTGATGGACGAATAGTATACGGTGGCTCCCCGTTTGACCCATGCGTTCGCCTTGCTGTTCAAATAGGAAATGTAGCGATTCCAGTTGTAGCTGTTGAGCTCATCGTTAATGCCAAGCAGTATGACTACGGCCGTGTTCTTGTTTATGCGACCCTCGATTTGCGGTACGCCAGTGGAGACCATCCAGCTGTATCCGGCGCCGACTTTTGCCGACCATACGTCACCGCGTGAGTCTGTGGCGAGTAGGTTGTTTGTATCGGTGCCATACATGGCGTCATACATGCAGCACGTCCTGGAGTCACCAACCAAGACCATGTGAGGTTTTTTGGAATGGTTGGTAAACGGTAAAGTGGTGCTGCCAGGGGCAGACGCGCCTTTGGGAAGGATGCGCGCCTGAATCGCCTCGATCCTAAGCCCAAGCGATTGCGTGCCGGCGGAGGCGCCATTGCAGGCCCAACCCATCCAACCGTAGTTCTGAGCATGGACGCGATACCACACATCAAAACGCTTGGACAGCTCTCCCTGCAAGCGGATTTGGAGGGCCTCCATTCGCTTGCCACTGCCGGGAAGACCGCTTATGCCATCAGCCGAAACCCAGCCTTGCCAACCGACGTCCTGCATGTGCGAGCGATACTGTATGGTTCCACCGAATCCCTGTGCTTCCACCGCCATCCTAAAGGCCCCAACGCTTTGCGACTGGCCCGTTGTTCCTGCGGTCTTTCCCGCACTCACAAAGTTCTGCCACCCCGAAGACTGCAGGTAGGTCGCATAGGAAAGAGCGGGTATGCCTACGCAGGCTGCGCTTGTGGCGGCACCTTTGTTTGAGGGGTCGGCAGCGGTCTTTGGCAGGACGCATATTTGCACGGCTTCCATCCGGTATCCCATTCCCGTTGAGCCTGAGTCCTCGCCGTTGAGTGTCCACGATGTCCAACCGACGTTTTGCACGTGCGAACGATACCAGACGTTATAGGATTCGGCGATCTCTCCTGTAAGCCAAATGCGCAGGGCCTCCATACGCAGGCCCTTGCCTTGGGTGCCTGCCATCGCGCCGTTCGCCATGCGCCTTTGCCAGCCGATGTTTTGCACATGCGTTTGGTACTCGATGCCGCCCGTAAGGCCCTCTGCGTTGTCTGTGCGTATGCGCAGGGCCTCTACGCGAAAGCCTCGACCTGTTGTGCCGGCAACGGCATCGCCGTCTACCTCGGGCTGCCAACCGATGTTCTGCACGTGGGCAGAGTACGACACGCGCACTCCGTGTCGGCGAACCAAGCGTATTTGTATGGCCTCAATACGAAGGCCCTTGCCAGAGGTTCCTCCAATGGCGCCGTTGCGAACCCATCCCTGCCAACCGATGTTCTGTACGTGAGTACGATACTGGATGTCGTACTTCGCGGCGTCCGCGCCAACAAGCCGCAGCTTGATTGCCTCCACGCGCAAGCCCTTGCCAGACGTGCCGCACAGCTTGCCATTGCCCACTTCGCCCATCCAACCGATGTTTTGCACGTGAGCCTGAGCTATCACCTGTGCGTCGATTCCCGTCACGCTTACATGAATCGCCTCGAGGCGTAGGCCCCTTCCGGAGGTGCCGCTTACGGCGCCATCGGATACGGGCTTTGTCCAGCCGATGTTCTGCGCGTGCGAGTCGTAGGTCACGTGGGCGCCGTCCTCTGCCTCTAGCTCAGGCTCGGCTTCGGGCTTGAGCGTCGTGTCTTGGTCCTTCTCTTCGTTGGCCGCAAGGTCGGTTTTGTTCGCGGTGCCCTCCTCTTCGGGAGAAGCCTCCTCGGCGACGGTTGGCGTCTCCGTGTTGGATGCCGCCGCCACGGTGACGTCGTCCTGTTTAGGCGTCGTCTCCGCGTTAGTTGGTTGATCGCCCGTAACGAGCTGCGCGTTGTTGGGCTGCGTGCTGTTGGGCTGCGTGCTGTTGACGGCTTGGTTCTCGGAGTCCGCCGGCATGCTTTGCGCGGGCGTGGATTCGGCGGGCATGGACTCGTTTGGCTTGGTTTCCTGCGCAAGAGCCGTAAAGGGCGTCGATGACGCTATTACGGCGAGCGAAAGAAACACCGTTAAGAATATGCGCAGCATACGGCGCACTTCGAACTTGCCTTTTCTCATAGACACATCTCCCATTCTGGCGGCCATAACAAATCGTTCGCTATGCTACCTCAGAAGAGAGCAAAAATCATCTAAGCTTTCGATTGCGCTGACCTATGCTGCGGGCACAACTGCGTTGTTTCGCACGCGCCTTATGGCCGCAATCAGCCGTTGCTGATTGTTGTGGTCGAACAGCCTCATGAACGACGGTCGGTTGAACGGGAGCTCGTGTGTTTGGCGTGTGTGGGGTGGTGCCAATCTGGTTTCTATCTTTTGCATGTCGTTGACCAAAGTGCGCAACAACAATTCTAACAGCCTTGGAAATGAGTTGAAAACGCCAGTGGGATGCGTGGCAAACCATGCGGCGTAAGGCCCCAAGCGTCTTGGCGTCGTATCGGAGTGAGGCGGCACCGCTTGTGTCGACGAGCCTGTGCCTATGATTATTTGTCGTTAATGACGAAGGCATACGCACGCCGCTATATTCGCGGGCATATCATGGACGAGGTCACGTCGGCGAAGAGGCTGCTGACGGCTGACAACCACATATAAACATGCCCTACAGGAGGACTCATCGTGAAGATCACTGCCTTTAATCCCCTTATCCTTAGCAACAACGCCGACGAGGCCATCAAGCTGTTCGAGGACCTTGGCTTTGAGCGTGCGCATACCAAGTCTGGTATTGCGGGGGATGTTACCTCTGTTGACCTAAAGTATGGTGAGGATTTTCGCGTGGACGTCGCGACCGTTGACAAGTTCCCGCAGGACCTCACCGTTATTCGCATGAACGTGCGCGATTTCGACGAGGCGTACCAGTTCCTGCTTTCCAAGGGCTTCAAGCCCGCCCGCGAGGACGGTTCGACCACGCGCACCGATTCCTCCGAGGACACCCTTATGTTCTCGCCCTCTGGCTTTGCCATCTGCATCTCCGAGCACATTCGCAAGTAGCGCGGTATTGTTGGCGGCATAACCGCGCGCGCTTTTCGGCGCCATGCCTCCCGCCGGATCCATTTTTTGGCCCGCGAACGTCCCCACCGGGTGCACAAACAGCCGTTTTGTGTACCCGGTGGGGACGTTCGCGGACGCAAAAGTGTGTCCGGCCCCTCGGCCCCCACAAAAGTGCGCCCGGCAGGGAAGCCCGTGGGGCGATTTGTGGACCCGGCCCGTGACCGATAGCCAGGTCCACTTTTCCGAGAGCCCAGCCGTTGCGCAGAAGGTCGGACGTTACGGCATCGGCTGTGGCATCAGCTGGGTCTGTTGCGAGTGATGAAGCGTTTGCACAGGTATGGTGCGCGCACTATAATGCGTGCAGCGTGCAAACACTTGACGCAAAACCCGCGGCAGAAAGGACCAAACAATGCCTTACCCCGAGAACTTCGTAGTTCGACTCATCGTCTGCATTATTGGCATGCTTGCCATTTGGATTGGCGTACGCTTTATCTTGGACGTAGTAATCTCTCACGAAGAGTTCGTTATCCGACCCATAAGCCTCGCCATTCCCGTAGTCTTGGGCGTAGTAGAGGCCTTTGTTTGGAAGCCCAAAGACAAGAACAACGATAAGGCGCAGGACAAGTAAAAAGAGCCGCAGAATTCGTCCTCACGTCGAGTTCTACTATTTAAACGGGAGCCTGACCTCGAGCGAGTCGTTGTTTATGGTGTAGCCGTACGTGTAGTAAGAATACCGCGCGTCACGCTGGGGGTTTACCTTGTAATCCTCGTCGAGGAACGCTCGGTACGGGTCCCATGTGGTTAGCACGAGCGAGAGCGAGTGGCCCGGCTCCAAGGTATATGCGGTGGGAAGCATGTAGAAGGTGTAGTCGTAGGGAGCGTCGCTCTTGAGGCCTTCCGTCTGGGCGACGTATTCCTTGGAATCGCTGCCGCAGCCCGGGTTTTTAAGGTCCGTCCACCCATACGAGACGACCTTCGCATTTGTGGGAAGCTTTGTAAACTCTCTCAGTACGCCATCCGGCGCGTTGCCTCCGTACGTGACTTTTCCCAACTTTTTGTCTGGAATGGTTTCGCACAGTGGCTTCGACGAGGTAAAGGCTTCGAACTCCGATGCATCGTCTTTGGTGTCTACCAGCACTGCCGTTATCATAAGGCCGTCCTTGTCCACATCCTTTGTGGACAACTTTGCGTGCACCTCTGGCACGCCGAATATGGTTTTGCCTGCAGGAACGTCGAGTGTGTACCGTGCCGCCTTCTGTGAGTCCAGGGAGATGTAGTAGGCTTGATCGCCGTTTACCTTGCTTGTATCCTTGGAGTTTTTCATCACTTCCGAGGAGTACTCGGCCACACCAGCGGAGCTCAGCGTGGTTTGCTGCTCATTGCTCACAGCCATTGCCTTGACCTTCTCATATGAGAAATCCCGCCACTTGTCGTAGGTTTTCCAAGAGCCGTCCACGTTGCTTTGCACACTAACTTGGGCCATGTTCTCTATGCCGTTTTGCACGTCGTATAGGTAGTGACAAAGCCACTTGTTTAGAATCTCCTCCCACAGGGTTCCGTTCACGTTGAATCCGTTGAGCGAGACATGGTCCCCTTGGTGAAGTACGAGCTTTGCCGTCTGCCCTGATTTTGAGAAGGCTTGCATTAGGGAGTCCGCGTGTTTGGTGGTTACGTTAAAGTCGTTGAGCCCCTGCACGATGAGCGCCGAGCACGCTATGCCCTCATAGGCGTTGGTGTAGTTCATTGCGTCCCAAATGTCTGCGTAGTCTCCGTTGGCGTCTTCCTCGTCTTGATGCACCTGCCACAGGTAGGAGCCGTATCCGGGCTTGAGCTTTGTCCACTCCTCGTCCGTAAACACCCCTCCGCTGTTGGCGGCGGCAAGCTGGTTGGTGTAGTCGGCTTCCAACAAGAGGGGGATGCCCTGGCTGCTCGTATAGTCGTACCAGCTCGCTATTCCGGCAATGGGGACTATCGTCTTTAGCCCCTTTACGCCCGTGGTGGCAACCTCAAAGGGCAGCGTTCCGCCGTAGGAGGTGCCGGTCATCGCCACATTTCCATTGGACCAGTCTGCCGCAATCTGGACCCCGCTCGTCTTGTCCGTATAGGCGGTGCGGTCTCCGGTGAGCCATTCCACCACGCATTTGTGACTGTCTCGCTCGGGTTCCATGCCGCACACCTCGAAGCCCTCCGACCCATAGGTCCCAATGCCGCAGGCGCTTACCACGGCGAATCCACGCACCAGATAGTAGTTGTAGTTGGAGGCATTTTCGTATGCCTGTTCGTCCCCTCCCGGTATGCGGTAGTTCCAGTCCTTGGGGTTCGCCTCCTCGGCCGCCTCCAGCGAGGACCTGGAGGAGGCGGGGGTCCGCTTCTTGCCGTCCTTGTACAGCGTGTTGTAGTCGAACGGCTTCTTCTCATACATGTTCTTGGCATCCAGCTTCTCGCTGAATCCGGCGTCGTAGGGGAAGGGGTCATAGATCACCGCCGCCTTGTATTTGCCCTCCGCGGCAGCGCGCGGGACTTGGACGAACGCCTTAACCAAGTCGGCCATGCCGTCGCCGTCTGTGTCCTTGTCCGTTTCCACGTATGTGCAAAAGCGTAGGATGTCGCTTCCCTCGTTCGTGTAGCCTTCGGCTCGGTAGTCGCTCCACGTGAGCATTGGCTGTGCCATCCCGTCCTTGATCGTGAGGGGTCCCGTTGTTGCGGCTGGGACGGACGTTGCGCTGTTGTTTGGCGCGCAGCCCACGCAAAGCATGCATACGGTTAAGGCCAGTAGGAGAGACAGCGTTTTTCTCATGGTTAAGTCCTTGCTTGGCGTTCGTTGCGACCGGTCTGTTTTTGGGAGGGGCGGGCACTCGGAGCCATGCCTCCCCCTCGGTTCCATAGTGGCAAAATGGGCCGAAGGGGACTGTCCCCTTTGGCCCACTTTGTGTGTAGTGCGGATTATACTAGCACAATATTATAGCCTGCCTCGATAGAAAGTGATGTCGTGCACAAGCTGAAGTCCAGGGAGCGACTGGGAGCCCAAGCTTCCCATAACATCGCGTCCATGTATCGAGCGACGGCGATCTTCTCTCATATTCACCGAGCTTACCGGCGTTGTTGCCGTGCTCATTGACGGTATTGTCACCAGTCGCTTTTTGGGCTCCGACGCCTACTCGGGCATATCGTTGCTCGCTCCCTTTTCTAGCCTGGTGCTACTTGTTGCCGGGATCTTTTCCACGGGCTGCTCAATCGTGTGCTCGCAGTTCGTGGGACAAGGTAAAAGGGCGGAGGCAAACGAGGCGTTCAACCTGTCCTCGCTCCTTACGGTGTTGCTTTCCGTTGTGGTCATTGTTGCGTGCGTTGCGGTTCCGTCGTTCGTGCTCCAGCTCTGCGGCGTGCCCTTGGGCAAGTATCCCGAGCTCAATCCCCACATGTACGGCTACCTGGACGGCTACAAGGTGGGGCTTCCCGCGTTCATGCTCGCCTAGGTGATTTCCCCGATCTTGGTAATGGACAATGGCAAGGGGCTCTTCTCGACGTCCTCGATCGTTTTGTGCGCGGTTGATATAGCGTGCGACCTGTTGAACGTCTTTGTGTTCCATGGCGGAACCTTTGGTATGGGACTTGCCACTTCCCTGGGCTATTGGGTGCAGGCGATTATGCTTATGGCGCACTTTGTGCGACCGAAGCATTATTTTAGATACTCGCTTAAGTACCTGAGACTCCGCTATCTTGGGACGGTGTTGGGCAACGGAACGCCAGCGTTGGTAAAGAAGCTCTCGACAACGGCCAAAGAAATCATTACCAACTACCTGAACATAATGGTGGCGCTCACCACGGTGGCCATTGCCGCTCGCGGCATCCAAAGTGACTTTATGCAAATCTTCTATTGCATTCCCACGGGTATGGGACGAGCGCTTGTAACCATGGTTGGCATCTATTACAGCTCAAATGATCTAAAAGGCCTGAGGTTTCTCTACTCCTATGCGCTGCGACTTGGCGTACTGCTATCTGCTGGAACTGCAGCAGTTATTCTTTTGGCAGCGACGCTGCTTGCTGGCATCTACACGAGCGATGCGGACGTTGCGGCGCTGGCTACGTTTAGCATTCGCTGGTCGGCGGTTGCGCTCATGTTCTATACAAGCGACAGCCTTCTTCTGCATTACCTGCAGGGCGTTGGCAAAGTTCGGACTGCAAATACCTTAAGCGTTTTTGAGCGCTTCGTTCTTCCGGTTGTTGCCGCCTATGTGCTCGGCGCGCTCTTTGGATCGGAAGGCATCCTTGCCTCGGCATCCATTAGCGAGATTCTGATGCTTGTGCTGGTGTTTGTGGTCAACTGCGTTCGCTGCAAGGGAATCCCGCAGGAAATTACGGACGTTATGTCGCTGCCGAGGGACTTTGGCGGCTCGGAAGTCGACAATTTGTATGCCACCACTCAGTCGACAGACGATGTGGTTGCGGAATGCGAGAGGACCTACCGCTTTTGCATGGACCACCGCGTGGGCGAGCGTTCGGCAAAGCTCATGACGCTCTTCGTGGAAGAGATGGCCACAAACATTATTACGTCGGCTCAGAGAAAGCGGAAGTCCGTGCGTGTGGACTTTCGCCTGTATATGGATGGCACGCGCGTTTGCTTTAGCATGATGGATTTGGGCGACTACTTTGATCCAACCTTGTTTTACGAGCTTCATGCTGACGATGATCCCACGAAGAACATCGGAATTCGCATGGTAGTGAACATGGCCGAAGAGGTTCGCTACTACAGTGCGTTTGGCAGCAACAACCTCGTAGTCTACCTTAACTAGGCGCATGCGGGCCAAAGGGGACAGTCCCCTTTGTACCCAAGTCGGAAAGCGGGCCGAAGGGGACAGTCCCCTTTGTCCCGCACACATCCTGCACACAAGTAACGCGCGCCTGGGA
>JAFWKQ010000127.1 GCA_017545665.1 Atopobiaceae bacterium
GACAGATTCGGCCGAGGATTCTCGCGCACAAATGTTGCAAGCATGCGGAAATTCTACCTTGCATTCCGCGATCGTGAGTCAGAGATTGTGCAATCGCCGATTGCACAATTGGGACCAAATGGATCTTCGCAGATCGTGCAATCGGCGATTGCACGATCTGTTACGGACTACGACTCCCGTCCCTTCAAGCTCAGCTGGACGCACTATCAAACGCTCATGCGCATCGAAAACCGCGAGGAGCGGGACTTTTACGAGCGTGAGGCCATACGTGAGTGCTGGAGCGTAAAGACGCTGCGGCGCCAATACGGATCGAGCCTCTACGAGAGGCTAGCCTTGAGCCGCGACAAAGATGAGGTGATGCGACTCGCGCAAGAAGGGGCCGTCCCTCAAAAGCCCGAGGATCTGCTCAAGTCGCCATTTGTGCTCGAGTTTGCGGCCTGGAAGACAAAGCGGTGTATCACGAGAGCGACCTCGAGTCCGCTGTGGTCGACAAGATACAGGACTTCCTAATGGAGATGGGCACGGGTTTTCTCTTTGAGAAACGTCAGAAACGCTTTAGCTTCCATGATCGAGACTACTTCCTCGACCTCGTGCTCTATAACCGTTATCTGCAATGCTATGTGCTCGTGGACTTTAAGGCCGGCTTACTTGAGCACCAGGACCTTGGCCAGATGATGATGTACGTTAATTACTACGATAGGCATGTAAAACTGGAAGGCGAGAACCCCACCGTGGGCATCCTGCTTTGCAAGGGTACGGACGAAGCCTTGGTACAGCTCACGTTGCCCGAAGACGCGCACATCTATGCACGCGAGTACAAACTATATCTGCCCGACAAAAAGCTACTCCAGCAAAAGCTAACCGAGTGGCTTGAGGAGGTTTAGTGCCATGAGCAACACGCGCTCCAAGGGCGAGCTCGGGTTCCAGCGACACATCATCGACGCGCTCTGCGCCGACCCGCGCTGGCGCGAGCGCAAGGCCGCAACCGACTACGACCGCGAGCACGCCGTGGACCGCGGCATGCTCTCCGAGTTCCTCTCGGCCACGCAGCCCGACGCCTACGCCGCGCTCGTGCGGGGCTACGGCGACCGCGCGCTCGACGTGGTCGTGTCCGAGTACGAGAGGGCGTGCCGCGCCAAGGGGTCGTCGCAGATCGACGTGCTGCGAAACGGCATCGACGTCAGCAGCACGCACGTGACGCTGCTCTACAACAGGCCCGCCTCGGGCCTCAATGCCGACCTCACGGCGAAGTACGAGGCCAACCGGCTCTCCGTCATGGAGGAGGTCCGCATCGACGGCGGCTCGCGCATCGACCTCGTGCTGTTCGTGAACGGACTCGCCTGGGCGGCCATCGAGCTCAAGTACCAGCCCGAGGGGTCCACGTGGCGCGACGCCGTGGACCAGTGGACCAACGAGCGCGACCACAGGAACCGCTTGCTCGAGTTCCAGGTCGGCACGATCGTGAACTTCGCCATGGACGAGTACGAGTGCCACATGGCCACGCGCCTCGATGGCGATCGGACGCGCTTCATCCCGTTCAACCGGGGTCGTGGCACGGGCATCAACCAGGGCAAAGGCAACCCAGAGGACGACGGATGCGGCGACTACCCGACGCACTACGTCTGGGACGACGTGCTGGCCTTCGACTCCGTGATCGAGCTCCTTACCAAGTTCGTGTTCGTGAGCCGCAAGGAGGAGTACGACCAGATCCGCGACAAACGCGTGCTCAGGGAGGCGGTTATCTTCCCGCGCTACCACCAGCGCGACGCGGTGCACAGCGTGCCACTGCCTCCATTACAGCCCCGTGGCACACGGATAAACTATACTTGCAGGGTCACGCGTAGCGGTGCGTTTGCCCTTATCGTTGCTTAAGAAGGAGGCTTCATGAGTGTTCCCATGCCAGAGAACAGGATGTACCAGGTCTCGACCCTGCAGGCCCTTGCCCTGGGCTACACCAGGGCGGTGGTGAGCGCGGAGGAGCTGCTCCTAAAGGGCGACACCGGCCTAGGGACCTTCGAGGGCGTAGACGGCGAGATGATCGTGATGGAGGGGCGCTGCTACCGAGCCGACCAGGACGGCCGGGTGAGCGTGGTCGCTCCGACGACGGGCGTCCCCTTCGCGGCGGTGGCTAGGCTCTATGGCGAGCAGCGGTTCGATCTGGGCAGGATGCCCGACATCGAGTCCGTGAGGTCGGAGCTCACGAGAAAAATCGAGGAGCGATTCGGCCTGAATAGCATGCACGTGGTGCGAATTGACGGCGAGTTCGAGAAGGTGGACGCACGCTCCGAGAGTCCCTACAAATCGCACCACGTTACCCTAAAGGAAATCCTCGGCGAGACGCAGAGGGCGTTCGTCTTTAAGAACATCCGCGGGTCGCTGGTGGGGGTCTACTTCCCCGACTACATGGACGGCATAAACATGCCTGGCTGGCACCTCCACTTCCTCTCCGAGGACCGCACGAAGGGTGGGCACGTCTTCGACGTGAGCGTGCGGTTGGGAACGGCGAGGGTAGACAAGATCAGCGGCATGGAGCTCGACCTCCCCAAGGAGGCGGTCTTCGACACCTACGCGCTCAAGCAGGACCTGCGAAACGAGATCAAGTCGGTGGAGTGAGGCGCTGCGGGCCTACGTGTGCCAGGGGTGTGTTAACTCCCCCCGTCAGGCTGTCCGAAAACGGTGTGCCATGACGCACCGATGCGTCCAAATCTGTTGTTGGGACAGCGTGCTATATTCTGCGTATTATTAGTATATATGGATAGAGTTATATACGAGCTGAACACAAGCGACGGCGGAACAGAGCGAGCCATGAAGAAGGCCACCGACAAGCCAACGGTCAGCGGCATCTCCCGACGATCCTTTCTGCGATTGAGCATTGCATCCATAGCGCTTTTGCCCACGGTGGCCAGCGTCTCGGCTCTCCCTGCCGAGGTCGCGTGACTTCTGCGCGCGCCTAATGCGCGTGGCATGTCCTTCTCTGCAGGGCCAGGGGATTTTGAGCTCACGCGTGCCGACGTTACGGAGGCGGGACGCTGGAATGGCGGCTCGGGAAACAACGACGGATCCGGCGGCAACGGCTCGAATCCCGACGGCAACGGCTCGAGTCCCGGCGGCAACGGCTCGAATCCCGGCGGCACCGGTGCCAAAACCAATGGCGCAAACGGCAACGGACTCTCGTAAAGCGGCCTGGCGAGCACGGGAGACAATGCGGCACAAACGGCGATGCGCTTCGCCATGGGCGGACTTGTGGGCCTTGCCGCAGGCACTGCGCTTCATGCGAAGAAGAAACGGCAGCAACTTTTAGAAAAGAATTAGTTGACAACCTCACGATCCCAGCGAACATCGGATGGCCAGCCTGCGAAAATCTGTCGCTTCGCTCGTGCCCCCGGTTCCTTTACGCTGCGTTGGGAAGCGCCTGTGTGCCATAGTGCTCGTTCATAACCTGGGAGAGCAGGTCGAGGTCGTAAAAGCCGCTGTAATCGGGGAACCCGGACTCCGTCTTCTTCGAACCAGTACGCTCGAGCAGATCAACGTCCACGGGAATGCCGCCGTCAATATCGTTCCCCGCGGCATCGACGAGCTTCCCGCGCCACGTGGAAACATTCCATGCTACGCCGTCGGCAGTCACGCACTTCTGCACGGCGCAGCTTCCACCACCAGAGCGTTCGCCGATCACGAAAACTCCCGCGTCCTTCAAGACCGACGGAGGGAGATTCCCGCACGAGAAGGATCCCTTGCTCGTGAGCACGGCAAAGTTCAGATCGCTATAGTCAACAGCATCGTCCTTCTCGTCGAAGGCGCCGTCGAGGTTGCGGTCCACGTCGAAGTACTCCTTCTCTATCTGTCCCGTGAGCGTCTTCTGCCACGCGAAGTATTTCTGGCCCGCAATGATGCTGGCTATGTATTCGAGTACGTCGAGCGAGCCACCGCCGTTGTTGGAGATGTCGATGACAACGTTCTTCACCTCGGGGTCCTCCTTCGCGCGCGAGACCCTCGGTTACGATGGCCACGGTGTCACGCAAGCCCCTGTAGTCACCTGCTGGAATGGGATCCGTTGTGTTGGGACGCTCTTCCTTGCCCGCAAAGTAGTCCTTCCAGACCCGATCGCTCGCCGCAAAGACGTCGAAGACGATGACAGCGGTGTCGCCCTTCTTGATGTATGTCTCGTCGCCGTAGGCCTTGTCGCGGGTGGCCATGCGTTCGTTATAGAGCACACGCATAGCCTCCACGCTGCTCGCATTCGAGTTATAGAAGCCGCCAAGGGGATTGTTGACATCTTCAATGATGCTCATGAGTCCTTGGTACGTAGGATCATCTGCGTTCGCTTGTATTGACGTGGACCTCGTGTACGAGAGCGACGTATGTCCCCCGTCGCCAATCACAAAGCCGAGGCCATCGCGACCGTCGCCACCCAGCTTATGTATGGCGGTGTGTGTCAGCGTCCCCGTCCCCGTGACACACACGGACTAGAAGAAAGGGGGCAAGCCGCTACAGCTTGCCCCCTAACTTATAGATAAGAGCCATCTTTGTTCCACTCAAACGAAGTTCGGCTCTTCGTCGTATGGTGGAGCCAAATGCGAAGCAGCCGAACTTCCTGTACCACTCCTCGGCGTCACGCTCGGACCACAGCGTGCCAACACGCACGAATCCCTCCAAGCGCCCTGCCCAAACAGCAAGCTGCTCCATGGCCACTTCCCCTCGACGTGCAACGTCATAGTCATTTTGAGGACGTCCAGGATTGACAGTGGCTTGTCTGCTGCCACATGCTCCTTGCCCCACAACAGGCACGCGCCTTTCAGCTCAGCCTCGAGGCCGCGTCTGTACAAGTCGTCCCCGTCCCATTGTCCGCATAGGTAGTCTTAACACACTGCAAATCCAGGGTCTAAAGCCGCCTGCAGTTTTCTGAAGTTCGGTAAACCGCCTGAGACCTCCTTGAATACCTCTGGAGTGAGGTCAAGATCAAGCTCATCGGCGAGCTCCATAAACTCCTCCTGCGTTTCGCATGCCTTGATTCGATTCTGCTGCTCGGGGGCTAGGTCCTTGAACTCCATACCTGCCTCCTTTGTCGGGATTTCGGTACCGCTGTACCGCCTGAAAAACCATCGGACGACGTTCCCGCAACGAGCCATGGGCCCCGCGAGGCATCCCCCCAATCCCCGACACTTCACGATGTGTTCTTACGGTCGTTTCCAAAACGCACGAATAAGAAAAGAAATGCATGTCACGTTGGCTTTCGCCGCCATCGTATTGTCCGCCAGCAACGGCCATGAGGTCATTCGCGCTGATCTCCTCGCTATCGTCAACGGAATCCTGGAGGCTCGTCATCTCCTCGACGAACTCCTCCTTGGTGAAGTCGCCCTACACACTGCCAGCCAGGGTATTGGCTTCGTCGACGATGCGGTATGTTACGGTAATCCGATCCAGCTGGCAGTCGAAGCCACTCGACCTTGCAAGCGCGTCTTCGTAGGGACTCAAAGCCTCTGATGCCCCCTTTACACGCAGGCGTTCCAGCACTTCCGCGCACATGGCGTCAATTCGTTCGGACTTCAGCCGCACGTTCACGCGCAGCAAGCTTCCCGGCCTTCCGGGAAACACGCCCACGTATGTGCTCTTCCAGTCGACAGCAGCCGCGCCGAAAACGCCTCCTAGTCCGTGGCTGCGAGTTCTGGCACCATGCGCGTCTCCCATCTTCGTTCCGTCCCTCGAGGCCGAAGATATCATGTAAACCGCAAAATGCGAAGATGCTGACCAGCAAAATGCGAATGTTCTAACCTGTAATATTACGTAAGATTTGACCTGCAGCATGCGATTTTGATCAGATTGCCTGTACTAACAACCTACACCAATGCCGTAGGGTCTTGACGAGTTCCGTGCGTGCCCTTGCGCGGACGCGTGGGCTCGGCACATGCCTTGGCGGTGGCCCCCGGTCGGTGTCTCTGCCTCCGCAGACTCTATGCAAACTACCGCAGAGCCAAAATACATGACGCACTAGAACCCTCCCTGTTGATTGAGGGGAAATGAGTGTATTATTTTATTTGTAGCAAAGCGGTCTATGTGCAATTGTCAAGCATTAGAAAGACGGAAGGAGCATGCTGATGAAAAACAGGTTTACATGCGGGCTTTTGGCGGCGGCAATGGTGCTGTCGCTCTCGGGAGTCGGTTGTGCCTCCGGGGGGCAGGGAACGTCCCCGTCCTCTTCAGCGTCCGTGACGGCAGAGGAGCCAAAACAGACGGCCGATGACAAGGACGCGAACGGCACGGCCGCGTCGGAAAAGGAACAAGAAGCAAAAAAAGAGCAAATGAGAGCCCTGTACGGTGAGAACAAACAGATCACCGACGGCAACTACGACAAATCCCTGGCAGTCAAATGCATCAACGGCACCTTCGTCGGCAAGAAGACGGACAACGTCATCGCATACAAGGGCATTCCGTTTGTCGGAAAGCAGCCCGTAGGGGAAAACCGCTGGAAGGCTCCTGTGGAATACACCGCGAATGACGGCGTTTACGAAGCATATTACAACGGGAAAACCCCTCGTCAGAAAGAAGAAAAAACCGAGGCCGCTTCCTATTACGGCCAAGGCGAAGACTGCCTGTATCTGAATGTCTGGAAGACGGATGAAGCATCCGAGGCGAAAAAGCCGGTCATGGTATGGATACATGGCGGTGGTTATCTGCTGGGCGGTACAGTCGATCCGGCGTATGAGTGCCACAACCTTGTAGAGGAGAATCCGGATGTCATCGTTGTTTCCATAGAATACCGCGTCGGACCCTTTGGCTACCTTCATTTGTCCCACCTGCCTGACGGCAAGGATTATCCCGACGCGCAGAACCTGGGGCTCATGGATCAGGTGATGGCATTAAAGTGGGTCCACGAGAACATCGAGAGCTTCGGCGGCGATCCGAACAACGTGACAATCTGGGGCGAATCCGCCGGTGCCGGGAGCGTGACGGTGATTCCTCTGGTCGAGGGTAGCCAGAAGTATTTTAACAGGGTCATCGCCGAGAGCGGTGCCCCCTCACTTACGATATCAACGGAAGCGGCCATTGAGCTCACGAATGAGATAATGGACACTTTAGGATGCAAGACCGTTGCCGATCTGCAGAAGGTCGATGTCGAGGAGTTGCTGGACGCGACCTCCATTGTGGGCGGATTGCGTATAGGTCCGGAAAGAGATGGGAGCTATCTGCCCCTTGACCCATATGCAGAATATGCAAGCGGCGCAGTGAAGAATATCGACATCCTTCACGGCTTTAACAAGGATGAGATGAATTATTTTGTGCATAGCATGGGACCGGAAGTTTTTGAAATGTGGGCGGATGCACGTAAGTCGCAGGGGATTGCCAAGCTGCCGAAGGAAGATCAGGAACGAGTGACAAGCTACCTGAAAGATACGCCAGGAGAGCAATGGGAAAAGGACAGCGCCCTGTTCAGCCAGCTCTGGTTCAATGCGCCTCATATCAGAATGGCGGAGGAGCAGGCAAAGGGTGGCGGAAAATCGTATGCATATTACTTTACGCCCGAATCCACTGTTCCGTACGTTAAGTGCGCACATGCAACGGAGATCCCGGGAATATTTAATCATCCGGAGAATACCGAGTTAACGGGAAAGGCATTTGACGAAGCTTTCTCCAAAACCATGCGCAAGATGTGGGTTCAGTTCGCCAAGACCGGCAATCCGTCGCTCAGCGCAGACATCTCTCCTGACGGTAAGACGCATGAGTGGCCGCTTTACGACCTGAAGAATAAAGAAGTAATGGTGCTTGATGAATTCAATATCCATCCGGAAAAGGAGTCTGAGAGAAAGACTGTGGACTGGGAAAGAACGTATCCCCTGACCAAGTACTTCTGGCTGTAATCCACATGATGCTTCAGTTTTTGCCTTTGCGGTGAAGCTAATGCGAACTTCGGCCCTGAAATGAAGTCGAGTTCGATTCTCCGCGTGGCCACCTGCGGAATAAAAAACCGTGCGGTCCTCTTGGGAGCGCACGGTTATCATTTGGTGGAGCCAAAGGCAAAGCGGTCGAACTCGATCAGGCGCCTCGGGCAAACGCGGCGACCACCATCCTTCGTGACGGCATGTTGTCAATCACGTCCTCCGCGGAGTAAGGCAGCGTTTCCAGCACGCCGGCATCGCGCTCGGCGGCCCACATCAACGCATCCGGCACGGCCTCGGCCAGCTCCGAGCAGATTCGCCGCATCCGCCTCGCTCCCAGCCCAATTTCCTTCGAAAGGATTCCGAAGTCGTTTGGACTCACGCGATCGATTGAGCGGGCGCCTCCCAGACGCCGTCCCATGCTACGCGTGAACCTCTCGAAAAACGTCGTGCATACGATGTCGTACGCCGGCAACAGACGCAACGTCTCCGGGCCATGCAGGACGGACAAGTTCTTGAGGTGGTTGTCGCAGTTTCCTACGAGGTAATTGAAAACTTGGGCATCGAATACGTACGAGCGATCCCCGTAGCGTTCCGACGACTCCCGAGAGATGGTCGCGGCGAGCGAGGTGTTGTACCCGTCCACCAGCTCGTCCGAGGGCGTGTACTTGAGCCCATCCACCGAGATGCCCATGAGCTGGCAGAAGTCCGCCTGGTGAAGCCGCATGACGCCGGGAAGGCCTGCGGGCCTCTCGCGTGTTTCCGCACGATCGAAGCGCTTGGACACGAGAAGGACCTTGTTGTTGTCCGCCACGACGAGGCTTGTCTCCGCTGCATCGTCAAAGCCACATGCCCTCGCGCACCGCATGCAGATGGCCTCGTTAAGCATCTGGTTGGGAAACGACGACGAACCCGCCTTGAGGATGTGCGTGGTCGGTTCTAGGCCCATGGGAATGAGCCAAGAGTCGCCGCGTCGACAAGGCCTATCTTCGACACGGCCCCATTGAGCGAGAGGCGGCTCTCGAGCATCGTGTGGTACGCAAGTCTCTCGGGCTCGTTGGCAAACGCTTTGAGGAAGTCGTCGTCCACCGCTCGAAAGGCAGGGTCGCCGTACGTGGGGGCCTCTTCTGGTGCACAGAAGCACAAGGCGCCCACCGTCTCGTGGTTCAGCCGCGCGAGCACGGGTAAGACAGAGTCACGTCCCGCGCGCAGCGTCGTTCGAATTTCGTGTCCTACACGGCCCTCGGGCCCAAGCGAGAAGAACGCCGCTCGGGTCGTGGAGGGGTCGAACCGCCCGTCCCCCAGCGGAAGAGGCGGGTAGATGGGAGTCGCATCACTTCGCTGGAGGTACGACTCGTCATACTCGAACCACTCCTCGGTGTCACGCTCGAACCACAGCGCGCCTATGCGCACAAATCCCTCCAAGCGCTCTGCCCAAACAGCAAGCTGCTCCATGGTCACTTCCCCTCGACGTGCACCGTCATGGTCATGTTGAGGACGTCCAGAATCGACAGCAGCTTGTCTGCCGCCACATGCTCCTTGCCCCGCTCGACCTCCCCTATGAGGCGCATGGAGTAGCCCGTGTGCCGAGAGAGATCGCGCTGGGTCATGCCGAGCTCCTTCCTGCGCTGCCGGACAAGCGCCCCGAAGTCGGTCATCTGCAGGATGCGCGTGTCCGCGGGCGTGTTGTACCGCGGGTCCAGCGCCAGTCTCCGTCGTGGCATCGTCGTTCTCCAGCTTTCGTGATTGCACGTTTGCGTAACATTCGTGCCTAAGAATGGGCGGTCGTTGCACCGAAGGACGCTTTAAACCAAAGACCCCTAAGCTCAAAGCGCCCTCGGATGGCCTGTCGTATATCATTGTCCTATCTATGAGAGGAGAGTGGCCATGTTAAGGAAATCGGTAACAAGCGTGCTTGCGGGCGCGGTCCTAACGGGAGCGATTGCCCTTGGCGGCTGTGCGCAGCCAGGGACGCAGGCGAACACGCAGTCGGGAGCGCAGCCGGCAGAAAGCGCGAGCGAGGCGCAGAACCACGAGGTCTTGTACCAAGTTTCGCTGCTGCAGAGCCTGACCGAGGGGGACTTCGAGGGCAGTGTGGCCGTGGGCGAGCTCAAGAAGCACGGAGACACGGGAATCGGCACGTTCGACGGCCTGGACGGGGAGTTGGTCATGCTCGACGGCAAGGTGTGGCAGGCGGCTGGCGACGGCAGCGTCAACCTCATGGAGGACACGGCCACCATCCCGTTCGGCAACGTCACCTTCCTCGACTCCGACGAGACCCTCGACGTCTCCGGCGCCGCGAGCTTCGAGGCCCTGCTCAAGCAGCTAGACGGTCGCGTGGCCGAGCTGGGAGTCAACAATTTCTATGCCGTGCGCATCGACGGTACGTTTGACAAGATGAACGTGCGTAGCGAACACAAGCAAAAGAAGCCCTATCCCACCATAGTAGACGCGCTCGCCGCCGACCAGACGTTCTTCAACCTGGAGAAGGTGGAGGGCAGTATGGTGGGCGTCTATTGCCCGCCGTACGCGTCGAGCATGAACAGCGTCGGCTGGCACTTCCACTTTGTGACGGCCGACCGCAAGCAGGGCGGGCACGTGCTGGACTGCGCGGTAGGCAAGGCAACGGCGACCATCGACAAGACCAAGGAGTTCGACCTGGCGCTGCCCGGCTCCCAGAAGTTCGAGAGCACCGACTTTACCGTGGACCGCACCGCCGACGTGAAGAAGGCCGAGACGAACGAATAGCCATTGCGCCAAGGGGGCGTGCACGTTGGACGGACTGTTGTGTTCGACCTCATGCCATGTGGTGGAGGTGCGGAGAGCGGGCGGTCGCCTCGCTCGCGCCTCCGACTCCCTTACGCTGCGTTGGGAAGCACCTGTGTGCCATAGTGCTCGTTCATGACCTGGAAGAGCAGGTCGAGGTCGTAAAAACCGCTGTAATCGGGGAAACCAGACTCCGTCTTCTTCGAATGGAAGCCAAAGTCGGAATAGACAGACGAGACCGTTTGGAAAGGAAGGTAGACGTCCTTATCGTCGGCATACATCGCTATTCCGTATTTCGCGAAGTCGAGCGTTATAGGCTGAGCCTCCTTGTCGTACTCCACGCGAGAAACCCGCACGAAGGGCATCCCGTCCAGACACACGTTGTCCATACCCTCCTGCACGGTGGTCATCATGTTGGTGAACGCAGGCAGGTCGGGACTCGTAAGGGGTGCCTTTTGCGGGATCGACGACCGCCGTGTCGCCCATGCCCTTACCCATGTTCCTGCTTGGGTCGGCACCCGTATGGCTCGTAAGGAGGAATGTGCCGTCATCCTTGCGCTCTACGTCCATCGAGCCCTGCGGCAGCATGAGTTCGTAGTAGTCCTTCAGGCTGATGTAGGCGACGTTTGGCGTCTTCTCGTAGAAGCGAAGGGCGAGCTTCTGGTCCGTGAGCTTCTCCCTGAAGACGGGCACCTCCTTTTGTGTGAACGACGCCGACGTCACACCCGCCGCGCCGCCCAACGATTCCCCGGACGATGCGGATGCTCCCTGGTTGCCACACGCTGCAAGCGTGACTGCAAAAGCGACCATTGTTACGGCGTGCAACAGCCTGATCAATGACTTGGGCAATGGTTTCACTTTCCCATCCCTCCCTTTTCATTCGATCCAAGTGATTCCTCAGGTAGGACCTGTGGTTATCAGTATTCGAAATTGTAAAAGGGGGGAACCAATGGCGACGCAGACTCGTGTTGAATCGGTGGGAGGGCGGAACGTGGCACCCCTATGGCGCGTTTTCGAACAGTCTGGGGCCGCCCCGTAAATGGGGGCTTCCGCATCTAGTACAACCGCAATTTCCTGCGGTTGCACAGATGGCCATTCTGGCAATCCGCGCAGGCTACGTCGCCTCCGCCCACATTTCCATGACTGGGCCTGTTCTTGAGAGTGGCAACCAGTTCTTGGCCGAAACCATCGCGACCGTCGCCACCCAGCTTATGTGTGGCGGTGTGTGTCAGCGCCCCCGTCCCCGTGACACACCCGTGACACACGCAGGCATAAAAAAACGCGCGCCCCTCTCGAGGCGCACGGTAATGTATGGTGGAGGTGCGGAGAATCGAACTCCGGTCCAAAGCACATCCCTGGCAGCTTTCTCCAAGCTCAGTCGTTGGTTGGGATTCGGAGACGTCGCACCCAACAACGCGCGCTCGGCCTCCTAGCGGGTTCGATCTTAGCGTACGGCATACCAGCTACGTCCGTACGAGCATCTCCCTAAGATGACGTCGCCCCGAGAGCGGGAGAAATCCCGGTTTGACGTGCCGACTTATGTTATGCGGCAAGAGCCAGTTGAGGCTCAAAAGAGTTGTTCTTGTCAATTCAATTTGACAGTACCCCTGTTTAGCGTGGCGAGGAGACCACGGCCTGCTTACCACCTCAGACATACCCTGTCGAAACCAGTCACCCCCGGTATCGCGGTGCCTGAGCCACCATGCGATTGTCAACACGTTTAGTGTACCCTAAAACACTAGATGCTATACACGCGGAGGCATACTGTGCATACCGATTTGCGAAGAGCCGCTTTTGTGGAGGCGGCAGACGAGCTGTTTGTGGAACGAGGCTTTGCGAATACCGGCGTGGGGGACATCGCGCGTCGCGTAGGCGTAACGCGCAGTCTCTTTTACCACTACTTCAAAGACAAGCAGGCCATAACCGATGCGGTAATAGACAAGCGCGTGGATGCCTTTATGGCCTACGTGCAGAATTGGACCGAGTCGTTAAAAGGGCCGACCATACAAGACGCGCTTGTGGGGTTGGTGAACATAATGCGTGCGTATCTTACGGGTCCTGAGTCGTTGGGATATCGCATCGTGCGTGAGCAGGATGCGAGCCTGTACCATCGGTTTGCGGTGCGCAGCGCTCGTCTGCTTTCCGAATACTTCGTTAATTCGGCGGGCAAGAGCGGTGCCTTGATTGAGATAACCAACGTGCGTCATCCAAAAGAATCCTTCTACGTGCTTGCGCTGGGCATATTGAACACGCTAATAGAAGACCCAGAAGTCTCCGATGAGGTCGTTGCCGACATTATGGCCGATGCGCTTTGCATCCGTATGGAGTAGTCATTGCGCTGTGGAATTGTTCGACATGGATTGCAGACGCAATCTTGAATGCGGTAGGGAAGAGGGAAACATGGGCAAAGATTGTGCAAACGCCCTTGTGCTGGAGGGCGGAGGATATAGGGACGTCTTTACGGCCGGCGTCCTAGACGTTCTTATGGAACGCGGTATCTACGACTTTGAAAGCGTGTGGGGTGTCTCAGCTGGCGCGCTTGCCGCCACGAGCTACGTGTCGCGCCAGATTGGGCGCACCATTCGCATAATGCTTGCGTTTAGGGATGACAAGAGGCTCATGTCGTTCTTCTCGCTGGCCACCACGGGCAATATGACGGGTGGTGACTTTTTGTACCACACCGTTCAGGAGGAGTTGGATCCATACGACATAAAGACGTTTAACGCCAGCGAAATGCGCATGTTTGCAGTGGCCAGCGACGTGCGCTTTGGAACGCCGCGCTACTTTGAGGTTCGATCGCTGCCTGAGGACGTAGACATAATTCGCGCGTCGTCGTCGCTCCCCTTGGTATCCACTACCGTAAGCATCGACGGACATCGCTATTTGGATGGTGGCACCACCGACTCGGTTCCGGTGGAAGTGGCGCTTGGGCTCCTGAGGCCAGACGATCTTTGCGACTACACGCCTGCCAAGCGGGCGGTAGTGGTGCTCACGCGTCAGCGCGACTACGTGAAGGGAGATACGCTCGAGCGTATGGCCATTCTGAGCAGACGCTATGCAGACTATCCAATGTATTTGAATGCGCTGCGAACGCGTGCGGACCGCTATATGGAGCAACGTGAGCGTATTTGGCAACTCGAGCGCGAGGGAAAGATCTTGGTGCTCCTGCCCGAAGGTCCCGTAAGGATTGCCACGGCGGAGCGTGAGGGTTGGCCGATGCTGGAGCTCTATTTGCAGGGTCGACGTCAGACGGAGCAGAGAATCGGTGAAATCGAGGAATTTCTTAAATAGCCCCTACCCTGCGGCGAGTCAGTGAAGTATACTCTATGAGCTTCTTTTGCAGAGCCCCGTAATCTCTGGCAAAACTAAGAGCAGCGATGGTCAGTCCAGGGGCCGTCGAATCGTACGTATGGAGGAGTCAAGTGAACAAGTCGACTCGTTATGCCAAGCCGGGCGAGGTCGAGCGCAAGTGGGTGCTCATCGACGCCGATGGTGCTACGCTTGGGCGCATTGCTACGCAGGCCGCCATGATTCTGCGTGGTAAGAACAAGCCTCAGTACACGCCTCACACCGACACTGGCGATTTCGTGATCATCATCAATGCCGACAAGGTCAAGCTCACGGGCAACAAGGCCGAGCACAAGACCTATTGGCGCTACTCCGGGTGGCTCGGCGGCCTGAAGACCGAGTCCTTCCGTGAGGCTATGGAGAAGCACCCTGAGCGAGTAGTCGAGCACGCCGTTAAGGGTATGCTCCCGCACACCTCGCTTGGTCGTAAGCAGGGCATGAAGCTCAAGGTCTATGCTGGCCCCGAGCATCCGCATGCAGCTCAGAATCCCGTCAAGATTGATTTGGAGGCGTAACCGATGGCTGATAACACCGCAGTATACACGGGTACCGGTCGTCGCAAGGAGGCTGTCGCGCGCGTGCGCCTGGTTCCCGGCACCGGCAAGGTTACCGTTAACGGTCGCGACGCTGCAGACTACTTTGGTCGCCAGCAGCTCGTCGACAACGCACTTGCACCCTTCCGCGTAACCGATACCGTCGACCACTTTGACGTGCGCGCCAACTGCAAGGGCGGCGGCATTACCGGACAAGCCGGCGCGCTGCGTTTGGGCATTGCCCGCGCGCTGCTCGAGGCTGGCGAGTACCGTGCCGACCTCAAGAAGGCTGGTTTCCTCACGCGTGACGCCCGTGCTGTGGAGCGCAAGAAGTACGGTCTGAAGAAGGCTCGCAAGTGTCCGCAGTTCTCCAAGCGCTAAGCTTGTTCGCAACGTGTTCCACCAAACGCCCGCCGGCTTTTCGGCGGGCGTTTTTAGTTTTTGTTCACACTCCGATCCCGCGCCGTCTCGCGGGCGGCGACTCACGAAGTGAGCGAGCGGAGCGAGCGCGGAGCCGCATGCGGGACGGCGTGGGACCAGGGCACAGAGGGCGCTCGAAATGGAGCAGCTGGGAATTCCTTGGGCCGCTGCCGTCGGCGCAGTTATGTATGCTTTTGCATCGTTAATTCGCTCCGCAATCGAGCTGCATACCTTTCCAAATCGTTTCCTATTCGCATATATTCAACGAAAAGTGAACGAAGGAGTGTGTTCAACAAGATGAGGTTGGTACAATCTGTTTGCGTAGTAATGTCCTGACGAACCTTAGGAGAGCTCAAATGGACTTGAAGTATTTTGGCACCGATGGCTTTCGCGGCGTTGCCAACGAGGGCCTCAACGTTGACCACGCCTTTAAAATCGGTCGCTTTGTGGGCTGGTTTTACGGCCTTATGCAGGGCAGGAAGGCTCGCATCGTAATTGGTAAGGACACCAGGCGCTCGAGCTATATGTTCGAAAGTGCGCTTGTGGCAGGCCTCGTTGCCTCTGGCGCAGACGCATATATGCTGCACGTAATTCCTACGCCTGGCGTTTCCTACGTAACCGCCGATGGCAATTTTGACTGCGGCATTATGATTACGGCTTCCCACAACCCCTTTACCGACAATGGCATAAAGCTCGTTAACAACAACGGCGAGAAGATGGATGACGCCATACTGTCCCAGGTGGAGAACTACATAGACGGTAAGGTGGAAGTGCCTCTGGCAACGGGAGACGCCATTGGCCAGACGGTTGACTTCATGCAGGGACGCAATCGCTACATTGCACACCTCATTGCGAGCGCGAACTTCTCGCTGCAAGGCGTGAAGGTTGGCCTGGATTGCGCAAACGGTGCCGCAAGCTCGGTGGCCAAGCCCGTGTTTGATGCCCTGGGCGCCGATGTGTACGTGTTCAACAACACGCCTAACGGCTTTAACATCAACGTCAATTGCGGCTCCACGCATATTGATCAGCTGCAGAGCTACGTGCTGCGCAACAACCTGGATGTGGGCTTTGCCTACGATGGCGACGCAGACCGCTGCCTGGCCGTAGACGAGCGCGGACACGTGGTGGATGGCGACCTTATTATGTACGTCTGCGGTCGTTATCTTAACCAGCATGGCGGCCTTGCCAAATCCACCGTCGTGCCTACGGTTATGAGCAATTTTGGGTTCTTCAAGGCGCTTGAGGAAATTGGCATCAATCACGTGGACACTGCGGTGGGTGATAAGTACGTGTATGCCAAGATGCGCGAAGAGGGCTACAGCCTTGGTGGCGAGCAGAGCGGCCATATTATTTTTGGCGAAATCGAGAACACCGGTGACGGCATTATGACCTCGCTCAGGGTTATGGAGGCCATCCGTGCCCAGAAGGAGTCTCTTGCCACGCTCGTACGTCCCGTAAAGCTTTACCCGCAACAACTCGACAATGTGAAGGTGAAAAACAAGAACGAGGCCATGGAGTCTTCGGAAGTGCTTGCAGCCGTAAAGAAGGCTCAGGAGTTCCTGGGCGATCGCGGTCGCTGCTTCGTGCGCGCGAGTGGTACAGAAGACTTGGTGCGCGTACTGGCTGAGGCGCCGGATGCAGAGCTATGTCGCCAGGCAAATAACTTCGTACTTGAGGCGCTTAAGCCACATATGATATAGAGTGCAACATTTCGTTCCTTTTGGACGCCTCCTCATATATGTTGGCAGCTAATGGGGCCGCGGATAACGACATTATCCGTGGCCCCATCTATAGGTACCTTCGACCTAAGGAACTATCTGCGCAACGCGTTGTTATGGGGCCAGACCTCACGCCTGCTTTTCCTCCGATGCCTTGTTTCTGGAAGCCCTTGCAGCGGCCAGGGCTTCGGCAACAACGCTCTCGTCAACTCCTCGCTCTTTGAGCTGTGCCATAAGATCGGCCTCACCTTGCTCTATGCCTTGCTCTATGCCTTGCTCTATGCCTCGTTCTATGCCTTGTTCTATACCTTGCTGGATTCCTTCTGCCCGCGCCTCGCGCTCAAGACGTTCCGCACGTTCGTGCAACAGCTCTAATACCTCACCGCCCATGGCGTTTCTCACCTTTCCCTGCAAGGCCTTGTAGTGGGCCATTATGTGGTCGGATACCCTAATTATAAGCTCAATAAGCTCTTCGTAGAGCAGCCGGTTTCCCATGCCTACTACCGTGTTGGCGAGTCGCGCGTTAAGATTGACGCATTCCTCCACAAGTTGTGCCGTGCGAATATTGTCGTGTGCGATTTGCTCTAGCGAGTGTTCGTAGCGCATTAGGTAGTATGGCAGCAAAAGCAACAGTTTCTTTTCGAAGATCTCGTCACTGTTGTAAGTCTGAGCCTTTACTACCTTTGCCTCATAGAGGAAGGACTCGCCATTTGGTATGTTGACCTTAAGGCTAAGGACGTTGGGCGTGCTGGCGGTGTGGCGAAGGAAAAGTACGCACGATGAGGGAAAGTCCATCTCGTAGGGCTCACCCGCGGCAATCGCTTGCTCAAGCGCTATGGCAAAGTCATACTCGATCATGCGAACTACCATATTTGAGTCGGAGGTGCTTTGGCACTCCACGTGGTAGATCTTGTTGCCAAGACGAAAAACGGAATCGTCTATGTTGGCTCCTCGCAGCCCCTCGTGCTCGTTGCTAAACTGAACGACGGGAGTGTTGGGGGGATAGCTTCTTCCAAAGGCCTCGTTCACAAAAGGTACGATAAGCTGCGGTGTCTTGTGAACCATTGTTTTAAAAACGGAATCAAATACGGTGTTTTCGGCCATGCGGGCTCCAATCTCTTTTAGCAATAGTTAGATATTGTGTTGGGAGAAATACGGTGCTACTGAGATTGGTTTATAGAGGGGGTGCGCGAATCACGGGAGTCCTCCGTTAGACGAATACGAATATTTGGTCGCTTTGTATTCGAACGAGAACACCCGCCTGCAGAATGAAAGTCCTAGCTGCACGGAACTTATCCGCACGGGAGTAAGGCTAGAACCCCTTATAGCAACAGGTCACGGCGCGTCGGGCACACGGCAAGCAGTCGTGCCATGTGCAAACATACCCTTAGTCTGTGAGGCAAGTATAGCATAGTTACGAACATTTGTACTAAAAATTTCTTCTAAGTTGCGTAGTGGGCGCTTGGATAGCGTAAGCTCTGCTTTTATGTATGATTGCAGGTGAATGGCCAGGCCAACCGCATGTGAGCAGATGGGAAGACTTATGGCGACTAAAAGACCCGAGCAGTTTGTGGCCGTACTCGACTTTGGCGCCCAGTACGGGCAGCTCATTGCGCGCCGAATTCGCGATCTGCACGTATACTCGGAAATCGTGCCGTGCGATATTCCTGCGGAAGAGCTTGCGACCATGGGGCCTTCTGCCATTATCCTGAGCGGAGGTCCGGCAAGCGTGTATGCGGACGATGCCCCCGACATCGATTCCGCAATTTTTGACCTTGGTGTGCCAATGCTGGGCTTTTGCTATGGCCAGCAGATAATGGCAGCACGTTTGGGCGGTACGGTTGAACAGACGCGGAAGGGTGAGTATGGCCCTGCCACGCTCATGCGAGATGGCGACTCGCAATTGCTTGGCAGCACGCCTGCCGTGCAAACGGTGTGGATGAGCCATCGCGACGCCGTAACAACCGTACCAGAGGGCTTTTTGGTAACCGCGCATACCGATGCGTGCCCCGTTGCCGCCATGGAATGTCCGAGTAGACGACTGTATGCCACGCAGTTTCACCCCGAGGTGCGCCACACCACCTTTGGTGACAAGATGCTGAAGACGTTCCTCTTTGGCATTTGCGGGCTTGCGCCTGCGTGGACTCTGGAAAACGTGATTGATGGCTTGGTGGAAGGCATTCGCGCTCGCGTTGGTAAGAGCCGCGTGATTTTGGCCCTAAGCGGGGGTGTGGATTCAAGTGTGGTGGCTGCGCTTGTGCATCGCGCCGTGGGCGATCAGCTCACGTGCGTTTTTGTAAACCATGGCATGTTGCGCAAGGGTGAGCCAGAAATGGTAGAACGGGTTTTTCGCCATCAGTTTGAGGTGTCTTTGGTGCACGTGCAGGCACAGGAGCGCTATGCGAAACTGCTCGCGGGCGTAACGGATCCCGAGGAGAAACGCACTCGCATTGGCACGGAGTTTTGGAAGGTGTTCTTCGAAGAGGCGACCAAGATGGATGGCGTGGAGTTTTTGGCACAGGGTACCATCTATCCCGACATCATAGAGAGCGGAGCGCACAAGACGGGCGGAAAGGCGTCTACCATCAAGAGTCACCACAACCTCATTCCCTTCCCCGATGGCGTGCACTTTGACCTTATTGAGCCGCTCGACCACTTCTTCAAGGACGAGGTGCGTGCGTTGGGCTTGGCGTTGGGGTTGCCGGAGTCCATGGTGTATAGGCAGCCATTCCCAGGCCCTGGTCTTGCCATCCGTATTATTGGCGAGGTAACGCCGGAAAAGCTGGCAATCCTCAAGGATGCCGATGCCATTGTGCGCGAGGAACTGGATGCCTACAACCAGCGTCTGTTCGAAGAGACGGGACGTCGTGATAGCGAGCATAGCTGCTGGCAGTACTTTGCGGTGCTGCCCGATATTCGCTCCGTGGGCGTTATGGGTGACGAGCGCACCTATGGCAGGTCCGTAATCGTGCGCGCGGTGGAGAGCAGCGATGCCATGACCGCAGACTGGGCGAAGCTGCCCTACGAGGTGCTGGGGGGCATATCCAGCCGCATTGTGGCGGAGGTGGCGGGTGTGAATCGCGTGGTGTACGACATAACGCCCAAACCGCCGGCAACGATAGAGTGGGAGTAATTTTGGCAACAAAACACTCTTTCACGGTCTACCCCTAAACACAACGTTTTTGCAGGTCAGAAGTGGTGTGTCGGATTTTTCGGCGCACCACTTCATCCCACAAAACAACGCTCCTTTCGGGATTTTTCTTCCATGAATTCTTCCATGGAAATCTCGGAAGGAGCGCTCATATTCGTACAAGAATTTATGAAAGGAGACCTGCAATGATGAACGAAGCGAAAATGACCGAACTCACCCAGGCCGAGGATATGGCCTACTTCCGCGCAGACCTCTGCCTGTACTCGCCCGAGAGCTACACGCTCGACGAAAAGAAGGAGATCTGCAACGACATGATGTCAACGAGCAAGGCAATGCTCGACGCGATGCGCGAAGACTTCGAGAGCATGCCGCCAGAGCTTCGCAGCAAGCTCCTCGACATGCTCTGCGAGTCAGGCGTCGAGAGCCCGCAATGGTGGTGGGATGTGCTCGTGGGTAACGGCGATCCGCTCTACCGTGAGCTGGAACCGCTGACCTAGCTCAAACCAAACATTGAACACAGGGCCGCCCGTCGTCCGCGATAGGCGGCCTTCCTCATGCTCTCAGAACCTGCACGCCCTATGCGAGGATTTAAAATGCTATCAGCCTCAGAATCACTTGCGTTGGAAGGAGGCGAGGCACGTGAACTGGATCGAGGACCTCAACCGTGCCATGGGCTACATCGAGGAGAACCTGACGGGCGAGATCGACCTCGCGGAGGTCGCAAAGCAGGCCGCCTGCTCGCAGTTCCACCTGCAGCGCATGTTCCCCTACATGACGGGCATGACGTTGTCGGACTACATCAGACGCCGCCGCATGTCGTGCGCGGCCCTCGACCTGGCCGCAGGCGAGAAGGTCATCGACGTCGCCCTGCGCTACGGCTACGAGAGCCCCACGTCGTTCGCCCGCGCGTTCCGCGACGTCCACGGAGTGGCGCCCTCGGATGCCCAGCGCGGCGAAGTCAAGCTCAAACAGCATCCGCGCCTCGTCTTCACGGTGCAGGTGAAAGGAGAAGAGGCAATGGAATTCAGGATTGAGGAGCGCGGCGAGTTCAGGGTGGTCGGCCACGCGACCGGTGGAGACTGGACGCTTGAGAACGCCGGCGAGAAGGCCGCCGAGTTCTGGGCATACCTAAACGAAGACGGGGCGAAACGGATCCACAACGCTCTCTCGCTCATGGACGGCAGCGGGCCGCAGGCCCTGCTCGGCGTGTCGTTCTGCGACGACGGGGAGTTCAAGGGCTACCTCGTTGGCGTCGCCACGGGTGTGCCCTGCCCGGAGGGTATGGAGGAACGCGTCGTGCCGGCGGCCACGTACGCAGTCTTTGACTGCACGGGTCCGATGCCCGACGCGATGCAGAAGCTGCAGCACCGCATACTCGCCGAGTGGCTTCCCAGCTCGGGCTACGAGTGGGCGTCGAAGTCCGACGTCGAGATCTACTTCGGCCCGAACATGACGGCCGACGACTACAGGAGCCAGGTCTGGCTCCCGATCGAGAAACGCCAAGCGTAAACCGAACACGGTGTGAGCCCGCCCGCCTCGCAGGAGACGGGCGGGTTTCGTTTACCCATCCTCATATAGCTGCCGAATCTCGTCATACGCTTCGAACAGCGGCACGAGCGGAATGAAGACCAGCATCAAGAGCAGGCAGCCCACAATACCGATAAACCACCCCACCTGCTCGCGTAGCCAGGCAAGCCGCTTCCTCATGACAGCATCTCGTTCACGCGAGCCTGCACGATCGAATAGTAGGACCCGAGCCTGCGCTTGCGTTCGTCACCGTTGCCGTAGTCGCCACGGATGACAGCACGGGCCATCGCATCGACATCAACGCTCGTCTTCGTTGTGCCTGCAGCTTCCAGGATCTCATTTACACGCTTCTGCACGGCAGAGTACTTGTCGCCCAGGCGCCGTTTCCTCTCATCTCCGTTGCCGAACTCGCCTGCGATCACCCGCCTGGCCATGGCGTCGACATCGATGCCGGAGCCGCCGCCAAGCAGGATCCTGTTCACCTCCGCCTGGACCTCGTCGTAGCGGGAGCCAAGCGCCGCCACGCGCGCATCGCCATTGCCGAATTCGCCGGCGATGACCCTCTCCGCAAGCTCTGACACGTCGCCGGAAGGCGCACCAGAGCCGGAACCACCCGGCGCGTCGCCAACGTCGGCCTTGCCGTTGTAGTGCAGGATCCCGTCCCAGTGGCCGGTGTAGTAGTCGTGCACCCAGCTCTCGCGCCCGGTCTGGTCGCCGGGCTCGCCGTCGATGCCGCCGGTCTCGGAGATCGAGAACTCGGCCAGCAGGTCGGCCGTCCCGTCGTTTCGGATGCACATGGCCGTGTGCGAGCTCTCGTCCAGGTAGATGTCGCCGCGCTGTGCGTTGAAGCTCATCGGCTTCCACGAGAAGAGTCCCGAGCCCACGAACATCTCGCGCATTCCGCCGGTCCAGTTGTACCGGGTGATCAGCCCGTCGTAGGGAGATCCGGCCAAAGCGAGCTCCCACGCCTCGCAAACCGCAGACGAGCAGTCTCGGTCGCCCTTGGTCACGCGCACCGTCCCTGCGTCGGTGTTGACGTTGCAATGGCCCGATGTCCCATGCCGTCCCGGCTGCGAGTAGCCATGCAGCGGGCAGGTGCAGAGGTGCTCCATGATCTGCGCGGCCACGTTGGCCCTCGATATGCTCACGGTCTTCACCTCCTCGGTGCCAGCGGAGGCGCCGGCCACCGCGCAGAGCCTCCGCCAGTCGTCTTTGTTGCCGTAGAAGAGATCCAGGTCAAGATGGCCGCCGTAGCCGGTGATCCTCCCGGTCCCCGTGTACTGGAAGATCAGCGGCGATTCCCAAGCCCCGAAGTCCCAGCCGTCCGTCCAGGGCTCGCTCACGAACCCCGTGTCCTCGTAGTTGGGGTACTGAGCCACCCACAGCGGGTAGGTCTTCGCCACGCTCGACCAGTCATAGGAGAAGAGCACGCTCTTGCTCGTGTAGATGCCGGGCGTCACGCCGGTCTTCTCGCGCACGCGGTCGAGCCACCTCTTCGCCCACGACGGCCCCAGGCCCAGAGCGTCAGCCTCCCAGTCCAGGAACGGGATCGCCTTGCCGACGTAGGGCCCGAACGCGGCGATGAAGTGGTCGGCCTCCGCCTCGGCTGATCCCTCGTAGCCCCTGTCGCGGGCGTAGTGGTAGCAGCCCAGTAGTTTGCCGGCTGCCAGGGTGTCGTTCGCGTGCCGCTCGTAGCACTCGTTCTTGTAGCCCGCGCCGCCTGTAGCCTTCACGATGACGAAGTCGCAGGTCGCCATGTTGCCGACGACTAGGTCGTCCTGCCAGCTAGAGATGTCGATGCCGTTAAGCCCCATGGCTGCCGCCCTTCGGGATCACGATATCCTCGTCGCCCCCGCCGAGTGCGGCCATGATCGGCGAGAGCACCGCCATCACGAGCGCCACGACCAGGCCCCTCACGCTCGGGTCCAGCACGCACCAGCCCATGATCAGGTCGATGTTGGCGATGACCACGCCAAGCACCCCCTGCACGATTGTGCGCGCCAGGCGCCAGTACCACTCGTTGCTTGCCAGGAACTCGTTCATGTCAGCCCACCTTTCCCTTCAAGGACTCGATGTCGTGCTTCACGACAGCCATGTCCTGCTCGAGCGCGTAGGTGCGCTCCAGGACCTGGTTGTGCTTCTCGACCTTCTCCGTGAGGGCGTCGAGCTTGACCTCCATGACGGCTCTGCTCTTTGAGTTGGAAAGGATCACCCCGATCAGCGTCACGACACCGGTAATGCACGCCACGATGATTGACTCCATAAAAGAACTGCCTCCCGAGATCGACTCTTCGTCCCCAGGAGGCATCGTCCTATGGCGTCACAAGGTCGTTAGGGACATGGCATATGCATTGCCCGCAACATTTCACGAGGGTATAATCGGCTTAGTCGTACCAGCCGGGGCCTTTGGCAAGCGCCGGCAAGAGAAGGGACCAGGTGCATGAAGAACTAGCGATGCCCACAACTACCCGTTGACACAGCATCACAGCTGGCGGCCATGCCCAAACGGGTGCAGCATCGCGTGTCCATGCACGACCTTAGCCCCAATATCCCGAACCAAACGGTCTTTGCCCTGCTGACCCGTATGGCCTCCCGCAGAACCGGAGGCACCATGCAGCTAAACCTCTCTAACATCGAGTACACGTACCCAACGGCGGCGGAGCCCGCCCTGCGCGGGGTGTCGGCGACCTTCCCCCAGGGATGGACCGGCATCGTCGGCGACAACGGCGGCGGAAAGACGACCCTCGCGCTCGTGGCGTGCGGGATCCTGCGGCCGGACTCGGGCTCCGTATCGCCGTCCCTCCTGTCCCTGCACTGTTCCCAGGACGCAACCGAACCGCCGCAGAATCTGGAGGACTTCGCGCTCTCATACGACGGCCATGCGACGCGCCTCCGCCGGGACCTCGGCATCGAGGAAGACTGGCCCTGGCGCTACGGCACGCTCTCGGGCGGCCAGCAGAAGCGGCTTCAGGTGGCCTGCGCCCTCTGGGCCGCCCCCGACGTGCTCGCCGTGGACGAGCCGACGAACCACGTGGACGCGAGCACGCGGCAGGCCATATCGTCCGCGCTCGCGCACTTCGGCGGCATAGGCCTCCTCGTCTCCCACGACCGGGAGCTGTTGGACGCGCTCTGCGCGCAGTGCCTGTTCGTGAGGGGCGGCACCGCGACCATGCGGCCGGGCAGCTACACCCAGGCGGAAGGCCAGGCATCGCTCGAGCGTGCGAGCGCCGTCCACGCGCACGAGACCGCACGCCGGGAGAAGGCCCGGATAGAGCGCGAAGCTCAACGCCGCCGAGAGGAGGCATCCCGCTCGGCGGGAAAGCGCAGCCTCAGGGGCGTGGGCAAGCACGATGGCGACGCGCGCTACAAGAGGCGCATCGCCGTGGTCTCCGGTCAGGACGGCAAGGCGGGGAGGCTGTCGTCGAGAATGGAGGCCAGGCTCGCCACGGCAGAGGAGAGCCTGGTCGCGACGCGCGTGGAAAAGCGCTACGACGCAAACGTGTGGCTTGACGCCGCTCCTAGCAGGCGAAGGGTGCTCCTGCGCATGGAGCCGCAGGTGCTGACCCTGGGCGACGCCACGCTGAGCGTCCCCGCGCTGCATATCGGCAATACCGACCACATCGGCCTTGTCGGCGACAACGGCACCGGCAAGACGACGCTGGTCAAGCGAGTCGTTGGTTGCCTTCCAGATGGGACGAGGGTGCTCTACATCCCCCAGGAGCCCGGCGATGCGGACAAGCGTGCCGCCCTTGCCACACTGCACGACCTTCCGGACGCCCGCCGAGGTCGCGTGCTCTCGATCGTGGCACAACTCAACTCGGAGCCCGAACGCATCCTAGAGGGAGACACCATAAGCCCTGGGGAGATGCGCAAGCTCATGCTCGCCCTGGGCATCCTTGGCGGGCCTGAGCTCATCGTGATGGATGAACCCACGAACCACCTCGACCTCGGCTCGACCGTTGCCCTGGAACGTATGCTCGCCGCGTACCCCGCCGCGCTCTTGCTCGTGTCACATGACGCAAGGCTGGTGGCGGCTGCAACGGGAATCACGTGGCGCATCTCTGGGGCTGGCGATGAATATCGCCTCCAGGTTTGGTGAGCGATCGGTCACGCCGCCGTCAGGTACCCCGCCTGCCCGGCCCGGTCGATCCGCATGTACGTGTAGCTGACGTTCGAGCTCGACCATGCTGTGCCGTTTCCGCCTACCAACGCCCTGCAGCCGTAGAAGCACTGCGTGCCGCTGATGCCGCTCGAAGGCAGCGCCCACGTGCTGTCCGCGTAGATCGTCGTGAGCGAGGAGCA
>JAFWKQ010000128.1 GCA_017545665.1 Atopobiaceae bacterium
CCGTCAAGCCCCCTTCCTTGGCGTCCGGCCCCGCCCGCGCGGGCGGCCCTCCCTCGAATTGAACAGATATAGAATAGCATTCGCGTGCGCCGCCCCGGCTTGCGAATGCGCGGGTATTCCGTACTGTCATACCCGAGGGCTCCCGACGGCCGCGAGCGGTAGGGATTCGGGGGCGAGCGGCAGGTCGGGACGGAGTGGGGGCGCCCGCGCGCCCCGCACACCGCGCTGCCGCGCCTGCCCCGCGCCGGGGGTATGACCTAAGAACCCCTGCCGCCCGAAATCCCCGGCACCCCGCCCGTGCCGCCGCACGGAGCGGCTCAAGGGCCGCACGAAAGCAGGCACAAATCCCTCGCGGCATTGGATGCAGCTTGTCGTGGCAGCTCCCGTGCCCCGCGCCTACCACGGCGGCAAAGACCCTTGGCATCCAAGGGTTGCATGACGCGCACCGAGACGTGCGAGACACGCAACCCGAGAGGAGACAGGGACATGAGGACCTTCGATTACAAGGACCAGTGGGGCGACGTCACGCGCGTGAGCCTCGTGCGCGGCGCCTACGCCGACGGCTCGCTCGCCGTCCAGGTGCTCTGCGAGGGCGACGGGTACTGGGAGCCCTACGCCACCCTCACCGTGAACCTCTGCGACGCGCGCAGCCAGAACGCGTCGTTCGCCTACGTGGACACGAACAACATGCCCACCGCCCCCGAGTTCCTCACACGGAACGGCCTGGCGTCGTTCACGGGCTTGACCCGCCCCAGCGGCTTCTGCACCTACCCGCTCTACGCGTTCACCGCCGAGTTCTTCGAGACGTGCGCCAACGACCTCGAGGAGGTGCGGTGATGGCACGGGTGGACCTCATGAACGAGCTCTATGTGGCGCCTCGTGGAGCTCGTGGTCGGCCACGACGTGGCGCGTGACGCCCTCTCGTCTGCCATGGGCACCCTCGCCACCTACCTCGGCAACGGCAGGTCGTACGCCGCATGCGAGCTGTTCGGCGGCAGCCGCAGCGTACACGACGTGGACGCATACCTCGGGCGCGACCGCACGCGCATGCTGGTCGCCGACGTGCTGGAGCTCGGAGCCAGCGTGGAGTCTGGCTACATGGGCGACGTCACCTCCGCCATGGCGCACCTCGCGGGAACGCTCGCTGGCCTCGGCGTCGAGCTGGACAGGTCAAGAGTGTGCCGCCACGCCGTGCGCCTGCTCGCGCAGTACCCGAGGCGCTACCGCTCCCGCGCGAGCGCAATCATGTCATGGGCGACGTGCATAGAGCGGCAGATGTACGTGCGCGGACGCGTGACCGAGCCCTTCCCCGAGGACCCGCGCGCGCTGGAGGAGCGCCTGGAGGCGGAGCGCGTCGAGAGGCGCGACGGCGCGCAGGACGGGCGCATACGGGAGCGCGCCAAGTCGCTGGCGGGCAAGTCGTACTCCGACGACGCCTTCCGCATCCGCCCCGTGGCCTCCGCCTCCGAGATGGTCGAGGAATCCGAGAGCCAGCACAACTGCCTCGCCACCTACGTCGAGGCCGTGGCGGAGGGCGTCACCGACATATGGCTCATGCGCCGCACGAGCGACCCCGACCGCAGCCTCGTCACAGTCGAGGTGCGCGACGGCGAGGTCAGGCAGGCCTTCCGCGCGTGCAACCAGGTGCCCTCCGACTCCGAGCTGAGATGGCTCGCCGCGTGGTGCGAGAGGGTGGGATACCGCCCGCACAGGGGACGCATGCGCGCGCTGTGCGCGTAGGTCGCCTCCAAGGCCAAAGGCGGGAGGCCGAGACCCTCCCGCCGACGCCCGGCCATACGGCCGGCCGCTCCGGCGCCAAGCCCGCCGTAGCGGCGCGCGCTCGTGGGGGGCTCGCACGCGGCGTTTATCCGCGGCAGGCACTCACGTTCATTCCTTGGCCGTCTGCCCGCAATGCCTTCCTACTTCGTCTTTTGCCACGTCTCGCCGCTGTCATATGAGACGTAATCTGGCTTGCCGTCCCCGTTTTCGTCCCTCACGACAGTGCCCCAGCCGTCCGTCCACTCTTTCGTGCCATCTCCATTGAAAGTAGAAATGGGGTCCTTGAGTTTCGAGCAGACAACATCGATGCTCATTTCGAACCGGTCATCGGGCGTGTACTTCTGCCATGTGACATCTATCGCGCCGTTGGGGTCCCCTGTTTTCACGAAGTTGACGAACGCTCCGTGCAGGTGTCCGTGAACCTTGCCGATCGTTTTTCGCGGCGTCAGCTTGTAGAACATGTTGCTGAAGCCATTGTATGTGTCGAGTGCGGGGCCAATATCCATGCTATGGGTTGTGCCGAACCCAACGAGCCTAGTTGCCAGGGGAGCGAAGTCGTAGCGGTACTTGTATACGTCGGCATGGGCACTTTGGGCAAGAGCGCACCTTATGGAGTCGACCTAAAACATCCTGTCGGTGGCGAAGGCCATCATGGCCTTCCGCTTAGACATGCCCGCATATGCATCCTTGAATGCGCCAAGGGAGTTTTTATGGCCACCTGCTCTACCAACAAAGGCACCGCATCGAGAGAGACCCGCGATTTCACGTCCCTTACGCGCAGTTCGCTCACTCTGTGTGAGCGAACTATTGACGATGGAAAGCACCATGCCTACAGCCTCGCTGCGCGACAAACGAACGCGGAAGGTCTTTGAAGCGCCACGCACCTCCGCCGCCTCCTTGACCGGGAACATGCTCGACCTCCTTACAAGTCCGTAGGCCAGCGCATTCAAGCTGCTCGAAGTCAAGCGCGCATTCGCGCTACGCCAACCCAGGACTTGAAGCATGGGCCTACGCCCAGCCCGACCACCATGACACCACCGTTTACGGGATGGGGGTGTGGGCGCTAGAGGTCTTCGCCCTTCTCGAGCTCCCGCATGTACTCGAGCCCGAAGACCTCTATCTCGTCGAGGACCCTGCGGAACCTCTCGCCGAGCTCGCTCAGGCTGTACTCGACCCTGGGTGGCACCTCGGCGTACACCTTCCGGACCACCAGCCTGTCGCGCTCCAGCTGACGCAGCTGCCTCGTCAGCATGCTCCTCGTGATCTCGGGGATGTTGCGCTCGAGCTCGTTGAAGCGCTGCGTCCCGCAGCTCAGCTGGTAGAGCACCACGATCGCCCACTTGCCCTGCAGCACCCGCTGCGTTGTCGCGAACGGGCACACGCCGTACACGCTCTGCATCGGTCCCTCCCTATGGTCGTAATTTGCTACCTAGTAGCATAGAAGTTCGTAATGGTATTCTCAAGATCGCGGCATACAATTAATAAATTGTACAGGCAAGCGTTCGGGGACGCGAAGGGGGCACGGCATGGATGTCGTCATCCGCGAAATCGAGGCAAAGGGCATCATGACCAAGTCCAACCTGCCGATAGGCGGGTACTCGGTCAACCCCTATCTGGGCTGCACGCACGCGTGCCGCTACTGCTACGCGTGCTTCATGAAGCGCTTCAACAAGCACGACGAGCCGTGGGGGCAATTCCTCGACGTGAAGACGTGGCCGCGCATACGGAACCCGCGCCGCTACGCGGGCCAGCGCGTGTTCATCGGCTCGGTTACCGATCCCTATCTACCCCAGGAGGAGGAGTTCCGGCGCACGCGCGCCGTGCTCGAGCAGCTGCGTGGCAGTGGGGCGCGCGTGAGCATCGCCACCAAGAGCGACCTGGTGCTGCGCGACCTCGACCTCATCGCCGAGTTCCCCGGCGCGCGCGTGAGCTGGTCGGTTAACACGCTGGACGAGGCGTTCAGGGCCGACATGGACTCCGCCTCCCCCATAGAGCGCCGTCTGGCCGCCATGGAGGCCTTCCACGACGCCGGCGTGCGCACCACCTGCTTCATATCGCCCATCTTCCCGGGCGTCACTGACGTGGCCGCCATCATCCGGCGCACAAAGGGCATCTGCAACCTGGTGTGGCTGGAGGACCTCAACCTTCGTGGAGGCTTCAAGGGCGACATCATGGGCTACATCGCCGAGAGGCGCCCCGAGCTCCTTGCGCTCTACCAGGGCATATACAACAAGGGGGACCGCAGCTACTGGGACGGGCTCGACGCCGAGGTCCGCGCGCTGTGCGAGGAGCTTGGCCTGCCCTATGCGGTGAACGACGACTCCGACGAGCGTCCCCTCGACGCGCCGCCCCTCGTGGTCAACTACTTCGACCACGGCAAGATCCGCGGGGCCACCGCCAAGGGCGCGGAGCGCGCGCGATGAGCACACCCATCAAGTGCCTCATCCAGAACCTGAACCTGGTCATCGGCTGCGACATCGGCTGCCCGTACTGTTACGCGCGCAACAACTGCCGCCGCTTCCACATGACCGACGACTTCGACGTACCCGTGTTCTTCGAGCGCAAGCTGCGTCTGATGGAGAACCCAAAGCCCCACACCTGGCTGCTCACGGGTATGAGCGACCTGGCCGGCTGGGAGCCGGAGTGGGTCGAGCGCACCTTCGAGCGCATGCGGGCGCACCCCGAGCACTCCTTCATCTTCCTCACCAAGCGTCCCGAGCGCCTGGACCTGCCTATCGTACCCGACAACGCCTGGGTGGGCGTCACCGTCACGCGGGCGTCCGAGTTGCGCCGAATCGACGAGCTGTGCGGGCGGGTGCGCGGTGGCCACCTCCACGTGACCTTCGAGCCGCTCTTCGAGGACCTGGGCCCTATAGATTTCTCGCGCGTAGAGTGGACGGTGGTGGGCACCGAGACCGGCCGTCGGCGCGGCAAGGTGGACGCGTGCCCGGAATGGGTGGCGTCCATCGCCCGGCAAGCCCGCGACCACGGCGTGCTCGTCTTCATGAAGGAGGCGCTGGAGCCCATCATGGGCGACGAGAGCATGGTGCAGGAGCTCCCGAAGAGTTTCGCAACGAACCTCCGCTAGGCAGCCGTGGCGTACCCCGGCGTGCTCTCCGTGTCGATGCGGAAGTACGCGTACACCGTCTTGTTGCTTGCCCACGCCGTGCCGTTGCCGCCCGCAAGGCTGCTGCAGCTGTAGAAGCGCATCAAGTGCACGACCGAGAGGTTGCCAAACCCGTTCGCGCTGGCCAGGTTCGCGCATCCACTTCACCTTGGGCTACATGAGCCCGTGCGAGTTTGAGGAGGCGCTGGCAGACAAATCGTTTGCGGACGACTCCTACCTCATCCGCCCCGTGGCGTCGGCCTCGGAGCTTGTAGAGGAGGCCGAGAGCCAGCACAACTGCCTCGCCACGTACGCCGAGGCCGTGGCAGGGGGCATGACCGACATATGGCTCATGCGACGCTCAGACCGTCCCGACGAGAGCCACGTCACCGTCGAGGTGCGCGACGGAGAGGTGCGCCAGGTGTTCCGCGCGTGCAACCAGGTGCCCAGCGACTCCGAGCTGGCATGGCTCGCCGCGTGGTGCGAGAGGTCCGGCTACCGCCCGCGCAGGGGACGCATGCAGGCTCTGTGCGCATAAGGGCAAGAGGCCGAAATCCCAAGGCGGGGGAGGCCGAGACCCTCCCGCCGACGCCCGGCCTTGCTACCGGCCGCTCCGGCGCCAAGCCCGCGGTCGCGGCGCGTGCTCGTGGGGGGGGCTCGCGCACGGTGTCATTCTGAAACGTTATTATGTCAGCGAGCGGCTCCTTGTCGATATACGCCATGGTCACCGTCCCGTATAACATTAGTGGCCATACCAAATATACAGGAGTGACGGGACAATAATCGGAGATCACGTTTCAGTGACCAACCTTTGAAGTATCACCACCATCTTCCTGCTGTTTATTATGGCCTTGAGGCATTCGCGCAAGTCATCGTCTCCGTCAATCGAGACAACGTTGCCATCCGCCTCCCCACTCAACCAAGACGACAGCTCCTTCTGTGACTCTCGCACTATCGTCCTATCGACAAACATCTTAATCGGGTACAGGGCGCCAACGCTAACCTCGAACGGACGATACCTATAGTTATCGTTGAAGATATCGAAGGCGTATCTCTGGGAGTCATAGAACCGACTGGCGTCTTCTCGATCCAGCGCATTCTCGTCTATCGTTTCCTGAGTGCCTCTAGCAAGCGCCAACTTCGCAGCCATCTCAATGTTGCCCAATGGACCAGTGTAGATGGTCTTCAATTTGACTTCCTCAAATCGAGCAAGCACCTTTCCTCCAGTTGCTTGTTCTAGCTCCTTGCAAATCTCCCGCATTATCCCTTTGACATTTTCTGCGCTGGAGTCGATTTTGTGTTCCAATGCCGAGGTCCAAATGTTTGTTTCACACATCCGTCATTCTCTCCTAACGTTACGAGTAGGGGCAGATGGTCGCTAATGTTCGGTAAGGGTCTTACAGACGGTACGAGTCGTGTGTCTCCGATATTTCTCAGGTATATGTAATCGTCCACGCTATCCATGAGCGAGGGGCTGACGATGGCCTGATCGAGACTGTACCAGTACAAAGGACTGAACTCGCCTCCGCCGTCGTAATAATAGGAGCCGTAATTCTTTGTGTCCTCGCTAATGAAATGTAACGTCGGATTGAACATGAGTGCAAACTCCTCGCCAAGCCTAACTCTCACCGCTTTGGATCGGATGACGTCTTTGAATAAAGTCGCGTTAAAAGCATCCATCGTAAGGAGTTCCTTGTCGAATGGACTTGCATTAAAGTCACCGATAATGACGCTATCATGGCAACCGTACTTTCTCTCCTGTTCGCCCAAGTTGGAAACGACTCCACGTGCAACGTGTAGTCTCGCGTCCGCATCGCTGTTTCTTCTGTCCTGCAGATGAAGAGATGCCAGGTTATAGACAACGCCACCAACGCTTACTGTGCAGATTAGGTAGCGATCCATCTCGAACAGATCTATGACATCAATGGAGTTCCTGATGAACATCCGCACTTTGTCGCAGCCAGAATTTGTGTTTACCCAGAAATACCTGAGTCGGAGCATTTCGCATAACGATTCTGGTTCAATGCCATCGTGTTCCGCCAGGAAGAAGATATCGGCGCCGTGTTCTTCGACACATTCCGCAACCAACTCTCCTATCGCATTCCCCCTGACGTTCCAAAACAACAATTTCATCGATTCCCGTCTCACATCCTGAGTTATTTGTTCCTATACGTAGTCTTAACCTGATACTCGATATCGATTCCCAGCGACTCGAAGTGCCTCTTAGCGCATCGGATCTTCGTCCGCTCAGCATCGCTCACGCGGATGGAGTTGTTGCCGCCACCCTTGGTCTCCACGACGAAGTACACGCGGTGCTCGCCGTCCTCCTCGACAACGTATGCCCAGTCGGGGTTGTAGCTTCCCAGCGGCGTGTCAATCCTGAACTTGCTCGGCAGCTTGGCGAACACCCGCACCTCCTCGGCGAGGTCCAGCTCCACCGCGAACGGCTGCTCGACGGTCGAGGAGTCGTAGACGACGTAGCTGTACAGGCTCTTGCCGCTCTTCGGCAGCCAGGCGTTCTGCCCCAGGTATGCCTTGAGCTCGCTGGGGTCGAGGTCCTCCATCGTGTACCAGTCCTCGTCGGGCAGCTTGGTGTACTTGATGCCCTCCGCGATGGCCTCGCCCTTGGCCTTCTCGATCTTCTGGGCGACCTGCGCGAGGAACGTGGCCGGATCGACCTCGAACTCGTCGAAGCGGCCGCACCCCTCCAGGATGCTCTTGAGCGTGGCGCGGGTGAGCCCCACGGCGTCCTGAAGCTCTGCGATGGGGTCGGGCAGGTCGTACACTCGCGCGCCGCCGGTCTTCACGACGGACGTGCCGGTCGCGCTGGCGTCGATGCCCACGTCGCCGACGGCTAGGTCGGCGCGCGTGGACAGCACTTCGAGCGGCCTCACCTTCGGCATGCCCTTGATGCCTTCGATCGCGTCGGCGATCAGCTGCTCGCTGTTTACGTCCACCTCGAAGCGGGTGCGCCTTCGTATGCGCTCCCACAGCTCCCGGAAGGCGGGGTCGTCCGTGACGTCCTTGCGCAGCTCGACCTCAACCTCCTTGGCCTTGTCCATGATCTGCAGCCTCTGGGCCTTGTGGAGGATGATTCCCTCGACCTGCGACTGCGCAGACTCGAGCCCGGCGGGCATCTCCACGCGGCCCCTCTCGGCGGCCTCCTTGAGCTCAGGCGTCACGTTGCCCTTCCTGTCCACGAGACCCGCGGCGGCGAGCGCGTCGTAGATCCTCTTGGAGCCCTCGTAGCCGAGCCGCTCCTCCTGCCCTCCGTCGTACTCGAGCGTCACCTTGGTGAACGACTCGGGCGTAAGGACGCCGAACCTGAAGCCCTCCCTCTCGAACTCGGTCTGCAGCCCGCTCGCGAAGGCGTCGTAGCTCTCGTTGGCGATCACGGTGAGCACGTTGGCGTCCTCGTCGTAGCAGCGCTCGCCGGTCTGGTCCACGCACAGGCGAAGCCCGCGCCCGACCTTCTGGCGCTTGGTCATGGTGTCCTTTGTCTCCACCAGCGTGCAGATCTGGAACACGTTGGGGTTGTCCCAGCCCTCCTTGAGCGCCGAGTGGCTCCATATGAACTGGATGCGCTTCTTCGCCCGCGTCTCCTCGTCGTCACCGTCTGCTGGGAACGAGATCAGCGTCTCCTTCTCGCGCATGATGGTCTCGAAGGTCGATATGTCCGCCTTGGTGCTGGCGGCCTTGGAGGTGTTCTTGATGTGCCCCTTGCCGTCCTGCGAGAAGTAGCCCGAGTGCACGGCCGCGGCGTCGGCGTCGAGCGTGAGCCCGGCCCTCTCGTACCTCTTCTGCCAGCGTGGGCTCGCGACGGCGTCTGCGTACTCCTGCTCGAACATCTCGGCGTACTCGCCGTTTCGCACCGGGTCGTACAGGCGGTACTTCTCAACCTTGTCGATGAAGAAGAGGGAAAGCACCTTTATGCCGCGCGGGGTGAGCTCCAGTTGGCGCTGCAGGTGGTCCTCGATGGTTCGGCGTATCTGCGCGCGCTTCACGGCCTCGTCGGCAACGTCGCCTATGGCCTGGCCCTTCTCGAGCCACTCGCCGTTCTGAAACTCTATCCACTCGTCGCCGTCGGCGGCACTTATGTTGCTCACGATCCAGCCGGCCTCGTAGTCGCTGTTCTCGCCACTCTTGTCGTAGAGCGAGTCGTGCGTCCGCACGGTCACGGCCTTGCGCTTCTGCGATCCGTCCTTCTGTCGCACGTCGATGGTCAGCCGTGCCGTTATCGAGCCGGGCGTCTTGCCCATCTTGGTGGAGTCAAGCCGCACGTACGCGCCGTTCAGGTCGGCTTGCGCGAGCACGGAGTCCACGCAGATGCCCTTTACGAGCCCTTGCTGGAACGCATCGACGGGCGTCAGGCGATAGACCTTGTTGTAGCCTTCCTTGTGCGTGGCCGAGTAGCGCAGAACGAACAGCGGGTTCAGGCTGCGGATGGCCGCCTTGGCCTTGGCGGTGTTGTCCACGCTCTGCGGCTCGTCGATGATAACGATGGGGTTGCAGGCGGCCACGACCTCGCGGGGCGATCTTCCGCCGATGAGTCGCTCGCTCGGCCGATGGAAGAGCGAGCTCGACTCCGCGTTGCCCTCGTCGGAGTAGTCGCGGTTGAACGCCTGAATGTTGATGATCATCACCTGGATGGAGCTCGACGTGGCGAAGTTGCCCACCGGACCCATGTCCTTGCTGTCGTAGACGAACACGTCCATCGGCGCGTTGTCGTAGAGCGTGGCGAAGTGCTTCCGTGTGCTCTGGAAGCTCTTCAGCACGCCCTCGCGGATGGCCACGCTCGGCACCACGATGAGGAACTTGGTGATGCCGTATTTCTTGTTCAGCTCGAAGATGGTGCGCGTGTACACGTAGGTTTTGCCCGTGCCTGTCTCCATCTCGATGGTGAAGTCTCGCAGCTTTCCGTCTGTCATAACCGAGGTGGCGGGAAGGGAGTTCTCCTCCTGGATGTCGTGGAGGTTCTCCAGCAGCTGGTTGGCAGAGAGACGCAGGCCGTTGGCGTGGCCCACGGAGAGCACCTGACCTTCCATGAGGGTGCCGGCAGCGCCGACATCGCCAGTGAACTCGCTCCTCAGGAATTCCTGCCCGCGGAATAGGTTGGTGATGGCCTCCACGGCCTCCACCTGATGCCGCTGGTCGGCAGAGTATTTGAGCTCGATGGTCGCCATGCTACACCGTCCTCAGCTCTACCTCGCGGCCCGTCTTCTCCTCCACGCGCTTGAATGCCTGCACGGCGTTGAGCTTGGTGGTGTCGTCGAGGTTGCGATCGAGCATGAGCACGCGCCTCGGCTCCATGTCGGCGATGGCGTCAAGGACCTGCATGTTGAGTCCAGGAGCAAGGCAGCAGACGAGCTCGCCATAGGCGACTGAGTAGCAGGGATAACCCGCTGCGCTCACCTTTTCGATGGGGAGGGTTAGCTCCAGGCCCCACTTGAGCATCATCTCGAAGATGATGTCCTCGTCGGTGCGGTCGGGTTTCACCACGTCGAGTAGCAGCTCTCCTGGCTTTGGACGCTCGATGCCGCTCTCGTCGAGTTTGAGAACGCGGAAGCCTACGTCGGGTACGGGTTTAGGTTCCTCGCCGAGGCGGAGCTGCTTGTTTGATTCCTTAACTTCGGCGGCAATCTTAGTACCCGCGCGGCGAATACGCTCTTCTCCAACTTGGCACAGGTTGGCATATCCGTACTGCTTTGAATATGATTCGGCACATCGCTCTGGCAGTTGAACAAGTATGAAACGCCTTCCCAGACCATCTTGTTCGTTCATAGACATAACTGCATGAGCAGCTGTTCCTGACCCCGAGAAGAAATCCATCACTATATCACCTGGTTGCATGGCAATCATGCCCATGATGCGTTCAATAAGATATACGGGCTTTGAATAGTCGAAAACGCCTGTCGAGTCAAAGAGCGTTTTGATTTCTGTGGTTCCGTTCTGGTAATTCATCTCTGGCTCATCCCAAATGGATTTGGCCTTTGTCCTACGCCCTTCGGCGCGATCAAAGTAATCCTTCTGGAAAACGTCCCATGCCAAAGAATCACCGCGTCGCACTTCTTTGCCTATCAGCAGGTCCCCATCAGATTCGATCTTTTCTTTACTCCATCTCCAGGTCCCGTCTTCACCCGTAGTGGGTTGTATAGGTACGGCCACTTCAACGTGTTCGCCGGTCTGTTCGAGAGAAACGGTTCCGTCATTTGGGTTAACGTATATCGGGAAATAAAGATTGGGCCTATCGGATCGCCGCCAGAATCCACCACGCATGCGCAATCCAAGTAAGCGATATTTACCATTGTCATCTTCATATTTATATTCAGAACTCATTTCATCGGTGAGCTCATGCCCGATCACCTCTGCTTGAGTTCTCATCTTTGCGTAAACGAGCACATACTCGTGAAGCTCTGCTAGCTCTGCAGATGACATGGAGCCACGTGGGTTGCTTTTGACGATTATCAACCCAACCTTGTTTTGCTCCCCAAATATCTCGTCCCCAATCTTGGTTAGATTGGTTAATTCGTGATTGTCGATGCTTATGAAAATCAGCCCATCGTCCGATAACAATTCGCGTGCAAGTTTAAGTCGAGGGTATAAGAGCGAGCACCAGTCCGCATGGTAACGACCGCTGGTATCAGGATTAGATTGATCGACGAGATTAGCCTGCTCACGATAGTTTTCGATGGTGTCGCCGAATTTGTCCCTGTATACGAAATCGTGTCCAGTGTTGTATGGCGGGTCGATATAAATAAGCTTCACCCTGCCATGGTAGGAGTGTTGCAACAGCTTGAGCACCTCAAGGTTGTCGCCCTCGATATAAAGGTTCTCGGTATCGTCCCAGTTTACGCTCTCCTCGGGGCAGGGGCGAAGCGTGGCCGTGCTCGGGGTCTGACTCTGGCGGATGGCATCGGTCTTGCCAGGCCAAGTGAAGGCGTATCGCTCGGTACCCTCGTCAACCTCGTCGCCCAGCACCAGGCGCAGTTTGTCGAAGTCGATGCCGCCTTCAGTGGCGACCTCTGGCAGTAGTTGTTTGATCTGCTCGATGCGCTCCGCCACCAAGTCGGCGCTCGTCAGCTCCATCTTCTCGAACTGGGCCATCTCTATTCCTCGCTTCCCGGATTCTCGGTTTCCGAAGTCGAATTGTCGTTGAGCCCTTCGATGAACTCGCGCTCAGCCATCTCGACCTGCCGCCTGATCTGCTCGTCGGAGGGCAGGTATTGCGATGCGTCGTCGTTCTTGATGTTCTTGTACGTCGCTACGCCCATCGGGGTGTCAATGCCTCTGAACGTCCACTGCACCTCAGTCTGGTCTTTGCTCTTGCATACCAAGAGACCGATGGTCGGGTTTTCGTCCTCGGTCTTCAGCAGCTCGTCCACGGCGTTCACGTAGAAGTTTAGCTTCCCGGCAAACTCTGGCTCGAACGCCCGAGCTTTCAGTTCGAGCACCACGTAGCATTTTAGGCGTATGTGGTAGAACAGCATGTCTATCTTGCGCGTCTTCCCAGAGACGATGATTTCCTTCTGCCTGCCGACGAACGCGAAGCCCGTGCCGAGTTCCAGAAGGAAGCGCGTTATATTCTGCTCGAGGGCGACCTCCAGGTCATGCTCGTCATACGCCTTGGGCAGCGCGATGAATCCTAGGTCGTAGGTGTCCTTGGTAATCGCCTGGGCAAGCCTGCCCTGCACGGACGGCAGCGTTTCGGCGAAGTTCGTCTGGGCAGCGCCGCTTTCGCCATACAGGTTGCCGTCGATGGCGTTCTGAAGCGCGCTGCGGCTCCATCCTTCTTGTACCGTTCGCTCGATATAGAACGCGGCCTCCTCCACGCTCTTGCAGTGGGTGATTATCTCGACGTGATGGCGCCAGGGAACGTAGGCGAAGATCTGCGGGAACGGCATCGTCTCCGCTTCTGCACCAGCCTGGTGCAGAAGCTCGGAATGCGGCGCGTTGGCCACCTGGGCAAGCTGCACGGCCGACGTGGACGCCATTTCTGCACCAAGATGGTGCAGTTTTTCCTGCATGCCACCAGCGGCGTAGAACTGGTACCAACGCTTCATATACCAGAGGTTCCTTGTCGAGAAGCCCTTGGCGTCCGGGAACTCGCTCTGCAAATCGAGGCTCACCTGCTCGACGACGCCAGATCCCCAGCGTTCCGCGGCCTTCCGCACGACGAGGTCCCGGCCAAGCTCCCAGTTGAACAGGAGCTGCTCGGAGTTCACCTTCGCCGCTGCCCTCACCTGCGCGCCGCGATAGCGTCGCTTGATGTCGCGAATCCAGTCGGCGTACTCGGCGTCCAATGTCACGTCGTGTGACCTGACCATGCGCGGTACCTTCCCGTCGTTTCGGGACTCAGGATCATCGGCCATGGCACAGCTCCTTTATCTCGCTCGCGATGCCGTCGCGCACGCGCTCGGCCTTCTTCAGCTCCATGCGCAGCCGCGACGACTCGGCAAGGGTCGCCTCCTTGTCACGATACTGCGAGCGTAGGACATTAATCTCGTTTTGCGAGTCCCTCAGATGGGCCAGAAGCGCCATCAGCTGGGGCGTGTCGGCATCCTTGCAGTGTGGGTAC
>JAFWKQ010000129.1 GCA_017545665.1 Atopobiaceae bacterium
CCTGACTTCTCGTCCTTGCGCGCCCATGCGATGGCATCCTTTACCTGCTCGTCGGTGAGGTTCTTTGGGTTTATGGCAATAAACGAGAAGGCCTTGCTGTAGGGAAGCTCATAGTCCTCTCCCTCCTTGAGTCCCGGACCAACCTCAAAGGAGGCCACGTAACTGGGAACCTTGTAGATCGTGCCCGTGGACGAGATGGGGGAGCCAAGGACCTTTGCCTCATATTTTCCCTCTGGCAGCTCTACGTCCACGCCGGAATAGGCCAAGAATATGGTCTCGTCCACCGCGTTTCCGTTTATGTCGGTGCCAGTGATCTGCATGGGAATGCGCGAGGACTTGTTGTCGTATCCGCCGGCGATGTTTATGGGAAATATGACGCCGTGCTTTCGTGCGGAAATGCCACCGCCGACGATGCTGCACGACACGACGGCTACCACCGTTACGATCATGACCAGCGTTATGGCCGCAATAACGCCAACGAGTATGGCAGGGCCCCTTTTCCTTGGGGAGGTCTGCGTCGCTGTCTCCGCCGTGCTCGAGGCCTGGCTGGCGTTTTGCTGCGTACCCTGTCCGGGTATGGGTGGCGTCTGCACTTGTCCAGGTATAGGTGGCGTTTGCACATGGGGCTTGGCGTCAAGCGCGCCCCCGCATTGCGTGCAAAACTTTGCGCCAGGCGGATTGTTGGCGCCGCAGTAAGGACATAGCATGGTGCTTCTCCTTTCGCGTGGATGGAACCTTATGGTTCACATGGTACTCGTATTTCGCGCGGTTGGGCGTCTGGTTGCCGTTGCCATGCTACGATGTGTTAAGTCAAGATGAGGGAGGGCAACAGATGCAGTACCGTAACGATCGCATGGGTAATCCCATATCGCTTTTGGGCTTTGGCTGCATGCGATTCGAGCGCAAGGGAAGCTCCTTGGACTACGAGGCCGCCGAGGAGCAAATCCTGCGCGCCATTGAGCTGGGCGTCAATTACTTTGACACGGCGTATTTGTATCCAGGGAGCGAAGAGCTGTTGGGCAAGGTGCTTCAGAGCAACGGCTGTCGTGACGAGGTGCGGATTGCCACCAAGCTGCCGCAGTACCTCGTGCGCAAGAGTTCGGCCATAGACAAGTACTTTGACGAGGAGCTGCGTCGCCTGCGTACGGATTGGGTGGACTACTACCTCATGCACATGGTTACCGACGTACGCCAATGGGAGAACCTGTGCGCTCTGGGCATTGAGGACTGGATTGCCCGCAAGAAGGAATCGGGTGCCATCCGCAACATCGGTTTCTCGTTCCATGGGAGCACCGAGCTGTTTTTGCAGGTACTGGACGCCTACGACTGGGACTTTTGCCAAATCCAGTACAACTATCTGGACGAGCACACCCAAGCGGGACGTCGCGGCTTGCAGGCAGCCGCAAAGAAGGGCATTCCCGTAATCATCATGGAGCCGCTGCGAGGTGGCAAGCTGGTGGAGCTACCTGGTGCCGCGCAGGAGGCGCTCGATCAAAGCGGGCGCTCGTGGTCGGCGGCCGAATGGGCGTTGCGCTGGCTCTGGGACCAGCCGGAGGTCACGTGCGTGCTCAGCGGCATGAACACCCTGGAGATGGTGGAGCAAAACTGCCGCGTGGCAAGCGAGGCAAAGCAGGGCACGTTCACCGACGAGGACTTTGCCACGATCGAGCGGGTGCGAGAGGCCATCCAGGCAACCATGCGCGTGGGCTGCACGGGGTGCGGCTATTGCATGCCCTGCCCGAAAGGCGTGGACATCCCGGCGCTGTTCCGCTGCTACAACCATATGTATACCGAGGGAAAGAGCTCTGGGCGACAAGAGTATTGGCAGACGGTGTCGCTTCGCAAGGAAAAGGCGTTCGCGCGACAGTGCGTGGGGTGTGGCAAGTGCGAGAAGCACTGTCCGCAGGGCATCGCCATCCGTGAGCAGATTCGCATTGCCGACCGGGAGCTGCGTCCGCTGCCGTGGCGCATCGCCGGCGACGTCGCGCGTGCCTTTGCGGTGCGCTAGGAGCACGACATGGTGCCGCTGGGTGCTAGGCAATGACCAGGCAAAGGGGAGTATCCCCATTGCCTGGCCCCGCTGACTAGATAATGTCGGCGAGTGTCTTGCCGTCCAGGTACTCTGCGGTCACCTTGCCCAGTTCGCGCCACACCGGAATTACGGAACAAGTGTCCACAATGGGGCAAATGTGGTCGCGCGTGCAGTCCAGGCAGCCAACTGGCGCCAGCGACGAACCTTCGGCGGCGCGCAGAATCTGTCCGAGCGTGTACTCGCTGGGATCGCGCGTAAGGCGATACCCGCCGCCCTTGCCGCGCAGGCTCTTGACGTAGCCAGCCTTGCTCATGAGCGATATGACCTGCTCCAAGTACTTGCGCGATATGTTCTGACGCTTGGCCACGTCTCCAAGCGATACCCAGCCGTCGTTGTGTATGGCGAGGTCGGCCATGGCGCGCAATGCGTATTGCCCCTTGGTCGAGAACATCCCTGCCATGATTCGCCTCCTCCCGCAGCTGTGACCACTACTCCGTGGTCGTTGCGCCCGCCTCGTTGCTCTTGAGCATCTCGGCCAGCGTGCGCCATGCCAGCTCCGCGCACTTGACGCGTGCGGGCATGTGGCTCACGTCCTTGAGCATGGATGCCTCGTCGAGCTCTTCCTCGAGCTTGTCCATGTCCTTCTCGTCGCCGGTGATCATGTTCTTGAACAGCTCGCACAGGGCGATGGCCTCCTCGGGGGTCTTGCCCACCATAAGGTCGCTCATCATGTCGGCCGAGGCCATGGAAACGGCGCAGCCGTGGCCGGTATAGGCGGCCTCCTCTATGCGCCCGTCGTCTCCAACGCGCACGGCAAGGTGGAGCTCGTCGCCGCATGAGGGATTGATTCCGTCGTGCTCGTGGGTGGGATCGTCCAGTTCGTATTTGTAGTCGGGATGCGCCACGTGATCCATGAACTGCGCGTTGTACAGGCTAGCGACTTCCATTGAAGATCCCCCAAACTCGGTCCAGGCCGTCCATCAGGCGGTCGATGTCGGTCTTGTCGTTGTAGAATGCCACGCTCGCGCGACAGGTGCTATGCCAGCCAAGGTAGGTGAGCAGAGGCTGGGCGCAGTGATGTCCGGCACGGATGCAGATGTTGTCCATATCTAGGATGGACGCCACATCGTGCGGGTGGATGCCGGCAACGTCAAACGACACGGCGCTGATGTGGCGCGTCGGCTCCGCGGGACCCACTATGGTTATGTAGTCGCGCTCCTGCAGCCGCTCGCACAAATAGGCTGCCAGCAGCCGCTCGCGCTGCTCGACTGACTCCATGCCCAGCGATTCCAAATAGGTCAGGCATGCGTCGGTGGCAAAGGCGCCGGCAGCGTCTTGGGTGCCGGCCTCGAACTTTTGCGGCACGGGCGACCAAATCGCGTCGGTTTCGGTTACGGCGTCGATCATCTCGCCGCCCGTAAGGAAGGGTGGCATGGCGTCCAGGAGCTCCGGACGTCCCCAAAGCACGCCGATGCCCAAAGGACCACCGAGTTTGTGACCGCTAAAGGCAAAGAAGTCGCATCCCAGCGCGCGTATGTCCACACTTACGTGCGGAGCCGACTGCGCGCCGTCGGCAATGCACAGCGCACCCACCTCGTGCGCCCGCGCGGCAATGGCGGCTATGTTGTTCTGGACGCCCAGCACGTTGGAGACGTGCGTCACCGACACGATCTTTGCGTGCGGCCCGATCTTCGCCTGGATTTCGGCATCCGTTATGCAAAAGCTCTCGTCTGGTCGCAGATACACGAGCTTTGCTCCCGTGGCCGTGCAGACCTGCTGCCAGGGAATGAGGTTGGAGTGGTGCTCCATTATGGAAATAACGACCTCGTCGTCAGGCCCCAGCTCTACGACTTGCGGCAACGTGTGGGCAAGGAGGTTGAGTGCCTCGCTGGCGTTGCGGGTGAACACGATCGCGTTGCCCTGTGGGCTGCCCGCGTCGTCGAGCGCGCCAATAAAGCGGGCGATGTGGTCGCGAGCGTCTGCGATCGCCTGGGTCGCCTCAACGGAGAGGCGATATAGGCCACGCAGGGGATTGGCGTTCATGGTCTCGTAGAAGCTGCGCTGCGCGTCCAGCACGGCAGCGGGGCGCTGTGCCGTGGCTGCGCTGTCAAGAAACGCGAGCTCAGGATGTGCGGCGAGTAGCGGAAAGTCCCGCTTGTAGGGGCTGCACGCAAGAGCCTCGAGCTCAGTTGCGGTAAGCGAGCTTGCCATGGCTAGTCCTCCTCGGTTGCGGTGCCGTCGAGCCCAAGGCCCTCTACCAGGTCGCGAGCGACCTCTTCGCCCAGCACGGTTGTGGCTCGCGCAAGCACGGTCGCGCGTATGGCGGACGTGGGCGCGGCTAGTACGGCCTCGTCGAAGAGCGCTCGCACATACAGAGCCTCAATCTCCTCGAGCGCAAGTCCGCGATTGGCAAGATAGCCAATCTGCTCGGGGCCGACGGAGCCAATGGTGGCGCCATGGTTTCCGGCCACGTCGTCCTCGTCGCACAGTATTACGGGCATCGTCTTGTTGGTTACGTCGTCGGAGAGCACGAGCACGTTCTCTAGCTCGGTGCCTTCTGAGCCCGATGACCCGTGGACAAGATCGATGGTTGCGCGAAGCGCCTTGCGGGCATGTCCGTCGAGCACGCCCGACTCGCTTACGTTGGCGCGACCGTTCTTGCCCCGCATGCGCACGACGTGGTTGATGTCCAGCCGCTCCTCGCCTGCGCCCAAATAGCGACACGACAGATCGAAGCGCGCGTTTGCGCCGTCGAGCGAGCAGGCGAGTCCCGCTGCCGTGGTGCGTGCCCCTAGGAAGAACTGGCGCACGTCCACGCGCGCGCGGTCGCCGGCAACGATGCCCACCGACTCGAGATGCTGCCGATCGTCGTCGGCGGCCACGAACTCGAGCACGTGCACGCGTGCATCGCGTTCGGCCCAAATGCGGACGAGCGCGGCGCTGGTGGCGGGCTGAGGGCTGGCGTCTAGCGCCTCGCTCTGGGCGGCGGACTCAGAGTCCTCGTTGCCGCCTGTGCACACCACGATGGTGGCCTCGGCGCCGGCGCGTACCATAACGCCGGTGTCCATGGTGGCGACTATGGGTTCTTCGCGCTTCTCACCAGCGCGTACCTCTACGTAGTGCGCGTCCTTGGCTTGCGATTCGACCCAATCCGTAACCTGACGTCCCATGCCGCACTCGATGCCCTCGAAGAGGCGGGGGAGCGCAAAGTACACGTCGCCCTTGCGCGAGACGCTGGGGACCTGCAGGGTAATGTCGTTGGTGCGCAAATAGTTCCAGGTCTGCGCGGGTGGGGTATTGACGCGCGAGAGCGTTGCGGTGCTGTTCTCGGCCATTATCCAATCGCCCCTTCCATCTCGAGTTTGATGAGGTTGTTCATCTCTACGGCGTACTCCAGCGGCAGCTCCTTGCTCACAGGATTGGCAAAGCCGCCCACCACCATGGTGCGTGCCTCGGCCTCGGAGCATCCGCGGCTCATGAGGTAGAGGACCGTGTCATCCGATATGCGTCCAATGGTGGCCTCGTGTCCCACGCTTGCCGTGGCGTTGCGTACGTCCATGGCGGGAATGGTGTCGGAGCGGCTTATGTCGTCGAGCATGAGCGACTGGCAGCTTACCGAGCAGCGGGCGTTTGCGGCGCGGCGTCCCACCACCACGGAGCTGCGGAAGGTGTTGCATCCGCCATCCTTGGAGATGGACTTGGTGTCTACGCTGGCGGTGGTGTTTGCGCCGTTGAGGATCACCTTGCAGCCGGTGTCGAGGTCCTGGGTGGCGCCGGCGAACGTGATGCCGGTGAACTCGCAGTTGCCGCGGTCGCCAGCCAGGATGGTGGTGGGGTAGAGGTAGCTCACGTGGCTGCCAAAGCTGCCGCTCACCCATTCCATCTTTGCGTCGGCGCCAACGCGAGCGCGCTTGGTGTTGAGGTTGTACATGTTCTTGGACCAGTTCTCGATGGTCGAGTAGCGCAGGCGCGCACCGTCCTTCACAAACAGCTCAACGGCTCCTGCATGCAGGTTTGCCTCGTAGTACTTGGGTGCGGAACAGCCTTCAATAAAGTGCAGGTCGGCGCCCTTCTCTACGATGATGAGGGTGTGCTCAAACTGGCCGGCGCCTTCGGCGTTAAGACGGAAGTAGCTCTGCAGCGGGTACTCGACGGTAACGCCTTCGGGTACGTATACGAACGACCCGCCCGACCACACGGCGTAGTGCAGCGCGGCGAACTTGTGGTCCGCGGGTGGGATGAGCGTGCCAAAGTACTCGTGAACCACGGGCTCCCACTGCGGGTCGTGCAGCGCGTCCTCAATGGTGGTGTATATGACGCCGCTCTTGGCGACCTCCTCGCGCATGTTGTGGTACACGATCTCGGAGTCGTATTGGGCGCCCACGCCTGCGAGGCTCTCGCGCTCCGCCTCGGGGATGCCAAGGCGCTCGAACGTGTTCTTTATGTCGTCGGGCACGTCGTCCCAGTTCTTTGCCTGCTTGGTGCGCGGACTCACGTACGTGGAGATGTGGTCCATGTCCAGCCCGGCGATGGAGGGTCCCCAGTTCGGCGCCATCTCCTTTGCGTGGTAGGTGTCAAGCGCGGCGAGGCGCATGTTGAGCATCCACTCCGGTTCGTCCTTCTTTTGGCTGATGGCACGCACGATATCGGGCGTCAGTCCGTCGTCGTAGCGCTCGTAGCCCTCCTCGGAGTAGGTGAAGTCGTAGAGTGAACGATCGACGTCGTCCACGTGGGTACGATTTTGGGTCCTCTCGCTCACGCGGCGCCTCCGTCCTCGGCCTCGTGCTCGAATTGCTCGAAGCCGTGTGCGTCAATGTTGTCAATAAGCGAGCCGGGCCCCTCGGCAACCAGACGACCCTGCACCATTACGTGGGTGCGATCCACGGTGAGGCGCTCGAGGATTCGCGTGTTGTGGGTAATTACCAGCAGCGCGCCGTCGCAGTCCTTGCGATAGGCCTCAATGCCGCGACTTACCACCGAGAGGGCGTCCACGTCCAGGCCTGAGTCCGTCTCGTCCAGAATCGCCAGCTTGGGGCGAAGCAGCAGGAGCTGCAGCATCTCGATCTTCTTCTTCTCGCCACCGCTAAAGCCTACGTTGAGCTCGCGCGTGAGAAAGGAGGAGCCCATGTCGAGCTGATCGGCGATCTCGCCTACGCGATTGCGGAACTTGCGCGCGGTCATCTTGAGCTCGGGGCGCTTTTGCGTGATGGTGCGCAAATACGAGTACAGAGGCACCCCCGGCACCTCCACTGGCGCCTGATAGCTGAGGAAGATGCCCGCAAGCGAACGCTTGTCGGCGGACTGCTCGGTTATGTCTGTTCCGTCGAACACAATGGTGCCATCGGTTACTTGGTAGGCGGGGTCGCCCATGATCACGTGGCCAAGCGTGGACTTGCCGGCGCCGTTGGGGCCCATGAGCACATGCGTCTCGCCCGAGCCTACCTTAAGGCTTACATTGTGCAAAATGGGTTTGTCCTCGGTTCCGGCCGATATGCCGCTTACGCGGAGCAATTGGTTGGACATAGCTATTCTCCCTATGGTCGCGTCCGAGGGATTCGGACGATGTAGGCGTTACTTCCTAAATCATAGTAATTACTAGGAATTAAAAAGCAAGAGTCACTAAGCAAAACGTAGCGAAGCCGTGTAGGAGATGGGGAGGCCATGATGTCCAATATTGTCCGCGGTTGCAACGGTGCCTATAAAACCGGAAGTTACGAGCCTTTGGGGTAGCCGAAATGTCCGAAATGTCCCCAACTTCGAGCCTGCTGTCATCGGCTAGCGAAAATGTAGCCTCACTTGCTTAGCAGGTCACACAAATCGTTCCGCGCGCATCCCTGCCGTGCGCACTTCTGTGCTCCGTCGATGCATCGCCCGGGGCCGGGTCCACAAATCGCTCCGTAGGCTTCCCCACCGGGCGCACAAATCGGCCTTTTGTGTACCCGGTAGGGACGTCCGCGGATCGGAAAGTGGACCCGGCCCGTCCGGTCCCCCGGAAAGTGGTCCCGGTAGGGACGTCCGCGGACCGGAAAGTGGACCCGGCCCCATCCCGCAAGGCCAGGCCCCAAATAGGCCGACGCACATCCCTGCCGTGCTCACTTCAGGGCGGTCCAGAACCCCCGATTCATACGCGACGAGGCGATCTTACGTTGGTTGGGGACACCTGTGGCCTTCTTGTCCGTAACTTTGAGTGCGACTTCGCATAACCACAGGACGATTAATGGGAAATGAACACGACGTTTTTTGAGCTCAACTGGGGCTTTACGTTTTTGAACAGATTCATTTCCCGTTGCATAAAATACCTAATGGGAAATGAATCTGTTCAAAAATGCGTTTGCCCAGTTGACCGCCAAAAACTGCTCGTTCATTTCCCATTAATTTATAATATAAAAGCATATCGAGGATTCAATACGCAAAATCAGGCCGCGACCTAACTCGTCAGGCAATAAATCTGTTATAGACCTCGGCAAAAACGCCGTCCGAGCAACTTGACTTGGCCACGTAGTCCGCAATCGCCTTTGCCTCGGGCGTAGCGTTGCTCACCACCACGCTAAGGCCCGCCGCCTCCAGCATGGCCATGTCGTTTTCGGAGTCGCCGCAGGCAATGACCTCCGAAAGCGGGACGTCAAGCAGCTCGGCAAGCTTGCGGATTCCCGCACCCTTGTCGACGCCTCCCGGATTGAACTCGTAATAGCGCCCAGACGAGAACGTCGTGGAGAGGCCCTCGGTAAGGGCGGGGTCCATGGCAAGCGCGAGTTCGTGCAGGACATTTAGGTCCTCGTACACATAGAGGCACTTGGACAAGGGCACGTCGCGCAAGAACTCGATGGAGTCTCCCTCGAACACCTTAATGTCCATGTGACCGTCCAGGTAGGCGAGCTCGGAGTCGGTAAGGCCCCAGCCCCATACGTCGCCGGATACGGTGTAGATGTGCATGCCAATGTCGCCGGCAAAAACCGCATAGTCAAAGAGGCGTTGCACCGTTTCGAACGAGATCTGGCTGTAGACGATGGGCTGGCTCTCGCCTACGCGGTTGATGCATCCGCCGTTGTAGGAAATGACGTAGCTACCCTCAAGGCACTCGGGAGGAAGGGAGCGCAGGCTTCCCATAATGGAGCCATAGGCACGACCGCTGGCGGGAACGAAAAGCACGCCCCTTTGGCGCATTGCCAGGATGGCGTCTATGTTTGCCTGTGGGACTGTATGGTCGGCTGCGAGGAACGTCTCGTCCATGTCGGTTGCTACGATGCGATACATGAGCTTCTCCCTGTGTAGTCTTGAGCTACCTCCATAGTACAGGAGCTATGCATCGCAGATCCTAGTTGCCAACGTAAACTACGCTACGTCCATGTCTCCCTTCTGAATGAGCCCAGAACGACGGAGCCCGAATGCCACCAGCCATCCAACCACGGCAGGGATCACAAAGCACACGAGCGCCATGGCGAGCCACTCGCGCGGACCGGGGGCTATGCCGTTTTGGATCCAGCCGGAATACAGGCCAATGGGCCCCACCAAACCGCACGTGCCCATGCCGCTGGCAATGGCGGCACCGTTTTGCTGGAGGCCAAACACCACCGTGGCAACAGGTCCGCCCACGGCGCTGGCAACGAGCGCGGGTACCCAGGTAATCGGCTTCTTGAAGATGTTGGGAACCTGGAGCATGGACGTGCCCAAGCCTTGCGATACCACGCCCGACCAGCCGTTGTCGGCAAAGCTGGCTGCGGCATAGCCCACCATCTGGGCGCAGCACCCCGCGAGCGCGGCGCCTCCGGCAAGGCCCGTAAGTCCCAACGCCGCGCATATGGCCGCGCTGGATATGGGCAGGGTAAGCGCTGCGCCAACCAAAACCGAAACCACGATGCCCATGAGGAAGGGCTGCAGGTCCGTTGCCCACATGATCAGGTTGCCTAGCCACGAGGCCGCCGCACCGATCCAGGGGCCAATCACAAGGGCGAGCGCACAGCCGACGCCCACGGTTACGCCCGGGGTCACCAGTATGTCCACCTTGGTTTCCTTGGATACGATCTTTCCCAGCTCTGCTGCCACGATCGCAACCACGAATACGGCAAGCGGGCCACCGGCGCCACCCGCGTCGTTGGCGGCATAGCCCACGGCGGCAAGCGAGTACAAGACCAAGGGGGGAGCCCCAAGCGCGTTGCCAATGGCTATGGCCATGGCAGGACCGGCAACTGCCTTGGCAAACGTACCGATTTGGCCGATTGCCGCAATCCCGCTAAGGTCTCCGATCGTCGAGAAGATCGTCCCGATGAGCAGCGAGGCAAACAGGCCTTGTGCCATGGCTCCAAACGCGTCTATGGCATAGCGCTGAAAGCTTATGACGACGTCTTTGCGCTGGAGGATAGAGGCTTTTTCCGACATGTCTACTCCTTGCAAGAACAATTTGCGAATGCGTGCATTGTGGGTCATTGCGTGAGGTGGTGTGAGTTACGTGACACGTTCGTAACACTGGCTTGGGCAGGCGAGGCAGGGCGGTTGAGGCTCCACGGGCGCAGTTCGCGCAGCGATTCGGGTGGTCGATGGGCGTGGCGAGATGAGCTCCGCGGGCGCAGTTCGTGCAACACTGTTTGAGCACGTGGAGCTCATCCCGCCACGCCCCGCGCCTGTCCGAGACGGAGCGCAGCGCTGCTTTAGCACGGGGACTTCCGTCTTGCCCTCGGAGAGCACGGCGCGTCCGGGCATAACCGTCACACGCGCAGGGTATACTTACGGCGTTCAACAGAGGAGAAACTCATGCAAACGGAGCGTATAGCCATAGAGGGCATGCACTGCGCCAATTGCTCGGCGCTGATTCAGAAGATGGTTGGCCGCATGGACGGGGTAGAGTCCTGCGAGGTAAACCTGGCGGCAAACAACGGTACCGTGACCTTTGACCCACAACGCACGAGCATGTCGGAGGTGGTGAACACCATCGTGGACTTGGGCTATGGTGCCACGGTGATTCCCAAGGAGAACAGGGCGGCCTTCGACCGCGAGCGCAGGGAGCGCGAAGCGACCCAGCGCCGTCACGACCTGCGGCTCTTTTGCATGTCGCTCGTGCTCACCATCCTCATAATGATCATAGGCATGACGCCGTTGGGAATGAGTGCGCTTATGCCGCTCGCGACGGCGGTCTTCGGCGAGGGCCATACGCACGAGCAAATGATGTTCGTAATGAACGTCGTGTGCCTGATTCTTACGATTCCCGTGCAGTTCGTGGCGGGCGCGCGGTTCTATCGTGGGGCGTATGGGGCACTTAAGGCCCGCTCGGCCAACATGGACACGCTGGTGGCAGTGGGCACGAGCATTGCGTTTGTCTATTCGTTGTACGTAACGTTTTCTCCCACCACGGCGGGCACCATGGCGCCGTTTGAAACAAGCGCCATGCTCATAACCTTTGTGCAGTTGGGAAAGATGCTGGAAGCCAAGGCCAAGGGTCGCGCGGGCGAGGCGGTTGAGGAGCTCATGAGCCTCGCGCCCAAGATTGCGCACGTAAAACGCGCAGGCGAGGTAGTCGATGTGCCGATTGACGACGTTCGGGTAGGTGACGTGGTTCAGGTGCGCCCAGGCGAGAAGGTTCCCGTGGACGGAACGGTTGTTGAGGGGTCCAGCTCGGTGGACGAGTCCATGCTTACGGGCGAGCCCATGCCGTGCGAAAAAACGGTGGGTGACGAGGTGTGCGGTGCCACCATTAACGGCAACGGCTCGTTGAGCGTGCGAGCCACGCGCGTGGGTGCCGAGTCCACGCTGAGCCGCATCGTGGAGATGGTTGAGAAGGCCCAGGGGTCGCGGCCAAAGATCCAGCAGCTCGCCGACCGCATTGCAGCTGTGTTCGTGCCAACGATTCTGCTGCTTGGACTCGTTACGTTTGTTGGTTGGATGCTCTATGCCGTGGCAACGACTGGGGTAAACGGGGCTGCGTTCGAGCGTGCCCTTATGGCGGGCGTATCGGTAATCGTGGTGGCCTGTCCGTGTGCCTTGGGGCTGGCTACTCCCACCGCGGTTATGGTGGGCACGGGACGTGGAGCGGAACAGGGCATTCTCATAAAGGACGGGGATGCGCTGCAACAAGCGGGCAAGATATCCAAGGTCGTGTTTGACAAAACCGGAACGCTTACCCAGGGCATGCCCATGGTAGTTGGCGTCGCGCATGGCGACGAGGCGAGCGAGGAGGACGTGGTGCGCTTTGCGGCGGCGCTCGAGCGGGGCAGCGAGCACCCGCTGGCGCGAGCGGTGCTTATGTATGCCGCCGAAAACGACATCCAGGTTCCCGCAAACATGGTAAGCGACTTTGAGGCGCGCGTTGGCTTGGGCGTAACGGGGCGCGTGGACGGCGAGCTATTTGGCTTTGGCAACGAGCGGCTTGTGTATGAGCTCACGGGAGCCGAGGTGCCCTCGTGGTGCACGGAGTTCGCGCAGAGTGGCGCCGGTGCCCACGCCACCGTAATGTACTTGGTCTTTGAGTCCTTTGGGGTGGCGGGTGCCATCGCCGCCGCCGATAGCCCCAAGCCAACGTCGGCAGACGGAGTGCGCATGCTCCAAGAGCGAGGACGGGAGGCATACTTGCTTACGGGCGATGCGTGCGCCGCGGCAAAGCACGTAGCCGCGCAGGTGGGCATTGAGGCCAACCATGTTATGGCCGAGGTGCTTCCCAACCAGAAGGCCGAGCGTGTGGCAGAGCTCATTGACCCTTCGCACGAGGAGCTTGTTGCCATGGTGGGCGACGGCATTAACGACACGCCTGCGCTTGCGACTGCTGACGTGGGAATCGTGATGAGTGCCGGCTCCGACGCCGCCTTGGAAGTGGGGCAGATCGTCCTCATGCACGACGACGTGCGGGACGTGGCCACCGCCATCGCGCTCTCGGCGGCAACAATGCGAAAGATCAAGCAGAACTTCGCCTGGGCGCTCGGATACAACCTCCTGTTGGTTCCGTTGGCCGCCTTCGGAGTGTTGCCGCCCGAACTCAGCTCGGCCTGCATGGCCCTCTCGAGCGTGAGCGTGGTTACCAACTCCCTGCTGCTTGGTCGCACGAAGCTCAAATAGCGAGAGTGCCAAGGGACGCTTTCGTTCTTAATTGACTTCGGATTGACCGCCCCCGCCCCCGCCCCCGTGCCGCCCCGCATGCGGCAACTCACGAAGTGAGCGAGCGAAGCGAGC
>JAFWKQ010000130.1 GCA_017545665.1 Atopobiaceae bacterium
CAATGCGTCGATGCGGCACTCCAGCTTGTCGATGCACCTAACGAGGTCGGCGGCGGTCGGCCTGTCGATGGTGCCGTCGAGGATGGCGAGCGTCAGCAGCTTGCGCTCCGCGTCCTTGCGTCTTACCTCGCTCATTTCCTCTCACCCCATGCACAGAAGCCGTCAGGCTTGACCATGTCGGTGTTCCACCTGTGGCACCACCAGCCGCTGCGATAGTCGTGGTCGCTGTTGTCCAGACTGAACCGCTTGCAATCCCTGCACCGCACTATCTCCTCGCCGATGGTGGTATCCCACGTCTCGGAGTCGATGGCGGTCAGCTCGCAGACGTGCTCGCTCATTCGTCCACCTCCCCCTCCACGTAGTAGCTCCAGCACTTGCGGCCCACGGAGCAGATGTTGTTTGGGCTGTCGTAGCGTGTGACGGGCATGTCGTAGGCGGCGCACCGCCCGTCCTTGCCGTCCCAGTCGGTCGCGTTGGAGCACTCCCAGCAATGGCGAGTGAATCCAGCGCCGTCAACGAAGCGCCGATGCTTGCTCATACCTCCACCCCCAGCTCACGCATGCGGTCGAGCATCCAACCGTAATCGAGACCAAAGCCGTCATCCTCACGGATGTGCTCGGCTAGGTCTTGCAAGCACTCCCGCAACTCGGCGTTCTCAGACTCTAACTTGCCTACGTAGTCCACGAGGTTATGCACGTCGGCATCCCCGCTGATTCGCTCTGCCATTCTGCTCTGGAACTCGAACATCCAGTCGTACTCTTCACACAACTCTTCCAGCGTCATGCCATCGCTCGGCCTGCTCATATTTCCACCCCCAGCTCGCGCATATGCTCAGGAAAGTGATACTCGCACTCGGCACATGCGCCGCGCTCGTCGCACTCGCACATGCCGTTTTCCCACATGTCCCGCACCAGCTCCCGCAGCTTCATGTTCTCGTAGATAAGGCGGTCGTTCGCGTCGTTCAGCGTCTCGAAGAGCTGGTTGGTCACCGCGAGTTCCTTCCGCAGCTCGGCGTTCTCGACGCTGCCCAGCGTGGCCTCGATTGCCTGCTCTGGGGTGAGGTGGTAGGCCGTCAGTTTGCTAAAGCTGCCGTCCCTGTGCTCCATGAACGCCCAACTATGGCCGCTGGCATCATTCCACGACGTGACGAGCAGCCTATACGTATCAGTCGCGCTCCACTCCACCCCGCGCTCGTCCAGCATGGCGCGGATTGTATCGGTCGCGCTCATTGCTCAACCTCGATCCATGACGGGAAGACGCCGATGCCGCCCTCGAACTTGGTCACGAACACGGCGCATCCGTCATGCTCGCCGAGCCCGAGCACGCGGTACGTGCCGTCCTCCTTCGCCACGAGCGGCTCGAGCGTGTCGGTCTGCATCATGTCCCTCCAATCGGGGATGGAGCCGCATTCGTTGACGCAGACGCGCAGGTGAGACGCGAACTCCCGAGCCTCCGCCTCCGTGTCGAAGATGCCGAGCGGGTCAAAACACCAATCGCTGTACTCGCCGTGCTCGGCATGTACGAGGTACCTGTCATTCGCGCTCATTCAACCTCTCCTTCTATGCGGTCGTGGATAATCTCGCAATAGCTTCGGTCAACCTCGATCGCACGCCACGGGATGCCGCGCCGCTCGCAAGCGACGGCGGTTGTCCCGCTCCCTGCGAACGGGTCAATCACGGTTATGTCCTTATATCCACTCAGCCACCCGATAACGTCCATCATCAGCGCCAATGGCATCTGGCACGGGTGGCTCGTCTTTTCCTTTGATACGTTCTTGACTTGGTTGTACTCAACCCAGTCGTAGGAACGACCCCCCCCCGTTCGCTTTTGCAGCTCGCGCACGCGCTTGTCGTTGGGGTTCTTGTACGGCCTGCGTACAAGCGTGAAGTCGGGCTGTATGCCGTAAAAGGCGATATCGCGGTGCTGTCGGCGCGTATTCGACGGGTAGACCCACGAAACAACGCGGTCGGGGGCAATGCCCATTTCGAGCGTCAGGCGGTGAAGCGATTCGGGATAATGCACAACCACGCTAGGGTACTCGTTGAAAATCTCTGCAAGCGATCTGTAATACTCGCCCTCATCCATGTGGTCGCTGTAGTCGTGATAGTGGTATCCGATGTTGAACGGTGGGTCTGTCACGATCACCGGGTGCTCGCACTCGTTGGCTATGTCGCGGATGCACTCAAAGCAATCGTCGTTATAGATTCGCCCGAGGCTCATCATCCCCTCCTTTGCAATTGATGAAGTAAGCCCAGCATCCTTAGACATCCTTCCTCCTCGTGTACTTCCTGCATCTCGAACCGTTCTCGGTCTCGATGGAAACATGTTCCAAGCCCCTCTTGAAGACGGGGCATGACCACGACCCCGACTCCTTGCGGGCTTTACCGCAGTAGAAGATGCAGGGTTTGGCGTATCTCTTATCCAATTACGTCTCCTGTAGATCGAACAGCGTTCTCGCATTTGACCACTGGGTAGCCATCGCGTCGGCAATGCCCGGGAACGTCTTCGACCGCAGCATGCTCCGCTCATGCGGGGGCAACGCCCATGCGTCCGCGTACCATGCGGCCATCGTTCGCCCGTTCTCGCCGGTTTTCACCCTTGGCGGCGGGTCAACTATGTTCGTCGGGACAAGTTGCGGGAGACCCTTCAACCAAAGGCATGTCTTCTTCTCGTAGGGGTCTCCGAACATCCATGGCTGGATGATTTGGTCGGGCTTCCTGTAGATGTTCGACATGATCCCAACGGGGTTCTCGATTGCAACCTTGGGAACATGGTCGAGCGCCGTGAACGCGAGGAAGAACCCGATGGCCCTTTGCTGACGCCCGTCGCGCTTCTTCTCCTCGAACCAAGACGCGCCGGATACAGCCAAGTGGGTGCATGGCGGGAACGCGATCACCATGTCCCACTCCATCTTAACGACCTCCAACGCATCGGCCTGTATGTGCCATTCGGGGTGCCTCCCAGAAGTGGGTAGAAGGTCGCATGAGTAGGCTTCTACCCCCCCCGCGCGTAATCTCGTGGTTACTGCTTGCGACTCCTCGCAAGCGACTAGGCATCTCATCCGTTCTCCTTGATCCATTCCAAGCGCCTCCGGCACGCCTCCTCGGAATTGTCGGGTTCCTCGAAGGCGCACAGCGGAGGCTCGCCGTACTTGGACTGGCCGCATGACGTGTAGCACCTGTGGAGCAGGCAGAAGCTCGTCTCGCGCTCCTCCCTGTGCTCGCACGCCATGGGGTCTGTCCTCGGGTCGAAGAGACGGGGCTGGCTACTCCCACTCCGCGTCATCGTCTTCCTCCCAGTCATCGTCGTCATCCTCGGGGTCCCCCCAGTACCTCTCGAACTCCCTCTCGGAGAACCCATCGGGGTAGTTGTCGGTCCTGAGACCGTAATCGCCGACCATCTACTTCAACCTCCTGATCGTCGCGTCGGAGTGGAACTCCTTCCTTCCGTTATGTTTGAGCACGAACACCGCCGTCCCCTTCTCGTCGTTGTCCATGGAGCAGTCGAAGTAGACGTTCCATACCGCCTCTCCGAAAGCCTCCTTCAACTTCGCTTCGAGGGACTTCACGTGCAGGTCGCGGTTCTGCGAACCCACCCTCTTGTCCGCCCCCCGCGTGAAGACGAACGTCTGCATGTCGCTCGAATACTTCACGTTCACGGTGGAGCCGAAGTACTTGTGGAGCTTGTCGTAGTCGCTCCTAGAGAGAACGAACTTGCACATCGTAGGTGTGATGGTGATGCGGGTGTGGTCAGCCGCGCCCCGCCCCGTCTTGGGAACGAGGTCGTTGAAATCGTTGAGGTCGATCATTATCCCTCCTGCTCCTCGATGGATTTGACGTGCTTGATGGTCTGCGAGCGGTTCCACAGCCTCCTAGCGAGGGCCATTGCGAGTCCCTTCTCGTAGTCGAACTCCTCGTCGTGGCACTTCACGACGGTCTTGGTGCCGTCGTTCCAGAAGACGATGAGCGCCGGGCCGTTGCGGATGATGCGCTTGGGTATTGCGAGGCAGCGGCGCTCGGCGAAATTGCCGAGCTTGCCTCGGGAAACGCTGTCGTAGGCTTCGACAAGGGCGTTGTGGAACATCGCCACATCGCTGTCTACCGAGAGATGCATCGGAATTTGGAACGTGAACGTCTTGATAAGGGTCTCGTGGTCGTATTCGATCGACGCGCGGACTGGTGTGTATGCCATAAGCCAAGCCTTTCTAAGCCGATTTGCGGCTTCAAATCTTTGTTACGGATACTTGTTCGCAAAACGTGTTAAACGTGCCTCACGTTGGCTCCTGTTGCCCCACAGGGGCATCAGAAGGGAATGTCCTCGTCGTACACGTCGGTCTGCGGCGGAGCTGGCTGAGGAGCGGGCTGCGGAGCTGGCTTCGGGGCGGGCTTCGATGCGGTCTCCTGCTTCGAGGACATGAACTCGATCTCGTCCACCGTGACTTCCAGCTTGCTCCGATGCTGACCGTCCTTGGTCTCCCACGAGGAGTACCTGAGCTTGCCCTCGATTGCGACCTTCGAGCCTTTGGACAGGAACTTGTCGAGCGCCTCCGCCCTAGACCCGAACACTACGCAATCGACGTAGTTGGGGACGTCCTCCCACTCCCCCGTCTGCTGGTTCCTCCTGCGGTCGTTCACCGCGACCCCGAACGTTAGGACCTACTGCCCGCCCGGCGTTGCCCTGAGTTCGGGGTCCCTCGTCAGGTTGCCGGATATGTTCACGCGATTGATGCTCATAAGCACCCTCCAAAAAGTTTTCGACTTCCCCTAAGAACCCTATAGTCTTATCTACTCTTATCTACTCTTATCTATATCTGCCTCACGGCAAATACCATTGACAATGCCATTGCAAATAGCATTTACAATGCGTCATCGTCTTGACCTGCGGATTTCCTCTTGCGGCCAGCGGCCAGCCGCTTCCCCGCGCATCGGTTCTTCGCGGCCTTCTCCGCGTAGTTCTCGGCCTCCCTGAACACCCTGTCGGATGCGATCTTGCCCGATTCGGTGTACAGGTCCGAGTCTATGAGGCCGAGTTCCGCGAACGTCTCCACGATGGATTTCAGCGAGTCTATCCCGATGGAGTTCCCGATGAGGCTCATCCTGTGCTGCAACACCAGCCACCCGTAGTCGGTGGACACGTCGATGATATGGCGCTCCTGCGTGTAGAGGCGGGACATGAGGCCGACGTAGAGTCCGATGTAGGGCCATCCGTACTCGCAGCCGAGCCTCATTATCTTCGGGTCCTCCAAGAAATCCGAGTCCAAGTGGAACCATTGCATAGGCTCGACTAGGGCGGCTTGGTACTCCCTCGCGTACTCCTCGGCCTTGGCCTCATCCATGCATCACCACCTTCTCCCGTACCTTCCCGATTCGACGCGCCCTATCGCGCCCCTCACGGCCCGCGCCGACCTCTTGACCAGCCTTCCTATCGATGCGTCCGAATGCCCCTGTTTATGCAGGTCGTATATGAGCAAATCGCGTTCCTTGCGGCGCTCGTAGCTGCGCTCGCCCTTGCCGCTGACCCGGAACTCCTGCAACGCGGCAAGCATCGCAGCCGTCTCGTTGGGCGTGAGCTTCATGGGCTGGCCGTTGATGACCAGCTTGGAATCAAGCACCCTGCGTCCTCTCCGCGTACACCTGCGCCATGTGAGCCACAGCCTTCTCCGCCTGCTCGCGCGTCAGGCTCTTCATATCCTTCGCGCCGATGTTCTTCAACAGGTTCCCCATGGCCTCGTTGGAGTCCAAGAACAGCGGCACGAAAGCCTTCCACCAATCGCGGACGGGCTGCATGTAATCGTCCTCGATTCCCTGCTGCGCCATGGCGTGCCTCACTTCCTCCGCCGATGCGACGGCTTTGACGGCTCCGATGCCCAAGATGCCCAAAGCCCTTCCGATGGCGGAAGTCTCGCAGTTCTCGACGTAGGACGTCGTGTTGATCATGCCCTTCTTCTCCTCGAAGGCATGACCCGTGGAGACGGGTTCATCGTCGGTGGAGCAGCGGTACACCTTGCAGATGAAGTCGCAACGCTGCCCGTTGTCCTGCACCTTCTCCGTGACGATCCTCCCGTTCGGGAAAAGCTCCCAAAACGCAAGGATGCGCTGGTTGACCTCGGCGTAGTCCTTTCCCTTGATGCTCGTCGTTGCGATACGCGCGTTGACCTCCGCCAAACGCTCGGAGTAATCACTCATGCTCGGCCTCCAATGCGATCGAGTTCCCTGCCTCAAGAGCCTTCGCCATGTTCTTGGCATCGACCTTCAAGACCGTGTTCTTGTACCTGCTGGGTTCGGCGGGAATCGTCTCCTCGACCATCTTCGCGCCGGGGATGATCTCGCCCTCCAAGAGCATGTAATCCTCGGCGAGCTTCTGGGCGAACTCCGCGAGCTGCTCGAAGTAGTTCTCGGGCGCGTCCTCCATGAGCCATCGGATAGCGTCTGAGCCGTTGACCCTCATGCGCTTCACCGTCTGCTCGGGCTTCTCCTTGGTCCTAGCGACCGTGTAGGTTCCCACGATGCATCCGCCGAGGTTGATCTCCCAAGACTTCACGCCCTGCATCTCGTACCTGAGACGCGCCTCCTCGTCGCACCAGCTACGGAGCGAGTCGGGGTCCTTCGTTGAAACGACCTTGCCAAGCTCGTTGTACCTCGACTGGCACTCCGCGAGGACCTTCAAGGCGTCCTCGAAGCCAAGACCTTTAGTCTCTATCGCCTTCATCTGCTTCCTCCCAATGGATCCAAATGAGCATGTGCTCCCTCATGTCCTTGATTCGGGGGCATTTGTGGACGCTCAGCTCGACAACCTGCGCGTCATCCCCGTATGCGATGCCGTTCAGGGCATCCATGACAAGCTTCCCGATGTTGTCGGCGTCGGGCTTGAACAGGTCGAACTCCCATTCGAGCTTCTTGGGCTTGGATTTGGGAATCGGCCTCACCGCCGTGATGTGCATGTAGACCGCCACGTCGGACGGTGCCTTCTCTCCGCCCGCCTCCAAGTAGGCGTCCCTGATTGACTTCATCGCCTGCACCGTCTTCAACGGCGTGTAGACCCTGCCCGTCTTGCGGATGAACCTCGGCCTGTCCTTGCCCCGCACGAACGGGACCTCGATAGATATGTCCTTCATGTTCCTCCCTAGAAAAGCTGCGGCTGCTCAACCTCGTCGGGTTCATCGAACTTGGACTTGCGGAATACCGCGTGGAAGTTCGGGTAGCCCTCAAGCTCCTTGGAGATGCGCCGCGCCAAGCCCGAGACGATCTGATTGGGTACGGCGTACTCGCCCTTTGCGAACTCGATGCCGTCCAATACGTCGATGATCTCGTCAAGGGCGGCTTTGCCGAATACCTTGTTGTATCGGATGATCTCGGCTAGGAACTTGAACGGGGTGTCGTTGCCCGTGTTCGAGATGACCTTGGAAGCCTCCACCAATGCGATGTAGGCCATCGGGTTCTTCTCGACCCAATCCTCGGTCTCCTCGACAAGCTGTTTCTTGGTCTTAGCGCCCAACCTCTTCCCCCCTCGCCTTCTGAATCATGCTGTCCAAGGTCGCAAGGGCGAAGAGCGACTTGTTGAGCTGCTTGACGCTATCGCCCTTGAGCATGTGGAAGTACCCGGCGAGAAGGTATGCCAGCGTGAACTTGAAGCTGTTGTTCCCGCGCGAGACGTTGAACGTGATGGCCTGCTTGGTCTTGGCGACGGTCGGGTTGGACGTTGTGTCGCTGCAAAAGTCGGACACGAACCCTTCGAGCATGGAATCATCGCCGTAGCGCCTCATGCACATGATGAAGACCGCGTAGGCTGCGGGCGCTCCGATCTTCGCCGCGCGGCGCATCCTGTTCGCGTCCGCGACCGCGTTCGCAAGCTCGTCGGAGTGTGACTCGTAGTAGCTCAGGATGAGCGAGTTGTCTATCTTGACGTGGGGCAGGATCTTGCCTTGGATGCATGAGAGGAGAGGGGCATGCCCCCAATCGATGCACGCCATTGTCCTCGCCGCCGCCGCTAGGTCCTTGCTGTTCTTCTCGAAGATGAAATCAGCCGTCTTGCGGATCCTGCCCCTGTCCATCGATTTGAACTTCTCCGCGCCGTTGTCGATGTGCGCGACGATGAACCTGAACGTCTTGCCCGACGCGACGATTGCCGATAGGCGCTGCTGCCCGTCGTAGAGAACCCCGTCGTTGCCGACCACGATGGTCTGACCGTTCTCGGAGTCGAACCTGCCATCCCGCATGATCATCGCCAGTTGGTTGATGTACTCGTCCGAGACGTTGCGGTTGTGGCTGTAGTTCCTTGCGAGCATGTCCGACGCGACGTCGGGCGTGATGGTCACGATCTCGGTCCAGTACATCTAGACCACCGACCAAACGGCGAAGAGGACCGCGAGGTAGAGCGCGGTTGCGATTATGCCCCTGATGCGCTCCGAATATGTGAGTTGCATATGCTATCCTTTCGTTATGCGCCGCGACGTGGAGTGCCTTGGCGCTTGTGTTATGCCCTCGGTGCTGCGACCACCGGGGGCGCTTTGTTCTTCAAAAAAATCGCCTCCTTTCCCGTGCTGTGTTTATTCGGTTTTCAAGGTTCGTTCGCCGAAAAGACGCTTGGGCGTTTAACGTGTTCTGCTACGCTCCAAGCAGGGGTGATGCGCATGATGACCGAAAGGTATATCGGCTATACGCTGCAAAGGCTCTTAGACGAGCGGGGCATGATCCCCGCCGAGCTATCAAGCATGTGCGGTGCGTCCCGTGCGGGAGTGACCGTGTACACAAGCGGCAGGAAGAAGATGCCGCGCTTAGAGCAAGCGCACGACTTCTGCGAATGCCTTGGGATTTCGCTGGATGTTTTTTGGCATGAGTGCGAGAAGGATTGGAGAACCGAATCCTACGCGAGATGGCTTCGAGTAGCCGATATGAGATACAGGAAAGAGAAAATGGTGGCTGGGGAGGGAGTCGAACCCCCGACACAGGGATTTTCAGTTTCCCGATTGATTCTTTATGAAGCATCGGGCTATTCCATTCGACGTGCTGTCCAACAAATCTATGGTATTTCATCTCGGAAGTGGTGATGCCGAGGTATCGGCGAACGGTAGAAAGGAACCGCGAATGGTTGATCAAGACGCATTCTCCTACGCTCTCGAATACTTCGAGGGAAGGCTCGAAAGGCATGAATACGAGCGGAGCACATACGCGACTAACTTGAAGCACATGAGGGCATGGAAGAAGGCTCTCGGGGAAAGAAAAATCTGGGAGATAGACGAGGAGGACATACAAAGGGTGATAGCCGATTGGTTCAAAGATGGAAGGGATTCCACTACGGTGGATAAAAGGATCACGGCTTTCAAGGAAGTGTACAGGAAAGCTGTTAAGGAAGGACTCGTTGAGTCCAACCCGTTCGAGGACATAAGGAGGCCGAAGAAGGGCTGGAAGGAACTGAACGGCGTGAACGATTCCGCCCAGAGGGAGGAGATCGCGGGAATACTTGAGAATCTTCCGCTGGATGAATACAAGGTCGCGTTCAACCTCGCTTACTGGACGGGCATGAGGAGAGGAGAGATATGCGCCCTCAGATGGAACGATGTGGATTTGGAAGAGGGCGTGATATGGGTCAGGCATTCCATAGGAACCGACGATATGGGGAACTACTTGAAGCTTCCCAAATCCGACAGGCCGAGGGACATCGCCATGCCGTGCTATCTCCATGGTCTCCTGTTGGAATGGAAAAGAAAAAACGGCTGGGGATTCGTCATCGGCGGGGACGATTTCATCAATCCCGATTACCTCACGCATGCGTTCACCCACCTTTCAAGGTTCATGGGCTGGAAGGGCAACGCGGGGAGGAGCCTGACGCTGCACGATCTCAGGCATACCGTGGCAACCACGCTGATAAGCGAGGGCGCGGACGTGAAGACGGTGCAATCGGTTCTAGGGCATTCGTCGGCTGCTGTCACGCTGGACATGTATGCTTCCGCCGACAGGGACGCGAAGAAGAGGGCGGCTGCTCTCCTCGACAGGGCGGCTAAGCGCCGCCCCGTCAGGAAAGGGAGAAATGCCCTGACAGGAAGGGCGGCTGCATTGTAGCACCCGCATAACTTGTTATACAATCCCCCGCGAGAGGGGGATGCATGTTCGACGCTACGGAATGGCTCAGGGGCATCGAGGAGGCCGCGAAGCTGGTCGATGCCGAGGAACGTTGGCTGGAAGCCCGAAGGCTCATGGCTTCCCGCATAGGAAGCCCGTCCACCATGGGGGTGCATACGGGCGTATCGGATCCCATGGCTCAGGTCGATTCCCTGCTCGATGCGGAGAACGAGCGGCGCGGCTCCATGCTCTACGCCTATCAGGAGATAGAGGACGCGCGTCAGGTGTTCGCGGGGATGAGGTCCATCGGGGCAATGGAGCACAGCGCCGCATCCATGATGGAGCTGGTTCATATAGGGCTCTCCACGAAGAAGGACGCGGCGAAGGCTCTCGGACTCTCCTACGACACGGGGAAACGCGCCTATTCCTACGGGGTGGACTGGCTCGACGCGCACGGTTTGGCATTCGCCAAGGCCGGACGCGGTTTGGCGGAATAGAACCACGGCAGACCCCTAAACGTACACGTCGATGCAGGCCATGGCTTCGCGCATGTCATCGATCCACGAACGGCACTCGTCGTAGAAAGACGGCTCCTCGAAATGGCGCGTCAGGAACTCTATCCCCTCGGAGATGTAGCAGACGGCATCGGAGACGGACTCGAACTCGAATCCGTGCTCTTCCATAGCGGAATCGATAAGGCAGACGTCAACGTAGAACTTTGACATTTCGGATTCTCCTCTCAATTAAAAAAATCGGCAGCGGGCTAAATCGTGAATCCAACAGGCTTGTCTAGCGCATACTCGTGATGCCAAGGTGAACCGCCATAATCAACGACTAGCCAAACCTCGCGCTCGATGATGCAAAACAGGTCATCGGGGGTCACGTTTATTCCGCACCCATCGCTCAGGCCATCAACGATCTTGTAAAGGCAGCGTTCGTAGCTATTCTGGGGAAAGTCGGTGCTGTAGCTGTTGACCGTAACGGGCTTGCTGTGCTTTGCGAGAGCGTGCTTGTAGTAGCAAGAATCCTCAAAAGCCTTAATCATGTTCGTACCCTTTCTAAAAAAATCGGCTAGGCGGAAAGCTCGAAAGAATGCGCGGCGGCTTTGATCTCCTCTACCACTTTCGGGGGAACGTGTTCCCGGATATGGTCGCGCGATAGATAGAGATCCATAGAACCGCATGACGTTATGCACATGACGGCTATGTCGTTGCGCCCGTCCATCAGGGAATAAAAAGAACGGCGGGCGGCTCCATCCCAATACCCCGTCACGGCTGTTCCCGCGTGCGTGCGGTAGACGTTGAGGATCATCTCAAAACCTCGCATTCAGCAAACCGACGCGCTCCAGGTAAGCCCTTGCCCTTTGAGCGCCCTTTACGAAAAGATCCCCGGCGTTGCTGTTGTAGATCTCGCTGTAAGCCTTTGAGACGTTCCACAGCTCTATAGAAAGCTGTTTCATGTATCGGTATCCGTTCCAATAGATACGGCGCTCTGTAGCGTTCATGGTTGCCCCTTAATAGACCCGTGTAACAAAGTGGTTGATAGTGCAGCCGTCTAGATATTCCGTGTAATGGTTGGGGGCTTTCCTCTCATACAGTCCATGGCGCTCGAAACGCTCAATCAATTGCGATATGCTTTCGACCTCGTAGCTATACCGGCGCGGGTTGCCGTTTCTAGGCCATACGGACACGTTGACGTGATATTTGTGCATGGCGATCTCCTTAAAAATCGGCATTCAATACGGCGTTGATGGTTTCCGCTAGCGTCATCCCGGGGTAGTCCATCGACTCGCCCGGGGTATCCCCGCGATATTCAAGCCCCGAAAGCTCGCTATTGAAGATCGACCCGCTAACCGTCCAACCGTCCGAAACGGTCAGATAGAAATACGCTATCGGGTAGCACATCGCGGTATCGTCCCACGGGATCATGGCAACTGTAAGCGCGTTGCCCTTTCCGTCAGAGAAAGCGGCGATGTTGAACCCCGGTAACACGTCGTCATACGTCGGGAAAAAATCGCCTAACGGGGTATCCTCGCATTGCTTCAAGAAGCTATCGAGGGCGGCGCGTCTCCGCTCCATGTCAGAATATTCTAGAAAGCAAAGATCATTATTGGCAAACATGTTAGATCCCCCTTTGCAAAACTAGTTAAACGGGTTTTCAACGGCGTTTATGATCTCGCGGTAAATGAGGAATGCGAGAACGTGCTCCGCTTGATCGTTGGTGTACTTGTCGCGCTCCGCGTCGCTTTCTTCAAGAATACGCGCTAGAACGTTCTTCGCGGCGTTATATCCTAGCAACCACTTGCCCGTATCGATCTCGCCCGGCAGACCGTGCATCCAGTCATCAAAACAGTTTTGCCACGTGCCGTTGACTCGCAGATTGTAGGCGCGTGCGCTACCCGTCATCTGCTCATACTTGAATGCATCCCAAATATGCGCGGCGTATCCCTCGAACGTGTCAAACGTCAATTCGGTTTCGGTATCCGTGGCGGGATCGTAGTCGGTGCAATTCGCGCATTCGATAATGTAGGCGCGGATATTCTCGCGTGCTTTCTTGCTGTTCGTTTTGAGCATGGTATCCCCCTTTATGCGTAGTACCAGCAAATAAAACCGTTCCAATGTTTCCCCGGGCCGTAGTTGTCGCGGATCTCATACGGGTTATAGTGGGCGGGCTTGTTCTTTCGGATATAGCGCGGTGCGTTGGCGTTCTCCTGTTGGCAAAACAGCTTTGCGGCGGTTTCGCTACCCTCGATCAACTCGAAACGCAGCTGATAACGTTTCATCGTCCCCACCTACCAATAAAGTTTGTCGGCGTTGTACGTGACTTTATAGCGCGGTGTAAAGGGCAAATAAGGGTGTGAGGATCTATATACGGGAAGATCCAACCAGTCATGTTTGCCGATGCCGCGCCCGTTCTTTGTGTACGTGAGGATAAAATCATCGACGTGTTTTGCTGTTGTCGCGCTCCAGCCGTTCCACGTGCGCTTGAAGTTGCCGGCTTTGTCGATCTCACAAACGGCGGTTGAATAGGAATACAGCACCGTTGTCCCGTCCGGGTAGAAAGCTACGTTTGCCTTATGCTGGTAGCTAACTCGATTCTTTGCCACGGGTACCAGCTCCACAACCTTGCAATTCTCCATTTCAAAACCCCTTTCCAGTAGCAGTTGACCTATTTCCCGCGCCCTCACAGACACGGGCGGCGGCGCTAGACTCGCCGCCCGTTCGTTTATCGGGCGTTCACGGGACTAAAACCCGACAACGTACACGCGGCGGTATCCGTTGCCCCCGGCGATCTTGATCGTCCGCGTGCCGTCGTAGTTGCTTTTCTGCGTGACGGTGTAGCCGGTTGCTCCTAGGACGTATTTCCGCGTTAGATCCTCTGCGAGGGATTTATAAATCTCCAGCGGGTCTGTATCCCTGTAAGTCTCGCGGTACTCGCGCCCGTCTTTAACCTCATGTGCCATATACTCGTTTGCCATTTCTAGCCCCTTTCCGTTAAACGTGTTTTGCTAGTAAAGAAATGCGGCGGCGTGCGGGTCGCTGGAATACGGCGCTATACCCGTTTCATATAGATCTATATACCGCGCTTGTTTCGGGTACTTTGCACGGGCGGCGTTAATCATTTGGTTGACAAGCGCGGCGGGGATCGTTTCGGCGTGATCCCACGTCGTAGCTATTGCGAGATCGCAGTAACCGCGCTCGCGCTTGATCTTTGCGAATGACTCGCGCTCGCGGGCAACGCGGGCAATGTAGTCATCTCGATCTTTGCGAGTCGCAAAACCGTAGATGATATGACGGGCGGGTAGACCAAACGCGGCGTCGCTGGTATGCAGCGCGTAATAGAGTTTATCGGCCATTAGAAACCCCTTTCCTGAAGCTTTGCGAAGACGTAAGAAACCAGTTTCCAAACAAGCGGTGCAAGGATCCACAAACCATAGGACGTGAGTGCATAGGCTATCGTGTGCATTCCTAGATCCCCCTTAGAATGGTTGCACGGGCATCTGCTCAAATTCACGAACAAGATCCGCGTAATACGGTTGGTTGATCGTTCGTTCATACACGTCAAGAACGTTAGGCGTAAACCATTCAACGGCGTTCTTACGGGTGGACTTTAAGCCCGATAACCTCATGCCCGTGTCAAGATCGACTAGAGACCAATTACCGCCATTGTTCCAAACCCCGAAAGTGTAGCCGTAGAGGTCGATAACATAACCCGGCACGGTGTAACGGGCGGGTTTGTTGCGGTTGTCAAGCAGTTGAACATCGAACATTGCTTTCCGAAAACGCGATTTGATAGCCATTTTCCTAGATCCTTTCTGTTGCCCCTGTTGTTGAACGTGTTAAACAGACTGAATCATGCCGTATTTGTCGGGATCGAATGCGAACCCGTCAACGGTGTACCGGGTTTCACGTGCATAGCAGTCTTTGAACAGCTCGCGCATTTGCTCAATATCGGTGTAGTAGTCTTCGACGTTTGAAGCGTCTTTGTTGTAAGCGCGTGCAACGTCTTTAAGCGCCGCGTTGACCGTTTCGGATAGCGCGTCTGCTAGCTTGTCCTGTGCGTCCGATAGCGCCAGATAGGCGGTCTCGTTATCCGTCACGTTGCCAAAATAGTCTGATACGTCGTTCAAAGCGTCTGAAAGCTGTTTCAGATCGTCCGCGTGTTCATTCCACGCGGTTGCAAGATCCTCGTCGAAACAATCCGCGGTTGAAAGGGATACGGGCATACGGTCGATCTTCCCGGACGCTTCCCAAACGTTCACGGGCGCAAAGAACAGCGAGCCGTAATGATCCCGGGGATATGCGAACGGGGCAAGTTTGCAGAACGATGCGAGCGCCGCCGAAAGCTCGTCATACTCATAATCCATAAGGCACGAGGTAATATCGCTATTCCACCATTTGTGAAACGCGGTCTCCTTTGCGGTATCGCTCAATTCATCGTACTCATAAAGCTTGATCTGATAGGTAGTTGCCATGGTATCCCCCTTACTGAAAGATGGTATTAATAGCGAGCGCGAATGCCCGGCACGTGGTATCCATGCCGAAAACAGCGAGCAGCGCGTCAACGTATCCGCCCGTAGTCCACTCTGCTACCGCGTCAAGGTTGACCCCCGCGCCCGTATAGAAACCGTCGTAGTAGTCGCAATACCCGGCGCAATTGAGTACCAGCATGCGGAAGCGTGCGGCAAGCTCGCGCGCGAGCATGCGAGCGGCTTTTTTCTGATATGTTGTCATTGGATCCCCCTAACGATCGTGCCAATACTTACTATATATATTACCGTAGTTAGATATATGTACAAGCGTGGTTAGCTAGTTCACAAAGTGTACACAATTGCGGTTAGATATTCTGATACCCTAACGCAAAGGATCGAGCAAAGGGGGATCTGATGACATTCGAGGAAGCGGCGCGTGAGATGCTTTACCAGTCCAGGCTTTCAATGCGAGCGGCTTCCATAAAAATGGACAGATCCCCGTCGTTCCTGTTCACTACACTGGACAAAGGATCTACCCCGCAACTCGATACCGTCTGCAACCTCGCTAACGTTTGCGGATACCGTGTCGCGTTGATCCCGAATAGCGAGGATCTACCCGGCGGCGCTATCGTTTTAGACTGATTGTCGATACCGTTTGTCGATAAACCATGCAGGGTTTTCAACATTCCAGCGCGGGGTATTGTGGGCACGTCTAACCGTGGTTGTGTGTCATTCAAGTCAACTATACGGGCATATTCTGTATATTGCCATACGCGGGCAAATAACGGTGCCGTTTATCAGGGCAAACGCGGAAAATTCAAGCGCGTTCCATAGACTTGCATAACCGTATGATTTTATTCGGCTATACCGTATCTTTATGCATTTTCGTTTTCGGCGTGCGCGTTTCGCGGGATCCATGCCGGGCGGATAGTTTTCAACAATCGCCGCCATTCCCTTGCATCGCCGCGCATAATGTGTTAAACAGTATTCGTACAAGTATGTAGCAGCGCCACGGTTTACCCCGTGGCGTTTTCTTTTAGGCGGGATCCATGCCGAAACATTGGCGCGATAACCCACGGTTGACCAACCGCAAAGCGTATGAGGAACAAAGACGTTACTGCGAGCGTTTGGCACGTAGCGGGATACCGTGCGCTATATGCGGTCAACCTATCGACCTAACAGCCCCGCAATGGATCCTAAAGGACGGGCGGCGCGTTCGTTCCCCGTGGTCTCTTGAATCGGATCATATCGTTCCCATTGCAGCGGGCGGCGCTGTTACCGGCACCGTGGGGATTGTGCAGCCCGTTCACCGTGCATGCAATGAGCGTAAGGGCGCGGGATCGTCTACCGGCGCGGCGCGTGCCACGGGATCGAGCGCGGGCGCGGCGGCGGGGCGCTGGTAGCGCGGCGCGGGGTTTCCCGCGGGCAGGTGGGGAGCATCCCCCGCCCCGTCAGGGGCGCGGGAC
>JAFWKQ010000131.1 GCA_017545665.1 Atopobiaceae bacterium
AAAGCTGTACCCTGTACCCTCACACTCCCTGCCCCCGTCACAGAAATACCCCCTCTGACCTGCGGTTTATTGCTCGCTTGCCAATAAACTGCTGGTAGATTCCCTGTTTGCTTCAATAGCTGATGCACACAACCCAAACAAGCCATCTACCTGCGGTTCATTAGATGTTCACCAACAAACCCCAGCTAGAAGCCTATGTTCACCAACATGTTACAAAAACCACCCAAAACGAAAAGGCCCCTGACCAATGCCAGGGGCCTTGTGGAAAATGTAGGAAGGTTACTCACCTCTATAAATCTCTCGCACCTCATCCCTCGACAGCTCTCTATAGATGCTTTCCAGATCAATGTTCCAAAGAGTGCTCGCAAGCTCTGCAACGACCTTTGCAGCATGGAAATGTTCAGATGCCATTTGGTCGTACCACTCTTCGGGGTTTGGGGAGTTGTCAGGGTCAAAGCTGTTGAGCCAGATGTGACCGGCAAACTTCTCTACTGCATAGCTCTCGAAAGTGCTTGCCTGCTCTTTGCTCAGTCCGTACTCATAAGCGATTCCGTTAATGCGTGCCATTGTTGAGCCCCTTCCGTGTGAATATGGAAAACCGACAATTTCATAATACACGAAAGGGGCTAAAAGTCAATATGCGTTTTTGTGACTAGGCTTCCGCAGATCTGTCCTTCTTCAGCTCCAACATGAACACGTGCATCTCATCACCCAGATTGTTGATAGCCGTGGTCAGCTCCTTAAAGCTGTTGTTGAGCATCCAGAACAGCGCACCGCAGCAGACGATAGGAAACCCGCACCCGTTGATGAGCTGCGTAAGCTGGTTAACATCCATGTCCAACGCTCTGCACCTCATCCCAAAGTGAGCCCGTGTAGCCTGTGGGCTGGTCGGGGCCGCTCATGAGGTATACAAGCACCGCAACAAGCGCGGCCGCAATTATGATCTTCTCCACTGTCTCGCTCATGGCTTCAACGCTCCAAACGTCCCGTCGTGCTCTGTGTTGGTCGGCACGCTGCCTTTGTACATGCGGCCGCTCGCGTCGAAACAATACGTCTTACCGTCGATGGGCAAGCACACGCTTTCGGCCATCTCTCCAAAGTGGCCGTCGTGCTTGTCGTGCAGCCAATACCAATCATCCTTGTAGTGCAGCCATCCACCGATGATGTAGCCAGCAGAGTCAAACCAGTACCACTTACCGTCTATGCGCTCCCACTGGTTCTTGGGATAGCTACCATCGTTGCGCTGGTACCACCAACCACGCTCAGTGTGCACCCATCGGCCGTCCTCAGCCAAAGACCAATCAGGCACACCATACCCGACAATCCAGCCATCGTCTCTAGCAAGCTCGTGATAGAGCACGGCACCGGTGTCGTAGCCCACAGAATAGCCGGTGTTACCATCCACATATCCTACGGTGCTGTCCGTGTAGCAGACCACGCAGCCGGTGTGCGTTTCGTCACCCAGCACACCGAAATAGATCTGTGCGCCGATGGAGGGAACGTTAGACCATTGCCCAGCGTCGCGGTAGTCCTGCGCGCTGATCCAACAACCGGCACCACCGCCCTTGCGCTCTGCGTTCATCATCTTGAGCGCGGTGTCCTCGCCGAAGTTGATTACCATGCCGGCATCGTAGAACTGTTCGCACCAGTCATAGCCGTTTTTCGGCCCGTTGTAAAAGCCGATGTTGTCCAACATCTCGCCGTACTTGGTACGCTTGTTTGAGTCGGCCGCATACCCAACCTGTGAGCGCGCCCACTCTGCCATCTTTTCAGCTGGTGTCATGGTAACCACCTACGCCAGTGGCACGTAGCCGTTGAAGCCACCGTATCCGACAAAGTGAAGCCCGTTGTTCTCGGTGCTGTAGCCACCGATATAGCCACCATTAGCGCCAGCGATGCCAATGCCATTCCAGAAGTTATCAAAGCCAGCGTCGCGGAAGATTAAGAACTGGTCATGAAGGTAGCTGTCAGAGCCGGCCGCTGCCTGCGTGTAGCCGAACACCTGCAAACCGATTGGAGAGGCATTGCATCGGAACACGCCCACGCTGCTATCGTCCACCGCCTGCATCGCACCGGTGAAGTAGACTGATACGGGGATACCGTTCATCATGTCCCAGATGGCATTAGCCACCTTTTGATGGCCGCTCGCGTTCAGGTGGATGTGATCGGACCCACCTAGGTAGTAGCTTTCGTTAAAGCCCAGCACGAACGTGAGAGGTAGCATGATGGCACCTGTTGCCGCAAATGACGGCCTGTTGCGCCACGCCTTGAGCTGGTACACCTCGCCTTGACGAGTGGCAGAAACTAGCTTTAGGTGGTCATAGCGGGCCGTCGTGCTGCAGATGTAGAGCTTTGCGTTCGGGAAGTATCCACGTGCGGCCGTCAGCGTATCGTCAAAAGCGCCACTGATGGCAGACGGAAGCATTGTCTCTGAAATGTCATTAGTGCCACCGAAGATGAAAAGGTAGTCAATATCTTCATCATCAAACTGCGTGCTGGTGTGAGCGTCGGCAACAAGAGTCTGGAACGTCTTGCCACCCACACCGGGCTCGGCATATCCAGCGCCGTTAGACTGGAAAACATACAGATCTGCATTGAGCCTAGCAGCGAGCAGCACGCACCAGCGCGCGTTAGCAGCGACGTAGGTGCTACCGCTCAGAGAGTCACCAATGACAAGCATCTTCTTACGCTGTGAGCTAACCGCTGCATCAATGTAGGGCTTGACGGGCACGGACGGGCTAAAACCTGCAAGCGTGGTGTCAATGTCGGTAAGGTCGGTGTTGATGGTCTGCACCTCACCATCGACGTAGCCGATAACGCTCGTCTCGCCCTCGGGAAGCGTGCCCACCTTGGTGTCAAGCGCGGTGATGTTGCCTTGCAGCGTGCTAATGTCGGCCTTGACGGTATCGCCCTCACCATAACCGGTGAGGATGTTTTCAAGGTCTTCAACATCGCCGGCAACCGTGCCGACCTGCGTAAGCGCGTTGCTCGCGTCCGTCTGGGCCTGCGTGATGCGGCCGTCAAAGGCACGCACCTCACGACGGTACTGCTCTACTTGGTCGTTATAGTTGCCCGTAAGCACCCAATAGCGCCCATCAGTGATGGGGATACCTGCGGGGACGGGCCTACGGGATGTGTAGCTAGCGCCCTGATAGGTCACGATGGTAAGGCTCTCATAGGCGCGCGTATCGTCCCACTCGACGGGATCCGCGAAGACGGGAACGTAGCGCATACCGATGTATTCACGTACTCCCATTACTTAACCTCCTTTTGATTGTTTGCTTGTTTTCCTAAAGCGTCCTCATCCATGATTCTATGAGGGGTTTGATGTAGTCGTAGCCCTTAGCTGTGAGGTGCTGGCCGTCGATGTAGCAATATGCGGGGTCACCTTGCGCGTCGCTGTTGTACATGGACGGGTTGGAAGGGTTGAGGTAGCAGCCATCCCAGAGATTGAGGTGCGGCACGCCCCACTTCTCGCATATCTCCATAGCCGTCTGGAAGTAGTAGCGACGGTTGTTCACCGTTGGTCTGTAGTCGTTCGTGCGCCCCATCTTCTGCGCGACGATGTATCCCAGCTTCACGCCCGGGTACAGCGTCGTGACACGCTTTAGCATGTACTCGAACGCACCGCAAAACGTCGTGATATCAAAGCCGTAGTTGTTCGATGCATCATCGGTGCCCCAGTACGTGTAGCTCCACGTGCCAAAGGCTGCGGGCTTTGTCTCGCCTGTAGCGTTGCCGATTCGGTCAGCGTCGTTTGTGCCGCCCTCTAGGATGATGTAATCTGGCTGGTCGAACGGTATGGGCTGCTCCACGATGCACCCAGTGATGCTGTTCTTGTGGAACGTCGCGCCGCTGATGCCCATATTTTCCCACGTCATGCGGTTATCGCGCCCGATGCGTCCCGCCCATCCGTCGTAATCATCGCCGTAGCAGATTGAATCACCGTAGAAAAGTGCCGTTTTTGCGATGAGCGGGTTATAGTCGTTCTCCCTGCTCTCGGGTAGATAGGCCGTGTCGGTGATAATCTTCTTCGCACCATAGGTGTAATACCTGTCTGGAAACGGTGCTTCTGTGAGCATGAAGATGCCGTAGTAGTGCCACGGGGTATAGTAGAGCGCACGCTGTCCACGCTCGGGGAAGTTGACTCGCGTATACGCTGCCGCACTGTTGGTGCTTGTGAATGTCAGACGCTTGGTGGTTTCGTCATACTCTCCAACAAGCCGTTGGATGTGGTTCTTGTTCGCGTCGTAGATGGGGATTGCCCGCGCTGACGTGCCTATTTTGCCAACGTAGATAGGCACCTCGTAAGTTACGTTTGGCTCGATGGGGATGTATCCGCTTACGCGCATGTAGTCTACTGTGGTGATGTTGCCATACCCATCAATGAGTGACAATGGCAGGACGTCGGGGTCATTGGCATTGAATAGATTCACGTCCTGTGCGCTCGTGAAGCTGTTTACCCTCTCAAGCACACCGCCCGTCTGTGCCAGTTTCGCGTCTGGGATGGTATCGTTAGCAATCTTCAAGCCCGTGATACTGCCATCCTGCACAGTGGTAGTCCACTCAGGATGTGCCGCAAGCACCGTGTTTACAGCAGCAGTTACCTGCTCGTCGGTAGGCTCACCAATAAGCGTCTTGAGAATCGCTACGCCAGTATCGTCAAGATAGAGTATGTTAGGCATCGACAATCTCCTGCTCTGTCATTGGCACAAGCCCCAGATCTGCAAACGACTTGTCACCCAGAAGGGTAACACCATTGATAGAGGGCTTGAACGAAAGACTCTCGTAGTTGGTCGGCATGTTGGTGGGGCCTACGTGTGCAGAGAAATCGCCGTTGCCGTCCCACAAAAGGACAAGCCGCCCATAAAGCGGATCGTCATAGTTTGCCACGGTGTCAAACCAGATATCCGTCCAACTCTCGGGCACGTAGGCAACAAAATAGCCCTCGTCGTTAAGCCCGAAGAGCACCAGCTTTGCGTACTGGTTGAAGATGTTAGCGACGTTGGCGTTAACCCACGCTTCTAGCTGCTGCTCGTAATAGTCCTCAAAGCCCGACGCTTTGAACTTCTCAAACTCTGCCTGCAGCTTTTGAAGCTCCTGCATCTGCTCGGCCGTGAGCGTGCCTAGCTGCTGCGCATAGTCGAAAAGGGTATGCAGCCGCTTGCACAGCTCGTGAAGCTCCTGCTCTGGGGTGATGGCCTCCCAATAGAGCTTGGGCAACACGGGCGTTGTCGGCATGAAGCCAGGAAACGGAAATAGGGGCCTTGGCATGTTCTTACCTCCTTACAAGTACGGTAGGGTCACTGACTTTAGACAGACGAAAAGGGGCTCCAACTCATTAAGCACCATCACGTCAACGTCATTGTATCGCCCAACGCGCTCGGCCACGTCCAGAAGCCCATAGTCTCGCACCGTCTCGTATTCGAGATCTGTGCCGCTCGATGCATAGTCTTGGTTCTCAGACGCAAACATGGTCTGCGGAAACTCGCTGTGCACGTCCCTACGCTTGTGATACTCGCTGCCGGCATTGAGCGTGGTAGCGCCGTCCGCGATGGCCTGATACAGAGGCTTGTACTTGGGCATTACCTCGTTAAGCTTTGCGATAAGTCGCTCAGTCCATCGGCGCACGGGTAGAAGCCCGATCTCTCGATAGTCAAAGCGCCCACGGAACTTATTAAACAGTCTTGTGCGCTGCTCTGAGTCGTAAGCGTCGAAAGTCTCCCACATAAGCGTGAAGTAGGTTGCATAGTCTGGGTCGCTCAGAAGCTGCATAAGGCTTATCGTGAACGTGCCGTGGTATTCCTGCACGTCCGTGCTCTCGAACTCTTCCCAGCTCGGCAACGTAGGAAACTCACTCACTCTGCATCACCTCCGCTAATCCCTTGGTGTTGCCGGTAAGGATCTTCGCGCTCTTCTCGATGGACTCAAGAAGATTGAAGTTCTCGCTCTGGTAGTCCGTGCGCCAGACTACAGAGACGTTCATGCCAAAGCGTGTGTTGAGGTAGTCGGCCGCGCGCCTGCGCTCAGTCAGCGCCGCAAGCGCCATGAGCGTCGAGGGCTCGCCCATGTCGTGCACCTCATCCTCTATCATGCGCTCACTCTTAAAGGTGAGGTTAGCAATACCTAGGATGGTGTACACCTTGTTTAGCACGTTCTGTTCTGCTGCGTTCAGCTCTCGCCCTAAAAAGGGAACGTCAAAGCCCAAACGATAGGGCTCCATGTCCTTAACGTATCGGTTTGCAGCGATAGCGGGCTCACCGCCCATGACCTGAGAAAGCAGGTTGTTGGCACTCAGTTCCATGTCATCGGGCGCAACGAGGATAAACGGCAACTTCTGCCAGAAGCGGTTAACCTGCTCTGTCTTCTGCACGTCCACAAGCTCGCGCGCAAAGATATCCAGCGCCGCGCACAGCGGAAACCTCATGACGTTGTCATAGATCCAAACGCCGTTCTTGCCGGTCGCGTTGAACCTCAGTTGGTCACGGTTGTATGCCTGCCAGCTCTTCGGGTAGTCATAGACTCCCAAAGGCCCTGTCTGCACGCACTTAGCGGAATACCAAAATCCTCGCTGCTTGCCCTTCTTGGGCTGTGCGATTGTCGCATGACCCCCTAGCAAAAGCTGACGCTCAAGAAAGAGCGGGTCAACGGTCTTTGGTAACCCGATCCACTCAAAGCGGGTCATTGCAAGCATGTAGAAGATGTTCTTGTACACGCTCAAGAGCTGACCGTTGTAAGAGAGAGATCCCCAGTAGACCTCATCAGCCCTGTTACATGCCTGCTTAGGCTTCTTGCTCCGTCCCATGTCTCACCTCCTGTCTCACGATGGATACAAGCTCGGGGCGCTTCTGTCCCCCGATTGACGCAATCATGGCCTCTGCCAGCGCACGGTCACGCTCTGCGCGCTCCCGTGATTCCTGCATCATCGTTGCCACGCGCGCGTTGTTGTAGATATCGTCAATCGCGCATTGCATCGTGAAGTCTCTAATCCTGCGCACTTCCTCGGCCGTGAAGGTCTCGTTGTCATCGTTGATGCGCTCCATGAGCGTAACGATACCGCTATCAGCCATAGCTTAGAACCTCCCTACTTCCTCGGGCACCTTCCAGACGGTAACACCTGCTGCAAGTATAGACTCAAATAGCCGCTCGGCCTGCACGTTGGCTACCTCGTCAATCCTCTGCCAGAGGTCGGTGGATTGCCAGTAGCAGTATCGCGCGCCTGCAGGTACCCAGCTCGTTACCTCCCATGCAGCGCCCAACTGGTAGCCATAGCGTAGGAACGTGTCCCCTGCCTGCTTGATGGCACCTTGCGCCTGCGTCACCGCGCGCAAGTGTATGCCCTTGTTCTCCCAGATCTCATGAACACTTGAGCCCGAATAGCTGCCGTGCTCGTTGGGCGCAAGCACACCGGCTGCGGTGATCTCGCGTCCATATGCGGTCTGTGCGTTGCTCAAAGCTGCCTTTGCGTTTGCCATCGTTGCGTTTCGGCTGTAGGTCGCGTTAGCGTCTCCCGTTGCCTGTGACAAGTCCGCATTGCTCTTGGCCGTGTTCGCGCTGTTGGTCGCGTTGGTGTTAGCCAACGCAACGTTGTTGCCCGTGATAGACGTGTCATGTGTGTTTCTTGACGTGGTGCTGGAGGTCGCAACGTCTCGCCCTGCGCCGCTCGTGTCTTGGATAAGCCCGACATTGACAGACTTCTTTGTCTCTGAGTTGAGTGCCGCAAGGTTGGTCATGGTTGCCGTCGTGCCCATGCTCACCAGTGAGCCCACGCCAGACGACACGACACCGAAAACGTCACCCGATAGCGCCGCGCCCACCATGTTGGTAACGCCGGTGATTGCCTCGCCTACAAGCTGCGTGTCGGCCGCTGCACGTGAGTAGACGATATCCGAGTTAACGGACTCTTCGGCTGCGTGCACGTTCGAGCTCTCTAGTGCAGACGATGCGGCATTTTGCGTCTGTGTGAGCGTTGACCTCAAGCCGTTATCTAGTACCGTGTTGGCCGTTGCCGTCGTGCCAGTGTTGGCCGTGTTGGTAACGCTGGTGTCAGCGCTTCGGTAGGCGTTGAGCTTTGCCGTGCTGTCAGAGTCCACGGTGTTAGCGCGTGCGGTGTTGGCGCTTCGCATGGTTGACTGGTAAGCCAACAGAGCGTTATTCCTGCGCTGTTGCGCGTTCACCCATGACGTTATGGCCTGTTCCTTGCGTGCCTCCATGTAGAGCACGTAAGTAGGAATACCAAAGTCGATAAAGGTATTCGCAAAGTCGGCATTGGTGAAAGTCTTGGCCTTGGTGGTGCCGTCAAGCCTAGTCCAGTTGTAACGGACGTTGCCGCCTGTGTTAGCGACGTTTAGCAGCGCCGTCCTCCACTCCAAAGCGGGGAAGGCGATAGAAAGCTTTTGCACCACGTCAATAGAACCATCTGTGTCCTCGATAGCCACGCTCACGCTGTTGCCCAGATCGTCGCTCACCTCGATGTGGGCGTACGGCTCGGTGTACAACTTTGCGATATCCGCATAGCGCTCGGGGTACCCAAAGAGATCCTTGGTGAGCGTGAAGCTTGTCAGGGCCTGCGTACCCTTGTTGGCAACCTCTCGCAAGGGCACGCCGTTGATGGTGTGAGTCCTGCCGATGGTGACCAGATCTGACGGCACGACAAACACGGCCTTGCATGACAGCGCAAAGACGGGCAATGCTGTGAGCAAGTCGGTAAGAGCACCAGCACTTACGGAGCTTCCCTTAATGCCGTAGTAATACAGTCCCGTAGGTATTGAGCCGTCTGCACGGGTGGGCGTGCTCGGATTGCTCATGCCCTGATAGCTGTGGCCGTCAGATGCCCACGTGTAGCCATTCACAGTGAGCTGGTAGCCGTCTCGCCCTGTGGTGTCAGAGTAGAGCGGTGGAAACATGTACGCTTCTTCAGCCAGGGGGATACTGCTTATTGCCGAATAGGGAATCGTGCTAGCCATCACGTACATAGGCTCTGCGGTCGATAGGGGCGCGAACTCGCCACCACGCACCACGGCCGCGCTGCCAAAGCTCACGTCGGGCGCAAGCAGGTTAGCGCACCGCTCTATGGGTCGCTTGAGGTACTCGGTCGCGCTCATCTCCCACATGGGCGCGTGCCCACGATCCAACATGCAGCCGTGCACGCTCTTATATGGTAGGTAGGTAGTCCACACGTCAACACTTAGAACGAACTCGGTGGCAGACGGTGAGAGATAGCTACATGAGTCAATGAAAGCGCATATCGTCCTAACGCCGCCTGTCTGCTCATGGTCTATGGGCCTGTTCTGCGTGAGTTGCGGCACGCGCATGTACACGTAGTTGTACGCAAGCGCAACGTCGTAGGGCACATCTAGCGTTATGCGTTCCGTCTGTGCGTGCACGGTACCCTGCACAAGCTCGATGACGTTACCCTGCTGCGCGTCAAACCATGCGTCTCTTGCTTCCGCGCTCTCCCACTCCACCACATGCCGATAGTCATTCGGCCACGTCACGCGCATGAGCTTCGCGCTTGCCGTGTAGTCGTAGCGTGAATAGTCAAACTTGTTCTCACGCTTGAACGGGTCGGCCGTCTCTAGGTAAGGAAAACTATCGTTTCCTAGTCTCGGGAACTTCCTAGCCATATGTTCACCTCCTAAAAGGAAGGGGCACGGGCCCTAAAACCCATGCCCCTTTAGAAGCTGGTAGCCTGCGAGCTCTAGACGGGCTCGATAACGGTCAGCGTGGCCGTGGCCGTCTCGGGCGTATCGCCTGCGGGCTGGTACGTGCTCGTGGCCGTAGCGGTGAGCACGGTGCCAACGGGGACGGTGGTACCCACATGCAGGATGCCAAAGCGGTCGATATAGGTGTCGATGTCAAGCTGCACGGGCTCGGGCTCATCGCCGCCAGTGCTCGCGTTGAGCTCCCACGTCACGGAATCGGGCGAGACCTGCACCGACTTGGGGATAACGTAGCTAGCGGGCGTGGCCGTCAGCGTGCCGGTGATGGAGGTGACCAGCGCGAGCTGTCCACCCTGCTCGACGTTGGCCGTAGCCGGTGTGACGGTAAGCCCCGTCACCGCTTCCGTGATGAGGTTGTTCACGGTACCCGTCTCGGTGGTGAAGAGGATAGCCGGAACGAACGGGGAAGCAGAGTACATGCCAATCACGGTAAGGTAGTAATTGGTGGTGAGCGTCTGGGGGTTGCGGAAGTCGGTATTGTAGATCCCGTAATCCGCACACACCCAAAAGTCCTCAGTGGTCAGCAGCGCGAAAGCGCCCGGGATGGGGATCGAATCGATGGACTGGATACGGTACTGAATCTCTGCCTTGTCAAGCTGGAACACAGCAGAGAGGGTATCAACGTCGAGCGATGCCTTA
>JAFWKQ010000132.1 GCA_017545665.1 Atopobiaceae bacterium
AACCAGACCTCTGTAGAGATCAACGTCCTGCAGGGCGAGCGCGAGATGGCTCGCGACAACAAGAGCCTGGGCAAGTTCAACCTCACCGGCATTCCCGCGGCGCGTCGCGGCGTGCCTCAAATCGAGGTCACCTTCGACATCGACGCCAACGGCATCGTTAAGGTTACGGCCAAAGACAAGGGCACCGGGAAGCAGCAGCAGATCACCATCTCCGGCTCCACCGCCCTTTCCGACGACGAAGTGGATCGCATGGTAAAGGACGCCGAGTCCCACGCCGAGGAGGACAAGGCAAAGAAGGACGAGATCGAGGTCCGCAACCAAACCGACAGCCTTACCTACAGCACCGAGCAGACGCTCAACGAGCTGGGCGACAAGGTTCCCGCCGATACCCGCTCCGAGGTCGAAGCCGCAGTGGCCGACGCCAAGAAGGCGCTCGATGGCACCGACATCGAGGCAATCAAGGCTGCATCCGAGAGGCTCCAGCAGGCAGGCTACAAGCTCGCCGAGATCGTGTACTCCGATCAGGAGGCCGCATCTGCTGCTCAGCCTGGCGCAGGTGCCCAGCCCGGCGGCGACGACGTGGTGGATGCCGACTACGAGGTCGTAGACGAGTAAGGTGAGATTCGATGGAGCGCAATGACTTCATACCTAACGACGACGAGAGCACGACAAGGGACGAGGACGGCGTGAAAGTACCCATAGACGAACCAGGCGCCGAGCCTGCACCCAACACCGAGCTCGACGAGGAGGCCATGGTAGAGGCTGCCATTCGGGCAGGGGAGCAAGCCGCAGAGGAAGAGCTTGCCGCCGAGGCCGAGGCAGACGCCGAGCGTACCAAGGCGGAGCGCGATGAGCTTTACGAGCGTCTCGACGAGGCCATGGACCAGGTGGACGAGGCCAAGCAGGCTGCCAAGGATGCCCAAGAGCGCCTCACGCGCCTGCAGGCGGATTGGGAGAACTTCCGTCGCCGCACGCGCCAGGAGCGCGAGGCCGAGCGCGATCGCGCGGCAGAGAAGCTCGTACTTGGTCTCCTTCCCGTGCTCGACGACATGGAGCGTGCCGTCGACCATGCCCGGCAGTCTGCTGCCGACGACGAGCAGTTCACGCAGTTCGTGGATGGCGTCCAGCAGATTCACGACAAGATGGTTGGGATCCTGGAGAAGGACGGCGTAGAGGTAATCGATCCGGCAGGCGAGCCCTTTGAGCCTCTCTCGCATCAAGCCGTTGGCCGCGAGGAGAACGCCGAGGCATACGACGAGACGGTTGCTCAGGTGTACCAAAAAGGCTATCGCATGGGTGGCAAGGTTATTCGGCCTGCCATGGTAACCGTGACGTACGGCGGTCCCAAACGACCCACAGAAGAGGAAGAGTCCGCAGACGCCGAGTAGCGTAGAACCACAGAGGTATGTGGCGGACGGGGGACATACCTCAAAGAGGTGTGTCCCCCGTCCATAATATGAGAGAAAACGATTAAGAAGGGGGCGAAGCCGCCATGCCAAACAGGAACTTTTACGATGTGCTGGGTGTAAAGCGCGACGCCACCCACGACGAGATAAAGCGTGCCTTCCGCAAGCTTGCCGCAAAGTACCATCCCGATGCGGGTGGCGATGAGCAAAAGTTCAAAGAGGTGAGCGAGGCATACAATACGCTCTCCGATGAGGCCAAGCGCAAGGAATACGACCAGATGCTCATGTTTGGCGGCATCCCCGGTGCCGGTACGCCTGGCGCGGGCGGACGCGGGCGCTATGCCGCCAATATGGACGTAGACTGGTCTTCCATATTCAACAACGTGCGCGGTGGCGACGGCTTTGGCGGGTTCGATTTTTCCTCGATCTTTGGTGGCGGCGCAGGTCAGCCCAATCGTTCGATGCGTGGAGACGACCTTAACGTGAGTATTGAGATTCCCTTCAACGATGCGTTTAAGGGAACGACGCGAAAGGTGACGTACCGCATTCCCTCCACAGGGGAAACGCAGACCCTCACCATAAAGGTGCCGGCTGGTGCCGTGGACGGCGGGAAGCTCCGCCACCACGGATACGGCGAATACGGCGTGAACGGGGGAGAGCGCGGAGACCTTGTTATAACGACGCACGTAATCGACGATACGCTGTTCAAACGCGATGGTGCCGACGTGCGCATGGATCTGCCCATATCAATTTACGAGGCCGCGTTGGGTGCGTCGGTGGAGGTGCCCACTCCCAGGGGCAAGAAGGTCCGCCTGAGGGTGCCTGCCGGCACGCAAGAGGGCAGAGTGTTTCGCTTTAGGGGCGAGGGTGCTCCGGACGTGAGGCGCAAGGGTACGACGGGCGCGTTGTACGTGACGATTCGCGTGCAGGTGCCAACAATCCTCAAGTCGGATGAGCGCGCGCTTTTGTCTGAGCTAATGGAAAAGGACACTCGCTCGTATCGCAAGGAGGTGGAGCGCCGTGCCAAGTAACGACACCGAGGGGCGCAACAAGCCTCTGTATATGATCAGCGTTGCCGCCGAGCTTACGGGCATGCATCCCCAGACGCTGAGGGTCTACGAGCAAAAGGGATTGGTGAATCCCGGCCGCTCGCGGGGGAACACGCGCCTGTACTCGCAAGCCGACATCGAGCGCCTTAACCTCATCAGCAAGCTCACGGACGAGGGGATCAACCTCGCAGGCGTCGTGCGCATCCTCGACATGCGCGAGCGCCAGCTCAAGGACGAGCAGCTCATAGACGAGCTGCGCGTTCGCGTGCGCGAGCTGGAGGACGAGGTTCACGAGTTCAGGATGCGCGAGCGCATTGTGGCGCTGGCCCGCTACGACGGCGCCGGTCCGGAGCAGGTAATGCGCGGTTTGCTTAACAAGGGCGGCGAATAGGGCCGCTTGCAGGACCCCAGGTACCCTGCCGTTCCGATGGGGGTACTCCCTTTTGTCTGCAGACAATAACGTCAGACAATGGGGAGTACCCCCTTTGCCTTAGTGATAAACTATCGCCGTAAATGCACATCGCCAATGCGGGATGGACCCGCGGGAGGGAGATACCCATGGCGAGAAGGAGGCAAACGTTCGGGTTGCCCAGACTTGCGCTGAGCCTGTTCGTGACCCTGGCAATGGTGTTGGGCATGTGCCCGACCGCAGGCATCGCCGAAGAGATAATGACAGAGCCCGAGGGCGAGTCCGTCGTCAAGGTGAGGAACAAGGGCAATGAGGCTACCAACCAGAAGAGGGACGGCGAGGAGCCCGCGTTGCAGGCGCAGGGGAACAAAGACCCATCTGACCTCTGGGTCGGTGGTGCAGAGGTGACGAGCAAGAACACGAGAGGCGCGGGCTGGAGCTTCGATGCGACAAGCAACACTCTGGCGTTGAGCGGGGCGAACATCACGAGGGGGTACAAAGCTACACTGACTGACGATCCAAACTCTGACGGATATTTCGGAATCTACTACAAGGGGGCGGACCTGCTCACGATCGCGGTTACGTCGGACAGCATGGTCGACGTCAGCGAAGCCAACGAAGGGGATGAAAAAACTGGCATCTTCTGCGAGTCCCCAGCCCTCACCATAACCGGGGCGGGCAAGCTCACGGCAAAGGGCGTGTACGCTGGCATCAGTGGTTTCGGTAACGTAACGATCGACAATGGCGTGGTCGACGCCACCGGATTGGATAGCGCCATCATTGCCAGGCGGGGGGACTTCGTTATAACCAACGGCAGCGCCGTCGAGGCCAACGGCAGCATCAAGGGCAAAAATGTCACGATCAACAGCGGTACCGTCAAGGCCAGTGGCGATGGGGACGTCATATCCGGCGATAGCGTGACGATTAGCGGTGGGGAGGTTACCGTCACCGCCAGCAATGGCAATGGCATCTATTCCAATTCCACAAATGATGGGCCAGGCATCGTGACGATTAGCGGCGGTACCGTGAGCGCCACGGGTGGTGCCAACTGCTATGGCATCTACGCCCAGAACCAAAATTCTGACGGGACAGGGCTACCTGGCAACGTGATGATCGACAGCGGCATCGCCTCTGTCACCGCATCAGGCGGCAAGCAGGCCATCGAGGGCATCGTCACCAACGCCGTCGCCGGCGCGGGCTGGACGGACGTGGAGGGCACCACGGGCAAGGAAGCCATCGCCGCGAGTGAGGCCGGGCAGACGCTGTCCTTCAAGAAGGTGCAGTTCCCGGCGCCCGTGGCCAAGGTCACCAAGGCGCCGACGGCGACCAACCCCATCTATAACGGCAAGGCGCAGGCGCTCGTTACGGCCGGCATCGCAGAGGGCGGTACGATGCAGTACAGCCTCAACGGTGATACTTGGTCCGACAAGGTCCCCACTGCGACCGAGGTGGGCACCTACACCGTGTGGTACAAGGCTGTGGGCGATGCCCAGCACTTCGACAGTGAACCGCAGAGCGTTGCCTCGACCATCGTCAAGGACGTCATCAAGCTCACCGCCCGCGGCCACGTGCAGAACGTAGGCGACGTGGAGGGCAGGGAGTCCGGCAAGGGCGTCGCCGTGGGTACCGAGGGCCGAGGCCTCAGGCTCGAGCAGTTCTCCGTGTCCCTGCCCAAGGACGCCGACGGCGCCATATCCTACCGCGCCCACCTGCAGAACAGCGGCTGGGGCGGCTGGGTCGACGGCGGCGCGCCCTGCGGCACGAAGGGCGAGGGGCGCCGCGTCGAGGCTGTGCAGATGCGGCTCTCCGGCAAGCTGTCCGATACCCACAGCGTGTGGTACCGCGTGCACGCGCAGAACCTCGGCACGCTCGGCTGGGCGTGCGACGGTCAGGCGGCCGGCACCGCGGGTCAGGGCCTGCGCGCCGAGGCAATCGAGGTGCAGGTGCTTCTCAAGGGCGAGGCCCCGGCGGGCTACGCCGTGGGCCAGGCCTCCTATGTGGGCGCCGTCAGCGCGAATGTCCACCTGCAGAACAGCGGCTGGACCGGCTCCCGCTCCGCGCTCGAGTTCGGCACGACGGGGCAGTCCAGAAGGCTCGAGGCCATACGGCTCCAGGCCCCCGCGACGCCCGTCCCCGCGGGCATCTCCTACGAGGTCCACGCCCAGAACAGGGGCTGGATGCCCGCGGCGGCAGACGGCGCGCTCGCCGGCACCACGGGGCAGTCCAAGAGGCTCGAGGCCGTGAGGATCAGCCTCACGGGCGAGGCGGCCAAGGAGGGCAACTACTCCGTGTGGTACCGCATCCACTCCCAGGACTACGGCTGGCTGGGGTGGGCCCACGACGGCAAGCCCGCCGGCACCACGGGGCTCGGCAGGCGCGCCGAGGCCATAGACGTGCAGGTGCTGCCCCAGGGCCAGGTGCCCAAGGGCTACGACGCCTCCAGGGCGGCCTGCGTGAGCAGGTAGCGAAACCAGGCAATAACATCAGGCAATAGGGAGTATCCCCATTACCTGATGTTATCGCCTCGTGTGTCAGGGGGACGGGGGAGTTGACACACCCCTCAGGGTACGCAAAAACCCAGCATAAACGTATCGCCAAGCCAAGGGTTCTTCCGTGCTACCATGTTGGTGAGAAGCGCAGGGAGAGGAGGATGGCGTGGGCATGTACGTAAACCCGGGCAACGAGGGGTTCCGTCGGATGCTGGCCGACGAGTACGTGGACAAGACCGGGCTCATTGCTCTCGTGAACGCCGTCATCGGCACGCCGCGCGGCCTCGTGTGCTCCACGCGGCCGCGCCGCTTTGGCAAGACCTTCGCTGCCGAGTCCCTGGTGGCCTACTACACCTGCGGCGCGGACTCGCGCGAGCTCTTCGAGGGGCTGGAGATCTGCCACGACCCCAGCTTCGAGCGGCACCTCAACGCCTACAACGTGGTGCACCTGGACATGACCAGCTTCCGCGGGGCGGGCGACGTGGCGGCAGAGGTGGGTGCGCGCCTGATAGAGGACATGCGGCGTGAGCTGCCCAACGCGCCGCTACGCACTGACGCGATAGAGCTCGCACTCGCCGACTTCGTTGCCGCCACGGGCCGTCGGTTCGTCTTCGTGATAGACGAGTGGGACGCGCCCCTGCGCGAGCGCCGTTCCAAGGAGTCCCAGGAGGACTGGGTCTACTTCCTCCGCCTGCTGTTCAAGAACGCCACGTTCACGCCGGACGCCATAACCGCGTGCTACATGACGGGGATACTGCCCATCGTACGCTACGGCACGCAGTCGGCGCTCAGCGATTTCGACGAGTACACGGTTCTGGCGCCGGACGACTACGCCCCCTACGTGGGCCTAACGGAGGAAGAGGCGGAGGCCCTGGCCGAGCGCCACGGCATGGACATGGCTGAGCTCCAGCGCTGGTACGACGGCTACGAGCTGCCCTACGTAGACAAGGGCTCGAACGAGCGGAAGGTCGTGCGCGCCTACGCCCCCTACTCGGTGATGCGCGCCTGCAAACGCCGGCGGGTCGGCCCCTACTGGGTGAGCTCGGAGGCCTTCGCCAGCCTGCGAACCTACATAGACCTGGACTTCGACGGCCTGCAGCAGTCGGTGGTGCAAGCCCTCGGCGGCGCGAGCGTGAGGGTGGACACACACTCCTTCGAGAACAGCATCCACGATGTCGCCAGCCGCGACGACGCCCTCACGCTGCTGTGCCACCTCGGATACCTCTGCTACGACGCCGCCACCTCAACCGCCCGCGTGCCCAACGAGGAGGTGCGCGCGGAGCTGCGCCAGGCCGTGGCGCAGAGCCGCCACGCCGAGGTCGCGCGCATCGTGCGCGAGAGCGACGCGCTGCTCGAGGCCACGTGGGACATGGACGAGGGGACCGTGGCCGAGGCGCTCGCGCGCGCCCACGACGACGGTTGCGCGCCGGCCTTCTACAACAACGAGCAGGCGCTTCGCGCGGTGGTGAAGTCCGCCTACATCGCCGTCGCCGACCGCTACGCGACGATCGAGGAGCTCCCCTCAGGCCGCGGCCTGGCCGACGTGGTGTACCTGCCCAGGCGCGGCGACCCGGCGCCGGCGCTCCTCGTGGAGCTCAAGTGGGACCGCTCCCCGGAGGCCGCCATCGCCCAGACGAGAGACCGCGACTACCCGGCGGTGCTTCGCGGATGGGGCGGTCCGATCCTGCTCGTGGGCATAACCTACGACCGCAAGTCCAAGCGCCACGTCTGCCGCATCGAGGAGGCGTGACAAAGGGGACAGTCCCCTTTTGCACGCTTTTGTGGGCCTCAAGAAAACCTCATATGTATACACTTAGATTTCTGTATATGCGGGCACTCAATGGGGGATACTAATACCGTAAAATAATCGTGTTATGAGGAGGAACCCTATGAGACCAGACAAGTTTTCGTATTCTGCCGCGGAGGCGCTGCAGGCGACCATGGGAATCGCGGCCGATGCCCAGGCCCCAGCCATGGCCCCCATCCATCTTTTGGCCGCACTTTTGGATTCGGGCGAGCACAACATCTCTGCCATCATCGAGCGCATTGGCGCCGATCCCGCGTCCATACGCACCCAGGTACAAAGCACGATCGACCGCGCACCCAAGGTGAGCGGCGATACGGCAGGAACCAACATGACGCAGGATCTCCTGCGCGTAATCAACGACGCCGAGAAGGTTGCCAGCAAACTCGGGGACGAATACACGACCACCGAGCACATGCTGTATGGCATCGCCGACTCCAAGTGCGAGGCGGGAAGCATCCTCAGGGGTGCCGGCGTTACCAAAAAGCATGTGCTCGATGCGTATGAGGAGCTTCGCGGCGACGATCGCGTAACTAGCCAGGATGCCAAGCCGCAGTTCAAGGCGCTTGAGCAATACGGGCGCAACGTCACCGACCTCGCGCGTCAGGGAAAGCTCGACCCCGTAATCGGGCGCGTGGAGGAGATCCGCCGTACCATCCAGGTGCTTAGCCGTCGCACGAATAACAACCCCGTGCTCATTGGCGAGCCAGGCGTGGGCAAGACGGCCATCGTGGAGGGACTGGCCCGCCGCATTGTGGACGGCGACGTCCCCTCCACCTTGCGTGACAAGGACCTCGTTGAGCTCGATATGAGCGCGCTCGTGGCCGGAGCCAAGTATCGCGGCGAGTTCGAGGACCGCCTGAAGAGCGTCCTCAAGGAAATTCAGAAGGCAAACGGACAGGTTATCCTGTTCATAGACGAGCTGCATACCATCGTGGGTGCAGGTGCCACCGAGGGCTCCATGGACGCAGGCAACATCCTCAAGCCGGCGCTGGCGCGCGGCGAGCTGCATGCCATAGGCGCCACGACGCTCGACGAGTATCGCAAGTACATCGAGAAGGACCAGGCGTTGGCGCGCCGCTTCCAAACGGTACTTGTCACCGAGCCGACGGTGGAGGATACCATCTCCATCCTGCGTGGCCTCAAAGAGCGCTATGAGCAACACCATTCCGTGCGCATCAGCGACGCAGCGCTCGTATCGGCCGCAGACCTCTCGGACCGCTACATTTCCGAGCGCTTTTTGCCCGACAAGGCAATCGACTTGGTGGACGAGGCCGCAAGCCGCCTGAGGATGGAGCTCGACTCCATGCCTGCCGAGATCGACGCGCAGGATCGAAAGCTCACGCAGATGCAGATCGAAGAGCAGGCGCTCATGAAGGAGGAGGACGAGGCTTCCAAGGAGCGACTCGCTACCCTCCAAAAGGACATTGCCGCCGCGGAGGAAAAGCTCGTTGGCATGAAGGCGAGTTGGGAGAACGAGCGCGGCGCCATAGACCACGTACAAGAACTCAAGAAGCAGATAGAAGACGCGCGCGACGAGTGCGACCTTGCCATGCGCAATGGCGACTATAGCCGTGCGGGCGAGCTGCAATACTCGGTAATCCCTGGTTTGCAGGCGCAATACGACAAAGCAGAGGCTGCGCTTGAGTCGCGTCAGGCCGAGGGCGGCATCCTCAAGGAGACGGTAACCACCGACGAGATCGCCGAGGTCGTGAGCTCATGGACCGGCGTGCCCGTGTCCAAGATGATGCAGGGCGAGATGGACAAGCTCCGCAACCTTGAGGACGAGCTGCATAAGCGCGTGGTGGGGCAGGACGACGCCGTGAGCGCCGTGGCAAGCGCCGTGCGTCGCAGTCGTGCGGGCCTTTCCGACCCCAACCGACCCATTGGCAGCTTCTTCTTCCTTGGTCCTACCGGCGTCGGAAAGACCGAGCTGGCCAAGGCGTTGGCCGAGAGCCTGTTTGACGACGAGCGTGCGCTGGTGCGCATCGACATGAGCGAGTACATGGAAAAGCACTCCGTGGCACGCCTCATTGGTGCCCCTCCCGGATACGTAGGCTACGACGAGGGCGGCCAGCTTACCGAGGCCGTGCGCAGGCGCCCGTACAGCGTCATCTTGCTGGACGAGATGGAGAAGGCGCACCCAGACGTGTTCAACGTGCTGTTGCAGCTGCTCGACGACGGTAGGCTTACGGATGGCCAGGGACGTGTGGTAAGCTTCAAGAACACCATCGTCATCATGACGAGCAACGTGGGGTCTCAGTTCATCGCGGCTGCCAATGCGGCCGAGGATCCCGACGAGGTACAGCGTCAGATAAACGATGCGTTGCGTCAGACATTCAAGCCTGAGTTTCTTAACCGCATCGACGACGTGGTGGTATTCCACGCGCTGGGACTCGAGGACATCGAGCGCATTGTGGACATCCAGCTCAAGGACGTGCGCTCGCGCCTGGAAAAGGAGCGCATCGAGCTCGAGCTCACCCCTGCGGCAATTCAGTCGCTGGCATTCGATGGCTTGGATCCCGTGTATGGCGCCCGCCCGCTCAAGCGGCTCATTCAACGCCAGGTGGTAGACAACGTCGCCAACCTCATCATTGCGGGCGAGGTGCGCGAGGGCGATATCGTACGCGTGGACGTGGGCCCGGACGACCGTCTGTTCGCACAGCGCGCATAACTGCCTACGCTCCGCTTAAGGCTAACTAAGGGGCGGATCCCAAGACGTGACTTTGGCTTAAGTCGCAACTTGGGATCCGCCCCTTGGCTAAGCGCGGAGCCGCATGCGGTCCAGGAGCAGGAACAAAGGGTACGGAAGCTACTCTTCCGCACAGGCGATGCGCCCGCATGCGGCGACTCACGAAGTGAGCGAGCGAAGCGAGCGCAGAGTCGCATGCGGGCGCATCGCCTGCGCGGGGCGAGGCGGCTTGCCCACCTTCTCTACATCCCAGAACATGCGGCATTTGTCGTGCATTGCGCTCTGATGGTAAACTCAAGGCGTCTGCGTAAACGAGAGGTGCCCACATGAGCGACCAGCCGGAGGCCGAGAAGAACCTAATTCCCATCGATACCATTGATGGAAAAGATGCCGCAAGCGACGAGCAATCCCAGGCGTTTGTCCCCAAGGCTCTTGCAGATGATCCCGTATCGGGAGATGGGTCGGCAAGCAGGGAAGGCGTGGAAGTTGACTCCTGGCGTCTGCGCACCTTGGACTCCGACCGGCTGCGCAGCGTATCGGAGCCCGACGGAAGCGACCGACGGTCGCGGAACACGCGCAGGGTCCACGATGCATCTCGACGCGCACGTACCAAGCGCGGACGGACCATCCGCCGTCGCACGCGGGTAATCGTTGCGCTGCTTTTGGTTGCCGTGGTCATAGGCGTTGCCTACGCAGGGATTACCTATGCATACGAAAAGTGGGGCGGAAAGAAGGTGCCCTATGTGGTGGGCCTCTCTCAGGCGAACGCGACAGTGGCAATGGAGGAGAAGGGCTTCAAGGTCACAACCGAAACCGTTGCATCCGACGCGGTAGACGGTCATGTTGTACAGGTAGAGCCCCCCGAAGGCAACCGCGTAGAAGAGGGTTCCACCATACATCTTACGGTGGGTAAGAATCGCACGATACCGGAGGTAGTTGGCAAGACGCGTGAGGAGGCACGCTCGGCGCTCGAGGCGGCTGGCGCGCAGAACATCCGCTTTGAGTCGCGTGTTTCGGAAGACGCGCAAGACCGTGTGCTGGAGATAAAACCTGCAGCGGGCGCCCTGTTTTTGAGCTCGGACGAGGTCACCGTATATGTGTCGCAGCTGCCGCACATGATTGACGTGGTGGGAGAGGAAGAGGCCATTGCGCTCCAGCACTTGGAGAAGGAGGGAATTGCCGCGCACTCCGCCTTCGAGCAGGCCGATGCCAGCAAGCGACTCAAGGTGGTGCGCACCGATCCTGCGGCAGGCGAAGAGCTCGGAGGAAAAGAGGCTACGGTTTTCGTGGGCGATCCGCTGAGCGAAGTGGCACACCTCAATGACTACTTCGATGCCAAGGCGCCACATATCGTGGAGTTCCTAAATTCCAAGGGGTTCGAGCAACGCGTGGGTCGCGAGCTCGACGGCGGCAGGTTGGCAGCGGGCTTTGTGGGCGACCAAAACGTGGCCATAGGCTTTTTGCCCGACCCTTGGGCGCATGCCTTTGCGCTCGATCAGGGCGGACTCTCGGACGTTATGACCGAGGCGGCCAAGATCGAGGGCGTTCGCCTGGTGATTCCCATTCCAAAGGCGCAACAGGGAGCCAAGGGGGACACCACGGTGTTCGGAATCAAGAATCCCAGCGTTACGGAAACGACGGCGCGCGACGTTATGAAGCTCTGTGGGTTCGAGTCGTCCATTGATTCGTGCACGCAGTCCGACATCAAGCTCCCCAAGGGCACCAACAACACGGGACACACGTTCTATTGCTGCTATGGCGAGACTTCCAATAACGCGTGGACCATCCTTATTAAGGGCACGTCAAATGGAGGCAAGGTCGTGGCAACCGAGATTGACGTGTCATGCGTTCCCAAAGCCGCATACCGTTCCATCGACCTCGAGCCCTTTGGGAATGCGATCTGTGACTTTGTGGCATACGTGGACGAGTATCAGTAGGCGGTTGCTATGGAGAGCAAGAAGACGAGCCAACGGGCCGAGCGAGAGAAGCGCGATGGGCGTGACGACCCCTTTGTGCGTGCGGAAAACGAGGATGACGATGGCTACGACCCCTATTCGGATCGCCCGGCGCCTCGCGAGCCACTGTTCGAGGAAGATCCCTGGGCATAGGGACCTTTCGGCATAGGGCAAGCTTCGCGCTTCTCCCGAGGCGAGGACAAGCGCGAGATTAGGCCTGTCTGCGGAGTGTTATGCTATGAGTTGCGGAGGATGAGCATCCACGCAACGATGGCGATGATTATGAGCACGACAATAATCGCTGCGGTAACGGCACGCGACTTAATGGCTGCCGAGCGCTCGCGCGACGAGAATATCTGGCGCCTACCTTTGGGAATCTCGAGGTATTGTCCATAGTGAAGGTCTCGTTGCAGCTGAGGCATCTTTTGGCGCGACCTACTGTAAACCGTGCCCGAAAGGGGATTTCGACCGCTCACGGTTACGTTGGAGTCATGCGTAAAACTCTGCGCGTAGGTTTCGTCCTGCTCAAGGTCGTTAATGGCCTCCTGCGTTTTGCGGGGCCGCTTCTTGCGTACGTAGGGCGTACGCGTTTCTATGTCGTTGTCGTTATTATATATGATGTCGTTGTCGTCCATGCGGGCGCCTCCGAACGAAATAGCTAAAGAACGTCTCTAATAATAGTTGACTTCGGCCTTATTGCACCAAACTCTTGTGAACTCATACAAACGTCCATTTGACTTCTCAAAAATCCCCTGTTAGTGAATAAATCTAACTGTATTAGACTTAGATATGATGAGTATATGAAGCTAAGAAAATCTTGGTATTGGTGATTAAAGTCAGACTGTGCGGGTATAAGAAGAGTGTACAAAGAAAGGGCACCCAATAACGGGTTGACCCAAGTCACAGAGGAGTGATAGATATGGCAAGCATGATTCCCTATGATCGTTACGGTCGCGCACCTCGTCGTTCGTTCCCGTTCGACGACTTCTTCGATGACTTCCTCACCTCGCCGCTCGTCGCAGCTTCCAGCGACGCCGCGTTCAAGATGGATGTCGTGGACGAGGGAGATTCCTACGAGGTAAGCGCTCACCTTGCGGGCGTCAATCGCGACGAGATTGACGTGGAGCTCAACGAAGGACGCCTTTCCATCTCGGTGGAGAAAAAGGAGACCGAGGAGCAGAAGGGCAAGAACTACCTCCACAAGGAAACGCACGAGTGGAGTGCCACGCGTGGCGTGTACCTCAAGGATGCGGCAACCGAGGGCCTCTCGGCAAAGCTGGAGGACGGCGTGCTTACGGTAAACGTTCCCAAGCAGGTTGAGAAGAACAACGTCACCAAGATCGACATCCAGTAAGAGCGAAGCATCGATTGGCCGCCAAAAGCGGGCCAAAGGGGACAGTCCCCTTTGGCCCGCTTTTCGCGTTGGGTACAAAGGGGACTGTCCCCTTTGGCCCGGTGTCCCCTTTGGCCCGGTGCGACTACCACACCATAAGGGGCTTGTCCTGCGCGGCTGCGCATATGGAGAGAAGACCGTCGTCCGTGCGTGCCTCGGTAAAGGTGTCGTTTGCCTGCTGAGCGCCCACCGCCTCCGCCAATGCGCGCACGGCAAGGCTCGGCCGGTTGTTCTCCTGCGAGATGTGAAGCGCGACGACGGTTTCGGTATGCGACGTGACGAGGTGGGGAAGGGCGCTTGCGGCTTGCTTGTTGGAAAGGTGTCCGGACTCCGAGGCAATGCGAGCCTTGAGGTAGGCGGGGTAGTGTCCACCTGCGAGCATGCGCTCGTCGTGGTTGGCCTCAAGACCGAGGATTCGGCATCCGTAAAGCGCGTCAAGAGCCTCGTCGGTAAGGTAGCCGGTGTCGCTCACCCAGCCCAGGGCATCGAGCACCTCGTCGTCGCCCGTTTGGGAATTGCCGCGAACCTCGAACCTAAAGCACATGGGGTCGTTGACGTCATGCGAGGTGGGAAACGCCTGTATGCGCATGCCACAAAGGTCGAGTGCGGCATCGTGGTCCACCAGGGTGAAGGAGAGTTCCGTAAGGCCCTTTCGTCCCGTCGCGGTGCCCGCGGTTGCATACAGGGGCCCATCGAAGTGGTTGCGGATCACGCGCAGGCCGGAGGTATGGTCGCTGTGCTCGTGGGTTACCAGGATGGCTTTCACATCGCTCAGGTCACAGCCAATCTCGCTCGCACGTTCGTGCAACGCCTTGCGAGAGATGCCGCAATCCACCAGAACCGAGCCGTCAGGACCCGCCACCACTGCGGCGTTTCCCTTGGACCCACTGGCAAGAACGTATAGATGCATTTGTGGCGTCATGCGTTGCCCCCATCGCCCGAAAGCCTTTGTCGCTGGTTTCGTAACAATAGCACTTGCCGTAAACTGAGGTGGTGAGAACGTAAAGGAGGTCTTGTATGCCGAGCGTGAGTCGCAGATATGCAACGGGCGTGCAGCGCTTCGAGCGCCCCTCTGGCTATGTGGATCCCGAATTGCGCGCGCCGGTGGTGCTTATGGTGTCGGGCGGTGCGGACTCGACGGCGCTCTTGGTGCTCGCCGCCACGTCCACGCTCGATATTGACGACGGTCGTGGTGAGGCCCGCATTGCGCGCGAGCGGCTGCATGTGCTCCATGTGAACCATGGTCTTCGCGGCATGGATGCTCAGGAGGACGAGGAGTTTGTGTGCTCGCTTGCCCAGCGGTACGGCATTCCCTGCAGCGTGAGGCGGGTTGACGTTGCCGCCCTCGCCGCATCGCAAGGTGCGGCGGGAAACGAGGAGAACGTGGGCCGAGAGGTGCGTTACTCCGCTGCCGCAAAGCTGGCGAACGAGCTGAGCCAGAAGTTCGGCACACCGCGCTCCGCGGCACGCATCGTTACCGCGCATACCGCAAACGACCGGGCGGAGACCTTCTTCATGAATGCCATACGCGGTACGGGTCCCGCCGGCCTCTCGTCCATTCCACGGCGACGTAATCGCATCGTGCGTCCCCTGCTCGATCGCACGCATCGCGAGCTCTGTGACTTTTTGCGTATGAAGGGCATCGTGTGGCGCGAGGATGCCACCAACGAAGACACGCGCTACCTACGGGCGTTCGTTCGCCATGAGGTAATGCCTGTGGTGGAGCGAAGGAACGGTCGCGTAATAACGAGCCTCTCCACGACTTGCGACATCCTTTCGGACGAGGACTCCTATTTGCATGCCCAGGCATCGCGCATGCTGCGTGACCTCTTGAGGCGCAACGCTCCCGGCGTGATTGCCCTTGACTCCACGCGTTTGTCTGCCTCTGAGGTCGTGCTTGCCCGAAGGGTCGTGCGCCAGGCAATCATGCTGGTGTGCCCCGACGCTCGCCTAGAGGCTCGTCACGTGGAATCGGTCCTCCGGTTGGTGGCGGCGGGCCGTGGGTCTGTGGCGCTGCCCATGGCAGTGGACGCACGCGTTGAGTATGGCCTGCTATACATACGCACGGCGTCGGCTACCTCCGAGCTCACCGGCGTCTGGCTGGAGGTCCCTGGCAAAGCCGAGTTGGGAGACGGTCGTATGCTGCAGGCTCGCATTCGTCAGCTCGAGCCCGACGTGGACGTCGTGGCGTTGGCTCGTACCCACGGGAGCGAGTGGTTGGGAGAGTCGGTAATACTTGATGCGGCTGCTTGCGAAGTCGATCCCGTAGTTGGCGGCAGGCTTTGGGTGGACGCTCCCCAACGGGGGGAGGTCATATGTCCCTTGGGGATGCACGGGCAGTCAAAGCTTCTCTCGGATCTCCTTAACGAGGCAAAGATACCTGCGGCAGACAGGGGCAGTGTGCCGGTGGTTCGCTCTAACCCTCGCGGAAACATAGTTTGGGTAGCCGGTGTGCGTGCCGACGAGCGCGCAAAGGTTACGCCTGCCACGCGCGAGGTGGTAGAGCTCACGCTTTTGGAGCGCTAGCCAGGGCTGTCTTTCGCCTCGCCGTACGGTTCGCCCCCCGCGCCTACGCCGGCAAGCATGTGGCGACTCACGAAGTGAGCGAGCGGAGCGAGCGTGGAGCCGCATGCTTGCCGGCGTAGGCGCGGGGGGTAGGCGGTCCGACGGCGTCCGCCCCGCGAGCGGCGACTCATGAAGTGAGCGAGCGGAGC
>JAFWKQ010000133.1 GCA_017545665.1 Atopobiaceae bacterium
CGGAGACGATTGGGCCCACCGCTACAGCACGTTATCGGGCGGCCAGCAAAAGCGGTTGCAAGTTGCGTGCGCGCTCTGGGCGGTTCCCGACGTGCTCGCCGTTGACGAGCCGACCAACCATGTCGACGCCGCGACGAGACAGTCCATCTCCGCCGCCCTCTCGCGGTTCGGCGGCATAGGGCTGCTCGTTTCACACGATCGCGAATTGCTCGACGAGCTCTGCTCCCAATGCCTGTTCGTAGCAGATGGTGCTGCAACGATGAGGCCCGGCGGCTATTCGCAGGCTTCCTCGCAGGCCGCCCTCGAACGCTCGAGCGCCATCCGCGCGCGCGATGTGGCCCGCAGAGAAAGGGATCGGGTCAAGCGCGAGGCGCAGCGCCGGCGCGAAGAGGCGTCGCGCGCGGATGGCAAGAGGAGCCTTCGGGGAGTTGGCAAGCGGGATAGCGATGCGAGGGACAGGAGGAACCTCGCGATCGTCACCGGCAAGGACGGCCAGGCCGGCAGGCTCTCGTCCCGCATGGAGGGAAGGCTGCAAAGCGCCGACGCAAGGCTCTCCGCCTTGCGCGTGGAGAAGCGCTACGACGCAAACGTGTGGCTCGACGCCGCGCCCAGCAGGCGCAAGGTGATCTACCGGGCAGATCCGATGGACCTTTCCCTCGGCGAAGTCGTATTACGTGTGCCCATGCTGCACATCGGCAACACCGACCACATCGGCCTCGTCGGCGACAACGGCACCGGCAAGACGACGCTGGTGAAGGCCATTGTGGCAGGGCTTCCGGAGAACACGCGGGCGCTCTACATCCCCCAAGAACCCGACGAGCAACAGAGGCGCACCGCGCTTGCCACCCTTCGCGACCTGTCCGACGTTCGCCGCGGACGCGTTCTATCCACCATCGCCCAGCTCAATTCCGATCCGGATCGCGTTCTAGAGGGAGACGAGGTCAGCCCCGGCGAGATGCGCAAGCTCATGCTCGCGTTGGGAATCCTCGAATCCCCCGAGCTCGTCGTCATGGACGAGCCCACCAACCATCTCGACCTCGGGTCGACCGAGGCCCTCGAGCGCCTGTTGTCTGCATACCCCGGGGCGCTACTGCTGGTGTCGCACGACGCTGCGCTGGTTCAGGCGGCCACGGGCATCACCTGGAGGACAAGGAAGGAAGAAGGCTGCTATTCGGTAACGATTGGCTGAGGGTAAGAGCATCGAGCCCAAACTCAGGGAGAAGTTTTGGGCGGTTTCGGGGTGATGTTGGTGCCATTTCCCCGTAATTCCCCCATCGAAGCAGGTTGCGCGTACGGTCTTTATCGCATCGAAACACGCATTTTCCCTGATTAACAGCTGCTTTTGAACTAATTAGATACAGTGCTGCCCTTCGGATTGTATATCCGAAGGGCAGCATCTTTCGGACTGAAGGTCGTAAGTTTTTACGCCCGATGAGCGCGTCTTTCCGCTTCCAGATGATTCAGTTGTTTTGGTAGTCAAATTTCAATTTGTCGATCTGTTGCACGAAGGCCATAAACTCCCTTTGCTGCTCGGTTGAAGGAACGATGAGTTCGTACGCCTTAATAATCTTGAGGCTTAGATTCTGCTGGTTGCCACCAAGACTGCGTGACCGAAGGTCTTTGTAGCGAAGATTTAGCTGAGCAAGAATGAAGTCTGCATCGTATTCTTCATTCAGCAAAATAGCTGCGCATGCTTGATTGGTTGCAGCGGCATAACGAAGAATCGCTGCTTTTCCTCGCGTATCGCCTTGCCCATACATGGCAACAAGAATGGTCCCAGCTGGAAACAGCTTGCAGTTTGTTTCTTGCAGTGCAAGTTCGGTAATCGTCTCTTCAGCTTCTTCGAGAAGTCCGGCAGCAACCTCGCCGGTCTTCACCCAAGGAATCGAACCTCCGTAATAAGCCGCATTGCTGCGCAGAGGAGTAGCGCCAGTTTGCACATCCGCGATTTCGTCGATTCGCATTATGGGCAGTTGCTTGGGGTTTTCTATCGGATCCCCGAACATCTCGACAAACCGGGATTTGACCAGCTCATCGAGTTTTTCTATGCCATCTGAAGCATCCTTTATTCTGTCTTTGACAGAATCGAGCATACGAACGCAACATCTTTGGTCCTCGATTGACCGCTGCTGTATTTCGACGCCTTTCAAAAGTTTTGAAGTAATGCCCGTTATCGTTGCGCCTTGTTTTTGCGACACAAGATATGAAGACTTTGCCTGGACAGCATAAGAAACGTAACGTATATCCCAGAGAGACTCGTCTACGCCGGTAATGGCAACTATGTCCTGGTTGGTACACATCGGAACAAGATTGACTGCCGTTTTCCCAACGCCAACACGGACGCCGATAAGCAAGGACCTCGGCGGCAACAGCTTGGTTGCGCTAGAGGCGATAGCCTGTTCAGTAATCATTTGAACCGCGTCGGCTTCGTCAATCATTCCACCGTTCAGCGCGGGAGTGCTAACCCATGGAATCGACCCTTCAAAGTATTCAGGATGCTTTCTAGATGGCGTTCCACCAGAAACGAAGTTGCCAATCTCACCAAGCTTGACGGCTTTGCTCATGCAGCCACCTCCCAGCTAAACCGGGATTTGAACTCAGCCGATATATTTTCGATGCGATCTCTTGACGTTCTCTTGGTCTACCATGGCATAGCAAAGCGTCGTGTCAATCTTGCTATGACCTAACAGCACTTGCACCTGTTCGATGGGCATGCCCTTATCTATTGCTTTAGTGGCGA
>JAFWKQ010000134.1 GCA_017545665.1 Atopobiaceae bacterium
GGCATGAAGCACTACAACCACAAGTATGGATTCTCTGAGGGCGACAGAATGCTACGCTACTTTGCCAAATTCCTTGGCAGGGTCTTTTGCGCAGACAACTGTTGCCATGTTGGCGCCGATCGGTTTGCCGCGCTATCGCATGAGGATGGGCTTGAGGATCGCCTGAACACCTTGTTTGCGGAGTGGCGACACTTTGGCATGGAGAAGCATCTTCCCATTTGCGTTGGAATCTATCAAAACAAGCTCGATCCAGTCCCGGTTGGATTGGCATACGACAGGGCAAAGATGGCTTGCGACGCAATAAAGGGCACCTTCTCATCTTCCTTCAACTACTACAGCAGCGAGCTGAACGACAGGTTGGAAAAGCAGAGGTACATTCTCGAAAACCTTGATTCAGCACTTTCCAATGGGTGGATTCAGGTTTACTATCAGCCAATCGTACGGGCAATTAACGGAAGGGTATGTGACGAAGAGGCGCTGGCGCGCTGGATCGACCCAAAAAAGGGCTTTCTCTCCCCCGCGGATTTTATCCCCTTCCTTGAGGACGCTGGCCTGATTTACAAATTGGATCTCTTCATGCTCGATACGGTTTTGGAGCACATCAAGATCAAGAAAGCCAACGGATTCCACGTCGTACCACACTCCATAAACCTCTCTCGCTCTGACTTTGATGCCTGCGATGTGGTCGAAGAGGTGAGGCGACGCGTGGATGCGGCAGGCATCCATCGCAGCAGCATTAGTATCGAGATAACGGAAAGCATCATTGGAAGCGATTTCGACTTTATGAAAAAGCAAGTCGAACGCTTTCAAGCCCTCGGCTTTCCCGTATGGATGGACGACTTTGGCAGTGGCTATTCCTCACTCGACGTTCTCCAGAGCATCAAGTTCGACCTCATCAAGTTCGATATGGGCTTCATGCAGAAGCTCGACGAGAGCGATGATGGCAGAATCATACTTACCGAACTGATGAAGATGGCCTTGGCTTTGGGCATCGACACGATTTGCGAAGGCGTCGAGACAGAGGGGCAAGTTCGCTTTCTCCAGGAAATCGGCTGCTCAAAGCTACAGGGTTTTTACTTCAGCAAGCCCAGGCCCATGGATCGCATTATTAAATACCACAAAACGCATCGACTGAGCAGCTATGAGAACCCCGATGAAACGTCATATTACGAATTGGTTTGTGGGGTAAATCTTTATGACGTGGGCGTCATAGCACGTGAGGAGAAGACCTCGCTCCAGAACACCTACAGTACGTTGCCGATGTGCATTATTGAGGTAAAGGACGATAGAACGCGCTTTGTGCGCACCAACCAATCCTACCGCGCATTCTTCCAGCGCTTCTTTGGGCTCGACCTTTCCAACCTGGGCCCGGAGTTCGTAAAATACGACGATGCGTTTATGCGCAATGTTGTGAAGACCTGCTGCGAGCAAGGGATTCGCACCTTCTACGACGAAAAGATGCCGGATGGCTCCATCATACATTCCTTCGCCCGTCGAATCGGAATCAACCCCGTTACCGGATGCATTGCGATTGCAATTGCGGTCCTGTCCATTCGGGAACCAAACGAGAAGCTCATGGTAGAGCAGGTACTCGCCGTGATTGAGGAATTTGGCGAGCAGATGCCCGGTGGATTCTTTATCTATCGAGCCGACGAGAACGAGAGGCTGCTGTATGCCAACAAAGCCGTCTTTGACATATTTGGCTGCGACAGTCTGGATGAGTTCAAAGAGCTTACCGGATTCACATTCCGAGGCATGGTACATCCCGACGACTACGAGAGAATCTCCGACTCAATAACCGAACAAATCAGAAAGAGCAACCTAGACCTTGACTTTGTGGAATATCGGATTATTCGCAAGGACGGCGAGGTTCGCTGGCTCGACGATTACGGCCACCGCATAGAATACGACGACCAAAACAGCCTTTACTACGTGTTCATCTCGGACATCACAGACAAGCACGAACAAGCGGCATCCGACAAGGCCTTACGTTCCGCCGTTATCGAGGCACTTACCAAACCATATGATTCGGTATGGCTCATCAACGATATCAAAACGCAGCAATTCGAGCTGTTCCGCATAGACAAGGAGATGGAGCATCTCTTGCCTGCAAACACCGCCGTAAAGATTGATAAGTTTCCGCAGGCGCTGGCGTTTTATTCCAAGCTGGTACTCGAAGAGGACCGGCAGGGATTCCTCGACGCAACAACTCCGGAGCTCATCGTTAAGAATACAGAGAAGAAAGTGCTTTACTCGGTACCCTACCGTCGGATTTTTGAAGACAGCCTTCGGTTCTACAGGCTTGAGTTCACAAGGCTTGATTTACCCGATGGAAAAACTGGTATCGTCGCCGGATTCAAAAACGCAGACAAAGAGGTTCGAAGGGATCAGCAGATTCAACAGTCCCTCGACCATCGTGCTGCCATCATTGAGGCCTTGGCACGATCCTATGACTCCGTATGGCTTATCAACGATATGGAAACCCAGCAGTTTGAGCTGTGTCGCGTAGACGAGGACACAGCTCACCTCCTGCCCACTCAGGAAGCGCTAAAGATCTCCAAGTTCTCCGACGCGTTTGTGTTCTATTCCAAACTAATACTGGAAGAGGACAGACAACGGTTCCTCGACGCAGTTACGCCAGACAGCATCATCAGAAACACGCAGAATAAAAGGACTTATTCCGTACCTTTCCGCAGAGTCTTTGAAGACGGAGTCAAGCCCTATACGTTGGAGCTCTCCAAGCTCGATCTTGGTAACGGAGACATAAACATCGTAGCCGGCTTTAAGCATACGCACAACACGACGCCCGGCCAAGCGACACCTTCCTCAGACGCACCTATTAGCAACGCCACTGCCATTACCTAGTGAACGGGATGTTGTGAAGGGATACGTGACATCGTCGGCTTGAGCCGATTAAGCAAGGATTGGCATGGGTGCAAAGAAGATTCGCAAAAAATACGCTGTTCTGTTGTTCATTGCCATATTGATGAGCGTTACCGTCATTGGCGCCTTGAGTAACTTTGCGATTTGGAGCAAGACGAACCGAGACGCAGAGACGATCATGAACGTCACCACCAAGTCCGAGGCCTCTGCCTTAGATCTTGTCCTCTTGGAGATCAGGGACTCTATGGATACGGTTGGCGCCTACGTGAGCGCAAGAGTCACCTCCGCAAATGTCGATTCCAGTCATAAGACCACAGAAGAGGACCTGGACGAGGAGATCCATAATCTCTTCCTAACCGTGGAGCATATGGACGGCGTCATGGGCTACAGCATTCGCTTTGCAGCTCCCTATAACTCCAAGGTAAACGGCTTCACATTCCAAAGAGGCTCGACCGCCGAACCCTTTCATCCAGTAAACGCAACCGACGGTGAAGGTTCGCCACGGCCTGCTGAGGAAGACGACTGGTACGAACCCGTAACTACCACGGGAAGCCCAATTTGGATTCCCATAAGAGAGTGCCCCTATGCGGATGGCTACATTCTTTCCTATGCCGTTCCCATCTATTCCGGCGGCAACCTTGTTGGCGCGGCATGCATTGACGTCGACTTCGAGGTGCTGGCAAAGCCAGTCCGAAACATTTCGATCTTTGACAACGGCTATGCCTATTTAACCGATGCCGCCGGCAAGGTGTACTATCACCCCCTCATCGGATACGGGGTCCTGCTCACAGAGGACAAAGACGACGTACCCGAGGTGGACGCGGCCCTTGCCGACACCTCCAACCACGAGAAACTGATTACCTATACGTATAAGGGACAGAAGAAGAGAATGGCCTTCCAGACTCTAATCAATGGGATGCGCCTGGTTGTTACGGCCAACGAAGAGGACGTCATGCGAGAGACGCTTGCATTGACATGGAACATCGTTATTGCAGCCACAATAATAACGATCGTCTTCATGAGCATAGCAATGCTGCTGGAAAGACGAACAATGAGCCCCGCCCTGAACAGGATAGACAATCTTGCTCATCTTGACGGGCTAACCGGCCTTCAAAACAGAACCTCGTTCCTCGAGGCGCAAAGCCAACTTGACGAAAGAATCAAGCAGGGAGAGGCAAGCTTTGGCGTTGTTATGTTCGACGCAAACAACCTAAAGCGAATCAACGACGAATACGGCCATACGATGGGTGACGTATACCTCCTGTCCGTGGTGGAAATGATTCAGAGCTGTTTCCCTGGATGCCAAGCCTACCGCATTGGCGGAGACGAATTCGTCGTACTGGTTGATACGGAAGAGTCGCTGCGAGAGGCTCCAGAAAACCTTGAGGCCAGCTATCTTTGGCAGGCTAAGCGCAAAGAGCAGAAAAAAGACCCGTGGGAGACGCCATCTGCAGCCGGCGCATTCGTAGCTTATGATTCGAAGGCGCATCACGATTTCGCAGAGGTGCTCTCGGAGGCAGACCAACTTATGTACCGCAAGAAGCAGGAGATGAAAAGCTCCGACTAAGGACATTGAACGAGCCCCCGCGCCCGCGACGGCCCGCGGGCGGCGACTCACGAAGTGAGCGAGCGAAGCGAGCGCGGAGCCGCA
>JAFWKQ010000014.1 GCA_017545665.1 Atopobiaceae bacterium
ACGTGCCGCCGGGCGGCTTCGCCATGCCTGTCGAAAACCGTTAACGTGCAAGGCGCCATTGTCGAAAACTCCCAACGATAGACCGATTTCGGCTCAAATTCCCCTTGACAAAACTATAGGGACACGTCCCCGTGACACACCCGTGACACACCTACTTACTACGTATGGTCACGAACACATAAATCATGAGGGCAAAGCCAACGGCGCCAAAGGCGTAGCCGGCGTTGACAAGAACCTCCCTGCCTGAGCCCGCCCCCGACGAGCACAGTATGCACGCGCCGATGAACAGCGTCGCGGCGAGCGCGGCAAAGATGGCGCTGCGAACCAGGAAGACCACCGTCTTCGTGGTCTTTTGGTCCACGCCAAAGTCGCCGCCCAGCCTGATCTGGCTCTTCTGGAGCATGTCGAGCGTCTCCACCGCCTTGGTGGGGAGCCCCACCAGGTCGTCCACGCCCTGGATGCCCTTGAGCATGAAGTTCTGCACCATGCGCTCGAGGTTCGCGGGATCGAAGCCCAAGTCGATGTGGCGCGTCATGCAGTCCATGATGTTCACGCGCGGGCTGAGCGCCTTTACGGTGCCTTCCAGGGTAATGAGGCCACGGCCAAGATTGGTGAGGAACGGGTCGATGTCGTATCCCTCGTCCTCGAGGTTGGTGGTGAGGGTGCCCAAGAGGTCGCCCGTGTCGAAGCTCTCCAGGTCGGAGTCGGCGAACTGCGACGTCATCTGTTCACACACGTCTAAAAGGGCGCCGTGGTCAATGGGTCCGCGCGGCTTGGCAACCTGCAGCACGCAGCGCTTGAGGTTGTAGTTGTCACGCTTTACCAGGGCCGTTACCAGGTCGAGCAGAATCTGGCGTTGCTTGGAGGACACGTAGCCCATCATGCCGAAGTCGATCCACTCGATTCCGTTGTCTACGAGCAGCACGTTGCCGGCATGCGGGTCGGCGTGATAGAAGCCGTCGGTGAGCACCTGCTCCACAAAGTTGTCGGCGAGCAGATTGCCCAGGCGGTCGCGCTCCTCGTCGGAGAGAGACTCCACATATTCGGTGTTGCCCACCTCAGGACCGCTCACAAAGTCCTCGGTAAGGATGGCTTCGTTGGTGTAGTCCGTATAGCACTTGGGCGAGGTTACGTTCTCGCGGTCTGCGTTGTTCTGATAAAAGCGAACGAGGTTGCGCTCCTCGTTGGTAAAGTCAAGCTCGATCTTTGAGGTCTCCTCGAGCTCCTTTACCATGGTCATGAGGTCCATGCCGGAGTCGTCGTTGCCGGAGAACTTCTCTGCCGTCTCAAGGATCTTCTCAATAAGGGCGAAGTCCTGCACCACGGTGTCAACCACGCCGGGACGGCGAACCTTTACGGCCACGGGGGTGCCATCCTCGAGCACCGCCTTGTGTACCTGGCCAATGGAGGCGGAGCCGAGCGGCTTGTCCTCGAAGGACTGGAACAGCTCGTTTGCGGGCCTGCCCAGGTGCTTCTCAATTTGGGCGTGCACGGTTTCGGGGTCCATGGGGGCCACGCTCGAGCGAAGCGACGCGAGCGCATCGCAGTACTCGACGGGCAACATGTCCGTATGGGTGGATGCGATCTGGCCGAGCTTTACGAAGGTGGGGCCGAGGTCCTCCAGGATGCTTACCGTCATCTCGGGCGTAAGGCCGTCGTCGTAGTTGTACTTCTTAAGGATGGAAATGATCTCTTTGCCGCGCGCGGTGGTGTCCACCTTATCCTTGGTCTTCTTGCGCGCGTTCCTGAGCGCCTGTACAAAAGTAGCCATGTTGCGTTCCCTTCGTCTTTCACATAGCGAAATTTTTTCGGGGCGGATAATACCAGATACGCCTCGTGTTTGTGCAGCTATTGCCGAGTGAACATTTTACTCTTGGTTTTAAATATGCCAAAGTGGCATGCGGTAGCGGTACCCATACAACACATGTCCAACATCTCTTGCGTTGCACCATGCAAAAGGGAACAGCCCCCTTTTGCACGGTTCCGCCTTTTGGGAGAACGTCCGCGAGAACGTACGCGTGAGGACAAGGGCGTACTTCAGCAAGGCATAGCCCTCCAACCTTGCGGTGGGCCAAACTGCAAAGCGGGAAAAAGGGGACAGTCCCCTTTGGCCCGCTTCATATTGCTGGCGCCAGTCTTGGCGCGTAAGCAACATTGGTTTTACTGCGAATATCCACTATTTGCATCGCGTTCGCCAGCCGTTTTAGATAATTTCGATTCTAACTATGCGAAAAATTGGTAAGGCGGCAAATCGTGAGGACAAACACACTTAAAAAGGTCTTCTCCGTAGTTCTGTCATTTATGATGGTTTCGACCATGGTTCCAGCGTCGGCCATCGCGGAGGTAACGACCGAGCGGCAGGAAGCAACAAAGGCGCAGACGAACGACGAGCCCGCGACCTCGGAGGAAAATGCGCAGGACAAGGGCTCGCAAGGCCAAGCCACTGCGACTACCCCCGAGGGCGGCAATACGCCTGCCGACGCGGCAAGTCCGCAAAACGACAACGCGCCGTCCGCAACCAACGACCAAGAGGCATCCACGCAGGAAGAGCCCACAGATGCAACCAAGGACGGGTCCACACAGGACGCTCCCGCAAAGGAGGACGCTGCCTTCGAGCAGTCGCAGACCGTGGACGGCGTTACCGTATCCGTTAAGGCGAACGCGGGAACCTTCCCCAAGGACGCCACTCTTTCGGTGAGCAAGGTTGTCGCCGAGGAGCGGGAAAAGGTGGACGAGGCCGTGGGTGCCAAGCGCGACGAGCACGAGAACGTGGCCGCGGCCTTTACCTTCAACATCAAGGTCCTCGGCGCGGACGGCGCGGAGCTCCAACCTGAGAACGGCAAGAGGGTCGACGTTTCGTTTGCGCTGCCGCAGGTGGCGGACGCCAACCTTTCCACGTCGGTCTATCACGTGGAAGAGAAAGAGGACGAGGACGGCCTGGAAGCCCAAAAGCTCAACGTCAAAGAGGACGAGAAGCAGAAGACAGTGACGGCCAATTCCGACAGCTTCTCGTACTACACCGTGGAGTTCACCTACGACGAGCTCGTGTATGTGCTCGCGGGCAACGAGTCCGTACCACTGGCTACCATCCTCAACGCCGTCGGCCTCAAGGGCGATCCGCAGGCCGCCACCACGAGCAACTCCGAGCTTTTCTCGGTGTCCAAGGATTCCGGCGAGTGGGTGGTAACGGCGCATCAGGCCTTTGACACCAAGGAGTGGATGAAGGTTACCATCGCAAACGTGGAGTATATGATTGAGGTAACGGACTCGCGGGGGGATGTGGCTCTAACCGCCCAGGCCGACGCAATCCCTTACGTTGACGCCCAGGGCAACCCAAGGACCCCAATCGAGGCGCTTAAGATTACGAAGAATACCGGCACCCTTAAAGCTCTCTTTTATTACGTGGAAGGCTCGGTCAACAAGTCCGACATAGAGGTTAACGGTTTCTCGGGGCAGGTAAACATCATCCTGTGCGATGGCGCGGAGCTGCATACCGATGGCATCTCCATAGCGGACGGCAAAAGGCTTCGCATCTGGACCCAGAGCCATGGCGAACAGCAGGGCAAGCTCTATACCAGCGAATATGGCATCCGTGTTGAGAAGGGACGTTCCCTCGAGATAAATGGTGGCTACATCCGTGCGGACACTTCGGAGGAGCCCGGGCGAGCCGGCATCGGTGGCCAATGGGGCGATGCGGGCACCATTACCATCAACAACGGCGACATCAGGGCCTGGGGCACAGCAGGTGGCGCTGGCATTGGCGGCGGCACGGGCGGCAGCGGAGGCACCATTACCATCAACGGCGGTACGGTGTTCGCAGCGGCGGATAAATTCAGCAGCAGTGGTGGCATCGGCAGCTCCGGAGCCGGCATCGGTGGCGGTGGTGGTGCCAATACTGCCGTAGGCAAAGGCTGCGGCAACATTACCATCAACGGCGGTGAGGTTGAGGCCTATGGCAATACCTCCTCCGCAGGTATCGGATGCGGTTGGAAAGGCTTCAAGCCACGCAATGGACTCGAAGACAACATCATCACCATCAACGATGGCGTGGTAAAGGCAGTGGGTGGCCCCCGCGGAGCCGGCATCGGCAGCGGAAAGAATGGCAGCGAGTCTGCCGGACGCATAACCATTAACGGCGGCGAAGTTACCGCAATAGGCAACCAATACGCAGCCGGCATCGGTGGCGGCGACGAGAGCGGATCTGGCATCATCACAATCACCGATGGCAAAGTGGCCGCGTTTGGCACCAAATACGGCGCCGGCATCGGCAGCGGAGACAACTCAGATAACAAGTATGGTGCACATAACGAAATCACCATTAGCGGTGGATCGGTCTACGCCGCAGGAGGTCAAAACGGTGCCGGCATCGGCGGCGGCGAGGACTCGCCTCAAGGCGGTCACATTACCATCTCGGGCGGCGACGTTATTGCCGCAGGTGGTAGTGGCGGTGCCGGCATCGGCGGTGGCTACAGGGGAAAATGTAGCATGGTTATTATTGACGGCGGTCTGGTAAAGGCGCAAGGAGGCGACAATGGTGCCGGGATAGGCAGCGGTAACAATACGAAATGCGTCTATCCCGACGGAGGCGTACGCATTAGCGGCGGCACCGTTGCGAGCCAAGGCGGAACCTATGGCGCCGGCATTGGCAGCGGCAATAACGGAGACGCCGGTCTTGAGAACATAGAGATTTCCGGCGGCTCTGTTAACGCAATCGGCCAGGTTAACGCAGCCGGTATTGGCGGTGGCGGCAACAGCGGTTGTGGCACCATCAACATTACGGGCGGCTCTGTTGAGGCAGCGGGCCAGCAACGTGGCGCAGGCATCGGCGGCGGTTCGGGGCGTGCGGCAGCGTACATTGGAATTTCCAATGCGCAAGTTTACGCCGTGGGCGAATTTGGCGCTGGCATTGGTACCGGTGGCAGTACGCTTGGGAAAAAGAACGCCGGAAGAGTCAGTGGGAACCAAATAGTCATAAAAGACAGCACCGTGCTTGCCGCATCGCTTGCCGGCGGCGCAGGCATCGGCGGCGGCATTCACGGCGATGGCGGAAACATAAAGATCTCGGGTGGTGCGGTGGCTGCGCTGGGAGGCACTTCGCATCTTAATACGGATGGTAGCTACGAGACGTATGGCATCGATCAGTTTAAGGATTACATCAATACGGATAAATGCTCCCACGTTGTTAAGCAGGTCGTAGAAACGATTGGCGTTAAAGGCCTGCAGGAATCTGGGCAACAAGGGCAACAGGGACAGCAAGGGCAGCGGGGAACCCAATCGCTACAGTCACAGTCGACTGAGAGCCCGAATAGACTCGTCGTCCAGGCCATTTGGGATGACGCCTGGGATTGGATATCGGGCGCGGCCAGTGACGTATGGGGTGGCATTAAGGATACGTGGGGCTTCCTCAAAGATGTTACAACGTGGCCGTTTGAGCATTTCGACGATGCCGTCGATGCAATAAAGGACGTCGTTAAGTGGCCCTATGATCACCTTGATACAATCATCGATACCATCAACTGGCCATACTATAAGGTAAAATCCCTTTTCGGCGAAGGCAGCTCGTTCGAAGAGATCTACTATACCGGTGCTGGCATTGGCGGTGGATACAAGGGCGCGGGCGGAACAATAACCATCGAGGACAATGCCTTAGTTGACGCGCAAGCCGGAAAGAGCCATAACGACGGCGCCGACGGTTCCATGAGCAGCTCCATTGGAATGGGCAAGCTGGGATCAGCCCCCACGAGCGCTCTGAGTACCGACGTCTCAATTTACCAGAGCGCAAAGGTTACCTATGGTGCGCTCGATCGTACCCCGAAAGACGACGCAAATCCAGATGACAGGTATCATCGCGACGAAGACGAGGCAATGTACACGAGCGGCCGCGACCCCAACGTGGACTACGACGTTATTACCTACCAGTATGCCGTTATTGAGCCGGGCGAGATTCGCCTTAAGGTTGAGAAGCAGTGGGAGCCAGACAATACGACGCCCGCCTATCCGCTCTTAATCAACTATGGGGTCGATTACTATGCTGGCGACGGCAGCGCGAATAAGTTCGTGTACGGCGACTTCTACCTAAACGAAGGCAGTGACTGGACGGGATTTGTAGACGTTTCCAGTCCGCCCTACCTGTGGCTCAAGGAGACCCCGTTGAGCAACCCAACAAACAACGGCGTCAGCTGGAAAACCTCTTGGAAGCTCGTTTATCCAAAGGCGGGCCCTCAAGGAGGTAACCCTGCGGAAGGCATCGTAGACGCAACAGTGGATGCGAAGGACCAAAAGGCTTGGTTCGACCTGCGGGAAAAGCCCCAGGGAATGTCGGACGAGGACTACGTAGCTGTGAAGAAGTCAGTTGTGGACGGCACGGCAAAAATCGTCCTCACCAATACGCGCATGAAGACCTACCACGTTACGAAAAAGTGGCAGGGAAGCGACACCAATCCCTCAAGCATCGCAACCGTCCTTCAAAAGAAGGAGGTCGATGCCGAGGGTAACGAAACGTGGAAGACGGTTGAGACCATAACACTGCCAAAGGACGACAAGTGGGAGGCCGACTTCAAACCCGTGGAGGACCTTGGCGACGAAAACTACCGCGTGCGCGAACTCGATCCTACGAGCACCGACCAAAACGTAATAATAGTCTACGACCGCTCCGACAACGCAACCCAGAGTGGAGCCCTAAAGAACACCTTTACGTGGGAGAATGGTGGAAAACAGGTCCAGTACGATGTTTCGTACGTAAGGGAAAACAACAAGACCACCATTACCAACAACGCAAACTCGTACACCTTGGAGATCAAAAAGGATTGGGACGTCGACCTCGAGAAGAAGGACCGCCCCAACAGCATCGAGGTGGCCATCCAAGAGAAAAAGGGCGATACGTGGGAAGTAGTGGAAGTCGTTGAGCTCAACAGCAACAACAGCTGGAAGCAAACCCGCACGCTGCCAAAGAACCATGAGGGAAGCAACGAAAAAATAACGTATCGCGTCCGCGAGCTGCGGGAAGAGACGGCCTTGCAGTCGCTCATGAACGAGCTCAAGACGTCCATAATGGAGCCGGGGCAGGCGCAGTACAACGAATGGATGGGCCGACTCAAGACCGAGGGCGAGGCATACTGGGAGGAACTGCCGCAAGACATTAGGGATGCGGCCAACGAAGGCTATGAATCTCTCCTAAAGGAACTCGACGCCACAGAGCAGAATCTATACAACAAGCTTGTGGAAAAGCTTAACTTTGCGAGTGCCAAGACGCGCATAGTCTACGACAAAAAGGACTCGGATAAGTCGGGCGACACCAACGTGGTGACCTATCACGTAGACGCATACACATCGGCGCTCGAAGGTCAGGTGGAGGCTCACGTAACCAAATACAAGGTGAGCTATAGCAGCAAGGATGGCGAAGTTACCATCAAAAACAAGGCCATCTTGGACATCGACACCATCAAGCGTTGGATAATGCCCGGAGTTAAGGACGAAGACAAGCCCGGCCACGCCTGGGTCGTGCTCATGTGCAAGCCAAAGGCGGGCGCCAAGGATAACGCGGGCAACCTCGCCAGCGCCGCCGGCATAGACCTTGGCGGCGTGCTCGATTACGAGTTCCCTGTGATCGATCCCCTTGAGGGCGGCATGGATCCCATATCTGCAATCAGCCAGATGGCGCTCGGCGTCGACCTGGGCATCTTTGACAGCTTCCTGGGCGATATTATTGATATTCCCGACATCGCGATTGCCAAAGTGAGCAAAGGCAACGACTGGACGAAGCGCTTTGTGGTCGAAAAGTACGCCAAGGGCATCCCCATGGAATTCAAGGGTGCCGAGGCCACGAGCGAAATACTAAAGCAGGTTATCAAGTACTTTACGGGCGTAGACCTGCCCATTAGCTTCTCTCTTAATGGCTACTTCAGCATCCCCACAAAGGCCGTTAGCACTCCTTTGGGGACGACCGACCTGGATTTGTCGAAGCTTACGGGCAATGCGCTGGCTAAGGCCCAGTCGCTTACGATGCAGGACCTCGCGAACTTTGGCACCAACACGCTCCTGGACGGTACCCACCTTATGGCCAACGTCATCAACGTCAAGATCGATTGGGACAATGATAGCGACTCAGAACCCACCAAGATTAAGGGCACCAAGACGTGGGCAGACAAGGACGCGCAAAGCACGGACGAAAACGGGCAGACGGTTAGCGGCTCCGACCTTCGACCCAACACGCTCAAGATTCACATTAAGGGCAAGGACAACAAGGACATTCAAGGCTCTCCAATAGAGCTAAAGAAGTCTGACTTCCAAAACAAGGACACGTGGGACTGGCAGATTGAGCTTCCCAACGGGGTAAGCAAGAAGGACTGCTCTGTATCCGAAGAGTACCCGCAGGACTACACGCATAAGGACGACTACCTCCTCTCTGTTGACGGCTTCAACCTTACTAACACGTGGCGCGAGGACATCATCTACGGCCAAAAGACTTGGAAGGACGAAAACAACAAGTACGGGATTCGCCCAAACAGCATTACGGTTCATCTGTTCGCTCAGGTTGAGGGAGGCCAGAAGCAAGAGGTTCAGGTAAAGACGCAGCCCACAAACGGCGACACAACGTCTGGGTCTGGTGGCGAATCCGGTGGCGGCCAGGAGTCTGGTACCACGAGCGGCCTAACCGTTACGGAGCAGTCGGGCTGGAAGTGGTTCTTCTGCGCCCCACGCACGGATGAGCATGGCAAGCAGATTACCTATACCCTCGAAGAGGACCCTGTTGAGGGCTACACGTCCCAGATTGACGGCTTTAACGTTACGAACGAGTACGACCCGACCAAGGACCACGTGGTCGTAAAGAAGGTGTGGGAAGACGAGGACGACTTCGACAAGGTTAGGCCAGAGAGCGTTCGGGTTCAACTCAAGAAGGGAGACCAGAACGTCGGAGAACCAGTGACCCTCTCCAACGACAACAAGTGGACCCATGCGTTTGCAGGCCTCGAGCACCTAGCGGAAGGCGAAAGTTACTCCGTTGACGAGGTCGATGTTCCCGACGGCTACACCAAGAGCGTTACTGGCGACGCTACGGAGTGCTTTACCATAACCAACACGCACGAGGTGCAAAAGACCGAGGTCAAGGTAGCCAAGGTGTGGGAGGATGACAACAATCGGGATGGCATACGCCCGGACTCCGTAACCGTTAAGCTTCTCAAAAATGGCCAGGAAGCGGGCGAGACCCTTACTCTCGACGAGGACAACGACTGGTCGGGCACCTTTGAGAACCTCCTCACAAAGCAGGATGGTGCAGACATCAAATACGCCATCAGCGAGATAGGGGTAGAGGGCTACGAAACAACGACCGCGGGCAACGCCAAGGATGGCTACACCATCACCAACAAGCACACACCCGAGACCACAGCCGTAAAGGTCGCCAAAAAGTGGGACGACAACAACAATCAGGCCGGCAACCGTCCGTCGAGCGTTGAGTTTAAGCTCCAGGCCGACGGCGAGGCCGCGGGTGGCAAAACGGTAACGGAAGGCATGGGCTGGCAATACACCTTCGAGGGCCTGCCCAAGTACAAGGATGGCAAGGCCATTGTCTACACCGTAACCGAAAACACGGTAAAGGATTACGTTACGAGCATTGCTGGAGACGCGACCGTCGGGTTTACGGTAACCAATACCTACAAGCCAAACAAAACGCAGGTCAACGTGCGCAAAGTTTGGAAAGACAACAACAACCAGGATGGCAAGCGTCCACAGGGCGTTACCGTTCACTTGCATGCGAACGGCGAGAATACCAACAAGACGCTCACCCTGAGCGAGGGCAACAACTGGGCAGGCGCCTTTGAGGACTTGGATGCGAACGGCGAGGATAACGCCGCCATCGAGTACAGCGTTTCCGAGGATGAAGTTGTGGGTTACGAGGCCAAGACCGAGGGCAACGCAAGGGAAGGCTTTACCATTACCAACACGCACGAATCCGAGGTTGTTGACGTGCGAGGTGCCAAAACATGGGCAAACGACAACGACAACCAAAGCAACACGCGCCCGCAGAACATAACTATTCGCTTGCGCGCAAATGGCGAGGAGGTTGACTCCACAACGGCTTCCCCGTCCAACGGCTGGAAATGGACGTTTAACAACGTACCCAAATACAAAGACGGCAAGGAGATCTCCTACACCATTACCGAGGACGCAGGGGAGAATTATACGTCTGCTGTGAATGGCTATAACGTTACCAACACGTACACGGCAAACAAGACGCAGGTAAGCGTAACCAAGGTGTGGGACGATGGCGACGACCAAGACGGCATGCGCCCGGACTCCGTTACCGTAAAGCTCCTGGCCAACGGCACCGCGGTGGATGGCAAGACGCTCGAGCTCAATGCCAGCAACAAATGGACCGGAACGTTCAACGAGCTCGACGCAAGCAATGGTGGCACGCCAATCACCTACACCGTTGAGGAAAATGCGGTTCCCACAAATTATGAGGCGACGGTCTCTGGTAATGCCGCGCAAGGCTTTACCATCACCAACAAGCACACGCCCGAGACCACGACCGTCTCTGGTACCAAAACATGGGCCAGCGATGATGACAACCAAAACAACACGCGCCCACAGAGCATCGTCATTCGCCTGCATGCCAACGGCAGGGAGGTTGCGAGCACGACGGCTACCGCACAGAACAACTGGGCATGGCGCTTCGACAACCTGCCCAAAAAAGAGGCCGGTAGTGGCATCAGCTACACCGTAACCGAGGACGCCGTGGAGGGCTACACCACGCAGATAAATGGCTATGCCATTACCAACACATACAATCCCGAAAAGACGCAGGTTGACGTCCATAAGGTATGGGACGATGCCAACAACCAGGATGGCGCACGAACCGGCACCGTTGTCGCTTGCCTGTATGCAGATGGCCAGAGCACCAACCAGACCCGCGAACTCAATCAAGACAACGGCTGGTCCGCCACATTTGATAATCTGGACAAGAACAAGGACGGCAAGGCCATTGTCTATACGGTGCAAGAAGATTCGGTGCCCGTGGGCTATAGCGCAAGCGTTACGGGCGACGCCGCACGCGGCTTCTCCCTCGTTAACGTGCACGTTCCTGGCACCGTTACCGTCTCGGGTAGCAAGACTTGGGACGACGCCAACGACCAGGACGGCATAAGGCCAAAGCGCATCACCGTCCTCCTTAAGGCAAACGGCAAGGAGATCGCCCGCACGACGACGTCCGAAGCCAACGAATGGAAGTGGGAGTTCGCGAACCTGCCCAAGTTCCAAAACGGAAGCGCAATTGCCTATACCGTCGATGAGGAAACGAATGACGTTATCACCGGCACCGATGGGCCGGGGACGTACAAGGTCCTTCCCGTTGAGGGCGATGCCGCGCAGGGCTTTACCATCGCCAACACGCACACGCCCGAAACGGTGACTCCCACCGTAAACAAGGTGTGGGACGACGACGAAAACCGGGATGGCATTCGCCCGGCGGAGGTTACCGTCCACCTGATGAAGTGCGAAGGCGACAACAAGTCTGAGGTGGCTTCCAAAAAGATTACGGCAAACGGTACCGGATGGTTCTGCGCGTTCGATAGCCAGCCCAAGTATGAGGCGGGCAAAGAGATTGTATACACCGTAACCGAAAGTGCAGTCGCGGGCTACGAGACCACCGTCTCCGGCAACGCTACCAGCGGGTTTACCGTTACCAACACGCACACACCCGACACAACGCAGGTGAGGGTGTCCAAGGCATGGGACGACAACAACGATCAGGACGGCAAGCGACCGGACTCCGTAACCGTAAAGCTCCTTGCTAATGGTGTCGAAGCGCAAGGCAAGACGCTCGAGCTCAAGAGCGGCAACAGTTGGTCGGGTGCCTTTGAGGATCTTCCCGTAAACCAGGACGGCGCTGCAATCGCCTACACCGTCGAGGAGCAAACGACCGACGTCATCACCGACACCGACGGGCCGGGAACGTATAAGGTCCTGCCCGTTGAGGGCGACGTCGACAGGGGCTTTACCATCACCAACAAGCACACGCCCGAGACGATAACTGTCGAGGGCACAAAGACGTGGAACGATGAGGGCCATGGCCCCGACACAAGACCCGACTCTATTACCATTCGCCTGCACGCCAATGGCAGGGAGGTAGAAAACGGAACGAGGACCATTGCGAAGAGTGACGCCAGTCAGAATTGGAAGTTTGAGAACCTGCCCAAGTACGAGGCGGGCGAGGAGATCGCCTACACCATTACCGAGGATGCCGTTCCCAACTACACCACTGCGGTGAATGGCTACAACGTCACCAACATGTACGAGCCCGGCAAGACCCAGGTTACCGTCCACAAGGTGTGGGACGACGACAACGACCGCGATCACATCCGGTCCGGCTCCGTTACCGTAAACCTTCTGGCTGACGGCACCGCGGTGGATGGCAAGACGCTCACGCTTGACGCCAGCAACAAATGGACCGGAACGTTTACTGACCTCGATGTAGACAAGGACGGCACACCAATCGCCTACACCGTCGAGGAGCAAACGAACGGTGTTGTATCTGACACCGACGGGCCGGGGACGTACGAGGTCCTTCCCGTTGAGGGCAGCGCCACGCAGGGCTTTACCATCACCAACAAGCACACGCCCGAGACGACCCACCTCACCGTCCACAAGGTGTGGGACGACGACAACGATCGCGACGGTTTGCGCGGGCCAGTGCGTCTAGTGCTTACGGCTAACGGCAAATCCACGGCCGAGCCGCAGACGGTAAGCGAAGTCGACGACTGGACCTATACCTTTGAGAATCTCCCCGTAAAGGAAAACGGCCAGGCCATTGTCTACTCGGTTCGCGAAGAGCACAACGCGGTGTTCAACATGACCATAACGCGTAGCTCCGCCACCGATACCGAAATCACCGTTACCAACAAGCACACACCCGAGACCACCACGGTGGCAGGAAAGAAGATCTGGAACGACAACAACAACGCGAACGGAACGCGACCCGAGTCTGTTGTTATACGCCTCTATGCCAACGGCAAAGAGACCCAGAGCAAAAGGGTAACCGCAGAGGACGACTGGAGCTGGGAGTTCAAGGACCTCTATAAGAACGAAGACGGAAAGGAAATCGTTTACACCATATCCGAGGACGCCGTAGAAAACTACACGAGCGAGGTGAACGGCTTCGACGTTGTTAACACGTACACCCCAGGCAAGACCTCAATAAACGTGTCCAAGATTTGGAGCGACGACAACGATCGCGACGGCATACGTCCAAAGGCCGTTACCGTGCGCCTGCTCGCAAACGGCCAGAGCACAAACAAAGCGCTCAGGCTTAGTGAGGTCGATGGCTGGACGGGCTCCTTCACCGACTTGGATACGGAGGCAAACGGCAATCCCATTACATACACCGTTGCGGAAGAGGAAGTCGCTGGATACAAGACGAGCACGGGCGGCGATGCCGCCAGGGGCTTTGTTGTCAACAACGTGCATACGCCCGAAGCGGTGAGCGTTCCCGTGTACAAGGCGTGGAACGACAACTACAACGCCGATAATACGCGACCCGCATCTGTGGAAGTCTACCTCTTTGCCAACGGCAAAAAGGTCGCCGGAAAGACGCTTACCAGCACGAGCTCTTGGCAATGCATCTTTGTAACAGACAATAGCGGCGCGCATCTGCCCAAGTACGAAGATGGCAAGGAAATTGTCTACACCGTTTCCGAAGAGCCAGTAAACAACTATTCCGCTACCATTGGCGGCAATGCTCAAAAGGGCTTTACCATTACCAACACCCTTACGCCAAACAAGACGAGCCTTAGCGTGCGCAAGATTTGGAAAGACGACTACAACCGCGACGGCATGCGCCCAGACTCGATTACCGTGCACCTTTTGGATAATAGCGTGGATACCGGCAAGACGCTTGTTCTGGACGAGGACAACGGTTGGTCCGGTGCCTTTACGGAGCTGGAGCAGGGCAACAACGAGCGATACAGCGTGCGCGAGGACGCGGTTGCTGGCTATTTTGAGCCCTCTTATAGCCAAAGCGAAGGGCTCAAAGAGGGCTTTACCATTACGAACGAGCACTCCACCGCAAAGACCCAAGTGCCCGTTATAAAGGTTTGGGATGACAGCAACGACGCTGCCGGCGCTCGTCCGGAGTCGGTTACCGTCCGTCTGTACGCAAACGGTCGCGAAATTGATTCGCAAGAGGTAACCAACAATGCCACCGAGCAGCGACCTAACGTTTGGTGGCAGACCTTTACGGACCAGCCCAAATACGAGAACGGCAAGGAAATCGTCTATACCGTTTCTGAGGATGTTGTACCCGGCTACATTGCGACCTATAGTTCACAAACAAGCCAGGACTACACCGACGGCACGCTGGAGCGCATCATCACCAACAAATATGACCCCACCAAAACCCAGGTAACAGTTCATCAGGTATGGGCGGACTACGACGACCAGGATGGGTTGCGGCCACAAGACAGGGAAGTTTACCTATACAGAAACGGCGTCCGGCAAGACGGTAAGAAGGTTACGATAAGCCCGAGCACAGAATGGAGCGAGGCCTTTACGAACCTTCCCATGCAGGATGAGCGGGGCGATGCCTATTCCTATACCGTGCTCGAAGATCCAGAGCCAGCGCAGTACTCCACGTACTACTACGGCTACGCCAAACGCGGCTACACCATCGTGAGCGAACATGAGCCCGATACGGTAACCGTAAGGGGCGCCAAGGTGTGGGAGGACCAAGGCAACCTGGACGGCTCGCGCCCCGCAAGTGTTACGGTGCGGCTGACGGCCAAGGATAAGGAAACCAACGAGGTAAAGCTCAAGAAGACTGCCGAGGTTGCTGGGTCGAACAACACCAATACGTGGGACTGGTCGTTTGCTGGCCTGCCCAAAAAGATCGATGGCAAAGAGGTTGAATACAGCGTGGGCGAGGATCCCGTGGTCGGCTACGACTCCAAGATTACGGGCGATGCTACAGATGGCTTCACCATTACGAACACCCACGTACCCAACACCACGTTGGTTACGGGCACAAAGGTATGGGACGACTACGACGACCAAGATGGCAAGAGACCCGACCACGCCACTATCATCCTCTACGCGAACGGCTCAATGACAGCGCAGACCGAGGCTACCGAAACCTCAGACGGAACGTGGAGGTGGGCGTTCAACAACCTGCCTACGACCAATGCGGGCGAACCGATTGAATATACGATTGGCGAAGAGCAGGTAAAGGGCTACGAAGAACCCGTTATTACGGGTGATGCCACGAACGGCTATGTTGTTACCAACAAGCGCGTGCCAGAGAAGATCACCATTTCGGGCAGCAAGGTGTGGGATGACAACAACAATGCGGAAGGCATGCGTCCGTCGGAGATTACCGTCCGACTTGTGAAGAACGACGGCCAGATTGAGGTGGCCTCCAAAAAAGTGACGGCGGCCGACGACTGGAAGTGGAGTTTTACCGATCTGCCTTGGAGTGAGGGCGGAGAAATAATCGACTACAACATAGTCGAAGACCCTGTTAAGGGCTATGAGGCCACTATTACCGGAGCTCTTACCGAGGGCGTTACGATTACCAATTCGCCCGAGAAGGTAAGAATCTCTGGCACCAAGGTATGGAACGACAACAACAACCAGGAAGGCAAGCGCCCGACACAGATTACCGTTCACCTTATGAAGGGCGAGGGCGCCAACCAGAAGGAAGTCGAAAAGAAGACGGTTACGGAAGAGGACAACTGGGACTGGGAGTTTGCCGATCAGCTCAAGTACGAAGCGGGGAAAGAGGTTGCCTACACCGTGACTGAGGACGCTGTTGAGGGCTACGAGTCTGCCGTCACTGGCGACGTCGCAAAGGGCTTCATCGTAACCAACACGTACGGGTCCTCTGTCCCCAACCCCAACACCCAGAAGTTCAGCATCACCTACAAGCTCAACGGTGGCACCTACAAGGGCAGCACCGACGACATCGTTGAGGCCTACGAGGTCGGTACCGTAATATCCGTCCACGAGGCGCCCACGCGCGAGGGCTACACCTTCGACTACTGGAAGGGCTCGAAGTATCAGCCTGGCGACGAGTACACGGTAACGGAAGACCACACCTTCGAGGCCCAGTGGAAGAAGAACGGCGGGACGCCCGATGATGACAGCCCCGATGACGACACCACAAGCGACGCGTCCGGCAACACCGCCTCCCAGGGCAGCTCGAGCGCAAGCACAAGAACCGCCACGGCAAAGACGGCGGACGCGAGCGCCTCTCCGCTTGCCTTCGCCGCGATTGGCCTCGCAGTCCTTGCGATTGCTAGACGCAGACGGCGCGAATAGACGCCAAAGCGGGCCAAAGGGGACAGTCCCCTTTGGCCCGCTTCGCAGTTTGGCCCACCGCCGTTACCGGACCCGCCTGTTTGGCACTGGCCGAGTGGGCAGCTCAACACTCGTGTCTCGCGAGGAACTTGCAAGCCTGCGCTCAACCATATTGAACTCATCAAGCACGTCTGGCACTTCGAACACGCGGGACCTTTTTCCCCTGTTGCTTTGGCAAACAATTTGCACCTCAAGTGGCCTTTTCACCGCTTGGCCCACTGCCTGCTTGGACCTTCTTGTGGCCTTGACCATTGTGTCTATGGTGAAATAGGGCATGGCTTGTATCTTTAACAACATAAGCTCGAGCGTTGATCCAGCACGTACGCGAACGAGTCGGCCCTTTGGCGTCGAGAGCTTCCTGCGCCGTTTGAGACCCACATTTGCCTTTGAAGCGTGCCCATAACCTTTACTCCTTGCGGTCGTTAGTCAAGGTTATCACATAACCTTGACTAACTTGGGTACAAAGGGGACTGTCCCCTTTGGCCCGTTTATGGCAGCCACAATCGTCCTTGCGGGCTGCGCGCCCCAACAGCAAGGTGGAACCGCAGGTCAGTCTGCGAGCGACTCTGCCCAATCGGCAACGGACGAAACCGCCAGGCAGATGGAAAAGGAGCTGGGCGCCTTTGACATAACGGCTGAGCATCGCGAACTTGCCAAGAGCAACGAGAAGGGGTACGAGCCGCTCGACGCCGGCCGGGGCAACCCAAACTGGATCAACACCAAGGCGCGATATGCCTTTTCGCGCCTCATGGACTTTGCCACGTCCGAATGCCAACGCACCATGAACGAGGGCGACATGGCAGGCCATGGGGAAGCCAAGGGAGTCGCAGAGCGTTTTGACGCAGCAATGGACCCGTCGAACAATACGGACAAGTTCCTCATAGACGCCGTCAACTACTGCGTGAGCAAGCTTGGCATGGACAAGGAAGCACTGCTCATGGAGCTTACCAACGGAATCATTGGCGACTACTACCCAACACCGAGCCGTTGCTTGCCCTACACCGAAGCGATCCTCAACGAATACCTGCAGTCAACGCTCTACCACGGGGTGGATCTCAAAGGCCAGACTCAGGTGTTTCCCACCGAGGGCGGATCAGCCGCCATCTGCTACATCTTCCACTCGCTCAGCCACAATCATGTGCTCAAGCCTGGAGACCAAATCGCTCTCGCTACGCCCATCTTCACCCCCCTACCTGCAGATTCCCGACGTAAACGACTATGGCCTGGTATCGGTGGACGTAACTTCGACCTCGCAGGAGAGCTGGGACATCGCGCAGGAGGAGCTCGCTAAGCTCGAGGATCCCAGCATCAAGGCATTCTTTCTCGTCAATCCCTCCAATCCCGCCAGCCATGCGCTCTCCAACGCAACGCTCGAGCGCCTAAAGAAGGTGGTGGAAAAGAATCCCAACCTCATCATCCTTACCGACGACGTGTACGGCACGTTTGTGAACGACTTCCAAACGGTCTATAGCGCGCTGCCGCACAACACGATCCTCGTGTACTCGTACTCCAAGCTCTACGGCGCCACGGGATGGCGCGTGGGCATGGTTGCCATGAACAAGGAGAACGTGGTGGATCGCCTAATTGCAGAGCTTCCCGACGAAGACAAGGCTGACCTTACGCACGAGTACTCCATTGTGTCCAGCAACACAAGCAAGATGCCCTTTATTGAGCGCCTGTGCGCCGACAGCCGCTCCATTGGCTTGTATCACACCAGCGGCCTCTCCACGCCCTCCCAGGTGTTCATGGACCTACTCTCGCTCACGCACCTCATAAAATCCAGACAACGACCCCTACATCGAGCAGTCCAAAGCCATCGTGCACGAGCGCTACACGACGCTTATGGATACCCTCGGCATCGAGCCCGATACGAGTCGCGAGAATGCGCAGTACTACGCGATTGTGGACATCAACGCCCTTGTCAAGAAACGCTACGACGACGCCTTTGTCGCCTGGAAGGAGGAAAACGTCACCGACGTCGACTTCCTTGGCGACTTGGCCAAGCGGGAGGGGGTCGTGCTCATGTATGGGCCAGGGTTCGACGCTCCGGAAGGATGCGTGCGCATATCGCTTGCCAACCTGAACAAGGACGACTACGCGGAGATCGGGCATCGCCTGGGCGAGCTTCTGGACGAGTACCACGCGCGTTACGAACGGGAAAAATCGCTGCCTGCCGCGGCGTAAGGAGCCGTGGTTCAGACTGCCTCGTCCCACACGACCTTGTTACCCACGGCGACGCGACACTCGCCTGCCTCGCTGTGGCGCAGGTCGCGCCATACCTTGGGCTCAACGAGTCTTGTGATGGCGATTCTTTGGTTTTCTCTGCTGCGGCAATCGTCTTCCACGCTAAGCCAATTCATTATTAACCTCTTGTGCGATACTCAGACGAGCCGTTTGCGTGACCAATCGGGATGTGAGGATAATCGGTGCATCTGCAAGCAAGGAGGGCGATCGCCGAAAAACCGAGCATCAAGTTAGCGAGGGACTAATCGCTCGGCTGCAAGAAAAGTCTTTGCCATGGGCTGTTGATTAATGGGGAATGGAGAAAAGAATGGACATGAAAACAAGTCTAAACGATGGTGTTCTAACGCTGTACCCCGAGGGGTACGTGGACTCCAAGAATGCGGGGGAGTTTAGCCAACAAACAATGGCGGCTATGGATGCCGCGCCGGGTGCGTCGGTAGTGATCGACATGGACAAGCTCGAGTACTTGTCATCGGCCGGGCTGCGCGTGCTCATGAAAGTCATCAAACGCTCGGAGGATACCGTAAAGGTGATCAACGTTCCGCAGCTCATCGTCGAGATCTTTGAGATCACGGGTTTTGAGGATCTCCTGGACGTTCAGAAACGCTAGGCTTTGGCTGAGGACAACCAGCTTGGGCTGAGGACAACCAGCTTGGGCTGAGGACAACCAAATCTATGCGTAAGGGGAGAGTAGGTGAACGTCTATGACTTTGACGGAACAATATATCCTACGGACTGTTCCATCGACTTTGGCTTTTGGTGCATGAATCACCATCCCAAGATGTGGTTCACTTTCTTCCCGCATATCGTTAAGTGTTTTGTCAAATATAAGTTAGGCAAGATGCCTAACTACCGCTTGCAGCGTGAGCTCTTTAAGTACCTCATGCTCGTCGACGACTTTGACGTGCAGATTGAGCGGTTTTGGGACAAAAACAGAAACCGCATAGCTCCGTGGTATCTAGAGCAAAAGCGCTCGGATGACCTCATTATTAGCGCGTCGCCCACCTGCATTATTAAGCCTATAGCAAACAGGCTTGGCGTGCGGTGCATGGCAACGGAGTTCGACCGCAAGCATGGGGTGTTTTTGAAAAAGCGGGAAAAAGGGGACAGTCCCCTTTGGCTCACTTTCGGTTTTGGGTACAAAGGGGACCGTCCCCTTTCCCCTGGGTGGCGTATCCGCTTATGCTTGGTTGGCAATAAGTGATACCATCTAAAAGCATGTGCGATCTTAACGCAATAGGTTCATATGGCTCAACTGAAGGGAGCAAGAATGGAAAACGTAGTAACCGCGATATTCGATGTTGAGAGCGAGGCCTACAAGGCCTTTACCGAGATGCGCAACAAGCCCGCAGGCGAGGGCTACTCCGTAGTGGAGGCTTCGCTGCTCAAGCGCGATGGCGACAACATCGTCATCTCCGACGCATTTGACGCCGCTGGCGTCACCTCCGACGACACCGCCACGGGTGCGGTCGTGGGAGCGATCGTTGGCATCCTGGGCGGCCCCCTGGGCGTCCTTCTTGGTGCGGGCACCGGCGCTCTCATTGGCAGCGCATTCGACTCCGACGACGCCATCGACAGCGCTTCGATGCTCGAGGTGACGGCTGGCAAGCTCTACGACGGCGAGGTTGCCATCGTGGCGCTGGTGCAGGAAGAGGAGCCCGCGTTTGACGCCGCCTTTGAGGGCTATCAGACCACCATCATTCGTCACTTTGCCGCCGACGTGGTAAAGGAAGTCGAGCTTGCCCGTCAGTCTGCTGCAGAGTACGAGAATCAGCTTCGCGAGCAGCTGCGTGCCGAGCGCAAGGCACAGAAGGCCGAGAAGCGCGAGGAGCGCAAGGCCAAGGTGGAGGCTCGTGTTGATTCGGCCAAGGCTAAGCATGCCGAGCGTAAGGCTGAGTTCAAAGAGGCCAAGGACATCGCCAACGCGCAGTATGTTTCCTCCACTAAGGAGATGCTCGACGAAAAGTAGAGAAAACCCTATATATGGGACAGGCCCCAAGTTGAGGTTTAGCCAAACCACAACTTAGGGCCTGTCCCTTGCCTGTCCCTTGCTTAGGGTTACGTTACTTCTGCTCGGTGACCTTCTTTACGGCGTCGCTTACGGCCTCGGAAACGAGCTCGGCGCCTGCGGCCAAGTCCTCGGGGATCGTGTTTGCGATGCCCTCCGAGATCTTCTGCACCTCGCCGGCCACGGCCTCGGAGACGAGCTCCGCGCCTGCCGAGACGTCCTCGGGGGTCGTGTTTGCGATGCCTTCCGAGATCTTCTGCACCTCGCCGGCCACGGCCTCGGAGACGAGCTCCGCGCCTGCGGCAATGTCTTCCGGATTGATGCCTTCGATCTTCTCGCGAATGTCATCCAACGATGCCATGGTTGTTCCTTTCAAACGTCAAACAAATAGAAGCTGCGCCCCATTATAGCCAAGCCAGGCAAAGGGGATACTCCCCATTGTCTGATGTTATTAATCGCTGAAGTCGAGCTTGCTGGTAAGGAAAAACTCCACGAACCTGCTGGCGGTAAATGCGGCGAAGGTCTGAAACTAATCGTTCTTCTCTTCGTCCGCGTAATCGCAAACGCTCTTTATTGCCAATGCCTTTGGCCTCGGCTCGAGCGCGTTGGAAGCGGCGAGGAAGACTCCGTAAGACTCCATGCCCAACCCTACTGTGGAAGGGAGGAGGGAGCGGACGTGAAGGTCCACCGCAAACTCGTTTGCCATAACCGAAGGACCGCAAGCCAAAGGGTCGGTTTGCAGGTGGAATTCACACGCGTCCGGCTTGCTGAGCTCGTCCATCAGCTCTTTGAGCTCGGGGTCCAAGCGCAACGAGTGGAGACGAGGCAAAAACCCAATGGAGCCAAAGTGAATCTCGGACTTGTCTGGCCCCACGACCTTTCCCGTTGAGTAATCCCATGCCGTACTTGGAACCAGTACGTCGCCAAACATCTGGTCGGCGTCCTTGCAAATGCCTGCGGCTATGCCGCACATAATAAGGTAGCGTGGGCGAAACAGCATGGTGGCCTTTGTTGCCAGCACCGAGGCGGCCGGCATCCCCATGACGTCCTGCTGGCAGGTAATGGCAAGCTGACCGTTGCCGTTTTTGTCTACGAACGTTGCCTCATAGTAGCGCTGAGTGTCTCCGGGTACGTGAATACGACTCCATCCGCCGCCGAATATCTGCCTGAGGCTCACGCTCTCTGCTTCCACGGCGGTGCATATTACGGCGGCGCACCCATATTCTTGCGCGTCGGGCGTGTCCTCGTATCGCATGCGGTCGCCTTTCCAATAATTGAATGACAATTGCGGATTATATACAAAGAGGGCCACCCGGTTACCCGAGTGGCCCAAACAAACGCTTCGACGGACGGCCGCAAGCATTCACGCAAGCGAGCGCCTTGTCATTGGCGCACGTAAAGCTTTATGAGGCCTGGCTCAACCTGCTCCCAGTGATCGCAGAGCCCCTCGATTATGGTAAGCGAAAGGGCGTCTGCCTCATCTTCGGTGGGCGTGCCTCCTTCGACGAACAGCTTGCGGCAGTCTACCGTTATCTCCATGTCCACGCCGCCTTCTCCCGCCGAGAGCATTACGTGGTACCCTGGATTCGCAATGCCGCGTTTGCGTGCGATTGGGAGCAGCTGGTTGTTTACGATCTCCTCCATCAGAAGTTGGCATGCGTTTGCGGCGCGTGCGCTCAAAAATTGGCGCTGGCAATAGGCGATAAGGGACGCTTCCATGGCAAGCGAGTCGGGGGTCAGCGTCTCTATGTCCCACTTCCAGCTGCGTACGCGGAATATGAAGTCGTGCGTCTCCTGACGCTTTGGGTGCTCGAAGATCTGCTCGGGTGGACCCGCCTCCCAAAGCTCGCCTTGGTCCATGTAGAACACGCGCGAGCTGGCGTCGCGGGCAAAGCGCATCTCATGCGTAACCACGAGCATGGTCAGGCCCTGCTCTGCCAGCTTGGTAATTACCGACAAGACCTCGCTTACCATCTGCGGGTCAAGGGCGGACGTGGGCTCGTCGAACAACAGGATCTTTGGGTTCATGGCAAGGCCACGCGCAATGGCCACGCGCTGACGCTGGCCGCCGCTAAGCTCGTCTGGCCAGTTAAGGGCCTTGTCGCGCAGGCCTACCGTCTCCAACAGGCGCAGCGCCTGGTCGTATGCCTCCTGCTTGGAAAGCCCCAGGAGGTCCATGGGCGCCATCATGAGGTTCTCTACCACGAGCTTGTGGCTAAACAGGGCGTAGTTCTGAAACACCATGCCCATCTTCTGGCGCATGAGGGGAAGGTCCACGTTTGGGTCGCACATGTCTGTGCCGTCCACCACAATCGATCCGCTCGTGGGTGTCTCGAGCCTGTTGAGACAGCGTATGAAGGTGGACTTGCCGGTGCCCGAGGGCCCTATGATCGAGATTACCTCGCCCTCTTCTACGGTGGCGTTAACGTCCTTGAGCGGCGTTACGTTTGGGTATTCCTTGCGCAGATGGCTCACTTCTATAAGGCTCATTACTGCACCCCCTCGATTTTGCGCGGTCGGTTACGGACGTCCAGGCGCTTGGTTATTCTGCGGAGTGCCCACGCGAGTATGCGGCAGAACAGGAAATAGATAATGGCTGTGGCTATGAGCGGGAAGAACGCGTCCATGGTGCGGCTGCGAATGAGGTCGCTTGCGCGCGTGAGGTCCTGTACCGCGATGTAGCCCACGATGGCCGTGTCCTTTACCATGCTTACGAACTGTCCCGTGAGCTGCGGCATAAACTGCTGCATGGCCTGTGGGAAGATGATCTTCTTAAACACGTTTTGCCGCGTGTAGCCCAGCGCGAGACCCGTTTCCTCCTGAATGACGTCTATGCTCGATACCGCCGTCCACATGGTGGACCCGGACGTCGCCCCAAACGAAAGCGTAAAGGCTATTATGGCGACGACCACGCCAGGGACGTTAAGGGACCCAAAGACAACGTAGTAGAGCACCATGAGTATTACCACAAGCGGTATGCCGCCCATGAGCGCGTGGTAGCCGTCTATGACTTTGCCTATCCACTTTACGCCGCTGCGACGTGCGAACACCGTAAGGAAGCCAAGCAGCGTACCAAGCGTTCCGGCAGAAACGCTAATGAGTATGGTGACCCCGAGGCCCGAAAGGATGAGCTGCCACCGGTCTTCCTCGATGAACGTCTTGTGGAAGGAATCGGAGATCTTGTCGATGATGCTGCCCGACGCTGCTTTTGCCTCGCCTCCCTTGGTGGGGACGATTACCGATATGGTGGTGGGCATTACGGTTTTGCTGAAGTCGCATACCGATGCGCGCTCGGGGGTCTCGGTAAGGGTGCCTCCAAAGTCCGCCTTCTTGCTGTCCACCGAGGCAAAGATGGAGTCCATGGGGATGGTGGACGTCTCGAGGTGGTAGCCCAGCTCGCGCGCGATAAGCAGCGCCAGCTCCACGTCGTAACCCTTGGGCGTGCCGCCCTCTCCCACGTAGCTAAAGGGTTCGATGACGCCCGACGTGGCGAACTTGAGCGTGCCGTTGGGGGCCTCCCAGTCCTGCTGCGGCAGGGTCTTGCCCGACTCGTCGGCTGCCACCCACTTCTTCTCGAGCTTTGCCAAGGTGCCGTCCTTTTCAAAGCGGTCGATAAGCTCGTTGAACTTTGCGGTGAGCGGCGAGCCCTTGGGGAAGAAGAAGCCTTCGGAAACCTTGGCGACGGGCTCTGGCAGCAAGGTTACCGTGCCGGGGCGACGGTTGACGGCAAGCTGACAGCAGTACGAGAGCTGGACGGCGGCGCTGTCCTTATTGGCTTCCACGGCCGCCACGCATTCCGCCAGCGAGGGATAGAAGTCTGAGGTCGTGTCCGAAAGCTTCTTTTGAATGGCCTTGTCGTACACGCTGCCGTTTACGTAGGCGAAGCGCTTCCCGTTGAGTTCGTCGAGCTTTTGGTACACGGGCTCCGTCGACGTGGAGTCCTCCGCCTGTGCGTTTGTTGGCAACGAGACAAGTGCGCCGAGCGTTACGCAAATCAGCGCCACGATTGCAATGGCCGCAATCGCAAGCCGACGTGTTGGTCTTTCCATGGCCGCCCCTCTCCTGTTCACTCAGTTGTTTTGGGATGACTTGCACAATAGAAGAATATAACTCATGTTCCGTTGCGTGAGTGGGCAGATCCGTTCGCGCCTTGCGCATGCGCCCGCGTCGCCCCGCATGCGGCTCCGCGCTCGCTTCGCTCGCTCA
>JAFWKQ010000015.1 GCA_017545665.1 Atopobiaceae bacterium
AGTGAGCGAGCGAAGCGAGCGCGGAGCCGCGCGCGGTCCGGCGCGGGCGCGTGGTGCGGGCTGTCAACTGCTTTAGCGGTTGTTTATGTATGAGAGAAGCACATCTTGCGCGACGTCGTTGGTATACGTCGCGGGGATAACAATGTTTGCGAAGATTTTGGACGGTTCCACGAACAGGTAATGCATGGGTCTTACCGTGGCAAGATACTGGTCCATTACGCTTTGCACGCTACGGCCACGCTCCTCGACGTCGCGCTTGAGACGTCGCAAAATGCGTATGTCGGCGTCTACGTCCACGAAGACCTTGATGTCCATAAGGTTGCGCAGGCGCTCGTCTGCGAGCACCATGATTCCCTCTACCAGAATAATGGGGGAGGGTGTAACGGTCGTGGTCTGTGGCACGCGGTTATGTTGCGAAAAGTCGTAGGTCGGAACCTCTATGCTCCTGCCAGCCTTAAGCTCCTCGAGGTGATGCACCAAGAGGTCCGTCTCGTATGCGTCCGGGTGATCGTAATTGAGCTTTGCGCGCTCTTCGTAGGGCATGTTGTCGTGAGCGCGATAATAGCTGTCGTGCGCGATAAAGGTCGCCTTACCCTCAAGCTTGCTCATGACTGCTTTCGCAAATGTGGTCTTTCCGCTTCCCGTGCCACCCGCAATACCCACGACTAAAACGTCTTGCATGCTTACTCCCATTCCTTCCACAGGTCGGGCGCGAAGCCTACGGTTGCCAATCGGCCATTACGTACGATTGGGGTGCGAATGACTTGCTGGTTCTCCAACAATACGTCCGGAAGCATTTGTGTGGGTGTGTGCTGCACAAGTGCGACTGCATAGGCATCCTTGGCGTTTTTGTCTATAAGCGAATCGTAGCTGCCTATTGCGCGGGCAACCGAGTCAAGCTCGCCCTTTGACATTCCCTTTTGGCGCATGTCTATGTACTGGAAGCGTATGCGGCGCTCCTTGAACCAGCGCTCGGCCTTACGTGAGTCGCTGCTCTTCTTGCTGCCAAAGATCTGTATGTTCATGCTGCCTCCTCTCGTATGCTTGCCTTTTAAGTTGCCCACGTCCGAGTTTAGTTGCCGATGCCATGATGAGGCACGCACGTGGAGCGGTCGATGGGCGCGAATTCGTATCCCTCCTGCTTGAAGTATTCAATAATGCGCGGTAGGGCCTCCACGGTACTCTCCTTTGCCACACCATCGTGCATGAGGAACACGATGCTCTTGTAGCCATAGGAGGTGTCGGCCATCGATGCCTCAACGAGCTCGTCTGCGGTGTGTTCTGCGCCGTCGCCGCAGCTGGCGTCCCAGTCGTAATACTGATAGCCAGCATCCTGAACTTCCTGCGCAAGCTCGGTCATAATGCCTTTGGTGTAGTTGGCGCTGATGGTGTTGGAGGAACCGCCCGGGAAGCGAATGAAGCAGGGGACGTAGCCAATTTGACTGCGCACGACGTCTGCGATTTGGTTGAGATCGTTCCAGTATGCGTCAACCGAGGCGTACACCTTGTCGTAGTCGTGGGTGTAGGTATGCATGCCAATGGTGTGACCGGCCTCATGGCACTTGGCAATCATGGGGAAGTAGTCCGGGTGCATGCCCGTTACGAAGAAGGTCGCCTTAATGCCGTAGCGGTCGAGGACGTCCAGTACGCGTTGGGTGTTCTCGGATGGTCCGTCATCAAAGGTGAGGTATACCGTCTTGGTTGCCGGCGCCTCAAAGTTCCAGTCCTTGCGTGTGGGGTCCACCGCAAAGTCGGCAGCGCGCGTGTCGGGGGATTGTTGTTGCGCGGTTGCGGAACTGGAGCCATCCGTCGCGTTGCTTGAGGACGTGCTCTCCAGATCGGTTTGTGTGGGACTTGCCTGCTGCTGCGAACCGTCGGCCCCACCTTCTTGCGAAGCTGGGGCATGACCGCATGCACAGAGGATGCCAAGACAGAGAAGGACGGCAAGAACCGTGCACGCTAGGCACTTTTTCATAGCGTTTCCTTTCGTTCATCCTTGCTGTTTTTGCCGTGTTCGTGCTGAGCGTTAAGCACCTCGTCGGTGCTTTGGCGAATGTAGTACTGCGGTGCGTTGTTGATGCTCATAAAAATGCGCCCCACATATTCGCCAACCATGCCTATCATCATCATAATCATTCCTCCCATAAGCATGAGGAGGCATACGATGGATGACCAACCGGCGTCGATGTCGTCGCGCAATACTAGCTTCTGAATGAAGACGAACAGTCCTATCAAGAAGCCAAGAGCTGCAAAGACACAGCCTATAAAGACGGAAATGCGCAAGGGCTTTACCGAGAACGAGGTGAATCCGTTAAGCCAGAGACCGAGGAGCTTGCCAAGCGAGTAGCCGCTTTCGCCGGACACGCGGCTCTTGTGCTCAACGGGAACGGGAGCGACTGACGTGCAGCACTGTAGCATGAGCCCATCCACGTAAGGGTAGGGACCCTTGTACGAAAGCACGCGATCAATAACGCCACGCGTAGTTGCAAGGTAGCTCGAAAGGTATATGCCCTTGGGCTTGCCTATGAGTATCTCGGCCATCTTGTCGTTTGCCTTGCTCCCGAGCTTGCGAAAGAGCGACGCGTAGGCGTTTTCCGGATAGGATGCGTATACCAGGTCCACGCTTCCGCCAAGGGTGTCAATGAGCTTGAACACCTCGCCCGGGGGAGTCTGGCCATCGTCGTCGAGTGAGACAATAATGTCGCCTTTTGCCTGCCCGTACCCGGCAATGAGCGCGGCGTGCTGGCCAAAGTTGTGTGTCATGCAAAAGCCATGGGCGTTGGGATGCTTGGCACAGATATCCAGTATGACGTTCCACGTATCGTCGGGTGGATTGTCGTTTACCAATATGACCTCTGCGTCGTAGCGTCCGTCGTCTTTTACCACGGCAAATATGTCGTCAACAACCTGACCTACGGTCTCGTTGCTGTGGTAACAAGGAATAACAAAGCTGATGAGCTGCCTCAAAGCTGCTCTCCTCTCTGCAGGTCGGACAAAAGAGAGAGGACCTGCATGATGGTCTTGTCACGCGTTTGTGCGTTAAGCGGAAGATTGAGAATGGACCGTTCGTTTTCCTCCGCTCCAGGATATGAGCCCGTGTCGCCAAGCATGGGAGCTATGCTGGGATACCAGTCCGAGATGGGAATGCCCTCCCGCAGGCACGCGTCAATAAGCGGACGATGCACCCCTGGACGAACGAAGAAAGAGAAACGCCAGGGAACGGAGCCAGGGCAATAGGGGAACGTGTGCGCATTCCTTGGCCGGGCGTTTGTCCATACTTGTTCGCAGGAAGCAAGGAGCTCCCGACGCGTTTTTACGGTGTTGTCCAAACTATCCAGAGAATCGCGGACGGAGCTCTTTTCGCTCTCGCTGAGCCTAAACAGGAAGAGGCTTCGTGACGCGGTGGGCAATACCTCGTATATGGCCTTGTCTAAGGCGCCATCGGGATAAGAGCGCAAGGTGCGGTAGACCTTGCTAAACAGCGTTTCCGTTTGCTCCGTTTGGCTGCTGCGAAGCGGTAGGTCGCGTTCGAGTTCCTTTGCCCAGGTAAGAGAATCGGACTCGCTTGTAAGAAATCCTCCAAATCCAACCTCGACGACCTTGGCGTACCCTGTGCTAAAGACGGCGTAGTCACCTGCCGTACCCAGCGCATAACCGTCAAGTGGACCACCCACATACGTACCACCCATGGCACTCGCACAGTCTTCAATGAGGATCACGTCCTGCTCATGGCAGAGTGTTTGGATGCGGTGCATATCGGCCACTGGCTGTCCGTACATGTGGGGAACGAGGAGGACGTCGGGACGATGCTCATCGAACGCTTGCTTGACGAGGTCGAAAGTGAGGTTGCCGTCGACGGGTGAGACGTCTGCCAGGCGTACGGACCAATTTGCGTAAAGCGCGGGATAAAGCGCCGCGTAGCACACGTTTGCCGGGGCAAGCAGGGTATGTTGCTGGCCGTCTGCGGCCTTGCGTTGCGAAGCGCAATGCAGAAGCGCGAGGTAAATGGCCGTCGCGCCACGGCCTGTAATAACAGAGTGCTTTTGTTGCAGTTGCTTCATGTGCATGTCCTTGTAATTGCGTGAGTCGAGTATACCGCATGCAGGTTGGAGGCACCTTATTTGCACAAGGCCAGAGTGAAGGAAGTGGGTAGGTCGTTGAACTTGCTCAGAATGCGCGCCGTGAGGGAAGACTTCCAGCGGCCGGGTTTGCTGGATTTGCGAACGGTGCGGGACAATTTGCTGAGAAACGCCACACTGTGGCTAATTCCAGCAACCGCGTCAATCGATTTGCTGGGAAACGCCACACTGTGGCCGATTAGGGCAACTCCCATCGCACCGTTCTTGATTCGAGCAAACGCTGCCGCACCGTTCGCAATCTCAGCAAACCCAACGGCCTCGCAGTCTTGCTGCACGCAATCTTGGCAATCACCATGTTTCCAGATGCTAGGCTGCTTGACGCCTGAGGACAAGAGCCAGTACAGCCAGAGCAATCAAACCCGCACCCGTAACGGCAAAGCCTGTTACAATGCCAGGCGTTTGGTAGCGAAGCTCGATGTCGTGATGGCCAGCCGCAAGGTCAAGCGCCATGAAGCCCGTATCGCCACAAAGCAGGGGAGTCTCCTTGCCGTCCACGTAGGCCGTCCATCCCGTGCTATAGGCAACGGTGAGCAGGAGGGTTTGGTTTTGCTCAAGATCTATGTTGCCCGTAAGGCGGTTGCAACCCTGCTTGACGTTTTGCAGCGTCGCCGCACCGCGCTGGTGCATCCATTCGTCAAAATGTGCATGGGTCTGCGTGAGCACCTGCATGTTGTCATAGGTATAGATACCCGGCTTGTCAAACGTGACGGTTATGTTGGTTACGGGCTGCTCCGCATACCCTATGTTCACAAGCCAGGTGTCTTTCCCTCCATACATATGGTTGCTGGGAAGGCTGTTGGGCAAAAAACCCGTCATGGTGGTTGCGTTGCCGCGCATGGATATTTCGTAGTCAATGGGCTCGACGTACGAGAGATCCTGCAGCATCAGGTTTGCTCGGTAATGCCACGGCAGGTCTTTTATTTGCTCCTCGGGTACAAGCTTGGAGGGCAAAGCGTTCTCATACTCCAGATTGGTAAGGTACACATATGTGTTTGCCTGTGCGCTACCCTTACAGGAAAACGTGATGGAAGAGTTGGGCTCGCTCACCACAAAGCGGCCTTCTTGCGCGTCAACGCCCGATGACGACAAAACCTCAAACGGGACGGAAGAATCCTCAAACTGCAGCGACGACGGGGAGACAAACTCCGCGCCTTCCGTTTTCCGATCCCTGTCGTTCGGTCCCATCTTGTCATCTTCGAGCACAACCGATTGCAGGAGTGCCTGTTGGCGCTGCATGGGCGTAAGGGATAGGTAGTCACTGTGCATAAGCGCCTTGTCGAACGCGATTCCAAGAGGCAGCGAGTTCTTCGCCTCGACGACCTGATGGTTGAGCCCCATAACGTCACGCTGCGCAACCACGTTTTGGACAGGGTACCCAAAGGGAAGTGAGTCGGTGCCGTCATTGCGGTAGACGTAGTATCTCACCCCAAGCAATGCCATGAGGTCCGAACGTCCCTGCAGGCTCACATACCTAAAGTTGATGTTGTCGCCTGCGATGGCAAGCTCGGTATGAAACCTGTCCACGCGGTCGTTGTATACGCTGTTGTAGAAGTCTATGCCTTGTAGACCTAACACCAAGCTGTTGTTGGGGATGCGGTGGACCATCGCCTTGGGGAGCCATCCCTCGTCGTAGCGCCACCACTGGTCTTGCGCAACATCGAGGGCGGGACTGTCGTTCGAGGCGCTTGTGAGCTTGGGATATGCCATGCCAAGAGGGGTTTGGGAGCTACCTATGCCGTCTTCTTGAGAAGACAGGAAGTAAAACCCGTTGACGGCAAGCGTAACGCAGAGCGCAAGAAGAAGTGGCAGGCGGCTGCGGGTGCTCTGCGTAAGGGTGCCAAGAAGCACGAGAGCACACAGCATTGCCGCAAAGCCGGCAACGTTTGCCTCGCTGCGGCAATAGGGGATAAGAAACAGCAGTGCGTAACATGCACAGCCCAGTGCCATTCGTTTGCGCAAGACACCATCTGCCTTAAGGAGCTCAGGAACGCTGCGAACGAGGATTAATGCCATGCACAGGTTATAGGCCCATGCCCAGCGGTTGGACGCATAGTTAAACCCATTGAAGACGCTTCCAACCTGGGGGATGAGCATGAATGCGGTGAGCACTATAAATACCAGTTTGAGCTCACCGTTCTTCTTCTTTTGAGAAAAGAGTGCGATGCATCCAAAGAGCGCTAAGCCGCCAAAGCCTTGGTAGGTGTCGCTACCCACCTCGTCTGTTGAGAGGAAGCCCGAAAAGAAGTCCATGTAGTACAGAGGACTATACAAGAGGGGTACGGTGGTTGCCTGGTCCACCAGTCGATTCATGCCAAGAAGTGCCGATACGGCTGGCACGATGGCAAAGCCAGCGATTACGAGGCACAGAATCACAAGACCTGCAAAGATCACGACCCATCTGAGGAATCTTCCAACCGTAAGGTGAGGGCGCTCCACCATCACCACCCGAACGACAAGGTATCCAACCAAAAGCAGGCATGCCATATAGGTGAAGTAATATGACATGATGGCTAGTGCGGAGAGCGACGCAACAAAGACCCAGGGCTTCTTGTGTGCGAGGATGCGCTCAGCGCCCGCAAGGATAACGGGAAAGAGCATGAGCGCATGAAGTCCGCTGCTCCATCGCACGCCGGTGAGCCCAGCGCCGCAAAGAGCATACAAGAGGGCACCAATGACGGTACCCGTCTTGTTCTCGCCACGCGTGCGGCAATAGAACACGAATGCAAGGCCACTGAGGTAGAGCCTGAGCAAAACGAGCAGTTGGAAGACCCACTCGCTCAAGGAGGGCGGCGTAATTGCGGAAACAAGGTTGAGCGGGTCCAAAAAGACATCGAATGTCGTGGGGATATCCGCTCCGTAGCCGCTGCACCATTCCCACAGCGGAACCTGTAGTCCTTGTCCCGAGAAAAGACTCCCTACTATGCTGCGAATCCACTGGCCTTCGTATATGAAGAACGGATAGTACTGGCCCAGTCCGTCGATGTTCCAAATGATTTCGCGGCCGCTCGAGAAGAGGCCGAAGAACACAAGTAGCGCACACGGAATAAACAGTACCGAATAGGCCCTATAGCACGACCCACGCCGTACGAATTCCTGTTCCTTGCGTGCCAGAAAGCCTGCCATGTTTTAACTTTCCATCTTTGAACTGGGTGTGTGAAGATATGAATGAGTTTAGCATCCCATGGATGTCATTTTGAGGCTATGCCCAAAAAGCGAGGATATACCAAAAAGGAAAAAAGTTGACGCTCACGCCCCGCCACCACGACCGCCCGCGAGTGGCGACTCACGGAGTGAGCGAGCGAAGCGAGCGCGGAGCCAATTGCGGCGGTCGTGGTAGCGGGGCGTGAGCGTCAACGAAAAGGACCCGCGTGTAACCATGCACGCGGGTCTTTTGGGCCTCTAGAGGGCTTGCGCAACCATGCACACGTTGGTTGCCGTCTCGTAGCCGTTATTTGTGAATGGCGACGAGAGAGGGTCGCCAGCCGTTATGACCACGAGCTCATCGTCCTTCACAAATCCATTGTCGCGCGCGGTCTTGAGCGCGTCGTAGCACGTCTTTGCCAACCCCTGCTGCTCTTCGGTAAGAAGTCCGACGACGCCCCAATAGAAGCAGGTGCGTCGTACGACTGCGGGCAGGGGGGAGGTGGCCAGAATTGGCAGCTTTGGGCGGAAGACCGACATGGTACGCGCGGTCTTTCCCGAGTTCGTGGGACAAAGCAGCGCGACGGCGCCCACGCGCTGTGCCGTCTCCACGGCGCCAAAGCTCGTTGCGCCGCCTACATTCTCCAGGCCACCCATGTCGTGGTAGTCATGCTTTTCGTCCAAATGCTCCTCGGCGTTCACGCAAATCTCGGTCATCATACGAACCGATTGCAATGGATACTTTCCGGCAGCGGTTTCGCCGCTCAGCATAACGCAGTCGCTTCCATCAAAGATGGCGTTAGCCACATCGGCTGCCTCGGCTCTGGTGGGGCGAGGGCTGTGCCTCATGGACTCCAGCATCTGCGTGGCGGTTATTACGGTCTTGTACTTCTCGTTGCACTTACGGATGATTTCCTTCTGAGTGTACGGTACCTTTGCGGGCGGTATTTCGATGCCCAGATCGCCACGCGCAACCATGATGCCGTCTGACGCCTCCAGGATCTCGTCGAAATTGCTCACTGCGAGTGCGGACTCTATCTTGGAGAAGACGAGCATATACGGAGCACCGCAATATGCGCAGAGGGAGCGAATCTGGTTTACCGCTTTGGCCTCGCATACAAACGATGCGGCTATGGCGTCCACTCCCATCTCGCAGGCGAAGGCTATGTCAAGCTTGTCCTGTTCGGATACGGCGGGAAGATTGAGCTTGAGATTGGGAATGTTTACTCCCTTGTGTTCGTTTAGCTCTCCGCCGTCCACCACGATGCAGTGGATGTCGTTGCCGTCCACATACTCGACCTCAAGTCGCAAGAGGCCATCGTCTATGAAGATAACGGAGCCTTGCTTGACTTCTTTGGGAAGCGTCTTGTAATCCAAGGAGAAGCGTTCGCTCGTGCCTTCCACCTCTTCGACAGTGATTATGGTGTGTTGTTTGGCCTGTAGCTGTACGGGCTTGTGATCCTTGGTTTCGCCCGTGCGGATTTCGGGGCCCTTGGTGTCGGCAATGATCGCTACGTTTTTGTGGACTTCCTTCGCAATGCGACGAACCCGCTCGATGTTCTTGCGGTGGTATTCGTGAGAGCCATGGCTAAAGTTAAGGCGTGCGACATTCATACCAGCCTTGAGCATGTCTCGAAGGACGTCATCGTTCTCTGTAGAGGGCCCCATGGTGCAGATGATCTTTGTTTGCTTGCGCATGTTGTCTCTCCGGGTTATGCGTTGCCGACTACGTAGAACGCGGCCACAAGAGCATCCTGGGCATCGGATGTATCGAGTGCTTCGAGCAGCCCCTCACGGTCGGTCGGTGCCAGGCGCTCCTCTACGAGGAACTTGTCTACGGCACGCCGCACCTCTTCCTTGCTGGCGCTGAGCGGGTTAATCTGGGAAACCTTGATGAAGTACCCAACCTGCACCAGTGCACATAGTTTGATGAGCTGTGAGGTATCGAGTTTATCCACATAACGCATGAACAGCGATTTGCCGAGCCCCTCGTCGGACACGAAGTCGTTTGCGTGCATTTGTACTATGTCACGGAGGGCGTTGCGCATCTTTCGGTCGAGGACGCGCTTGGTGTGGCGCTTGACCACCTTAACTATATAGCGGGCGCCGGCGATAACGGCTACCCCTGCAGCACCAACGAGTATGACTTTGGTCTTTAGTTTCATGTGAGCCTCCCAATCGCTCGAAGCATTCCCCTTTGTCCGACCACTGCTTGCCATAACCATCATACAGAACCGAGTGTGGGTTTGGCGTGCCAACTTGCGACCGTCGCAATCGATTTGGCATTGGGCTGACTTATTCAAACCTCGTGTCTGCGATGCGGCCCGCATACGGCGACTCACGAAGTGAGCGAGCGAAGCGAGCGTAGAGTCGTATGCGGGCCGCATCGCAGACACGAGGTTCGCACAGTAGCCATCGGGTTCGTTTGATCGCAGGACAGAGCCGCCCGCGTTCTGTATCATTGCATGTACGAGTTATGACGGCGAAGGGAAGACATCCATGGCTCAGCAGTATTTGGTTTTGGACATTGGCGGCACATTCATAAAATACGCGATTATGGATGAAGCGGGTAAGCTCGTTCACCAGGGGAAGGTGCCCGCACAAACCAAGAGCGAGGAGGGAACGCTTGAGGCGCTAAAAAACGTGCGCGATGCCGTTTTGGACTTTGAGGTGGAAGGCGTTGCCATATCCATGCCGGGACGCATAGACACTGCGGCTGGCATTGCCCATACGGGGGGAGCCTTTAGATGGGTTCACGACTACCCGGCGGCACAGAAGTATGGTGCCGTATTTGGCAAGCCATGCACTATTGCGAATGACGGAAAGTGTGCGGCGAGCGCCGAGAATTGGAAGGGCGCGCTTGCAGACGTGCATAGCGGTGCTGTGCTCGTGCTGGGCACGGGCATAGGCGGAGGTATTGTAATAAACGACCGGGTGTGGATGGGTGCCACAGGTGGCGCAGGCGAGCTTTCGCTCTTTATTACCGAGCATAGCGCCTTAAAAGGAGGGCTTGGTTGGGGAAACGTCGACACTATGTGGTCGGGGAGAATCTCCGCCGCCGCCATCACGAAGAAGTACGCATTCGCGAAGGGGCTGCAAGAGGCCGATGGCGTCACGCTCTTTAACGCGTATGAAGCGGGCGAAGAGGAGGCCAAAGCCGTGTTGGATGAGTTTGCCTTCCAGGCAGCAGCGGGTATTTTGAGCTTGCAGAGCGTGCTCGATCTCGAACGCTATGCCATAGGCGGCGGCATATCGGCGCGCCCGGAAACTACGAAGCTCATTGCGGATGCCGTAGACGCCGTATTTGCCCCAAGCATGGACTTCCTTCCTTTTGGAAAGCCAGAAATAGTTACGTGCAAGTTCGGTAACGAGGCCAACCTCATTGGCGCGCTTGCCTTCCACCTGAGTTCACGCGAGTAGCGGAGCGGGACAAGGCCTTACTCCCACACGTGCCCTGCAACAATAAAGAGGAACAGCGAGGAAAGCGCTCATGACGCTAAGAGAACTGGAAATAGGGAAGAGTGCAATCGTACGTTCGGTTGGTGGTGAGGGCGCACTTCGGCAGCATTTCTTAGACATGGGAGTTATCCCAGGCGCGCGTGTTACCCTCATTAAGTACGCTCCGCTTGGCGATCCCATGGAGTTGCGCATACATAGCTACCAGCTGACGTTGCGCCTCGACGATGCGCAAAGGATTGAGGTGGAACCCGTGCCAGACGACGTGGATGAAGACGATTCGTCTCCAGCCGCGAAAATCCAACAGCCAAGTTCCGAGTTGCCACATCCAGGTTATGGTGAGGAGGGCAAGTTTCATCCCAAGGGAAGCGGCGACCCTTTGCCTGGCGATACCGTTCTATCGTTCGCCTTGGTCGGAAACCAAAACTGCGGGAAGACAACCCTCTTCAATCAGCTCACGGGTTCAAACCAACACGTGGGAAACTTTCCGGGCGTTACGGTGGATCGAAAAGACGGCCCAATTCGCGGCCACGCAAACACGCTGGTCACGGACTTGCCGGGAATCTATTCGCTCTCCCCCTACTCAAGCGAGGAGTTGGTCTCTCGCAATTTCGTGTTGGGGGAGCATCCCCACGCAATTATCAACATTGTGGACGTGACCAACATCGAACGAAACCTTTGCCTTACCTTGCAATGTCTCGAGACGGACACTCCCATGGTCATCGCCCTCAATATGATGGACGAGCTCACGGGCAATGGCGGTGCGGTGGACATAAACCGCATGGAAAACATGCTTGGCGTTCCGGTGGTGCCAATCTGCGCGTCCACGGGCGAGGGCGTTGAGGAACTCGTGCGCCATGCCATACACATCGCGCACTATCAAGAGCCGCCCGAGCGTATGGATCGTTGTCTTTACAGTGAGTACGGGGAAGTGCTCAAGCGCTATTTGGAAGCCACCGCGCGCCTTATAGAAGACCATGCCGAACGTGCGGGACTGCCAATCCGCTTTGCAACAAGCAAGGTGATAGAGGGTGATGAGCTCATTATCGACCAGCTCGACCTAGACAAGAACGAGCGCGAGATGCTGGGACACCTTGTGCGTCAGCTGGAAACGGAGCGAGGACTCGACGCAGCCGCCGCCATTGCGGACATGCGCTTCTCGTACATCTTTAGCGTGTGCGATGCGTGCGTTACCAAGCCGCAAGAGAGCAAAGAGCATGAGCGCAGCGGTCGCATTGACAAGATCCTTACGGGCAGATGGACCGCCATTCCCATGTTCGTGGCCATTATGTTCGTCATCTTCCACCTGACGTTCAATGTGGTTGGCGCATGGTTGCAGGAGAGGCTGGAAGAGCTCATTTCCCTGGTAATAGATGCCGTGGACTCTGGACTTGCCAGCGTTGGGGTAAACGATGCGATACACGGGCTCGTGGTAAACGGCGTCCTTGAGGGCGTGGGGTCGGTGCTCTCGTTCATGCCCATCATCGTGGTGATGTTCTTCTTCCTTTCGCTTTTGGAAGACTCGGGATACGTTGCGCGCGTGGCGTTTTTTATGGATAAGCCGCTCCGTAAGATCGGCCTGTCGGGCAGAAGCATCGTGCCAATGCTCATTGGCTTTGGGTGTACCGTGCCGGCGGTAATGGCCACTCGCACGCTTCCATCGGAACGCGACCGACGCATGACCATCCTCCTTACGCCGTTTATGAGCTGCACTGCCAAGCTTCCCATCTACGGCTTCTTCGTGGACGCATTCTTTCCTGGGCGCGGGGGGCTCATTATGCTCAGCCTGTATTTGCTGGGAATCGTGTGCGGAATCGTTGCCGCATTTGTGTACAAGAAGTTCGTATTTACGGGAGAGGCAGTACCGCTGGTACTTGAGCTGCCCAACTACCGTCTTCCGAGCCCGCGCAGCACGTTTATGCTCATGTGGGAGAAGGCCAAGGACTTTTTGCAGAGGGCCTTCTCGGTAATCCTCATTGCGACCATTGTGGTATGGCTTCTTTCGCATCTGAACCTCTATCTTGATTTGGTGAGCGACGAATCGGAGAGCATCCTTGCCATGGTTTCTGGCGCCGTTGCCCCTTTGCTTGCTCCTTTGGGCTTAGGCGACTGGCGCATTGTCACTTCGCTCATAAGCGGGTTTATGGCAAAGGAGAGCGTGGTTGCCGTTATGGATAGCCTGTTTAAGAGCTCGGGTGGTGTGGCCGTTGCGCTTACCACGCTGCAGGCGGCATGCATGCTCGTGTTCTCGCTGCTCTATACGCCGTGCGTCGCTGCGATTGCCTCCATCAAGCGCGAGCTTGGCGGTGCGTGGGCAATTGGCGTGGTGGCGCTGCAGTGCGGAATCGCCTGGGTCGTGGCCTTGATCGTGCGGCTCGTGGGTATGGCGCTGGGGATTGGCTGAGGCTGGGTGATACCAATCTGGCGACTGTCCGACCCCGTTTGCTCCCGACGAAGCGTCTCCTCTCGGATTTGACGTTTCGTCGGGGACAGGGGCGTTCGGGACAGTCGCCAGATTTACGCAGTGCGCCTTAGTAGTGCACCACCACGGGGTCGCCAACGCGTATGAGGTCGTAGAGCTGCTCGGCTGCGTAGTAGGGCAGGTTCACGCACCCGTGGCTGCCATCATATTTATACAAGTCCTCGCCAAAGTAGCTGCGCCACAGGGCGTCGTGCAGGCCATAGCCCCCATAGAACGGCATCCAGAATTGGACCTCATTCTCGTAGTCAGGCTCTCCGTCGCCATTTTCGTCCAGACCAACAAGAATTGCGGGAGACTCCTTCTTCTCCAGATAGAAGACACCCGTTACTGTCTCGTTGTTCTCGGCCAAGTTGCCCGAGACGCATGAGGACTCCATTACGATGTTTGAATTCTCGTCGAACATTCGCACGTATTGCTCGGCGAGGTCGACGTCTACGTAGCGCGGACCCCAATCCTGCTTGCCGTGTACGTATACCTCGCCCTTGGTTATCATGGGTATTTCGATGCTTTCGGTGGAACCTGAGGTTATGTGGTCGCAGACTATCTTTGCCAGTTCGGCTCCGTTCATGTTCCAGCCATATGATCCACCGCCAATGGCGTTTATGCGCTTGCCATCGCTTGTACGAGTATAGGTGCGTGCCGTGCCGGCGGTGTCTACCTCGCGCGAGAGGTCGCTTTTCGCCCAGTCGGTAACAAGGTCGAGGTCCGCCACGACGTTGTATGAATCGTCCACCTTGAGCCAGGGACGGATGAGCTCGGCGTTTACGGTTTTCACCGTATTTCCGTTAACGGTGAGCGCAATTTCCCTGTTACTGATTTCGTTTGCCTTGCGTATGGCTTCGCCCATCTGCTCCGAGTCTGCCTTGGTTGCAGGCTGCTGAAGCTCGGCCTCGCCCAGATCCACCTGAGTGCGTAGCTCGCCGATTCCTTTGCAGACTGCATCCATGGTGTTTTGCGAGGAAATTGCGGTGCCACTCTGCTCTTTGTTGGCAACAAAGGAATTCTTGCCTGCGTCGTAAGAAATGGTGGCGTTTTTGGGTGCCGTGGCGTTTTTGTTCACGGGCTCGATGGCCGAGTCCACGGCAGACTGCACTGCATCCCTGTTGAATGACACTCCATCCAACACTAGGTAGTCCTTTGGCAAAAATATGCCAACGGGCCATGCCCAGCCCAATAGGTGGCTTTTGGCGTTGCGCTCGTAAGCGCCTACGTCAAACGCAAAGTCGATGTCAGAGCCGGCAAGCGAAAAGTTCGCGCCGTCACCGCTTACGTTGAGCTTGTAGTTGTTGCTCGCCTCTTGGGCTTGGGCCGTTAGCGCGTCGGCACTGCGCATAGAGGCATCGTCGCCGTTTACGGTGGTTCCAGGCAAATAGATGTTAGAGAAAACCAGCGAACCGATTACGTAGATAACGAGTATGGAGACAACGACAATGAGCAGGGGCGTACGGCCCTTTTGTGTTGCCCAGTCTTTTGCCTCGGTTGCCTTGGTGCCGATTGTTGAGGGCAGTGCGCGTATTGTTTCGATGGGCGTTCGCTTGATCGCGGGAGTCGCGTGAGCGGGTCCGGCTTTCTTTGCGCCGGTATTTGCCTTGGCGTTGCCGTTGGCCTTGGCCTTTGCGTTGGCCTTCGATTTTACGCCGCCACCGTTTGCCTTTGCCTTGGAGCCGCCGTTGTCGTTGGCCTTGGCCTTTGCGCTGGCCTTTGCTTTGGTCTCGCCGTTGTCGTTGGCCTTTGCGCTGGTACCGCCGTTAGCCTTAGCCTTGGTACCGGCCTTCGGCTTGACACCGCCGTTGGCCTTGACATTTCCTTGGACCTTGTCGCCAGACTTGGCCTTTGCCTTGGTGCCATTTTGGGCGCCTGTCTTGGCCTTGGCAGCGCTCTGGGTTTTGCCGTTGGCCTTGGCTTTGGTCTCCGTCGTTGTGCTGGCCGAAGACTTTTTGGCCTTTTTCGTGGCGCTGGCCTGTTTTTTGCCCGCACCTACTTTGCTTGCGCTGGCTTTAGCGGCACCGCCCTCTTGCGCGGCTCTCCTCGTGCTCGGGCTGTTCGACCCTTTGGCCTTGGCCGCCGCGGCTCCGCCTGAGCTTTCTGTCTGTTTCTTGGCGGCTGCATCCTTGTTGTTCGCCGGTTTGGCTGTCCTCTTGCCCTTGGCCTTGGTAGACGTCTTGCCCTTGGTGGATTTTGTGGCCTTGCCTGCCTTAGAGGAAGAAGAAGGGCCTTTCCCACTGGATTTGCCACCCTTCTTTCGCGCGTCTTTGGACGTGCCAGAGCTTTTTTCCGAAGTGGTGATTCCAGGCAGGGCGGCCTTGCTCGCCGCAGCCATCAAGCGCGCTATGGGTGTTGCGCCAGACTTGGCGGCTGGCAATGCCTTTCTGGAGCTGGCCTTGTTTCCCTTAAGCGCCTTGGTGGTTGTTTTGGCGGGTCTCCTGGTGGTTTCTTTTTTCTCTTCCTTGTTCTGCATATCCTACAGTCCAATTGAATGCGTATGAGGTTGGTCTAATACGAGTGCAATGTCTTCGCTTTTTTGGTTGCAGAGAAAAAGACTAACGGTTGCTTGTGCTTATCTTGTTTAAAGCAGAGCGATTTAGCACCAAATCCATAAAGCCACTCTAGAAGGGCATCTACAAGGGCTTATGCTTGGCGACTGTTTGCTGTGGGGAGGGGTTTGCTGGGAATGTCCGTAGTTGGGAAGCTGCGGGTTTGGGCTTGTTGACTGTGCGCGGTTGCGTTGGCTAACTCCAAAAGGGCTGTTCGTAGTCGTGTGTCCTCGCATGGTCTGCGATTGCAATTCGCACCGAGCTCTTGGTTCCGGCGCCCAAACTTAAAAATCTTTGGCCATGTGTGCGGTCTGGGGCCTTGTCCGTTCTTTAAGTTAAGTTAAAGCATGGGGTCGTAAGCTCTGCCTAGCGTGTGAAACAAGAAAACGGGAGGTGTTCACACCATGAACGAGAAAATCACCAAGGCTCAGGCAGCGATTATGGCAGGTCTTTTGACCCTTTCACTTGCAGCATGCGGTGGGGCAGCATCGTCTTCGGGCAACTCTTCCACAGGGTCTACGGCTGCGTCATCTGGATCTCAGGCGCAAGTGACTGGGAGTTCCGAGGTGGCGGCAAGCGGTGTGGGCAGTGCCGTAAGCGATGGTGTAATGAGCACGGCCGATTTGTTTACCGAACGCGACATGGTCCAAACTGCCGACACGTCGAGCGCAAAGCAAATTAGTGTGAAAGACGGCGAAAACGTAAGCATTACCGAGGAAGGCGTTTACGTTTTGTCGGGATCGGCAAAGAATGTGACCGTAACGGTGAACGCCGACTCCAGTGCAAAGGTCCAGCTTGTGCTTAACGGGCTCACCATACAAAACGATAGCGCTCCGGCCGTCTATGTGAAATCTGCAGACAAGGTCTTCGTAACCACGGCAGAGGGAACTAACAATCAGCTTAGCGTCTCGGGTAGCTTTACTCCAGACGGCGACACCAATTTGGATGCCGCAATATTCTCTAAGGACGACTTGGTTCTTAATGGCCTGGGAACGCTTGCCATCAGCTCCTCGGCAAATGGCGTATCGTCACACGACGACCTTAAGATTACGGGCGGTACGTATACGATCGATAGCCAGGCGGATGCCCTCGAGGCAAACGACAACGTACTCATTGCTTCGGGTGACATAACCATTAAGACGCAGAAGGATGGTATCCACGCCGAAAATGACGAGGACAATGCCGTGGGTAACGTTTACGTTGCAGGGGGCAACCTTACCATCACGGCTACCGAGGATGCCATTCAGGCAACCGTTGCGGCGCAGGTGGACGGAGGCGTATTGTCGCTTAAGAGCGCAGAGGGCATCGAGGGTACCTACGTGCAAATAAACGATGGGTCTGTGAACATCGAAGCCTCTGACGACGGCGTCAATGCCACGGCAAAATCTACCGCCTACACACCCACGATTGACGTTCGTGGCGGTAATCTGACCATAAAGATGGCTTCTGGCGACACCGATGCATTGGATGCTAACGGTAACATAACGATTAGCGGCGGCACGGTTGACATATCCGCTCAGTCTGCATTTGACTACGACGGTCAGGGTACGTTATCCGGTGGTACGGTATACGTTAATGGCGAGCAAGTGAGCGAGCTCCAGAACTCCATGATGGGCGGCGGTATGGGCGGCCAAGGGCGCATGGGCGACATGGGCGGCCAAGGATCCATGGGCGGCCAAGGGCGCATGGGCGACATGGGCGGCCAAGGATCCATGGGTGGCCAAGGGCGCATGGGTACAGAGTCAACTTCCAAAACCGCATAGGCATTGTTCCCGCAAACGGTTGCACCTCCATTAGGCTAGCGTAGGCACAAGCCCATATCTCGCTTTCCCATATCTCGCTTTTACCGGAATCGGCAAGCGTGGTATGGGCTGGGTGCACTTTTGCGTCCGCAAAAGTCTCTGCCGGGTACGCTTCTGTGGGGGCTGGGTCCACTTTTGCGTCCGCGACTTTCCCCACCGGGTACACAAATCGGCCATTTGTGTACCCGGTGGGGATACCTGCGGGCGGGAAAGTGGACCCGGCGGGAGGCGTGTCGCCGAGGAGTGTACCCGGTGGGGACGCCTGCGGGCGCAAAAGTGGACCCAGCGCCGAGAAGTGCGCCCGGCGGGGGCGCCTGCGGACGCAAAAGTGGACCTGGCGCCGAGAAGTGCGCACGGCAAGGATGCCCACGGACCGATGTGTGGTCCCAGCTAGGCTGAGGGAACATTTTCGCTTGTCGAGGAGACGTTAGGGCATTCCACGGTGAAGACCGACCGGCCATGTTTTGTCATACGCTATGGGTGAGTCCGTTTTTTGCCAGGGAAGAGAATGTGGATACAAGTGTTATAAGTTGCCTTACGGCGTTGGCTGCGGCTTAGTTGGGGTAGTATCGTTGAGCCGCAACACTACAAGGCGCGCGTCACTGAGTTGCGGTTTCATATGCGCGCTCGTACCGCTTGTTGCCCGTGTTCACCGACAAGTAGTCGATGTAAGGGTAAAATTGCAGTACCAGTGTATTAGCTATGGACAGATTCCGTTGAGGGAGGATTTAATGGCCACGAAGAAGGAGCCCACCAAGGCTGCGGCAGAAGAGAAGGCCGCGCCGGCGAAGAAGGCAACCACTGCCTCCAAGAAGACTACCACCGCGGCGAAGAAGGCAACCACTACCACCGCGGCGAAGAAGGCGACCACTACCACCGCGGCAAAGAAGGCTACCACCACCGCGGCAAAGACTGCCGCTACAAAGGCCACCGCGGCGAAGGCCGCCACGGCGAAGGCCACCGCAGCGAAGGCTGCCACGACTGCCAAGGCCACCACCGCGGCGAAGGCTGCCACGACGAAGGCTGCCGCAGCAAAGACTGCGACAACTGCCGCCAAGGAGACGACTTCCGCGGCTGCGGAGAAGAAAGCCGCCACGGCCAAGAAGCCTGCCGCCAAGAAGACGACTGCTGCCAAGTCGAGCGCGAGCACGGCCAAGAAGCCTGCCGCGAAGAAGGCAACACCCAAGGCGGCTGCAGCCAAGAAGGCAGAAGCCCCCAAGGCAGAGGCCCCCAAGGCAGAAGCCCCCAAGGCAGAGGCTCCCAAGGCAGAGACCCCCAAGGTTGAGGAAGTAACGAAGGCCGTCGAGCCCGAGGTGGCTCCCGCTCCTCCCATGCCCGAACCTCGTCGGAGCGTGGCGTTTATTGGTTCTGAGTGCTATCCGTTCGTAAAGACCGGTGGCCTGGGTGACGTTATGTATGCCCTCCCGAAGGCGCTTGTCAACCTCAACTGTGACGTTAAGGTCATTCTCCCCAAGTATGCCTGCATCAAGGACGAGTGGAAGGAGAAGATGGTCTATCGTGGGTCATTCGATATGGACCTGTGCTCCGATGGCCGCTCTTTCTACGTCGGAATCATGGAGTACGTGTGGGATGGCGTCGTATACGACTTCATCGACAACGAGGAGTTCTTCTCGAACGGAAACCCGTATACCAACCTGGTGGACGACATTCCCAAGTTCTGCTACTTTGGCAAGGCGGCGCTGGCGGCGCTCAACTACATGGACTGGGTCCCCGACGTGATCCATTGCCACGACTGGCAGGCCGGTTTAGTGCCCATTTACCTGCGTACCATGTTCGCCAGCACGCCCCTCGTGCATTCCAAGGTCGTAACCACCATCCACAACCTGCGGTTCCAGGGCAAGTACAACATTCCCACGCTCAAGTACTGGTCCAACATTCCCGACGAGGCCTTCAACATGGGCGCGCTGCAGGAGGAGTGGACCGAGGCCAACATGCTCAAGGGCGGCCTTGCCTACTCCGATATGATCACCACGGTAAGCGGCACCTATGCAGGCGAGATCCAAACGTGGGAGTACGGCGAGGGTCTTGACGCTCACCTGCGTCACCACTCCTACAAGCTGCGTGGCATCGTTAACGGCATTGACGTGGACATTTGGAACCCGGCAACCGACAAGCTGCTTGCGGCTCCCTACACCCCGGAGAATGCCGTCAAGCAGAAGAAGGCCAACAAGCTCGCCCTGCAGAAGGACCTTGGCCTTGAGGAGAACGCAGACAAGTTCGTAATCGGTCTCGTGTCGCGCCTTACCAACCAGAAGGGCCTCGATCTCGTAAACGCCATCGTGCCGCAGATTATCGATGGCAACACGCAACTCGTGGTGCTTGGTACGGGCGATGCCCAGTATGAGGACTCCTTCCGTTACTACGAGGGCGAGTACAAGGGCCAGGTCTGTGCCTACATTGCCTACGACGAGGCAATCTCGCACAAGATCTACGCTGCCTGCGACGCCTTCCTCGTTCCCTCGCAGTTCGAGCCCTGTGGCCTTACGCAGCTCATCGCCATGCACTACGGTACGGCGCCCATCGTCCGCGAGACCGGCGGCCTCAAGGATACAGTGGAGCCCTACAACATGTTCGAGGATACGGGCAACGGCTTTACCTTCGATCGCTACGATGCCGGCCTGCTGCTCGACGCCATCAACCGCGCCAAGACGCTCTACTTCGAGACGCGCGAGAGTTGGGACAAGATGGTTGTTCGCGACATGGAGAAAGACGTGTCGTGGGCTAACTCCGCGCAGCAGTATCGCAACCTGTACCTGGAGCTCACCAACTAGTTCTACCCTTAAGCACTAAATTGGGTCAGGCCCCGAGTTGAGATTTTGGAAATCGCAGCTCGGGGCCTGACTCCAGTTTAGGGCCGAAGGGCATGGGGGACACTCTTCTTCGCTTGGCGTACAATGGTGGAGGCGGCAAAGGAGGTGGGGCGGTGGCCATTCGTAAGATTGTAGTAACTGGGGGACCCTGTGGCGGAAAGACCACGGCGCTCAGTCGCATACAGCACGACCTTTCGCATTTGGGCTATACCGTGCTCACGGTGCCCGAGACGGCAACCAGCCTTATCTCCAACGGCGTGACTCCTTGGGACTGTGGGTCGACGGTGGACTACCAACGATGCCAGATGCGCCTGCAACGGGCGAAGGAGCTTGCGTTTGAGGAAGCCGCGGCAACCATGGGCGACCGAAAGATCCTCATCGTGTGCGATCGCGGCATGATGGACAACAAGGCCTATATGCTCGAGGACGACTTCTACCGCGTTCTGGAAGAGCTCAATATGAACGAGATGGAGCAGCGCGAGAATTACGACGCCGTGTTCCATTTGGTTACAGCCGCAAAAGATGCCGAGGAGTTCTATACCTTGGAGAACAACGGCGCCCGTATTGAAACGGTGGAAGAGGCTGCGGAGCTTGACGATAGATTCATTGCCGCATGGGCGGGGCATCCACACCTTAGGGTGATTGACAACCGATATGGCTTTGAGGGCAAGATGCGTTGGCTCATGCAAGAGATCACGTATTTTCTCGGCGAGGCTTCGCCGTACGAGATTAGGCGCAAATACCTGGTGGAATATCCTGACGTCGCTTGGCTTGAGTCGATGCCTAATTGCAATAAGGTAGAGATAGAGCAGACCTATTTGCACTCGAATTCCAGCCATGAGGTACGCATTCGTCGCAGGACCACCGATGGGCACAGCATGTACTATCTCACCGAGAAGCGCTATGTGGGAAGTCGCAATCTCATGCGCACGCAGCGTCGCATATCGGCAAAGGATTACAATACGCTCATGTCCCAGGCGGATCCAAGCCTGCGGCAGATTCGCAAGACGCGCTATTGTCTTGCCTGCGAGGGACAATACTTTGAGATTGACCTATTTCCCTGCTGGGACGATCAGGCCATTGTGGAAATTGAGCTCTCGAAGGAAGACACGCCTGTGTTTTTCCCAGCTGTGCTGCGTGTGATTCGCGAGATTACGGAAGACCCAGCTTATCGCAACGCAGTAATAGCGTCTTTGCCATGTGGAGCCACGCACTAGGGATATGCATCCGTAACGGCGGCCAAGTAGATGACCATTCATTTTGTACGAAGGAGACAGTCCATGACTTTGATAGACGAGCCCATGCGCAAACATACGACCTTTGGTGTGGGCGGTCCTGCGGACGTGTTTGTTGTTCCCGATTCTGTGGATGAGGCCGTGGCGACGGTGCGCGCGTGTCGCAAGCTCGGTGTTCCTAACTTCGTGTTGGGAAAGGGTTCCAACTTGCTCGTGAGCGACGAGGGCTTTCGTGGCGTAATAGTTGCGCTCGAGAAGCTCAACGGCATTGAGGTGGTGAGTACCACGATTGAGTGTGAGGCGGGCGCTTCGTTGGGAAGTGTTGCAGAGCGAGCCTGTGAGATGGGCCTTTGTGGCTTTGAGTTTGCCGGTGGCATTCCGGGTACCGTTGGTGGCGCGTGCTTTATGAACGCAGGGGCCTACGACGGCTGCATGGCAGACGTGCTGAGGTCGGTGGATGTGCTCGATGCCGATGGCGAGGTGCGCACGATTGACGCTGATGACCTTGCCTTGGGATATCGTACGAGCCGCGTTCGTACGGATGATCTCGTGGTGCTCCGTGCGCGCATTGAGCTCGCGCCTGGCGACTTGCAGGATATTAGGGCAAAGATGAGGGAGTTCAATCGCAGGCGAAAGGAAAAGCAACCGCTTGAGTACAGGAGTGCTGGCTCGACGTTCAAGCGTCCTGAGGGATACTTTGCGGGCAAGCTCATTATGGACGCCGGCCTCAAGGGTTATGCGGTTGGTGGTGCCTGTGTTTCGACCAAGCATGCGGGTTTTGTCGTTAACACGGGTGGGGCAACTGCCGCAGACGTGCGTTCGGTTATTTCGCACGTGCAGGATGAGGTTGAGCGCCAGTTTGGGGTGCGACTCGAGCCCGAGGTGCGCTTCTTGGGCTGGTAGCGAACGAAACATCCCCGATGGCGCACTTATACCAGGTATAACTGCGCCACCGAGGTATGCGTGCCTACTGGAGCATGGGCGCATGCGCTGCGCAGACGGCGCGCTCGAGGGGAACGAGCTCATCGAGCAATGCCGGTGCGTTGGTCATAAGGGCGATTACGTAGGGCCCCTCTTTTGCGTATACCACGCCACCCTCAACCGTGGCTGGTTTTGAGTTGTATTCGGACTCGGTATCGAACCATCCCATCTTGCTTACGCTGCGCGTGTTCTTGTCAAGCGCTTGTTGAAGCGAGGATACGGTGCGTTTTTCGAGGAAGCCACTTAGCTGCTTTGCAGCCGCGGTCTTACCATCCAAATAGGCGTAGATACGTTGCCACATGAGTGAGAGCTGCTTGGCGCAGATGTGGGGATAGTTCCAAGAGACCATTTCTTCGTACGATTCGTAGCTTCCTGGCCCTACTCCCGCATCCTCAAGCCAGGTAATGAAGGCTTGCTCTCCATATGACTCGTGCAACGCGCGGTATGCCTCGTCGCTCGATTCAACAATGGTCTCCTGTGCCACGGGCCCTACGTCCTCGAGCTGCACTTCTCCCTTGTCGACGAGTTCCTGATAGACTGCGGTTGTAAAGGGCGCCTTGATGCTGCTGGCGGGATAGAGCTCCTCGTCCGCATTGTACGTAAGCTCTTTGCCGGTTTGTAGGTCGTGAACAACAAACGCCACCGTATAGCCCTTGTCCTCGAAGGTGCCGATCTGTTGGGTAAGCTCGGCGAACGTCGGGCTCTTCTCTACGCGAGCGGCACAGGAGCCTTGTAGCTTGTAGCGCATGGACCGTGGGGTCTTGGACTTTTGCTTTTCCGCGACCTGCTTTTCGGACTCCTTCTTGGCGGACTGGGTCTGTGAGTCCTTTTCGGTTTCCTTTTTCGCACTCTGGGAGTTGGCTTGCTCCCTTTGCGATGAGGACTGCTTTTTGGCTTCCGACTTCGCAGACGACTCCTTGGTTTGCGCGGTGTCCTGCGAGCTGGAGCTCACCTGCGCTTGCGAGGATGCGGACTCGGACGCCTGACCGCCTTGCGAGGAGGTGCTTCCGCTTGCGTGCATGGCTGGGGGTGTGACTGACGTGTATAGGTATGCACCAGCGTAGAACAGGGCGGCCAAGGCCAGCGCCGCAAATGCGAATACGATGCGAGGCGGGCGATTCTTGCGTGAGGTAGACATGTGCATATCTCCAGAATGCTAGTTGCGAAGCGAGTTGAGCGGTGCGGGAAAGCGACCGCCGCGATGGGCAAATATGGTGCCGGCAAATTGGTTCACGGGCATGACTGGAGCCGAGCCAAAGAGTCCTCCGAATTCCAGAACGTCACCCTCCTTGTGACCGATTGCGGGGATCAGGCGTACCGCGGTGGTTTTGCCGTTAATGACGCCTATGGCCATCTCGTCGGCAATGATTCCGGCAATCGTCTCCACGCTGGTGTTGCCAGGTACGGCTATCATGTCGAGTCCAACCGAGCATACGCAGGTCATGGCCTCGAGCTTTTCCAGCGAAAGCGCCCCATCCTGTGTGGCGCGAATCATTCCCGCGTCCTCGCTAACGGGAATGAAGGCACCTGAAAGCCCTCCCACGCTGGAGCTGGCCATAACCCCGCCCTTCTTCACGGCGTCGTTAAGGAGTGCAAGTGCGCAGGTGGTGCCAGGGCCGCCGCATTCCCCGACGCCGATGATTTCCAAAATGCGTGCCACCGAATCGCCGGCAGCTGGGGTGGGGGCAAGGCTCAGGTCTACGATGCCCTTTTGGGCGCTAAGACGGCGTGCGGCCTCGCGGCTCATGAGCTCGCCCGCGCGCGTGATCTTAAAGGCGGTCTGCTTGATGCGTTCGGCCACCTCCATAAGGTCGGCTGACTCGCTCAGCTCGGCAAGGGCGGCTGCCATGACGCCAGGGCCCGACACGCCGACGTTTATAACGGCATCGCATTCGCCCGATCCGTGTATGGCGCCAGCCATAAAAGGCGAGTCTTCCACCATATTTGAGAAGACCACCAGCTTGGCAGCCCCATAGCAGTCGATATTGGTGGTGGCCTTGGCGGCGTCTTGGATGGCGTGTGCCATAAGCAACACTGCGTCCATGTTTATTCCGGCGCGAACGCTCGCCACATTAACGCTTGAGCATACGCGCTCTGTGGTTGCCAAGGCTTCGGGGATGCAGTTTATGAGTCGCCTGTCCGCGTTGCCCATCCCCTTTTGCACGAGGGCGGAAAAGCCGCCCATGAAGTCGATGCCAAGGGCCTCGGCCGCACGATTCATGGTGCGGGCAAGGGGAGTGAGGTCTTCGTCCGGACAGGCTGCGGCAATATGAGCCACGGGTGTTACCGAGATTCGTTTGTTTGCGATCGGTATGCCGTACTCACGCTCCAAAGCCTCTGCCACGGGCACGAGGTTCTGTGCCGTATGGGTAATGTGCTCGTAGACCTTATCGCACATGCGGCTCATGCTCTCGTCCGCACAGCCAAACAGAGAAATGCCCATGGTTATGGTACGTAGGTCGAGGTTTTGTTGAAACACCATGTTGTGTGTTTCGGCGACCTCCTCGGGCGTGATGGCCATTGCTCCTCCTTTTTGAGCGGTGTAACCGCCCTATTGTACACACAAGTGGTGGTAAAAAGCGCACATAGGACTACGCCTAGAGTAAGAGATTTTGTCTACTCCAAAAACAGCCGGCCCGCATCCTCAAACGACTTCATCACGGAGCTACGCATGGCGTCAACGGACCTATCAATAAGGAGTTGCACAAGGGCCATCGCTACCTTACGTGTGCGCTCGTTGGTGTTTCTTAGCGCCCTAATTGTTTTTTGCAGGCGATCTGCAGAATCAACGACTTGATCGATGGTGGTTGCACCAGCCGATTCCAGCGCATCAAAGATTTCGTTGGACACCTGTTCGCGCTCGTTGAGGGGGATGCTTCGCACCCACGTGGCAAGGGCATCGTTTATGGGTTCGCAATCGGGCAGGAGCTTGGGGGCTCGTATTATGCCGTCGCGCGAGACCTGCCAGGTGGTGAGATCATGCTGCTCTAAACCAGACGCATTGCTGGTAACTATGTCGTGCTTGTCGTTTTCGCGTGCGAAGAGCATGCCGATCACGCTGGAGGTGGGGATGATGCGACGGAGTCGGTCTCCAAGCATCGCGCGTATGTCTTGGGGAAGTACTTCAGGCGCCATGCCGGGGCTGTCGTTGGAATATACGCGCCGCACGCGCTCCCTCATGCGTTCGGGGCAAAACGACGCGGCATACTCTGCCAGGTTTCCTCCTTTGGAATGGCCTCCAACGTAAATGGGCGTGTCTTCGTCCTCGATCCGTGAGATTGCGCGTTCCAAATACGATACCGCCTCGCGTTGGGCCTCAGTTACGGTGTAGCTGAGCATGAGGTTTTCTCGCCAGCCAACCAGGCTGGTATCGGTGCCCCTAAAGGCAACGTAGGTGCCATCATGGGGAAGTCCTATGCACAATGCGGCAAACTGAAGCGACCTGGAGTTGTCCACGACGTCTTTGTAGGCGCTTAGTTGCGCTGAGCCAAACCGTCTGGTTTGCGCCAGAAGCTCCACGAACTCGACGTTGATCTTTGCCAGCGAGCGGACATAGGGCCCTATGTTGCCATCTGCCCGTTTGAGGAACTCTTCACATGCGAAGGAAAGGGGTACGCTTCCCCCTTCTTCCTCGGTGGGGACGATGCCCACGAGGTCAAGGTAGGAGAGGGAGGAGAGTATGAGGTTGTCCACGTCGTTAAAGGGCCGATCTGCAAGCGTGAGGTCTGCGCGCCAGTAGAGATAGTCGTGAATGGTAGCCATGGTGTCCGCCTTTCGTTATTTCTATCGTACACGAATGGTATTCGGACGTTTTGCCGCAAAGCTGGCATAGAGCGTTTGCCGGGATCGCGAACGGTGCGGGTGTGGGGTTATCGGGTTTGCTCGATTCGCGAACGGTGAGGGAGGGTTTGCTCGATTCGCGAACAGTGCGGGAGGGTTTGCTGAGAATGGCCACAGTGTGGCTAATCCCAGCAAACATGGAGGCCAACTTGCTGAGAATGGCCACAGTGTGGTGTTTCCCAGCAAACGCTTCCGCACTGTGGCTGATTCCAGCCAATCGGGCATAAGCTCGCGCGCTCTTGTCTCCCCATAATGCAACAATAGAGGCCTCGGGCAGCATTGCGCGTATGAATTGGGAGGCAACGCATGACAACAACGTGGATACTTGGCAGCATGGGATGGATGCCCGCTCGCAAGCAGCAGACGGCCTGCGTGCTGGTGGAGCTGGAAGGTGAACTCATATTGCTGGATGCTGGGACTGGCGTTGCCAACCTTGGGCTATGTGCCGATGTGCTTGCACGTCACGAGCACCTCTGCGTGTTGCTCTCGCACTATCATTTGGACCATGTTGTAGGACTCATGTACCTCAAACGGTTTGTGGCAAACAAGAGGGTGGATGTGTATGGTCCCGGTACGTATGCATATCCCCGCTCGACGGCAGATTATATGGCGGACGTGCTGCAGCCGACGGTGTACGCGTCGGGTCATATGGGCTTTGCACGTGACGTTAGGTATCACGATTTTGCGGGAAGTCGCTTTTCTGTGGGGGACGTGCAGGTGGAGGTGCGTTCACAACGGCACTCGTCTCCGTCGTTCGAGCTGCGCCTCAACGATGACGTGGTGTATGCAACCGATACGAGCTTTGCTGCCGAGGATTGGCAGGGGGTGCGTCCTGCCAAGCTGCTGTTGCATGAGTGTTGGCAGGCAGAGAGCCGCGACCCGCGGCACTCGGATGTCCGGTCACTGGCGTCTGGTGTGCCAAACGCGTTTGGGCGAGTTGTGCTCTTACATCAAAACCCTGCGTGGGAAGACGCGGAACGCGCGGAGGTCGAGCAACTGGCGCTCTCCCGTGGATTCGAGCTTGCGTATGACGGTATGGCGATCGAGGGGTAGGGGAATCATGGGGCTTATCGAAGAGATACAGGCATATGTGCCTGGTTGTGAGCAGGAGGCGCGCGACCAAGAGCAGATGCTGCAGTTTATGGTGCGGCATGGCGATTATCTAGAGCGAACGAACCTCGTCGCTCACATGAGCACCTCTGTTTGGACCGTCAACCACACGCGCACCAAGACGCTCATGGCATATCACAACATATACGATTCGTGGTCATGGCTCGGAGGCCACGCGGACGGGTGTGCCGACCTGCGCTCCGTTGCGCTACGTGAGCTGCAGGAAGAGACGGGCGTTACCAGTGGGCGCCTTGTGGACAATAGCATTTTGAGCCTAGAGACGCTCACCGTAAATGGACACGTTAAGCGAGGCGTATACGTGCCATGTCACCTACACCTAAACGTGACGTTCTTGGCGGAGGCGGACGAGGGCGAGGCGGTAAGGGCGAATGAGGACGAGAACCAGGCAGTTCGCTGGCTCACGTTTGAGGAGGCGCTTATCATGCCCACAGAGCCGTGGATGGTAGAGAACGTGTATCGAAAGCTCATAGAAAGAAGTGTCCGCTAACGCGTTTGTCCTCGATTCCAAATTAGCAGCCAGCTAATGAAATGTATTTCGAACTGAATACCATAGGAAAGGAATCGTTTGCGTTTGCGAAGGGAAGATGACCGTGCCCGTAACACTTGTTCCGCTTACGTGCCCGAAATGCGGAGGACAATTGAGCGTTCCAACGGATGCGAAGAGGTGCTTTTGTACGTATTGCGGTACGCAGATTGAAATTGACGACGGGTCGGTAACCGTGCACCTCCACAACCACGATGAGGCGGAGCTCAAGCGCATAGAGCTTGAGCAAGCGCGTCTTGCCCAGGAGGAGAAAAGGCAGGCTGCGCTTGAAGGCTACCGCAAACAATGGCGCATTGCCCTGATTGCCTACATCGCGTTCATCGTTCTTCTAACCGTGCCAGTTAACTTTGTCAAGGAGAGCATTCCAGCAATCTATAATGCCGTGAATACGGTGTTTGGCCTGGTCATTCTTGTGGGCGCCATTGCGCTCTTCGTCTTCCGCCCCGGAAAGAAGAAAAAGCGTTAAGTTGGCCCGAGACGCATGCCAGGCCACTGCCGGCATTCCCACGCGCATCTATGTGCACGGTGTGTCAACGCCCCCGTCCCCGTGACACACCCATGCACGGTGGCTAGATCAGCCCCAAGTGCTTGAAGGCGTTAAACAGGCCGTCTTCGTTGACGTCGTCGGTGATGTAGTCGGCTGCAGCCTTGATCTCGGGGCCACCGTTGCCCATGGCCACGTTGTATGCGCACAGCTCAAACATCGACAAGTCAATCTTTGCGTCGCCAAACGAAATGGTGTCGGCTTGGCTTGCTCCCAGATGCTCAAGCAGCACCTCAATCGCATGCTTTTTGGTAATGCCCTTTGGCCCGAGGTCACCAAAGAGTGCCTGCTCGTCCTTGCCGCCCCAGGTGTTGCACTCCATGTCGGGGAACTCCACCTTGGATTCTAGGTGGTCCTGGTAGCTGGAGAGAATGAAGCTCACCTTGTTCACGTCGTCACGATACAGGTCGTCCGTGCGGGTCATGCCGTCTATGAAGGCCTGCCCGGCATTGGTGGCCTGCTCCTCGCTTGCGCCCTTACCCATGGCGTACTTCTTCATGGTCTCCGGAGCCTGCTCCACAAACCAGCTGTTGATGTACATGCCGCTGTTGGCCTCCAAGTAGAAGCCCAGGTGGCGCTCGTTGCACCAGTCCACAATATGCTTAACCTGCTCTACGCTAAGCGCCTGATGCATAACAACTTGCCCGGCATCCTCCACGTATCCGCCATTTGCGCCTATCATGCCGTCGAGTTCGGGCAAATCGCGCTGCGCAATCTCGGCCTTGGAGCAACCGGTGCATATATACACCTTGTGGCCTTCCGCCCGCGCCAGCTCAACGGCCTTTGCCGCCGAGTCCGGACAAATGGCATCGTAGTCTATGAGGGTTCCGTCTACATCCAAAAACACGATCTTGCTCATTGGCTTCCTCCCTGGTTCGCATGTTGCCAAATCACTGCCCATTCGAATAAACGCACACCATCGTTCAAAACACCATGCTAGCATTCCGCCAGCGCGCTATGATATGGTCTGTTCCCAAGAATCGAGGAAAGGGATAGTCATGGCAGACAATGGCGGAAATTGGAACTCGTTCATGCAATCGAAGCAGATGCAGACGATCCTCTATTCCATCTGCGTGTTCTTTTGCGTGTTCTATGCCATTGGGGGAATCATGGACTTGATTCATCCCGAGCGCTCGGCAGCGCTTATTGCCAACATCGGCGAGACGGGCTTCTATGCTCTTACCATTATCCGTACCGTGGTGCTCCTCATAACGGGCGTCGCGTTTGCGCGCATTGTGTACAAAAAGGCAAAGAGCGATGACGAAGAGTAGGTGAAGAAATGGCAAAGCTCTACTTTCGCTATGGCTCCATGGGAAGTTCCAAGACGGCCAACGCACTTATGGTGGCATATAACTATGCCGAGAAGGGCCAGCGAGCCCTTTTGGCAAAGCCTGCCATAGACACGCGCGACGGAGAGCACGTAATGGCGTCGCGCATTGGCCTGAGCCATCCATGCATACTGATGGACGAGCTCATGGGCATGGATTACGACGAGCTGCGCTCCTACGACTGCGTGATCGTGGACGAGGTGCAGTTTTGCACCAAAGAGCAGGTGGAGCGTCTTGCGGACATCGCGGACGAATGCGATGTGCCTGTGATCGCCTATGGCTTGCGCACCGATTTTCGGCGCGAGCTCTTTGAGGGCTCCATGTGGCTGCTGGCGTGGGCAGACGTTATCGAGGAAGTGAAGACGGTCTGCTGGTGCGGTCGTGCCGCCACCTGTGTGGCGCGCTTTGACGCCCACGGCAACATGGTTACCGAGGGCGGACAGGTTGTGTTGGGCTCCAATGACAAATACGTGAGCGTGTGCAGGAAGCATCACAAGCTGGGAATGTTGGGGCTTAGCAAGTAGAGACTGCCCAGGCGATGGGGGTGCTCCCCTTTGCATTGCGCAAGGCAAAGGGGAGCACCCCCATCGCCTGGCATCACAAACGAGAGGGCTCTTCCGCAGGCGCGTTCTTTTGTGCCCTTTCGGCGGCTACGAGTTCGCGTATCATGCCTACGGCCATGGGAATTGCTATGAGCGTGGTGAGTATATCTGTTACCGGCTGGGCGATTTGCACGCCGAGCATGCCCAGCAGTCGCGGGAGCGCGAGCACGACGGGTCCGAGCACGAGCCCGAGCCTGCAGGCACCCATAAAGGTTGCCCGCCACATCTTTCCGCTTGTTTGCAAAAGAAAGTTCGTGGCCATTGCCACGCCGGTAAATGGCATGGTTATGCTTTGGAGGCGCAAGGTGAGGGTTCCGAACGCCACCACGTCCGGGTCGTCGCGAAACAGCGCGATGAGCTGCGGCGCGAACACGAAGGTAATGACGCCGATTGCCGCCACGCTCACGAAGGATGCCTTGACGGCGGTGAAGAACGCCTCCCGAATGCGGTCGTAGCGCTTGGCGCCAAGGTTGTAGCCCGTAATGGGTTGGAACCCCTGGCCAACGCCAATTTGTAGGAAGTTGGCTACGCTGGTTATGCGCTGCACTACGGCAATGCTGGCAATGGCGGCATCGCCAAACGGAGCGGCTGCGTTGTTGAGAAGGGACGTCGCAACGCCAAACATGATCTGGCGTACGAAGGATGGCACGCCTCCGTTGTTTATCTCTCGCAACATGGTGAGATCGGGTATGCGTACATAGCGAAGGCCCAACTTGGTAATGCCGGCCTTTTTCATCTCGAAGAGCAGCAAGAAGAAGCTAATGGCTTCGCTCACTACCGTGGCGAGCGCACTTCCCGCGATGCCCAGACCGAGTGGAAAGATGAACAGCGGCGTGAGGATGGTGTTGAGCAGTGCGCCGGCAACCATGCAGAGCATGGAGTAGAACGACTCGCCCTGAAAGCGCAGCTGCATGTTCATGAGGAATCCGCTCCCGATAAATGGCGCGCCAAAGAGGATGATGCTTATGTAGGTGCGCGCATAGGGCAAGATGGTGGGAGTGGCTCCGCCAAGGTAGCAAAGCTGGTCCAATAGGAGATGTCCTATCAGCGCGATTAGCGTCCCCAAAACGACGGTTCCCGCTATGCCGGTGTTCACAAATTCGCTTGCGCGCTCGGTGTTCCCTGCTCCCAGGCAGCGGCTCATCTGAATGCCGGTTCCTTGCGCAAGGTAGAAGGCCATGGATTGGATGATGACGGAGGTCACTATGGAAACGCCCACGGCGGCGCTTGCGCTCGTAGAACCCATTTGTCCCACAAAGAACGCGTCAGCGAGGTTGTACAGCGTGGTTACCACGTTCGCAAAGATAGAGGGAATCGCGAGCGAGAACATCAGCGGCGTAATGGGCCTCTCCAACATCTCGCGGCGCTTTTCCTCGGGCGTCTGTTCCTTGGGAGCTATGAGTGATACGAGCGATTTCATGCGTCCATAATATTCTTAGCGAAGCAAAGAATAAAGGGTTTATTGTTCGATTTCAAACGCCACTTTCGTTACGTCCCTCGCGCATGCGATGCGGCCCGCAAGCGGCGGCTCACGAAGCGAGCGCGGAGCCGCTCGTTGGCCGCATCGCATGCGCGAGGGTATGAACGATGCTATTTCCAGCGCGGATCTACCTGGCGTATGGTATCGGACAGGTATCCGCGTTCCGAAATGGCACACATAACGGCATCCATGGCACGTGTCGCATACTCAATGTCAGAGATGAAGATTCGTACCGAAGCCGTGGTGCCAAAGGCGGTTGCACCTAAGAACAGCACTTGGGGGGAGTACCCAGGTACGTTCCAACCATGTCGCGTTAGCACATTTCCCGCGATGGCCTCGATGTCGACCTTCACCAGTTGCAGGTTTGCCCCGGGTGAGACCGCGCATTCGAACATATGTCGGTAGGCCATCTTTCCATTGAGCCGCATGAATGTGTTGTCCATGAGGGCGGAGTTGGGAATGAGATGCCGGATGCCGTCACGGTCGCGGATGGTCACCTGATGCCAGTTGATGTCCATTACCTCGCCTCGGTGCTCTCCAAGTATGACTTGGTCTCCCACCGCAACGATGTTTCCGCCGGCCACAAGAATGCCGGCAACGATGCTCTTAATGAGATCCTGCAGCCCAAGTGATACCACGAGCGTGGTGACGCCGAGCGCTTGAACCATTCCGCTCATCTCAACGTGGAACACGTTTTGGCCAAGGAAGAACACGACGCCGATTACGATGAGGAAGCGCACGATGTTGGCCAAAAGCGTAATGGCGCTTACCCCTGCCTCTTCGAGGTGCTTTGCCAGATAGTTGCGGAACAGGTGGTTTGCGATGAGGGCGATTAGAATGGTGATGCTCACCAAGGCAATCGCTATGGGAAGCTCGCCATATTGCTCTGTGAGCGTATCGATGATCACTATGCGCGCAAGACCATACTCCATGGCTCTCCCTCCCATATGCTGGAAGCTATCCGCATAAACTATAAACCCCCATCGAATCGTGGGAAGAGTAAACCTGCGAGCGTGCCGTCGAGTGCTTCCAAACCGCTGCCGAGGCTGCCATCTCTCCATCGCCCTGTCAACTCCACGTTCCCGCATGCACTGTGGCCTTGGGCCCTAGTATCCGCAAAGGTATCCGTTTAATAAATAATCGCCATACAACGGGATCTGCTTCTTCGGCGAGGTTTCTCTTTGGCGAGGGCAACGATAAGGCGCCCTGCGCATGGGCGATTTCGTTTTTGCCATGCGGACGTCTTGCCCGGTCGTCTGGGCGGGCGAAGGGGTGCCCCACTTGCTGTATAGTTAAATGAGTCATAGAGAAAGGCGGTCTGCGTTGGACGCTATAAAGGTAATACAGGTAAAAGAGGACGTGCGTGCGAACAACGATCGCGCCGCGGATGCGCTGCGTGAGCGGCTGCGCGATGCGGGAACGCTCCTCATCAACCTCATGAGCTCACCCGGATCGGGCAAAACCACGCTCTTGTCTGCCACGCTCGACAGGCTCGCGGACGAGCTGGGCATAGGTGTTATGGAGGCCGACGTGGACTCCGACGTGGATGCCCACACTGTGGCCGCCCACGGCGCGCGAGCCATACAGCTACATACCGGTGGCATGTGCCATCTGGATGCCGCCATGACGGAACAGGGCTTGCATAACATGGGCATTGAGGGTCTTGACCTCGTGTTTTTGGAGAACGTAGGCAATCTTATCTGCCCGGCGGAGTTCGATACGGGGGCAGGGGCCAAGGTCATGATCTTGTCTGCACCCGAAGGCTACGACAAGCCGCTCAAGTACCCGCTCATGTTTGAGGTTTCGGATCTCGTGATCGTGTCCAAGATGGATGTGGCTCCATACTTTGACTTCGACTTGGAAGAACTTGAGAAAAACGTGCGCATGCGCAACCCAAATGCCACCATCCTGCCGCTCTCTGCCAAGACGGGCGAGGGCATGGACGCATGGTGCGACTGGCTGCGTAACGCTGTAAGGGAGTGGAAGGCGTAGAAAGCCTCGAGCGCTCAACGATACATTGGGGGGATGTAACATGGCAGTAAACGACCGATCGAATGGCGCCAAAACGGGGCGTCCGCAGCGCGATTACGGCGGGGCAAGCGTGGAAGAGCGCGCAGAGGCAATGCGCGCACAGCTTACTGACGAGGAAATCGCGGAACGCAACGCTATTCCCACAACCAACATCGAAGGGGGAGAGCTGCGCATTATTGCGGAGGAGTACTTTAGCGAGAACGACACCGCCACCCACTGGAAGCCGGCCACGCCCGATGAAGCACCCGAGCAGGGCCCGCTTAAGCCGGGTGTACTGCGCGAGGGAAAGAAGATCACCGACCGCATTCCCATAACGCTCGGTATGGAAAAGCTCGATGCTACCAAGCCCGACTACTGGGGACTTGCGAGCGTTATGACCGAGGAGGAGGCTGCGCTCACCAAGCACATGAAGGTGCGCAAGCCCGAGACGCTCGAGCAGGTTGCTAAGGGTGCGGGACTTTCCGAAGAGGAAGCCCAGCGCATCTTGGACGACCTGTGCGTAAAGGGCATCATTGAGTACAACTGGGAGGACCTCGACGGCAGGAATCCCAACCACGAGAAGCGCTACGTGCTTCCCATGTTCGTTCCCGGCTCTGCCGAGTTCACGGTAATGAGCCAAAGGCAGATGGAGGAGCATCCCGAAATAGGCACGTTCTTCGAGCGTATGACCTATCTGCCGCTCACCGTTGCCACCAAGCTGGTACCCCCGGGAGGGGCGGGCATTGGCATGCACGTAATCCCGGTTGAGTACGCCATCAAGCAGGAGAACGTGACGGCTTCCGTTGAGCACCTGAGTCACTGGCTCAAGAAGTACGACCGCTATGCGGCTGGGTCGTGCAGCTGTGCCGTGGCCGAGCGCGCGCGTGGCGACAACGGCGGCCGCGACCCGCAGAACTGGTGCATTGGCGTGGGCGATATGGCCGACTACCTGCAAGAGACGGGTAAGGGTCACTACATCACCTACGACGAGGTTATCGACATCCTGCTCCTTGCCGAGAAGAACGGCTACGTGCATCAGATTACCAACATCGACGGCGAGGAGAAGATATTCGCCATCTGCAACTGCGACGTGAGCGTTTGCTATGCGTTGCGTACGTCCCAATTGTTCAATACGCCCAACATGAGCGCCAGCGCCTACCGCGCGCATGTGGACGAAGAGAAGTGCGTCGCCTGTGCCGGCTGCGTTGAGGTGTGTCCCGCAGGTGCCGTGCAGCTCGGTCAGAAGCTTGCCACCACGAGTGGTCGTGTTGAGTATCCCAAGCAGCCGCTTCCCGATGCGCGCAACTGGGGCGAGGACGACTGGGACCCCAACTACAAGAACAACAACCGCATCGAATGCCACGAAACCGGCACCGCCCCCTGCAAGGTGGCTTGCCCGGCTCACGTTTCGGTACAGGGCTATTTGCGCATGGCGGCCCAGGGTCGCTATCGCGAGGCGCTCGAACTTATCAAGAAGGAGAACCCCTTCCCGGCAGTGTGCGGACGCGTGTGCAACAAGCGATGCGAGGCTGCTTGCACACGCGGCGTGGTGGACGAGGCCGTTGCCATTGACGACGTGAAGAAGTTCATCGCGCAAAAGGATTTGGAGGCTGAGCACCGCTTTGTGCCCGAGCCGGTGATTCCTTCCACGCGTGGTCGCCTACCCGAGAAGATCGCAATCATCGGTGCTGGTCCCGCAGGCCTTACGGCGGCGTACTATTTGGCGAGCATGGGTTATAACCCCGTTGTGTTCGAGAAGAACGCGCGTCCCGGCGGCATGATGACCTACGGCATCCCCAGCTACAAGCTGCAGAAAGACGTTGTGGATGCCGAGATAGACGTCATGCGCGAAATGGGCGTCGAGATCCGCTGCGGTGTGGAGGTTGGCAAAGACGTTACGCTTGACGAGCTGCGCGAGCAGGGCTTCATGGCGTTTTACATTGCCATAGGCTGCCAGGGTGGCAGGCGCGCCGGCGTTCCTGGCGAGGATGCCGAGGGCGTGTTTACGGCCGTTGACTTCCTGCGCATTGCGTTGGAGGATCCCGATCACGAGGTAAGGGGCGCAACCGTGGTGGTTGGCGGTGGCAACGTTGCCATAGACGCAGCGCGCGTGAGCGTGCGCTGCGGATCGCCCGAGGTCACCATGGTGAGTTTGGAGCAGCGCGACCAGATGCCTGCCCTTCCGCACGAGATCGCCGAGGCGGAGGAGGATCGGATCAGCATCCTCAACGGATGGGGTCCTGCTGCCGTGGAAACCGACAAGGACGGAAAGGTATGCGGCATTACTTTCAAACGCTGCACGCGCGTGTTCGACGACGAAGGCAAATTCGCACCTGAGTACGACGAGAGCGAAACCACCCTTATTCCCTGCGATAACGTGATTCTGTCCATTGGCCAGAGCATCGAGTGGGGCGATCTTTTGGATGGCTCGGCCATTGAGGTTGGCCCTGGTGGGCGTGTGGCGGCAGATCCCAAAACCTACCAAACCGTTCAGGAGGACGTGTTCATAGGTGGTGACGTCTATACTGGGCCCAAGTTCGTTATCGATGCCATCGCCGCTGGTCACGAGGCCGCCATCTCGCTGCATCGGTTCGTGCAAAAGGGCTCGTCGCTTACGCTTTCGCGCAGCCAGCGCTACTATGTGGAGCTCAACAAGGACGAAATCGTGCTCAATCCCAATGGGTACGACCATGCCGGCCGCGAGATCCCGCCGTGCGAGCGGGTACAGAAGATCCTGCACAACTGGGACGACCCGAACCTCACGTTTACCGAGGAGCAGATTCGTATCGAGACGGCGCGCTGCCTTAAGTGCGGCGCCTCGATTGTGGACGCCAACAAGTGCATTGGCTGCGGACTGTGCACCACGCGCTGCGAGTTCGACGCCATCCACCTTAAGCGCGACGTGCCGGAGGCCAGCCGCATGTACAGGGCCGAAGACAAGGTGAAGGCCATCCTTCCCTACGCCGCATCGCGTGGCGTGAAGATCATAAAGGGCAAGCTCTTCCGCAAGTAACGATTGCGGGGATGGTTGGATAGCAACGAGATCCCGGGCTTGGGTACAAAGGGGACTGTCCCCTTTGTACCCAAGCGCCAAAAGCGGGCCAAAGGGGACAGTCCCCTTTGGCCCAAGCCCGGGGTCGAATAGCCGCAAAGGTGGCCGGACATGCATGAGCTTGGCATTGTGTTCCACATGATCGATACTCTCCAAGAGATTGCCGCGCAAAATGAGCTCACGGCAATCTCCAAGGTCAATCTGCGGTTGGGAGAGGTCTCGGGCGTGCTTCCCGACTACCTCGTCGATTGCTGGGACTGGGCAAAGAGGCGCACCGACGTGCTAAAAGAGGCAGCGCTTGAAGTCGAGCAAGTCGACGCCGTAACCGTGTGCAACGACTGCGGGAAGACCTATCCCACGGTACCGCAAGGTAAGATCTGCCCCCATTGCCAAAGCCCGAACACCGTATTGCTTCACGGACTCGAGATAGAGATCGACACCGTAGAAGGGTGCTAACCGTCCAATCGCTTGGAAAAGTACGTACGGACAAGACCATCGTCGAGCGGATAGGCAAACACGACGTCGTAGCCATGGGCGGGGTAGTAGTCGGGAGCCTGGAACGAGAACGTGTCGACGCTCGCCGTGGTGCATCCGTTGCGTCTTGCCAGCTCTTCCACATGCGCGAGGAGCATCGAACCGTATCCTTGGCGGCGGTATTTGTCGTCTACGGCCAACGTGTCTATGTGCACGTCTGATCCCAACGACCAAGCCGAGATGCCCGCCACGACTTGTCCGTACTGTTCGATGTGGTAGTCGTAGCCAACGAACTCGATGCCATGCTTCAGAGCGTGACGATTAAGAAAGGCTCCTATGCGCTCCTTCTGCTCTGGTGTGCTCTCCTTAATCACGGGATTGCCCGCTGTGCCATCTGTCTCGTTCTGGTGCTTGACCAGTCGTTTGAGAAGGGCGTCGACTGAGTCTTCGTAGACGAACATGTGGAGTCCTGGAACGCAGGTGGAAACGCGGTCTGCAACCCGTTCCATGTTCCAATGCTCGTATATCTGCCAGTCGCAGTCCTCGTCGGTAATCAGGCGAACCTTTTGTGCGCCGTGATCGGCGAGCCAGGTGATGCCCTGGCTAAAGAGAGCCTTGCCATAGCCCTTGCCTCGGGCTTGGGGGTCGAGGATAAGAAGGTTAATCGTTCCCACACCATCTGTACCCCGTTTACGTGTCACGTCATTCAGCGTAGCGCTTTCCTCATCCAAAAATGCGGCATCGGCACGCGCGTTTATGCCGAGGGCGGACGCGATTCCCGCCATACTGCTGCGCTGCTTCTTCCAATGGGTGCGCATGTCGGGATTTGCGTCCTCGGCGCAGGCGCTGCCAAGCAGAATGGTACCCACTACGACGCCATTGGCATCTTCCGCCACAAAGCCCTTGTCGGTTACGGACAAGTGCTCGCAGAGCTCGTCGGCGCCCTGCCAGCGAGCTGTTGGCCCATGGTCTGCGTGCCAAAGCGACCCCACCAGCTCGGAGAGGGGATTTAGGTCGGAACCATTGAATTGTCTGATCTGCATGCGTGCTCCTCATAGCCGTGGGCCGTCCGTGAACGTAGCAATAATACTCGCTCTTGAACAGCCCGTCTTGGTTGAGACGGGAATCACGCCCCCCGCGCTCACGCCTGTCCGTAGGCGGCGACTCACGAAGCGGGCGAGCGCGGCGAACGTGGAGCCGCAGCCGGGCTGTCGTGGGCGCGGGGGAGCGAGCAGTTCATACACCGCGCTTGTGATGTGGTTCGCAAGTGGCGACCCACATTGTTTCGAATTGACTCATCCGCGGACGCGGGATACGATACCTTTCACGACTTTATCTAAGAGGAGCAACCATGGCGCACAAAACCTATTCTCACTTGAACAGCATTCCAAATGGCAGCGCATCGAACGAGCTCACTGAGGGTTGCCTTGTGCTGGAAGGCGGTGCGTTTAGGGGGCTTTACACGCAGGGGCTTCTGGACACCCTCATGCTCTACAACATCAACTTTTCGTGCGTCATTGGCGTATCGGCTGGCGCACTCGGTGGCATGAACTACGTTTCGGGGCAGATCGGTCGCTCTGCGCGCATAAACATTGGATATCGCCATGACGATCGCTACGTGGGCATGCGAGCGTTTATCAATAGCCACAGCATTCTGGACGTGGGGTTCCTTACCGAGGATCGCGGCATTCTTGAGCCGTTTGACCGCGAGCGCTTTAGCGACCCATCTCGGCGATTCGTTGCGGTTGCTACGAACTGCAATACGGGGAAGCCAACGTACTTTGACAGGGATACATGCTCGGACATCTATCTGGCAGCGCGCGCCTCGGCAACCATGCCGTACTTTGCGCCCATGGTTGAGGTCGATGGCGAGCCGTATCTTGACGGTGCGTGCTCGTGCAAGATTCCCTACGAATGGGCGTTTGATCAGGGATACAAAAAGGTCGTGGTTGTACGCACGCGTAAGGCGGACTATCGCTCGCCCGTTACCACGGGAGGTATAAAGACAATAGCTCAGCGCGTCTACGGTTCTTATCCCGCTCTTGTGCAGAGCCTTAACGGGATGAACGAATACTACAACCACCAATGCGACGAAATAGAGCGCCTGCACGGTGAGGGCAAGCTCTATATGTTTGCTCCGTCGGAGCCCATCAACATTGGCAAGGTTGAGCCAGACGTGGAGCGCCTTGGCGATCTGTATTGGTTGGGCTGCTACGACTGTATGACTCAGATTGATGAGCTTGGGGATTATCTCCAAGCGTGATGTCTTGTCGTTTCGCTCTTATCGTACGTAGTGATAAGCCACGCGTGGCGTGCCATCCTCGCATATGATGGTGCCGCACTCTGCAAAGCCGAGCTTATTTAGTACGTGACGCATGGGTGCGTTGTGCTCGTGGGTGTCTATGCGTAGGTTGGGAACCTGGGCGCACGCCCATTCGATGCATGTGCGTCCAGCGCCGCTTCCTTGTTGCGCGGCAATACGGTGTACGACGCCGTATGGTTCGTCGTTGAGCCAAGAGCCGTCTATGTGCGCGTAAGTGGGGTCGGGACCCATTGCGAAGAAGAAGACGGCCAACACCTCTTCGTTCATCTCACACACGTAGAGAGAGCTGTGACGCATATCGGCAGCAACGTCTGCGTGGCCAGGATAATCGTCTGGCCACTGCGTTGGGTTTCCCGAGCGATGCATGAAGTCCCTCGCAGCCGCGTATATTCTGAGGATGCGTGGGATATCCTGCTTATTGGCGTGTCTGATGCGCATATGACTCTCCTTAGATGGCTGGATAAACGGTGTCCCCGCCCTCGCGCCCGCGCCGGCCTGCGAGCGGCGACTCATGAAGTGAGCTAGCGGAGCGAGCGCGGAGCCGCATGCGGGCCGGCACGGGCGCGAGGGCGGGGACGGCTAAGCCCCCACATCCGGCCCGCGAGCG
>JAFWKQ010000016.1 GCA_017545665.1 Atopobiaceae bacterium
CAAGAAGTGCGGCCTGTTCCTGGGCACCTTCGAGACGGCCAAGTACCGCCAGGAGACCCTCACGCTCGAGCCCGGCGACGAGCTCGTACTCTACACCGACGGCGTGAACGAGGCCTTTAACGTGGACGAGGAGGAGTACGGTAACGACCGCCTGGAGGCCTTCCTTGTGGCTCACAACGACCTTGCCCCGCAGGAGATCGTCCGCGCCCTTCGCGCCGACGTGGCCGCCTGGGCGGGCGAGGCCGAGCAATCCGACGACGTCACGATCCTCGCCCTTGAGTACGGGGCGAGGCCCGAGGTGACGAAGAGGGTAACCGTTCCCGCTCGGGAGGGCGAGCTCGATGGCTTGCGCAAGCTTATTCATCAGGAACTTGGCAATCGACTCTGCCCGCTCGAGGCACAAAACAAGATCGACATTGCCTTCGAGGAGCTGTTCGTCAACGTGTGTCGCCATGCCTATAAAGACAAGGACGAGGTGGGAAGCGTGGAGGTAACCTACACGTTTACCCCCAGTCCCTCGAGGCTCACCGTCCAGCTGGTGGATGAGGGCATACCCTTTGACCCGCTTGCGTATACCGTGTTTGAGCCAAACGGCGTTTCGTCGCTGGAAGATGCGATGCAGGGCGGGCTTGGCCTCATGATGACAAAGCGCAGCGTGGACGACTTGTCGTACATTCGCGACGGTAATAAGAACTACGTGGTATTTACTAAGAGCTGGTAGGGGGTAACTATGGCGGTTCGAGTTTATATTGACGGTCAGAGCGGGACTACGGGCTTGCAGATCTTCGAGCGCATTGGCGCGCGTGACGACTTGGAGCTCATGCGCATAGACGAAGACAAGCGTCACGATACGGAGGAGCGCCGCAAGTTCATAAACGCGGCGGACATCGTGTTTCTTTGTCTGCCTGACGAGGGTGCCCGCGAGGCGGTATCGCTCGTGGAGAACGATCACGTACGCCTTATAGATGCCTCCACAGCCCACCGCACGGCGGACGGTTGGACATATGGCTTTCCCGAGCTCAACCCGACGCAGCGTGAGCAGATTGCCCAAAGCACGCGAATTGCGAATCCCGGCTGCCATGCTACGGGCCTCATTTCCATAACGGCACCGCTTGTGCAGGCGGGCGTTCTTCCGCGCGACTATCCGCTTACGTGCTACTCCTTAACGGGATACTCGGGCGGGGGCAAGCGCATGATTGCCGACTACGAGGCCGAGGGGCGCCCGATTTCGTTTGACGCGCCGGGAATCTATGGGCTTACGCTACGGCACAAGCACCTTGCGGAGATGCAGAAGATTTGCGGACTTGCGCATCCGCCGGTGTTCATGCCGGTGGTGGATGACTACTACAAAGGCATGGCGACGTCGATTATGCTGCACAATCGCTTGCTCGAGGGTTGTTTGAGCGCGCAAGAGGTGCATGCCTGCCTGGCTGCGCACTACGAGGGCCAGCGCTTTGTTAAGGTGGTTCCCTTTGGGGATAACGACCCCGTGCTGTATGCGAACAAGTTGGCGGGAACCAACGAGCTGCATATTGTGGTGTGCGGCGACGACGAGCTCACGTCCGTTACGGCGCTCTTCGACAACCTGGGCAAGGGCGCCTCGGGCGCTGCGGTGCAAAACATGAACATCGCCTTGGGCATTGATGAGGCAACCGGCCTCTGCTGATTGGATGGCTCCACGTCATGGGTGTGTCACGGGGACGGGGGCGCTGACACACCCCTGGCACACCGATGGACCTAACCTTGAGCGCGTATATATTATGCTATATACTACACAAAATTAGACAATATCGTGTTTTTCTCAACGTAAAAGGAGCATGGTTTTGGCACTCATGCAACGCAAGCTCGAACAGGACATCCGATCATGGCTTGCGAGCGACGTGAGTCATCCCCTCCTTATGCGCGGTGCGCGGCGAACGGGCAAGACGACCCTTGCAGAAATGGTGGGAAGGGAGTACGCAGGCGAGTATTTCACAAAACTGGACTTCCAAACCGATGCAGCTCGCATGGACGCCATCTTCTCTGGGGCTACCGACGACCTTGACAAGATCACTTCGAACATCGCCGAATACCTGCGCTGCGACCTCAACAAGGAGCGCTCCATCCTCTTCTTTGACGAGGTGCAGCTCAACGAAAAGGCGCTCAACTCACTACGCTTTTTCTCTGAGAGCGGCTGGCGCGTCATAGCGACGGGAAGCCTCCTCGGAGTGTCGGTAAAGAGACGCGGCCTTCCCTTTCCCTCTGGGGTACGCCAGATCGAGCTCCATCCCATGGACTTCGAGGAGTGGCTCTGGGCCATGGGGGAGCGACGCATGGCAGACGACATCCGCAACCACGCCAAGACGCTCGAGCCTTACGTGCTCCACGACGAGGCGCTTAATCTCTACCACCGCTACCTCGTGGTGGGTGGCATGCCCAAGGCTGTGTCCACTTGGGTCCAGGATCGCGACCACGCACGTGTGCGTGAGGTGCTCGACGAAATCGACCTTACCTACACGGCAGACATGACTGATCCTGACAACGGGATCAGTGGTGCGGCTGCCAAGCGCGTGTGGGAGAGTCTACCCAAGCAGCTTATGCGCGCCTCAACCAAGAAGTTCAAGTACGCGGACGTGATGCGAGGCGGGCGACGGTCCACGTTGCTGGAGCCGCTTGAGTGGCTTGCGGCGGCGGGCATCGTGACGTTGAATGACCTCACGTGCGACACGTGCTTTCCCCTCGCGCCATACAACGACGAGGAGGGCAGCTACTTCAAGGCCTATGTCGCAGACACAGGCCTGATGTTTCGGAAGTTCCGTGTGGACGCCGAGACCTACCTCGACCCGGCGCTCCAAGACGTCCTCTCGAGCGACTTCCGTGGTGCCCTGGCGGAGAACGCGGTCATGCAGGCGCTAAAGGCAAACGAGGTTGACACGTACTATTGGATGCCCAAGCCAACAGTGGGAAGTGGCGAGGTGGACTTCGTCTACCAGACGAATCATGCCGAGGTGGTTCCCGTGGAGGTGAAGTCGGGGAGGAACGTGCGGGCGAGGAGCTTGAGGAGGCTCGTCGAGGAGGGTCGTGCGCCAAGGGCGTATAGGCTCTCTGAGCAGAACTTCTCGGGTTCGGAGATTGAGGGGACTGGCTGCACGTTAGCGGGGCTGCCCCTCTATGCGGCGTTCACGCTGGGCAGCTGATAGGTGGAGCAAGTCCTTCGTGCCCAATCATCAATGATTTGGCAAAGGCGATGCTTGAGTGAGGTGACCGATGATTGCCGATAACAGGCCCATACGCACGGGCACCGCGGGGGAGGAGCCGTGGTCTCACAAGATGTTGCTTTAACCCGATAATTCGATGTCGTCTAGAGCGCTAGTGGCCCGTGTCTTGTTGCGTCCCACAAGGGTGTGGCATTTTGCAGCATTCCTCTGGCGACGGGTAGCGCAATCAAGCAAAGTACAATAATAATATATAACGGACACGGAGACGGAAGAATTGAGGGTTTGACAAGCATGGCGCTATCGGTGACGCTCCTCACGGATGACATGCTACACAAGTCGGTGAGCGAGTACGTGTACGGCTTGCCTTGCGTCCAGTCGCTCACGAGCTATTTTGACTTGCATGTGCCCAGCGGCGAGAACGAATACACGTTTGCCGATCGCATGGTGGACGAGCTGATATGCAACTTCTTATTCAGGCGTCACACGTTGCTTGCGGAACTCGAGCGGCTCACGCGGCAGGGGTGGTATCTGTGCGAGGGCTTTAATACGGCGCCGATGCTCACATCGCTTGTCGTGGGCTTGTACAGGGGGCTTCCTCGGTGGGAGCTCAACGGTTGGTCGGAGGCGGAGTATATAGACATGCAGGGATATCCCAGTCTGATTGAGGAGTCGCTGCTTGTCCCAAACGAATTCGCGCTGGCTTCGTAACACCAAGGTTGGTCGAGGTCGTGCTCGAGTTTGACACCGTCTCCAGTCATCTGTGGCGGCACCCCACCACGGCACGAGTTTTCGGATGGGCTGTCCTGGACTGGTCGGCACGCTCTACCGTTACCACGACCTGAACTGCATGCATGCTCCAATCGCATAGGCGGCGACGGATCAGGCAATTGGGTGTTCGCCGCCGCCAATAATGGATCGGAGAACGATGGGGTGCTCTACTCTCCCTCCAAAAAGGCACCGCTCTGGCGATCCCACAAACCTGCGTACACGCCTCCAGCCTGGCTCAGCTTGGCATGCGTCCCGTCTTCCACGACGGTGCCCTCCTCGAGCACCACTATGCGGTCGAGCGCCGCCACCGTGGAGAGGCGGTGCGCCACCACCAGCGCGGTGCGTCCTGCCATGAGGTTTTCCAGCGCCCCCTGCACCAGTGCCTCGGACTCGGAGTCCAGCGCGGAGGTCGCCTCGTCGAGCACGAGTATAGGGCAGTCGGCAAGGATGGCGCGGGCGATGGCGACGCGCTGGCGCTGGCCGCCGGACAGCTTGACGCCACGTTCGCCCACCATGGTGTCCAGGCCGTGGGGAAGCCGGTCTATGAACTCGAGCGCATTGGCAAGGCGCGCCGCCTCCCGTATTTGGTCCTCAGTGGCATCCGGCCGGCCGTAGGCGATGTTCTCGCGGATGCTTCGGTGGAACAGCAGCGCCTCCTGCGGCACGTAGGCCACCTGGCGCCGCAGGCTCTGCTGGGTGCAGGCGCTTACGTCCTGTCCGTCTATGAGTATCTGTCCGCCCTGCACGTCGGAGAGGCGCAGCAGCAGCTTGGTGAGGGTGGTCTTACCGCTTCCCGAGTGTCCCACCAGGCCCACGCGCTGACCGGTCGGCACATGGAGGTCCAGGTCCCGGAACACGTAGTCGTCCTCCGCTGCGTCGTGGTACCTAAACGAGAGGTGGCAGAAGTCTATGCTTCCCTGGCGCACGACCAGCGGCTGGGCGCCCGGCGCGTCTTCCACCAGGCGTGGCTCATCCAAGATCTTGGTCATCTCGGCAGCGTCGCCCACAGCACGGTTTATGCGCTGCATCATGGAGTTGAAGTAGTTGAAGCGCATGGTTAGCTGGTAGGTGTAGGTAAACATCATTACCAGCGTTCCGGCCGATATGCCGTACCAGGCGTTGCTTCCGCACACGAATATGGAGGTGATAAACATTATTATTGTTATGAGCGTGCTTGTCGTCGCGCCGCGCCGCATCATGGCGTTCATGGAAATGCGCTCCGCCTCCATTGCCTCTTGGTCCGCCGTGTCAAACAGCCCGCGCTCGTAGTCTTCCCGTCCGCACGTCTTTACGGCGAGTATGTTGGTAACGGCATCGGAAAGCACGCCCGAGAGCTTGCTCTGGGCGGCGGCGGTGTTTGCGGAAAGGGGGAGTATGCGCTCGTACATGCGGTACGCAACGGTCACGTAGAGGACCAGCATCGCAAAGAGCACGACCACGAAGAGCGGGCTTGCCGGCCAAAGCAGTACGATGGTGCACACCACGGAGGCCACGGTGGGAATGAACGAGTACACCACCACGTCCACCAGGCCGGAGTAGCCGTTCATAAAGCGGCTCGTCTGGCTTACCAGGCTGCCGCCAAAGCGACTGGTGTGGAAGGTCATGGACTGGTTGGACAGGGTGTCGAAGCACAGGCGAGCCAGGTGGTAGTTGCCGTTGAGCTCGAGCGCCATAACGCTCCAGTCCTGCAGCTTGGAGCACGCCTGTCCCACGGCGTTGACCACGAGCAGCGCCACGATGTAGGGCGTGAACACCTTCCAGACCTGCGCGGCTGCAACCGGCTCCGCCTGCACGCGGTCTATTATGAGTCCCATTACCCAGGTGTTGGCATAGGTGAGCAGCGCCGTGTAGGTAACGCTGGTAAAGACTGCCATAAACGTTGCGAACGGGCGCTTTTTGGTTACCCACCAAAACCAGTGAAGCGTGCGTCTAATGGTCGCGCGATCGCGTGGGGCGGTGTTTCTTTGTGACATGCGATACTCCCTGCGTTCGTTGCTATGCTTAAACAATACCGCAGCGGCGGTTGTGAGGTGGGACGGAACTTGTTTGCGTACAGTCGTGTTGGATGGGGGAGTAACGCATATGGGTCACGTCGTTATGGAGCAGGCACGTCTTGTTGTGCGAGGCCCGCAGGATGATGCGCCCGTGGTGTACGTCGTGGATTCGCCCGAGCATCCTTTTGACTTTGAGGAGGACCTGCCCAAGCTTGCGGCAACAGTCATCGCGGTGCCGGTGATAAGCTGGAATGACGCGCTGACCCCATGGCCTGCGCAAGCGTTGTATCGTGGGGAGGAGCCCTTTGGGGGCCATGCCTCCACAACGCTGAACGAGCTGGTAAACGAGGCGATCCCCGCAATAGAGAAGGGCCTGGGCCTCGCCCCACGCTCGCGCGCCGTGTGCGGATACTCCTTGGGAGGCCTGTTCGCGCTGTATGCGTTGGTGCGGGCCGAGGCGTTCGTCGCCTGCGCGAGCATCTCCGCCTCGATGTGGTACGAGGGCTGGACGGACTACCTCGATGGCCTGGACGTCGATTTGCGGGGTCGGTTTGCGTGCTTGTCTATCGGAACAAAAGAGAAGCGTGCGGCCAGACCGATTCTCAAAACAGCGCAGGACAAAATGGAGGAGTGTGCGCGGATTCTTGAGCAAAAGGGCTGTGCCGTGCACTACCAAACGGGGCCTGGAAACCACATGCAACATGTGGGGGAGCGCTTTGCCGCAGGTCTTGTCTACTTGGATCAAGCGCTCAATAGCGTGAAGGACGCAACATCGACGCAACACCAGTCCGCGTGAGCACGGTGCGAATGCGTACGCAGCCGGAATGAGTTCGTACAGTCGATTTCGTGTGCCTTTGTAAGAGTTCCGTCTTGCGCGCGACTGCCTTTCTCGATGCGCGGGATACACTATGGTGGAATTGACCATTCGCACGCACGGGGGGATGCTATGACCTACAAGCTGCTGGCTCTCGACATGGACGGAACGCTGCTAACATCGGACAAACGTGTGCTGCCCAAGACGCGCGCGGCATTGGAGCAGCTGGCTGAGCGTGGCACTCCTCTTGCGTATTGCACCGGTCGCAACAACCTGGAGCTTCTGCATTGGCCGCAGGAACTGCCCTTTATTCGCTATGGGGTGCTTGCGAGCGGCGCGATTATCTACGACTTTGCAGAGGGCAGGGCGCTCAAAACGCGTGCGCTGGACGTCGATTCGCTCCTTGCCGCACTGGAAATCGCGCAGGCAGAAGAGGTGATGCCCCATGTTATGGCCGTCCATGCGTCGGTCGTGCGGCCGTGTGACCTTACTAACATGGTGCACTTTGGCATGGGCGTGTACCAGGGTATGTTTGAGCGCATCTGCACGCTCGACGACGACCCCGCCTCCTGGATTCGTGCGAATCCCGGACAGGTCGTAAAGCTCAACTTTTATCACACAAGTTCGCAGGCGCGTGACCGAACGAGGGCACGTTTGGCGGCGGCGGGGCTTCCCCTTACGCTTGCCAACGCCGAGGAAGGATCGGTGGAATGCAGCGCAAAGGGCGTAAACAAGGGTGATGGCCTGCGCATTCTGGCGAGTCACTTGGGAGCGACGCTTGCGGAGGTGGTCGCCGTGGGAGATTCCGACAACGACGTCGCGGCGCTCAGTGCGGTGGGCATGCCCGTTGCCATGGGAAATGCCCCGCAGGAGGTGTGCGAGCTCGCGCGTCTTGTTGTTGCCGACAACGACCACGACGGCATCGTTGAGGTCATCGAGCGACTGTTCTAAAGCCTTGTGGTCGATGCCTCTCCCTATAAACACCCAAACAATTCGTAAACTCCCAAACAAGGGCGACCGCAACCCGACCAAATGACATCAATGGGCCAAAACGGTCGTTAGATGTCACTTGGCCGGATTTGTCCCAAGCAAAATCCGACCAAGTGACGCGGAACGGCCTATTTCCTCTAAAAATGTCACTTGGTCGGGTTTCACGCTTTTCAGCACTTCTGGCCGAAGGGACAAAACCCGACTAAGTGACATGATGGGGCCAAACGGACGCGTAATGTCACTTGGTCGGATTCACCTTGAGCTAAATCCGACCAAGTGACATCGAGGCCTCGAAATCGGCAAAGAATGTCACTTGGTCGGACTCATGCGAAGGCAACGAGGCCCTTTGGCATCCAAATTTCGCACTCTGGCCAAACATTTGCCGATATTGAGGCAAAGGTGTCCACGGGACGGTGCTTTTCGATGCCCTCTCAGCGAAATGCCCAGATGATTAGAAGGCGTTTTACGAGCTGCCGTGCCAACTCGCTCACTTGCGCTCTAGCACGAGCTTCATTACGCGCCCAAAGATTGCGGCCAGCACCTGTTGGAAAGGCGTAGCAATGATGGCAGGGAACATGACCTCAGGCCCAAAGTATTGCGACGCCAACAATGCACCGGCAGTCACGTTTCGTATCCCACACGAAAAGGAAAGGGCTACAAAGCGGGCCTCGTCTCCCTTGCTCAAGCGATGCGCCAGCGCCATGCCGGCCAAAAAGCTCCCAATGGCAAGGCACAGCATGAGGATCATTATTCCAACGAGGGTCGGCGTGAGGTTGTGGAGTGGCTTGGATATGCCAGTTGCGTTTGTCGCCACGATAATCGGCAACAGCAGGCGCGACACAGGCGTTGTGGCTGGAGCAAGCTCACGTTGAGCCCATCCGTGCGACGCCTCGTTGAACACCGTTGCAACAAGTGCGGGCAAGGCCACCATGTATGCCATGCTCCCCATCATGCCGGGTGCGTCTATTTCCACGGCGGCCCCCGCCAAAAGCTGGAGCGTTAGCGGAATGGTGATGGGCGAGATGAGCGTGGACACCAAAAGCGTGCAGAGCCCCAAGGCTACCTCACCTGCAAACATGCCGATCCACATGATGGTGGATGCGCCAATGGGTACCGTGTATTCCAGAACTATGCCCGCCACAGTGGGGGTGGTTGGGCCAAACAGGAGGCTGGCCAGCGCAAACACGATCAGGGGCATCGCAAGGTGAACCGTGAGGATGGTGATGGCGATGATCCACGGTCGACGTACGGCCGTACGCATGGCCGCGAGGTTGTTGGAGAGCGAGTTCTGAAACGTCATCACGGCAAAAAACGTGGGGACGAGCGGCTTGAGGGGGAGCAACACATGGGGAAACAGCACGCCAACGGCAACACCGGCGGGCACGATGAGCATGAGGTGAGAGCCAATCCAGTCTCCCAGGCGCATCCAGAGAGAAAGCAGGTCCGTGCATCCGTCTTTTTTGACGCTCATCGGTCTCCTTCCTCTCATGCTGGGGCGATTGAATATACCGTGCTTAGAATACACGTATAGTCTAGCCCGCTTGCGCGATTGCAAGAGTTGTTGTCACCTTGTCGCAATGCTCAGCTATCGGCTGATAACGCTCCTTTTCCGAAGACCGCGCCGCCACGCCTTGCAAAAAAGAAGCACACGATCGTGCCGCCATGCGCAGAGTTGGCTGCAACGCGGTCGCCTGGCTGGGATCTACGTCTATTCATACTGCAGGAGGTCTTCTTTGCAATTCGCGAGGGCCCCGTTTGAACCATCTAGACGCGAGCATCTTCCCGTGTTTATGTAGTCAAAGAGCGTGCACGCGGCTGGAAGGTTCTGAGCATTATTTGGTAGGAGACGGGTGGAGGCGTAATAGCTTGCCAGGGTATTGGTGAGCTTGTCGTCGGTTTGGTCGATCTTGCTGTGCGAGCGCTTTGCATAGTCGATGCTGGTTTCCAGCGACTTTAGCTTGGCCGACCAGGTCTCGAGGCTCTGAGCGTATGCGATCTCGTCGTTCATGCGCTTTTTTGCGACAAGTGTCGACATGTAGTCAACATGTGACTTATGCAAGGCAAGCTCTCGTTTAAGGCGTCGGTTGTGCTTGAGTATCTTGCGCACGGGAAATATGATGCCTACGGCCATGAGCGCGTAGCCCGCCACCCTAGTTGGTCCGGCAAGCGAATCTGCGGGGAAGCCAAGCGTAACGTGTTTGCCCACCTGGCCAAACACCAGGCCTAAAAATCATGTGCCCGCTCAAAAGCGCCATCGACCAGCCGCATGATCCAGACGGACACGTCCACGTTTTGCGTTATGCACTTGCTCCCCAGAGCCAAAAGTGCGATGCCAATGGCAATGTATAGGACGGGTCGCAACACGAGCGAGCGGGATGCCGTTGCGTTGGTAGGGAGGCCTTTAGGCATTGAGGCGGAAGACTTGTAGGACTTTGCAGTTGGCTGGGTCTGCCCAATGCGCTCAAGCGTTGCCTCCAGATCCTTTACACAGCCAAACCAAGGGACTGATATGAGCAATCGTATGTCAAGGGCAAAGTCCACCCGTACCCCGTCCTCACAGGGCCTCCACAGGACTGGGTTCTCCTCGCCCTCCCGCCGCCGGCACCGTCTCTGGCATGGTCCCAAAGACGCTCGTTCGCGA
>JAFWKQ010000017.1 GCA_017545665.1 Atopobiaceae bacterium
ACGACTGGGAGACGCCGTCCGAACCCGGGCTCGGCGGGCCCGAGCCTTGCGGCCCGGGCCCTGCGGCCCTCGCTCGGAGGCGCTAGGAGGCCTTACGCGGCCACCGAGAAAGCGTTGATGTGGTGCTTGAGCATCGCGCGGTCCTCTCGCACGACCATCATCGAGATGATGTCGAAGCGGACCTCGACGTTGGCGTCCACGTCGGCCTGCGCCAGGTACCTCGCAGCCAGGACCTCCATGGCCTCGCGGTCGGTCTCGGACTCGGGGATGAAGCCCTCGAAGCCGTTGCGGACCGTGACGTCGATGAACACGAGCGTGTCATCCTCGTATGCGATGAGCGGGATCGACTCCTCGGAGCCTTCCGGGCTCCAGTTCTGCTCCACGACCTCGTAGCCCTTGAGCTCGCAGTAGCGTGCGGATGCCTTGACGGCCTTCTCGAACAGGTTGTTGTCTTTCATGGTGACCTCCTAAAGTCTTGGCCGGCCCCTTTGGCCTGCCTTGTGGCTGCGTCGGCGCACGGGTTCCGCCCGGGCGCAAGGGGGAAATGCGAAGCCGGCCTTGGGAGGAAATGAACCCGGCGGTGTTTTTCCAAGCGCAGCGGTTTGTTTTCGGAGGTGCTGGGACGATCTGTCCCACCGAAAAGAAATTGAAAAACATCGCGGCCCTTGCGCCAGTGCGCGGGTTCCGTGCGACTGTGCGCTGCTCAAGGAAGGCAAGGGGCTGGCGAGCGCCAGAGGTCACTGGGATAAAACCGTTCAGGCTGTCCCAAGTGCTGTACACGCTGGGTTGAAATAGGAGCGTAACGTGGTATCTGGCGGAAACCCTGACCGGAAGGTAAGTAGACGCTACCGCTCTCGCATGCGGTGATATACTTTAATTTGTATTACATCCACGAGGTCTGGAGCATGCTATGAGGTATGCCGAACTGGTCGAGAGCAACGCCACCGAACGGGAGATCAAGGAGTACCTGGTCGACGGGGAGGCGACGACGATAACGCTGCGAATACCCGGCAATCTTCATGAGTCTGCCAAAGAGGCCGCTGCGCTGCGCGGTATGAGCCTGAGTGCTTTCGTTCGGAACTGCATGATCCAAGAGCTGAGCAAGAGGGGCTAGGAATGAAAGACTCGTATTCGGTGACCACGTACTCGGTACAGAACATCCTGGGCCTAATCGACTCAGGCGACATCGCGATTCCCGAAATCCAGCGTCCCTTCGTGTGGGACAGCACGAAGGTCAGGGACCTGATCGACTCGCTCTACCACGGCTATCCGACGGGCTACCTCATCACCTGGAAGAACCCCGACGTGAAGATCAAGGGCGGCGGCACTGCCGAGGGCAAGACCGTGCTCATCGACGGACAGCAGCGCATCACCGCCCTGATGGCGTCGCTTTCTGGGCTGCCCATACTGAACGACGATTACGAGTCTAAGCGGATCAAGATCGCCTTCGACCCGCAATACGATGGTGAGGACACTCCGTTCGCAGTCCTGACTCCGGTCATCGACAAGAACCCGAAATGGATATCAGACATATCCGAGCTGTTCAAGCCGGGCTTCAACTCGTGGTCCTTCGTGAACGACTACATCGCAGCGAACCCTGATTGCGATCCCAGCGCAGTCAACGCCAGCATCACCGACCTGCTGGCCATTGCTACGAGACAGCTCGGCTGCATCGTCATCAACGCGGACTGCACAATCGACGAGGTGACGGACATCTTCATCCGGATCAACTCCAAGGGCGCGGTGCTGTCCCAGGCCGACTTCGCCATGTCGAAGATCGCCGCCGATGAGGTGCACGGAGGGTCGATGCTCCGCAAGGCGATCGACTACTACTGCCATCTGGCCGTGAAGCCCGAGTTCTGGGCGACTGTGTCGCAGAACGACCCGGAGTACATGGCGTCTGAGTACGCCCCGAAGGCTGAATGGCTGAAGAACGACAAGGACGACATCTACGACCCGGACTACAACGACGTGCTGCGCGTGGCGTTCATGCACGAGTTCGGGCGCGGCAAGCTCGCCGACCTGGTCGCGCTCCTCTCCGGCCGCGACTTCGAGACGCGCGACTACAAGAGCGAAATCGCCGACGAGTCCTTCGAGAGACTGCATGGAAGCGTGCTGCGCTTCATGAGCAAGGACAACTTCCAGGACTTCGTGCTGGCACTCCGATCCGCGGGCTTCGTGTCACCGTCCATCATCTACTCGAAGGGCGCGGTGAACTTCGCGTACAACCTGTACTTGACCCTGCGGAAGGACCCGAAGATAGAGTCCACCGAGGTAAAGCGGTGGGTGCAGCGCTGGTACGTCATGTCGGTTCTCACCGGCCGCTACTCAGGCTCCTCGGAATCGGTCATGGACCGCGACATCCGGCGCATTTCCGAGCAGGGGTTCCTGAAGGTGTACGACGAGATCGTCGCGGCGAGGCTCTCCGACACGTTCTGGCACGTGGAGCTGCCGCAACGGCTTGACACCACGAGTACGAGGACCGGCGCCTGGCTGGTGTACGTGGCGGCGTAGGTCCAGGGTGCGGCGAACACGCTGTTCTCCAAGGGCGTCAAGGTCTCCGACGTCGTAGCGACCATCGGCGACATACACCATATATTCCCGCGCAACTACCTCAAGAAGGAGCTGAACGCGCCGCAGGGCGTCTACAACCAGGTTGCGAACTACGCCTACCTCGAGAAGCGCATCAACATCAAAATTGCCGACCGCAGACCCGGCGACTACTTCACCGAGGCGCGCGACGCCTGCCTTTCGGGGGCGGCCTACTTCGGCGACATATCCACGGCCGATGAGCTCGCGAGGAACCTCGCGGACAACTGCATCCCAAACGGCATCTACGAGATGGGCGCCTCCGACTTCGAGGACTTCCTGGCCCAGAGGCGCAGGCTTATGGCCAAGAAGATCGAGATGTACTTTAAATCGCTGTAGGCGGACTAGATAACGAGGTTGGCGACATGATTACAGGGGCAACAAAGAACAAGGTTGACGACATCTGGCAAAAGATGTGGGAGGGCGGCATCACCAACCCGCTCGAGGTCATAAGCCAGCTCACTTACCTCATGTTTATGCACCAGCTTGACGAGAAGGAGTTCGAGGCTGAAAGCCTCGAGGAGGCGCTTGGCGTCCCGCAGGCGCGCATATTTCCGAAGACTTACCGCAATGCAGCTGGCGTAGAGATCCCTGGCGGCGATCTTCGGTGGAGCCGCTTCAAAGACAAGCCCGCAGAGACGATGTTCCAAGTAGTCAGCGAATTCGCCTTCCCGTTCATCAAGACTATTGGCGACGGCTCGGCATTCACGAAGAGCATGGAATCCGCAACTTTCGGCATTCCCACGCCAAAGACGCTTCAGAAGGCAGTCGACGGCATCGATGCGTTGTTCGCAGACTACATCGACGACATATCCGATCTCGGCGACCTATACGAGTACATGCTTTCGAAACTGAACACCGCCGGCACGAACGGGCAGTTCCGCACACCAAAGCACATTCGCGACATGATGGTCCGCTTCATCGCGCCCAAACCGAGCCAACTCATCTGCGATCCAGCGTGCGGCACGGCGGGCTTCCTGATTTCAGCCGCAGAGTTCCTGCGCGGGAACCACGAAGCCGACATGACGCAGACCGACTGGGACTGCTTCGCCGGTACCAACGGCGCAACCCCGCAGTTCACCGGATTCGAGATTGATCAGACGATGCTTCGTATTAGCGCGATGAACCTCATGCTGCACGGTGTCGACATGCCCGACGTTCGCTACCTTGACAGCATCTCGAAGAACAACACGGTCCGGGGCAAGTACGACTGCATCTTGGCGAATCCGCCCTTCACAGGATCGGTCGACGCCGAGGACATAGACAACAGCCTCAAGGCTATTGTTGACTCCAAACAGACGGAGCTCCTGTTCGTCGCCCTGTTCCTGCGCATGCTCAAGCTCGGCGGCAGGTGTGCATGCATCGTCCCCAACGGCGTGCTGTTCCGCACGAACTCTAAGGCCTACAGCCAGCTGCGCAAGGAGCTCGTCGACAACCAGAAGCTCGAGGCCATCATCTACATGCCGAGCGGCGTGTTCAAGCCTTATTCGGGCGTGAGCACGGCGATACTTGTGTTCACGAAGACCAACGCCGGCGGCACCGACGAGGTTTGGCTCTACAACATGGAAGGCGACGGCTTCACGCTCGACGACAAGCGCGACCCCGACGAGAAGCATGACGACGTTCCCGATATCTTGCAGCGTTGGGAGAACCTTGACGATGAGCGCGAACGCTCACGTACGGACAAGAGCTTCCTGGTTGCTAAACAGGAGATTGTCGACAACGACTACGACTTCAGCTTCAACAAGTACACCGAGACCGTGTACGAGCGCGTCGAGTATCCGCCAACAGAAGAGATACTCGCGGATCTCGAAGGAATAAATCAGCGTATCGCCGAAGGACTTGCAGGGCTGAGAACGATGCTGGACGGTGAGCGGGATGCCTGATTGCATGCCATTGTTTGCCGTATGCGACTTCACGATGGGTCAGTCGCCAAGCTCGGACACGTACAACACCAACGGGGACGGCATGCCCTTCTATCAGGGGAATGCCGATTTCGGGAAACGCAGCCCATCCCCTCGCGTATGGTGCAACTCGCCGAAGAAAACGGCCAACGAAGGTGACATCCTCATTTCCGTGCGTGCTCCCATAGGCGCCATCAACATCGCTGCGGAGCAATGCTGCATCGGGCGAGGGCTTGCTGCGCTGGCAGTTCGACCCGATGCCGCTACCCGGGATTATCTCGAGCACTATTTGCGATACAAGCGGCCAGAACTTGAACGTCGGGGAACCGGGAGTACATTCAAGGCTGTGGGCAAAAAGATCTTTGCTGAGATGACCCTTCCAATTGTCTCGGTGGACGAGCAATCTGAGATTGCCAAAAAGCTGAACAATGCTCTCGAATTACAGGAAGAAGCAGCTTCACAAATTAGCATGCTCGATGAGCTGGTCAAATCCCGGTTTAGCTGGGAGGTGGCTGCATGACTGTCTGTAGCATGAAGGATCTTCTTTCAGGCTCTTTTGCTGGTGAATGGGGCAGCGAATCCGGAGAGGTCCTTACGCCAGTCTTGAGGACCGCGAACTTCAACGATGACGGAAGCCTCGATTATGATTCGCCCGCATATCGCTGCATTCCTGAAAAGAAGGTTCAGGCGAAGCGAATGCTTCGGGGCGACATTATTCTCGAGAAGTCCGGCGGAACACCCAATAGACCGGTGGGCATCATGGCCTATTACGACAGCGACGACGAAGCCCTGTGCAGCAATTTCAACCATATACTCCGTTTCGATGCTGACTCCGTGAACCCGTTTTTCATGTTCCATCAGCTCCGCTGGTTACGTGAAAAAGGGGCGTTCTCGCCATATACGCGAAAGACAACTGGACTGCAGAACCTGCAGATGAAGGCTTTCGTAGATCTCGAATTGAAGGTTCCAACGAAGGCGAAACAAGATGGGGTCGCGGCAACTATCAGGGCGATCGACTTAAGGCGCAATGAGTTAAAGAAGCTGCTTGAGAAGCTTGATGAACTGGTCAAATCCCGGTTTGTCGAGATGTTCGGGGATCCGATAGAAAACCCCAAGCAACTGCCCATAATGCGAATCGACGAAATCGCGGATGTGCAAACT
>JAFWKQ010000018.1 GCA_017545665.1 Atopobiaceae bacterium
CGTCCCGCGCCCACGCCGCCCCGCATGCGGCGACTCACGCAGTGAGCGAGCGAAGCGAGCGCGGAGCCGCATGCGGGGCGGCGTGGGCGCGGGACGCGAATGACGGCGAGCCAGTGCCGGGCCTGCAGGTGGCGACTCACGCAGTGAGCGAGCGAAGCGAGCGCGGAGCCGCATGCGGGACGGGCGTGGGCGCGTGGCGTGAACTGTGACGTAGGACCTGCGCAACACCCTCCCGAGTTATGGTAATGCTGCCAAGATGCGATGACACGGGTACAATAGCGAGGAACAACTCAAACAAGTCGGGAGGAATACCCATGCCTGCAATAGAAGATATCGTACTCGCACCGGACGAGCGCCTGAGGACTGAGTGCGCCCCCATAGACAAGATCGACGATTCTGTCCGCGCGCTTGCGGCTCGCATGCTCGAGGACATGTATGCCACCGAGGGCTGCGGACTTGCCGCGCCACAGATTGGCGAGCTCGTGCAATTGGTGGTAATCGACGTGGACTACACAAAGAGCAAACGTAATCCGTATGTGCTCATAAACCCCAAGATCGTCGTTGCGGACGGCGAGGAGCGCGAGACGGGCGAGGGGTGCCTCTCGTTTCCAGGGATTACCGTACGCGTGAGCCGTCCCAGCCATGTGGTCGTGGAGGCTCGCAACCTCGATGGCGATCTCATGCGCTACGAGGCGAAGGAAAACCTCATGGCTGTGTGCTTGCAGCACGAGATCGACCATCTGCATGGCGTTACCATGGTCGACCATCTGCGTCCGCTCCAGCGTGCGCGCAAGATGCGCGAGTATGAGGACGCCCTTGCGTCTGGTGCGCGTCCCGGCGACGTGGACGTGGAAGAATAGCTCTCGAGGAGGACGCTCATGCGCATTGTGTTTATGGGAACGCCTGCATTTGCCGTTCCCTCGTTGCGTGCGGTTGCTGCCCAACACGAAGTCAGCCTTGTGGTGACGAGGCCAGATGCGGTTCGTGGCAGGGGGAGGCGGCTGCAGCCCTCTCCCGTGAAGGAGGAGGGCATACGACTTGGAATCGATGTGCTGGAAGCAAGTCGCATCGGCGCCGATGAGGTTTCCCGAATTGCGCAGGAGCGGCCAGACGTCATTTGCGTAGCTGCCTATGGGGCCATACTACCTGACGAGCTTTTGCGTGTTCCAAAGCTCGACATCGTTAACGTGCACGCATCGCTGCTGCCGCATGGCAGGGGGGCGGCTCCCATACAGCGGGCCGTGTTGAACGGAGACGAGCTGGCGGGCGTGTCCATCATGCGCATCGTGCACGACTTGGATGCCGGTCCCTACTGCTCGCAGGCATCGTTTCCCATTGGAAACAAGTCCTGCGAGGAGGTTATGGCTCAAGTTGCCGAGCTTGGCGCAGGGGAGCTTGTCGACGCGCTGACTAGGATGGCTGCCGGCAACGCCGATTGGGTTGAGCAGGACGAGGGCCAGGCTAGCTATGCGGCAAAGGTGCAGAAGGCCGAAATGCTGCTCGACCCGGCGAACGACGCACTAACGAACATGCGACGGGTTCAGGCCTCTTTGGACACTGCACCGGCGCGTGCCATAGTGTGTGGTCGTGGCGTACGCGTTATGGAGGCGTGCGTGTGTGCGCAAGGGGTTGCTCAGGGTGAGGTTCTCGCTAAGAAGGGGCGCGTTTTCCTCGGCTGTGCAAAAGATAGCTTGGAGGTGCTTTCGGTCAAGCCTGACGGTAAGCGTCAGATGCCCGCGAGCGCCTGGGCGAGTGGGTTGCGCAAGGGCGAGCTACGCTGGGAACGCGCATAGCATGGCACGTGCAACCCGTGCTCGCAAAGCGGCCTTGGCCGTGCTCGGCGAGGTCCGTCGCAGAAACGCCCGTGCACGTGACCTGTTGCGTGGGTCCGACGCGCTCATGCGCCTGGACGAGCGCGATCGTGCCTTTGGGACGAGGCTGGTTTTGGGCACGACGGCCGCGCTCGGCCTGCTCGATAGCCTCGTAGACGCGCGATTGCGAAGGGGCAAACTGGAGCCTAAGGTCCGCGATGCCTTACGGATGGCAACCTACGAGCTGCTGTTTCTGTCTACGCCTGCGTCAATAGCGGTGAGTCAGGGCGTTGAGCTCGCGCGTCTTGCCTCACCTCGCTCTGCGGGATTGGCCAACGCCGTGTTGCGTCGCATCTCGCTGGAAGAGGTTCCACACAGGCAGGAAGTTCTCGGGCGAGTGGAAAGAGGGGGACTGCAACCCGACGACCTTTCCCTTGCGTCTGGCTACCCCTCATGGTTGCTTTCGCGCATACAAAGGGACCGTGGCGCAGAGGTTGCCCTAGACCTCGCCATGGCGGCGCTCGACCCTGCGCCTGTGTATGTTGCGGCCAACGAGGCTACGGTCTCGGCAGGCGAGGCGCGTGACCTGCTTGAAAAGGCCGGCCTCTGTCCGCAGAGGGCCGAAGAGTCGGGCGCGTTTGTGCTGCGCAATCCTGCTGGCCTCTTCTCATGCGGGCTCGTGCAGGATGCGTTCGTGGTAGTGGCAGACCTCAGCGCCCAACGCGTTGCGCGGTTGGTTGCGCCCTCCGTCGATGCACGCGTGCTTGAGGTTGGGCAAGGCCGTGCGACAAAGACGGTGCTTCTGTGTAACACAGCGTCTCGAGCGGGCGCGCGCGTCTCTGTTGTTGGCGTGGACATAGAGGGATTCAAGGTTGAGGTTGCGCGTGAACGTATGCTTCGCGCGGGGTTGGCCGAGCGCGTGCGATGCGTGCAGTGCAACGCGCGCCTGCTCGACACCACGGAGCGCATTCCCGAAGAGGCGAGGGGGGAGTTCGACCTCGTGTTTGTGGATGCGCCCTGCTCGGGCACGGGGACACTGAGGCGTCATCCCGAGATTTCCTGGAGCCTTACCGAAGACGGTTTGGATGAGCTCGTATGCCTGCAGCGCAGCATCCTCAAGGCAAGCGCCGCGCGTGTTGCCAAAGGTGGCGTCCTGGCATATGCCACCTGCTCGGTGCTCGCTGCAGAGAACGAGGAGGTTGTGCGCTCGTTTCTTAGGAGCGAGGAGGGGTCTGCCTTCAGGCTCTTGTCCAATATGTTTCAATCGTTTCCAAGGCGTGGGGAACCCGATGGACACTTTTGCGCCCGCTTGATAAGGTCCTAAGGACTCTGCAAAGTGGCTCCCGCCGAAGGATTTGAGAGAATGATTGCGGTGTGGCGAGCTTGGGCAAGCGTTTGCTGGAATCGCGAACAGTGCGGGAGGGTTTGCTGGGATTCGCCACACTGTGGCCAAAGCCGGCAAGTCATTCCACGCCTCTGCTGGGATTCGCCACACTGTGGCTTTTCTCGGCCAACCGAGCCGCACTGTTCGCGAATAGAGCAAACCCTCCCGCGCCTTTGCTGAGATTAGCCACGCTGCAGCCAATACCAGCAAAGCCGATTATGCGCTAAAGAAGGTGTAGCAGTCGCGGCCCTTGCCCTTGGACTTGTACAGCGCATTGTCGGCAGCGTGATAGAGGCTGTATCCCGTGTCCAACTCGTTGCTCAGGGCGATGCCGGTGGAGAGCGAAGTCGCGGGAAGGCCATCAGAAGTGTTGCGTAGCGCTTCGGCAATGCTATCGAGCTTGTCGGTAATTACGCTACGGGGAACGTCCTCCATGCCCGTCATGATGACGGCAAACTCGTCCCCGCCAATGCGACACGCATAGTCGGAAGCGCGGAAGCTCACCAGCAGAAGGTTGGCGATCTTGCGAAGCACCGCGTCGCCCGTTTCGTGACCAAAGGAGTCGTTGATGTCCTTAAAGCGGTCGACGTCTAGGATGAGCAGCGCCACGTCCTCGTTGTAGTGGGCAAGCAGGCGGTCATAGGTGCCTCGGTTGAAAAGACCGGTGAGCGCATCCGTCTCGGCCTCATGCTTAAGGTGCTCGGTGCGCTTGCGGTTGGACTCGTACATCTGGTTGTATGAACTAATTACCTGTACGAGCTCGGACGACCCCTCCTCGTCTAGGGGCTTGTTGTCCTTTATCTTTCCAAGCATGGAGTTAAGGGGGGCAATTATGAGGCGGTTGTTCATAAAGGTGTCGTAGGCAACGAGACCTACGAGCAAGGCAATGATGACGCCCTGGACGGTAAGCGCGGTGGCGAGCCTGCTCTCTTGCTCACGCTCCCTTCGCTCAAGCGTCTTTATGAGGTCGTTCGTGCATTCGGTTACCTTGGAGATGATGGAGCCCTTAATGGTGTCGTACTCGTCTCCGAAAACAAGTTCCTTAGCAAGCTCGAGCTTTTGCTCGTGGCTCAGGGCTTCGTCTTTGTCGGTTATGTGAGTCCGCAGAATGCTCTCCGGGAGGGGTCTGAGGCCATATGCCTCGGCTGCAATGCGCATGGCGTAGAGCTCGCGCTCCGAGAGCTCGTTGGACTCCTTCAGCGCTCCTCGCAGGTCCTCTGCGGCCTCGGTGCCCTCAGTTTCGGCTTCGATTATCCGCACTGCCTCGTTACGGTGCTGACGATGATAGATCTCGTCCAAATAGCTGTTAAGATGGTGTTCGGTGCCCGTCGTCACGTACGAGCGTGCGTGAGACGTAAGGTCGTCGGACGCGTCCATGAGCTCCTCTGCGGCATCGGAGCAGGCCTGATAGTGGCGATAGGAGTCCCTTAGGCTGTTGAGCGCACTAAAGGTGAGCACGATGGTAACTATGGCAACTGCCGAAAGGCCGAGCGCGAACGCGAAGGTGCGTATGTGTATGGCGCGAATGGACCTGTGAGTCTTGGGCGAAGCGTGCTCACCCACGTGTTTCTGTTCCATAATCTGGGCTCTTCGTTCCGAATTGTATGGCTCATTCGCAAATGCGATCTGCAGCCCTTTGCTTCAAACGTATGGTAAAAGGGAGACGAGAATACCGCTAGTCTGCCTTTGACGATTTGACGGTGCCAGAGGTGTCGCTGGCCTTGCTGGATGAATCGTTTGTGGAAGACGAAGTCGAGCTGGTGGCACTGGTGGCACCTGACTTTCCCCTCTGGTCGGTATTGTAGAAGCCAGATCCCTTGAATACGATGCCGGACGCACCGAATACTTGCTGCGCCACGGCGCCGCACGAGGGACATGTTACGGTGGGGTGCTCGGACATGGGGTGCTCCACCTCAAATTGCGTCGAGCACGCGGGACAACGGTAGTCGTAACGAGCCATGCGTATCCTTCCTTAGCCGGGCGTTGCCCGAAACACAGATGCCATAATCGAGCCATACTCTACCACATGCAACATAAATCATCCTTGGTATTGACGTTGTGTGCGCTAGAATTGCCCCATCGCCATACGAGTGCGCAACGGAGGACAGATGGCTATAAAGGGCGCCCTGTTTGACTGTGACGGTACGTTGATCGACTCCATGCCCATGTGGACGAACTGCTGCGTGTCGCTTCTGGAGCGCTATGGCATAAGTGATGCCATGCGTGTTTTTCTGGAGCATGAGTCCCTGGATATGGACAAGAAGTGCTATTGGTATCATGACAACCTCGGGATTGGGAAGAGTGGCGAGGCGCTTTACGAAGAGCTGTGGGATATGGTGAGCGAGGCGTACGACCGCGACGTGTCCGTGTTCGAGGGATGCCATTCGTTCTTGGACGACTTGAGTTCGCGCGGCGTGCCGTGTGCCATCGTGAGCTCTACGCCAACCGCGCTCGTGGAGCATGCGCTTGAGCGCCATGGGCTCGCACGCTATTTCCAAAAGGTCGTTTTCGTGGGCGATGTGGGTCGCGCAAAGGTACACGGCGACTGTTACCTCGCTGCCTGTCGCATGCTCGGTACCCCCCGTGAGGAGACGTGGGTCTTCGAAGACGCGCCATTTGGGGTACGCTCTGCCGTACGAGCGGGATTTCCCACGGTCGCGGTGCTCAATGATCACGATGGCAGGGACGAGGCGTTTCTTGAGACGTGGGCAACGGTGGTGGCGCGTTCGTACGAAGAGCTTTCCGTGTCGCGTCTGGAGAAGCTGCGTCCACGCGTAACCCGTGCGCTTGTGGTTGCGGGATCGCCCCAGCCAAGCTCAAAGACGCTGCTCAAAGACCTTGCGGCTGATGCCGACCTCGTAATTGCCGCCGACGCGGGAATAAATGCGCTGCGCGACGTGGGAATTGCCCCCCATGTGTACTGCGGTGACGCGGACTCCGCGAAGCCCGAGGCAATCGAGTGGGCTCGTGCCGACGGGACCCGCCTTGACATGCATCCGGTCGAAAAGGACGACACGGACCTTGGCCTGGCCCTCTCGGTTGCGAGACAATGGGCCGAGAAGCGTGGTTCGGCACTGCGGGTGTGCGTGACCTGTGCCTCGGGAGGACGTCCCGACCACGCGTTGGGAGTGTGGGGCGTGCTGGCAAACCATGCAACGGCCTGCCCGCGCCTGGTTGAGGATGGCTTTGAGTGCAGGATCCTCTCTCCTGCGGGCGATGCGTCGTGGGATATGCATGAGGAAGTTGGCACAACCGTATCCGCAATAGCGCTCGCACCCCATACCGTGGTGAGCGAGAGGGGATTGCGCTGGGACCTCGATGACGCCGAACTTGGTTTGTTGGACGACCGCGGCATCTCTAATCGCGTAACGGCAGAGCGAGCGCGCGTCGTGTGTGAGTCTGGCACGCTTGCCGTCTTCGTCCTCAAAAGCTCAAAAGCACACAGGGTGACAGGCCACTCGTCAGCTTTTCTTGGTTGACGCAGCTCTTATCTCGGGCTAAACTTCTACCTTACGCTTGTCTGCTCCGCGCGTATGTGGGCAAATGAGGGACAACCCCCATTTTGGCCATTGCGCGCCATCAAGCATGTGGTATAGTACGTTCGTTTTGTGAGTCTGCGCGTCGGTGGCCACTACTTCGCCAAGACGCCGCCATTGGAGGTTTGAGTAGTCATGTCCAAGGTATGTGAGATTTGCGGCAAGCATCCCGTTGCCGGTCGCTCGATTTCCCACTCGTTCCGCACGGTTAACCGCAAGTTCCGTCCGAACATCCAGCGTGTTACGGTCGTACAGGATGGCCACAAGCGTAAGATGAACGTCTGCACCCGTTGCCTCAAGAAGGGCAACATTGCCAGGAGCTAATCGCAACACACAAAACGCAGCTCACACACAGCATTCTGGGATCGCCTGCGGGCGGTCCTTTTTACTGTGCGTGGCAAACCGTGCGCGGCAAACCGCAGACAATGCACACCTTGCGCAGAAGACGTATGCGCACGTTCCGTGTGCTTTTACATAATCCAAGGGCATTTGATATAATCGCCACGTTTCTAGGTATCGTCGCAGAGGAGACACCCATGGCATCTAAGGTTCCCGGTTCCCTCAGAGTTTCGAATGACGTAATAGCCGACCTCGCGGGCTATGCCGCGCTGGAATGCTATGGCGTCGTGGGCATGGCAGATACGGACGAGGAGCAAAGCGTCGCACGTCTGCTACCGATCTATCGCCTACGCAAGGGGATTGAGGTCTCTTTGGAGGATGGACTAATAGTCGTGGACCTGCACGTTATCCTCGAGCAGGGCGTGAACATGTCCTCCGTAGCCCAGAATCTCGAGAGTACCGTTAAGTTCATACTCAACCAGATCGCCGAGATCAGCCAGGCGGAGGTTCGCGTGCATGTAGAGGGTTTGCGCAAAAACTAGCGTTGCTCCCACGATTCTGTTGGCCTATATAACCGAGAGGCACCAAGCTCTATGATTTCCAGTGCAATTCGTAAGTGTTTTCCTGTCGCGGCACGTGTTGTGGCCGACAAGGCGGAAGAGATCAACAAGCTCAACGTATTTCCCGTACCCGATGGCGATACGGGAACCAATATGTCTCTTACGCTCGCAACCGTCGTCCATGAAGTCGAGTCGCTACCCGACAGTGCGTCTATGGATGATGTTGCGAAGGCAATAACGCATGGTTCGCTCATGGGCGCGCGCGGAAACTCGGGTGTAATTACTAGTCAGATATTGCGCGGTGTGGCCGAAGGGCTCGTGCCCGTAAAGAGCGAGCATGCCAGTCCCGTCGAGGTGGCCATTGCCCTGCGCAATGGCGTGTCGGTGGCTTTCAAGGCAGTGCGCAAGCCGGTGGAAGGCACCATCCTCACGGTGCTGCGCGATGTTTCGGCAAAGGCCGATCAGCTTGCCAAGAACCGCGAAATGACGGTTGACGACATGCTCGAGCAGATTGTCGTCGAGGCCTACGAGTCGGTTGCGCGCACTCCGGACCTGCTTCCCGTGCTCAAGGAGAATGGCGTGGTGGACTCTGGCGCATACGGACTCGCCACGTTCATCGAGGGGTTTGTTAACGCATACCTTGGCCGCTCCGACGAGCTCATTGACTTCAACCCAACCCTTGGCGCCGCCGACGCCAAGGGCAACGTGGCTGACGTGGTGGACATCGAGATAAACGACGACTGGGAGGGCTCGGAGTACCGCTACTGCACGGAGTTCCTCTTCCATGCGGACTCCCCGCATTTCGACGAGGAGGCGTGCCTGCGCTACTTCTCCTCTATGGGCGACTGTGAGTTGCTGGTTGGTTCGAATCCCGACTTCAAGTGTCACGTGCATACGAATCGTCCCGATCGCGTGATTAGGCATATGCTGCATAGGGGCCAGGTATTCAATGTGTTCGTGCACAACATGGACCTCGAGGCGCAGGAGCGAACGGAAGGCATACGCGCCGACAAGCAGGCCAATGCGGCCCAGCGCAAGGGTCTTGGCTTCGTGGCGGTTGCTGCGGGTTCGGGCGAGGCGGACATTCTTACGTCGCTTGGCGTCGACGTCGTGGTATCGGGCGGCCAGACGATGAATCCCTCCACGGCCGACATCCTTACCGCCATCGAGTCGTGCAACGCCGACGAGGTCGTTGTTTTGCCCAACAACGGGAACATTCGCATGGCTGCCGAGGCTGCGGCGAGTGCATGCGAGGGCACGCGTGCGTATGTGGTTCCCACGCGAACGGTGTTGCAGGGTTTCGCCGCGATGTTCGTGGCAAACACTGAGGGAACGGGCGAGGAGAACGTCGAGGCAATGTCGGATGCCATTGCCGACGTTCGCGACGGCGAGGTTACCACGGCGGTACGCGACTCGCAGGCCGCAGACGGTTCGCCCATTCACGCTGGCGATGTTATGGGAATAGAGGGTGACGCCATTACGGTTGTGGGCAGCGACGTCACTGACGTCACGCTTGAGCTCATTGATCGGATGCAGGAGGCGGAGGAGGGTGACACCCTTACCATTCTTGCGGGCGAGGACCTTTCGGACGAGGCCTTTGAGTCCATCCAAAGCCTCATAGAGAAGCGTCAGCCCGACCTGGAGATTGACGCGCATCGCGGCGAGCAGCCCCTCTATCCAATCATCTTCTCCATAGAGTAACGCCAGGCTTGGGTGAATAACGTGGCAGCCGTGGCGAGCGAGGCGAGCACCCGCGTTTTACGCACCTGCTCGCTTGCCGATGACGCCACCTCCTTACGCTATGTGACGGGTAGGCGACGTACGGCGCTCGAGCGCTTGGGGCTCAAACGCGTGAGAGACGTATTGCTGCATCTGCCCCATCGTTACTTGGATTTTAGCAACGTCACCTATATTGGCTACGCCGAGGTTGGCTCGGACGTCACGGTGGTTGGCACCGTTGACAAGATCAAGCTAAAGCGGCCGCGTCCACGCATGCAGATCGTGGAAATGAGCGTCGTCGATCAGACCGGAGTGCTTGTGGCGTCATTTTTCCAGCAGCCATGGATTGCCGACCAGATCAAGCAGGGGGACGTGGTTGCCCTCTCGGGCAAGGTGACCTTCTCTTATGGCTTTAGGCAAATGAAAGCTCCCTTTTATGAGGTGGTGGCGCAGGGGGAGGGCTCTGGATCCTACTCGCGCATCCTGCCCGTTCATTCCGTAACCGAGGGGCTGAGCGCCTCGTGGATGCGTCGCATCGTTGCGTGCGCCATAGCGGATGCGGGTGACATATGCGATCCTCTGCCTTCGTCACTGGTGGCCGAACACGAGCTCATGACGCTCGCGCGGGCTTTGCGCGAGGTGCATTTTCCCACCACATTGGATGCTGCGGAGAAGGCCAGACGCAGGCTCGCCTACGACGAGCTTCTTACGCTGCAACTCGCGTTGCTTACGCGACAACGGCTTGAGCTTAAGGGCGTGCGTCCCTACGAGCACGTTGTGGATGGGCCCATAAGAGAGGCGTTGGTCCAGGCGTTGCCTTTTGCGCTTACGGAAGAGCAGGAGCTTGCGGTGCAGGAGATTCTTTGCGACATGGCGTCGAACCACGTAATGAACAGGCTTCTGTTGGGCGACGTCGGTACGGGCAAGACTGCGGTGGCCATGGTTGCCCTTGCCGCGGTTGCCGACACCCGTACCCAAGCCGCGGTTATGGCACCGACTTCTGTGCTTGCGCGCCAATATGCCGACAAGCTCGGTCCGGTGCTGGAAGCGGTAAACATACGCTGGGCGCTGGTTACGGGCTCGACGCCGTCGGAGGAGCGTACAAGAATCGCGGCAGACGTTGCGAATGGAACCATGACGGTGGTGTTTGGCACGACCGCACTGCTTTCGGACGACATGGAGTTTGCCAGCCTATCGCTGGTGGTCATAGACGAGCAGCATCGCTTTGGCGTCAACCAGCGCCTAGCGCTCAGGCAGAAGGGTGCGGCTGCCGACCTTTTGACCATGACGGCAACGCCTATACCACGAACGCTGGCGCTGTCCCTCTATGGCGACATAAGCTGTTCCCGCATAACCAAAAGGCCTCGACCAGGGGCTGGCATCTCCACAAAGGTCATCCCGCCCGAGAGCGTGGACTTGGCCTATGGCGCCATTCGAGACGCGGTGGCTGAAGGCCGACAGGCATACGTCATATGTCCTTTGGTCGATGAGCGCGATGACGGCAAGGATCTAGACGACGTGCCAGAGCGGTCGCTCTCCAAGGCAAAGAAGCTCCATGCGGCAACGAGTACGCTTTCGGAGCTCGAGAGATCGCCTTTGGCCGGTATGAGGCTCGCGCTCCTCACTGGTCGAATGAGCGCAGAGCAAAAGGACGCCGTTATGGATTCCTATCGTCGGCGTGAGGTGGACGTACTTGTGGCCACCACCGTGGTGGAGGTTGGCGTAGACGTACCCAACGCCACCGTTATGCTGGTGTTTGACGCGGACCGCTTTGGCTTGGCGACCCTGCATCAGCTTCGTGGTCGCGTGGGGCGAGGAGAGATTCCGGGAATGGTGTATTTGTGCTGTGCGGCAAAGCGCAACACGCCGGCACGCGAGAGGCTTAGCGCGCTCGAAGCCACGTCCGATGGCTTTGAGCTTGCCGAGCTAGACCTTAAGCTGCGTCGCGAGGGCGAAGTGTTGGGCTATCGCCAACATGGCGGCATAAGCCTTTCCATCTGCGATCTAGACTCGGATGCCGATTTGGTAAAGTTCGCACACAATGACGCGCGCTCAATGGTGGAAAGCGACCCGGACCTTAGCGACGAGATGCACGTGCCACTTGCCATTGAGTGTCGCGAGCGGTTTGGTGCCTACTTCGAGGAGGTCGAGCGAGCTTGAGAATCGTAGGCGGCACTTGGCGTGGCCGAACTTTTGAGGCTCCACAGGGCAAAGACACGCGTCCTACCACCGATCGCATGCGCGAGTCGCTTGCCTCCACGGTCCTTGCGGCATTTGATCTGGATTTGACGGACTGCTCGGTGCTCGATGCCTTTGCAGGGTCCGGTGGAGTGGGGTTGGAATTGCTCTCGCGCGGCGCCCGTCACTGCACGTTTTGCGAGAAGGATAGTCGAACGGCCGCGCTCATACAGAGGAATTGCAAGTCGCTCGGTGCGCCTGGGGAAACCTATGATGTGGTGAGAGGCGACGTATGGGCGCTTCTGGGCAAGTCGCACATACCGGGCGCGCCCTTCTCTCTGCTGTTTTTGGATCCCCCATACGCGATGCCAGCATCGCGCGTTGCCGAGTTGGCAAGCGGATTGGATGAGGCGGGAGCGCTTGGCGACGCTTGCGTGCTCGTATACGAGCGCTCGAAAGACGGCAGCGAGCTCGGCGTTGCGGGATTTGAGCTCTTGAGGAGCAGGCGGCATGGAAGAACTTGCGTGGATGTGCTGAGAAAGGGAGTGCCGTTATGAGAGACACCGTAACGCATGTGGTGCTACCGGGTACGTATGACCCCGTGACGCTGGGACATCTGGATGTCATTTCTCGCTCGAGCCGTCTGTTCGAGCACGTAACCGTTGGCGTGGCGGCCTCGCGTTCAAAGCGTGGGGTGGGCACGACTTTCTCTCTTGACGAGCGTGTGGAAATGCTACGCGAATCATTGGACGAGAGGGGACTCGCGGACGTTGACGTGCTTCCCTTCGAAGGGCTTTTGGTCGATTTTTGTAAGCAAGTTGGAGCTGGAGGCGTGGTAAAAGGACTACGAGCGATTACGGACTTCGAGTTTGAGCTTCAACAGGCTGACCTCAACGCGCACCTCGCCCCAGAGCTTGAGTCAATATTCGTAATGGCAAGCCCCGAATATGGCTATCTATCATCGTCAATAGTCAGGGAGCTCGCCTCGCTTGACGCGAGTGTGGATGGCCTTGTGACATCATGCGTAGCGCAGCGTTTGCGCGAGCGGTATCGCGAGGGATAAAGGCTGGGCTATCCGAACGCCAAATACGGCCATCAATGCGGAAATCGCTCGCACCCGTTGTCGCTCTCGCCTTCCGCGCCCGCCTCGCCCTGCAGGCGGCGACTCACGGAGTGAGCGAGCGAAGCGAGCGCGGAGCCGCATACAGGGCGAGGCGGGCGCGGAAGGCGAGAGCGATAACTGCCCATGCCTGCGATGCGACCCGCAGGCGGCGACTCACGGAGTGAGCGAGCGAAGCGAGCGCTGGGTGTGAACACAACTCACAACCTACGTTCGCGTGGCTGTGATTTACGGTCGGTTGATATCCGCACACTTTAGTAAAGAATCTGCTAACATATGCCAGTGTATTCTACGCCATCGTGAAAGGAGTCCTGGGATGGAGCCAGGAGAGGAAATCGAGGCCCTGGTCGACGAGCTCGAGCAGATCGTTGCCGACGCAAAGTCGCCCTTTGGTGGTGGCGGGCAACGCAAGGTCGTGGAGGCACAGGACATCTATGAGATTCTCGACGAGATGCGTCGTGTTTTTCCACAAGAGTTTCAAGATGCGCGTCGCATACTTCGCGAAGAGGGCGAGATGCTCGATCGTGCGCAAAAGCAGGCCGATGCCATCATAGCCGATGCCCAGCAGCAGGCGATGGTAATAGCGGGTGATCAGGAGATTGTGCGTCTTGCGCAACAACAGTCCGAAAACATCCGCGATGCAGCGCAGCAGTACGAGAGAGATACGCGCTACAACGCCGAGGAGTATGCCGATACGGTACTCGCTCACCTTGAGGAGAACCTGCGTTCGCTCACCGGTACGGTCACACGCGTGCGACAGACGCTCAACGAGAACTCAGGCGTAAACAACCAGTCTAGCAACGTTGTGAATTGGTAGGCGTACCTGCATGGATCACGTTGTTGTTTATGTGGATGACCGCCTTGCGGATGTGGGGGACACCGTATCGTGCGAGGGCCATCTGGACTTGCATGCCTATGAGCTCAGCGATCGTGAGCTCGAACTTCCTCATGGCATTGACTACGATCTCGTTCTTACGAATGCGGGCGAGGGGATTCTTGTGACTGGAATATTGCGTGCCCATGTGGTAGCAAGTTGCGACAGATGCTTGGATCCCGCGGAGTTCGACGTCGCTGGCGAGGTTGATGAGTACTACTTGTTCCACGAGCCGGATGAAGGCGTGATGGAGGAAGATGAGGAAGAGGGCCCCGACTATTCCCTGATCGGACCCGACTCCAGCATCGACCTCGCCGATGCCCTCGCCTCCGCGTTTGTGATGGAAATTCCTTTTGTAATCCTCTGCAAAGAGGACTGTGCGGGTATTTGTCCGGTTTGCGGAGAGAATCTAAACCATACGGATTGCGGTCACGCTGAAGTGCTGCGGCAGGAAACGGAACGCGAACGGATGGAGTCGAGCCCCTTTGCGGCGCTCAAGGACCTCAAGCTCGACGACTAAGCGTAAAGGGCGATTTGCGTTTGGGTAAACAATCCCTGTAGAATGCCCGCCCCCGTGTCCGCTCCGGCCCGCAGGCGACGACTCACGAAGTGAGCGAGCGAAGCGAGCGCGGAGCCGCATGCGGGTCGGAGCGGACACGGGGGCGGGCGACTCTGGCTTGTGGCGGCCCGCAGGC
>JAFWKQ010000019.1 GCA_017545665.1 Atopobiaceae bacterium
ATCGTGGCGCGCGCCGTGTACGACGGCAAGCTCAATCTGTACGACCGCCCTACGCGCTGGATAGCGCAGTCACGTGACCAGGTGCGTTTCCAGGTCACGCCACGAAACGGGGTCATGATATATGACTCACCCACGTACTCATGCATGATGCCGGCCATCGACATGCAGGTGCGCGAGCTCGTGGACATACAGCGCACCAAGCAGATGAACAGGCTTTGGCAAAAGATCCCCTTCATCCTGGAGACGCCGCAGGACATGGAGCTCACCGCCGTGAACCTCCTTAGCTCCATCATGGGAGGCGAGCCCGCGACCATCCAGTACAGGGGCGTGGGAAGCGCCATCGACGTCAAGAAGCTGGACATGGACGTGCCCTATCTGGGCGGCGAGCTCACGGCCGCAGAGGTCAACGTTTGGAACCGTATCTATACCATGCTGGGAATATCAAACATCACGTACAAGTCTGAGCGCATGATCGAGGACGAGGTACGTTCCATGTCGGAGCCCGCAGGCATGCAGGCGCTCGCGGGGCTCACCATGCGCAGGCGCGCGGCCGATTGGTGCAGCAAGCACATGGGATGCGACGTGTCGTGCGTCTGGGCACAGGACAACGAGAGCGAGAACTATAACGCGGTCCACAACCTCAAAGAGGCAACCAAGATCCTCGCAGGCGACACCCACGGACTTGCGGAGGTGTAGAAGATGGAAAATTTGCCTTACCTCGATTGGTCAGAGGTAGAAGCGCCAGGGGATCCCGAATACCACGACGTCGCGACCATCACCGTGCAGGAGCTCGTGAGCGACGGCATACTCACGCGCGAGCGCTGGGACGCGTGCGATTGGTACGACGATGCGCAGCGAGACAGGCTATGGAACAAGTTCCTGGGCCGCTACGCGTGGCGCGAGATAGGTATCTTGCCCATACGCAAATGGCTGGAAAGGCTGAGCGCCACCATCAACGAAAAGATGCCCAAGTATAAGCCGATCTACGAGGCCATGTCCGAGGGCTCAACGCAGCTACGGCAGGGCAGCGAGTGGCACAAGGCGCGCGATGTGTTCTCCTCGTTCCCACAGTCCAGGTTAGGCAGCTCCAACCAGGACTATGCTTCGAGCGGAAACGACCGCGAATACGAGACCATCCGCGACGGAGGGCTCATGGACGCGCTCAGGGACAACGCTTATGATGATGTGGACGTGCTACTACTTGACGATCTCGCGCCTCTCTTCTTCGGTCTCGTGAGCGTCAACGTCAACTACTAGGAGGTAGGGACATGGAATACCAGGAGCTCATGCAGGCAATCGGCAGCGTGGGATTCCCCATCGTGGCATGCGGGGCACTCTTCTACATGATCAACACGACGCTAAAGGAGCTTTCCGCAAGTCTCAACAGCATGACCAGCGTTCTAACGCGTATCGACGAGAAGATAAAGGAGGCCTAAAAGATCATGCCCGTACCCATCCCCATACCGCCCTATAGCGCGTTTTTGCCAAGCGCGCCCGTGATCCCAAAGCTCTACTGGGACACGTTCAGCCAAGAACAGCGCATACACCGGATCTGCGAGGAGCTCTGCAAGATCTGCGAGTATGCGAACAGCCTAGGCATTGCCATCAACCTGGACCACGACATTATCGAGGAGCTCCAAGCGGAGTTCGAGAAGTTCAAAGAGTCCGGTTTCGACGATTACTATAAAGAGCAGATACAGGCATGGATAGCCGAGCACTTCGCGGAGCTCATGCGGAAGTTCCTAAACCACGGGGTTTATTTCGGTTTGACGGAGGACGGCTATTTCTGCGCGAACGTGCTTTGGCAGCTGAACACGTACTTTGATACCATCATGGACTATGCAAGCGACGATTACGGCCGTCTTGTGCTCAACTACTAAGGAGGTTGCACTATGGCAAACCCTACTCCCTTCACCCCCGAGGAAGTCGCGCAGATCCTAGAGGCGTTCTTCTCAGTCGTGGGTACGCGGCAATACATCGGCGCGCGCTACGTGCCCATCTTCGGCCGCAAGGGAGAAACCAGCATCGTATGGGACAACACTGCACCGTATGAGCCCTTGACCATTGTTCTTTACCAGGGTAATTCTTTCACGTCTAGGCAGTACGTGCCCACAGGCGTTGAGATCACGAATGAGGAATTCTGGGCCCAGACGGGTAACTACAACGCGCAGGTTGAGGCGTACAGGCGCGAGACGGCACAAGCCCTTGAAACTGCTAGAACTGCGCAAAGAAGTGCAGACGCGGCGCAACTCAGCGCAGACGCGGCGCAAGGCAGCGCGGACGCGGCAAACCTAGCCATTGACGCAATCAACGCGCTTTTGCCTTCTGAAGATTTCTCACCGACTAACACCATCCGTAAATATATTGATATGCAGCTATCGGAAAGAGCGGTGAACGCGTATCATCCCTTGACGTATCTAGGAAGGATCGTACCGCTTGCCCATTGGGGTTATCGTTATGGGCAAGGTATCTGCTTGTTAGATGACACTACGGCACTAGTCACTTGCACATCGACTAATGACGCCATGGCATATATCTACCGCGTGGACCTTTTGGCTAGCGTGGTAGTAGACGTCATGCAAAGCAATATAGGCCATGCAAATGATATGTTCTATGACGCATCAGAAAATGTCGTACTTGTGGCACCGAATGCAATAGCTAATAGGCCATCAAATGATATTCTGGTTTGCTCACCTTCCACAATGTCGATACTCAGAACGTATACGCTTGATATCAGGCCATCTTGTGTATTTAAATATGATGATACTTATTATGTTTGCACCATTAACAACAGCAATGTGTCCATTTATAAATATGATGCAAACTTTGAATCACGTGAACTTATAGTGACCATTCCCAAAGTTGAGACTGGCAATAGAAGCGTTGCCCAAATGGTGCGTATATATAACGAAACCATTTACGTGTTGTATGGAGGATACAACGCACAAGCTATTTACGCGTTTGACATGCAAGGTGATATCACTGGACGAATCGATTTTGATAAGTTTATAGAATACTTTAAAGTGTCCGAATTCGAATCATTCGACGTCACTAGCGACGGGGATTTTATCATCTATGCACAGGCTACTATGTCTGGACAATACTCACTTTATTGCAATCTCATATGTGGCTTGAACATTTCAGGAAAGCTCATAAACCCACAAAACGTGGTTGAGAAAAACGACACAGGAAGTAATGCGCATGTCTCTAACATAGAGAATAACTATAACCGTACCATACGTCCGACCGGCAGTAACAATTTGCCTTTTCCTGGTGTAGAGGAAGCCGTGGCCATGTCCTATGCAGGCGGTGGTGCCGGTATTCTGTTGGACACGGACGCATACTGGGGAGGTTACTCGCCCATTGTCGCCACGGCAAAAGGCCCTCTTTACATAAACGCGCAAGGTCATACACTATATGCCGGAACGCCATTCGAAGGTACAAGCCTTACTGGTGGAGGAGCATTCGGTGTAGCGATCGCCATAACCAATGCGCTTATCAAATCGAGCGGAGTCACTAGGAACTGCACTTTGCGTTTTGGCAATTGCTCATTCTGGCTTGTCGGAAACAGCAAGATAAACTTTGAAAATTCGGACAACGTAGCGCCGTTGAGGTTTGATCGCTCCATAGTGGCAATCGACAGTACCGTTACCGTTGATGGAACTGGCACCACGCGATCGTTGCTTATGAACGGTTCGCTTCTTGCGACGCCTAATGACAATCTGAGCTATTCCGGGCAAATAGCAAGGGTTCAATAGCGACAATCAAGTATCGAACATGTTAGACCTACTCTATAAACAGCTAGGAAACGGAGGCGCACGTTATTGGGATTGGTATACCGATAACGTGCGCCCGAACCAAGGCTATTTCCTCAACGGACATGACACGCCCTGGTGTGCTGAGTTCGTAAGCTGTAACCTCCTTTGGTGGGGCGCTAGCTCTGTCTGGTTTCCGTCCTCCACGACGTTCGACGCTACATGCATAGAGCCGAAGGACCGTATCTATGGAGCGGATCTAAGGCCCATGGACGTGATCTCGTTCGATTGGGGCGAGGACGATAGGAATAGCGGAGACCATACCGGGTTCGTAGTGAGCGTGCATGATTGGGGTTGCGTGACCATAGAGGGCAA
>JAFWKQ010000020.1 GCA_017545665.1 Atopobiaceae bacterium
AGAAGGTCGCCTTCACTCCGTAGCGATCGAGGATGTCGAGGTATTGGTTGGTATAGGGGTCTGCCGGACCGTCATCGAAAGTCAGCGCTACTAATTTTGCGTCCCCTTCTATTTGGGGCTCCATGCAAGTGATGACGCAGTCTTGAGGCTCCTTGGTTACCACGTCTGCGGCCTCTCCCGACCTCTTGCCCTTGCGGTGCTCCAACGTGCCCGCATAGCCCCATTGTGACACGAACTGCAGGGAATAGCCCGTACCCTGCATGCGTAGGTAGGGCATTATGGATTCGCTCTGCACGTCAAACTCCTCGGTAATGTTTCCGCCATCCGAGAAGTCTATTGACTCGTTTCCGGCGATTCTGTAGTCATTCACCTCCTCGGCCGAAAGCTCCTTGCCGTTAACGGACGCGTTAAAGGCGCGACCCATATCGGCCTCGAGCACGCGGTCGTTAACGCTAACGAGGTTTCCTGGCTTGAGCGAGAGCTTTTCCTTGTGAGCGACTTCTTCGAGCGTGGATCCGATGCGCACCTCTGACGCGGCGCCGTTTACCGTAATGGGAACGGGGCGATTTATCCACCACAGGAGGGCAGACAAGATCGCAATGGCCGCGAGTATGGATGCGGCAATGATGCCAAACCGTCGCTTGCGCCTAACGGAAAGGGTTTGCCCCGCCTGGTTGGGGGGCCGTCGACGGTCCCGTGCGTTTGCGGCGGGAATGTAGCCTCCCGATGATGGCGCTTGCGAGCCGACCGTAGCGGTGCTGCGTTGCTCACGGCGTTGTTCCTGAGCATTCGCAGAGGTGCGCGTAGGACGTACGCGTGCGGCATCGCGCGCCGATTGAACCGATCGGCTCCGTACGGGAGTCGGTTGGCTAGTGGTTCGTCGATGACTCGTTCCCCGTACCACGGGGATGGGGTCTGCGTCTTCGTAGGGATTCACCCTCTTCTCGGGGGCATTGTCTTTCCCTGTGCCATTGCCTTGTTGTGCCATGTTGAATCTCCGAAGTAAAGCCCTGGCATGTCAGAGCGGGATAGTCGTAGAGGGCTCTATAATACTTCTGCGCCTGCGTTTATGGGCGTACAAACACCTATCGTTCACACGTTCACAAAGGTTGCCCAAAGGTTGCTCGTTAACCTTGAATTGAGATCTCATTCGAACAACTCTTTCAACATTCAGCAGTACACGTTCGGATGACCTCGGGACTCAACCGAGGCCCCGCAGCCCCTGCCCCGCCCCTGCCCGCGGGCGGCGACTCACGAGGTGAGCGAGCGCGGAACCGCATGCGGGATTGTGTGCGCACGGGTTTGAGCGGTAGGACGCCCGCAGACGATGTGTATGGTTTTCTTTTGGGATGTTGTCCGCAAGGGTCACGTGACTTTACCATGCTTTTGCAGGAACTGCGCATCTTGTTTGCGCGTTGGAAAGGACGTGTTTGCCATGCAAAGGCTCTTCGAGCAGATAATGAAGTTCGGTGTCGTTGGATTTCTTGCCTTTGGCATAGACTATGGCGTGCTTATGCTGCTTTCGCAGGTATTGCACATGGATCCTGTGCTTTCGGCCGGAATATCGTTTTGCATTTCGCTTGTGTTCAACTATCTTGCGTCCATGCGCTTCGTGTTCAAGCATCGCGACGACATGTCCCGGTCGAGGGAGTTCATTACCTTCCTTATTCTTTCTGCCATAGGACTTGGTATCAATGAGCTTATTATGTGGGTCGGTACCGCTTGGCTCGGTGGATCCGCGATAGCGGTTACGGGCGTTAAGGTGTTTGCCACGGCGGTGGTTATGGTGTGGAACTTTGTGAGCCGAAAGAAGTGGCTCGACGCTGGCGAATAACGAGGTGCGAGTCCCAGTTAATGGCCATGGGGCGTCTTCTTATAGCGCCTACCGGTACGAATGATGTCAATAACGAGCCAAACGCCTAAGATAAAGGCGGCCACGAATCCAACGAATCCCAAGATGGGAATGCCGAACATCAGGGGCTTCATGCCCGCAAAGTAGATGATCGACGAGCCAATGAACAGTCCCGCGATTACGATGCCCATGGTCAGGCGGTCAAAGGCATGCGAGAAGTCCAATATGGGATTGTCGGAGCCCGGTATGTCCATGTTCACGCGCAACTGCCCGCGTGTGAGCATGTCCATGGCGAGGTCTGCTTGAGAGGCTGCTCGTAATACCCCATGTGCGGCAAGGCGTGACTCTCTGGCAAACTGGTCTACCTCGCGTTTGCCTGCGTCAAACAAACTTGCGTTACTCTTGGCGTGTCGGGCGATGAGGTCTACGATGCTCGCGTCGGCAAGCATGTCGTCTACCGTTCCCTCGAGCGTTACCAAGGAACGTGCGAGCATGGTAACCGAGCTTGGCAGTTCGATGTTGTTGCGCCGCGCTAAGGTAACGATGGCGTTGAGAAACTGCGCGAGGTCGAGGTCTGCAAGGCTCTCGGTGCCATAGTTTTGCATTACCAAATCAAGATCGACGAGCAGACGCGCGTGGTCTATCTTTGCGGGGTCGGTGGTTGCCGCAAAGCGAAGAAGTCCATCCTTGAGACCAGGCGTGTTGAGGTCCGCCACCGCAATCACAATGTCCGCGAGTGCCGCGCGGTCGTGAGAGGAGAGCCTTCCCATAATGCCAAGATCGAGGTACACGATCTTTCCGTCACTAATAACTATGTTGCCAGGATGGGGGTCGGCATGGAAGAACCCGTCATCCAAAATCTGGGTAACGTAGTTGGCAACGAGCTTTTCGCCTATCTCGGCTACGTCGTAACCGGCGTCTGTGAGCTCGTGTAGTCGTGAGATGGGAATTCCCTCAATATAGTCCATTACCACAACGTGCTCGGTGCAGAGTCCTGGATAGGGCTTTGGGCACATAACGTATTTGCAATTGCGGTTGTTGTGCCTAAACTCCGAGAGGGCGTGGGCCTCCACCAGAAAGTCGGTCTCTTCCCTAAAGGACTGCCAGAGCTCCTCTACCACCGACTGCATGTCGAGAAATTGGTCGTCGCCCAAAAACAGGGTGGCACGTCGAGCCAAAGAGCGCATGATGGAAATGTCTCGGGCCATAACGCGCCTGACGCCTGGGCGCTGCACCTTAATTGCCACGAGCTCGCCTGTTACCAGGCGGGCTTTGTGTACCTGTGCCACCGATGCGGATCCCAAGGGCACGTCGTCAATCGCATCGAAGATCTCCTCTATGGGTGTGTCGTATTCCGCGCGTAGCGTATCGAGCACGACCTCTCGCGGCATGGGATCGACTTCGGTGCGAAGCTTCGCCAACTCGTTGCAAAAGGATTCGGGAAGAATCTCGGAACGCATCGAGAGGATCTGTCCGGCCTTTACGAACGTAGGGCCCAGCTCCTCGAGCATCTTCCGTAAACTGGTGGGCGTAATACCATGGAAGATGTCGTACTTGCGTACGATGGAGAGCATCTCAATAAGGCGGCTGTATTTGCCTCGCCTATTTGTGCTGCGCGCCGATGAGTATGGGGACCTTCCGCCAAGGATGCCGATGGTTTCCTCTTGCTTGACACGCGTGTTGATATCCTCTTGATACCACGAACGCAGACGCTCGGCCTCTATGTCTGGGCCGTCGACTGCGTTCGTCGCTGTTTCTGATAGGTTTTCCTTTTGCTCGTCCGCGTGGACGTCTTCTGCTGCCACGACTTCGTTACTCGTCGGCTGCTTCCGACGCTTCCTGCTCGGCCTTGACCTCAGCCTCGGCCTCGTCTTCGTCTTCGACGACTTCCACCTCTGCCTCTACCGTGGTGCCCCTCTTCTCGATGTCGGCCACAATTTCCGAGACCTTCTTGGCGTAGTTGGCGCGCTCCTCTGGACTCATGGTTTCCATGCGCATGCGCAGGAAGCCATCCTCTGCGTCGGTAGCGGCCTTTGCCGCCTTGCGGGAAAGCTCGTCGTTGAATTCCTTGCCCTGCTCCATTGTGAGCTCGCCCTTTTTCACGAGGTCGTCAATAATCTGCTGGGATTTCTCTGCGCCAGTTGCTATGGCTCCAACGCCAACTAGGAAGAACTTGCGGACGCCTTCTCCAAAATCGAATTCTGCCATGGCTGCCCCTTTCAAAATACTCGTTAGTTCGTTGCTCCATCCCTGCTGGAGTTACTCCTATTGTTGTACCCCAAGATCGGGAGTCTCATGCTCAGAACCTAGAATAACTTCGGTAAGTTGCGCTGCCTTTACCGATCGCACTCCCATGTCCGCGCCGGCCCGCGGGCGGCGACTCACGAAGTGAGCGAGCGAAGCGAGCGCGGATCCGCGAACGGGCTGGCGCGGACACGGGAGTGCGATCGGGCTGGCGACGCCCGGCCCGCAGGCAGCGACTCACGAAGTGAGCGAGCGCGGAGCCGCGAGCGGGCCGGCGCGGGAGTGGGGATATTCGTTCAAAGCATACATGTTGGGCATAAGGTGGATGCGGGGTTTATTGCTGCCGCTTGTGATATAACCGTATGCATCGTTCTGGCGGCATGAGGAGGATCCTTGCATATTGAGCCGATAACCTGTCTAAGACCCGCGCGCGAGCGCGTGGCGGAATTCGCAGCGCTTCCATACGACGTGTTCACCGAGGAAGAAGCACGTTCCTACGTTAAAGAGCACCCTACGTCTTTCCTGGCCATAGATCGCCCCGAGACGGGTTTTGGCCCCAACCAAGATCCGCATGCCCCGGAAGTGTATGAGCATGCCCGTGATCTGTTGCGCGAACGGCAGCTGGACCGCACGCTCATGCCTGACGAAAAGCCCTGTTTCTATTTGTACGAGCTTGCAGATGGCGATCACGTGCAGCGAGGGCTCATGGGCGCGGTGGCAGTGGACGACTATTTGGACGGTACGGTGCGGCAGCACGAGCTCACCCTTAAGAAGAAAGAGCTCGATCGCGTAAATCACATTAAGACCCTGCGCGCTCAGACGGGTCCTGTCTTTTTGGCTTATCGTGACAGCATGGCAATCAATACGATTCTGGATGCCGCACGGATGGCGGAGCCGCTCTATGACTTTGTGGGTCCCGATGGCGTGCGGCAACGTGTGTGGCGTATTGCGCGTCCCGTTGCCGTGGAAGCCTTGCAAGTGGCGTTTACCACGGTGCCACGGGCATACATTGCCGACGGGCATCATCGCGCGGCCGCCGCGGCGAGGATATGTGAAGAGAGGCGCGCAGAAGGTCGTGAGGACGATCCGGCCGAAGCGTTCTTGGGAGTGCTCTTTCCCGTAAGCCAGCTGCGCATTCTACCGTACGATCGCGTGGTGTGCGACTCGGCAGGCCTTAGTGAGGATGAGTTTGTCCTTCGAGCCGAGGAAGCGGGCTTTGCGTGCTCCGCTCCCTGTGCCGAGCCGTGCCTTCCCGCGAAGAAGGGGTCGTTCGGTTTGTACGCGTTCGGCGTATGGAGAGCGCTCGAGTTGCGCGAGCCTGATGCAGGCCTCGATGTAAGTGAGCTGCAGGAGCGGATCTTGGGGCCCGTGCTGGGAATAGACGATCCTCGCACCGACCCGCGCATCTCCTTTGCGGGAAATGCGCAGGCGGCCGAGCTGGAACAACTGGCAGGCCCCCATGGCATGGCCTTTGCCATGTATCCAACCTCCATGGAGGAGCTTATGGACATTGCGGACCAGGGAGGGGTAATGCCTCCCAAGTCCACCTGGTTCGAGCCAAAGCTCCTCAGCGGACTCGCCCTCAGGAGGATCTGGTAGCCTGCCGCTAAAAGTGCGGCATCGAGGGGTCTCAGATAGGGGACGGGCCCCAAGCTGAGGTTATGCAGCACCTCAGATTGGGACCCGTCCCCTATCTGAGGTCACCCTAGGCAAGCGTGCCCTTAACGGCAAGCTCTATTACCTTGTATGCGCCGTCGTAGGTACCAATCTTGTTGGCTGTTTCGATGTTGTTGCACATAAAGGCGATGAGCTCTCGATCGTACTGCATGGAATCGATCATCGAGAGGACCTCGTCGGTATCATCTATCTCGTAGGTGCCGTCGCCGACCTCCGCCGCGCGAATGGCGCCCCAAGCCTCGTGTCCTCCCACACGATGGATCATGAGCTTAGGTACGGGATAGAAGCTAAACTCGCTTGGCTTTGTTACAAGTACGTCGCAGCAGCGCATGAGCAGGTTAGAGGAATAGACGGCAGCGAAGATGTTGGTGTCGCAGAAGGCGTGAACGCCCGTAAGGTCGCCCTTGAGTGCGTCGGCGGCGAGTGCGGCGGTGCCGGCAAAGTCATCAAAATGGCGCTCGGCGATGCTCGAGAGCCCTGCTACCTGCTTTTCCAGGCCTTCCCATAGGTTTGCGTGGTCACCGACGTTGATGAGCAGAGTCGCTTGGCCAGTGCGTACGTAGGGAAGAAGCCGCTCGATGATCGCGGCAAACAGGTCCTGTTGCGCTCCCGCTCCTCCTACCGAGATGAGCCAGCGTACGGGGCCACCTCCCAATACACGGTTGCGCCTGGCGGCGCAGTCGTTCTCGATGTTGCAAACGAGCTCATGGTCAACATAGTGACCGGTGTAGAATAGATCTTCCATCGGCATGGGCTTGAGCTGCCTCTTGGGATCCATGCCGCGCAGTTGATGGTAGCCAAGGTATGCCGAAGGCGTCTGTATGGTATGGATGGAGCCTTCGGCAAGGTGCAGCGCCATGGGCCAGTTGTCGGGAATGGCGTTAACCACATGCGTGAGTCCTGCATGGACAGCGGCCTGAGCGGGCCAAACGTGCGTGCCTACAAAGGGAACGTCTTTGGGAAGGTCGCGAAACAGGGGAGTGCAGAGCTCGGCATTCTTTTGGTCTCCCGCGTTATAGGTGAGTTTGCGGAATCCCTCGGAGTTGAGTGGCTCCCAATAAAGAGTGTTGAAGAGTCCGACCTTTTGCGAGAGGCGCGAGCCCATGGAATAGAGGTCGTTTTGATAGGCAATGACTTTTGAGCCGGTTGACTGGTCAAAGGAGGCAAGGTCAAACCAGTAGGGGGTATAGCCCATCGCGTGGGCCGCACTTGCCATGGCCATGGAAATTCGGTAATGGCCAAATCCCATGCGAATGTTTCCCACAACCACCGGTGCGCCATTTGCGCCATCGACTGTACGCGAGGTGGTTGCTGGCACTTGCTGTGCCTGAGCGTCGGAAAGCAGGTCGAGCGGCTCATCGCCTGTTGACGCAACGAGGTTGCGCACGCCGAGGCGATCTCCTATAACGGGCAGTTCTTGGGCTGCGAGATGGTATACCGTAGCGGAGTCGTCGCCAAAGCGTTTTTGGAAGTTGGCCTTAGACGCCTGGGCCTTCCTATAGGTGCTGTCGTCAATTTCGTTCCCGAAAATGTATTTTGCGCGATCGCCGCTGACCATAATTGCTCCTTGCATTCCGATTCCGGCTTTGATAGTCTAGCTATCAGTTGATAGTAAGGCTATCACATTTTCCTGAAAGGTCAACAACATGAGCGCACGAATGGCAGGAGCGTTGGTTGAAAACAAGCTGGGTGACAAGCTGTCCAAGGATGGACAGGACGAGCTTGTGGTTGAATGCGCCGCAGAGCTGTTTTTACGCGATGGATTGGGAAGCGTAAAGATGGTAGACATTGCCAAGTCGGCAGGCATGGGAGTTGCCACGCTGTATAGGCACTTTTCCACTAAGGCACGAATTGCCGTTCGCGCTGCCATATTGTTGTGGAAGCGATTTAACCAGCGGCTGGTTGAGATCGTGGAGTCGGATTCCTTCTTGGCGCTCGATGGACTTGGCAGGCTGCAGGTGCTTTTGGAGGGCTATTGCGACGCCTACTGCGCCTACGGCGACTTTGTGACGTTTGTGGATTCGTTTGACCATATGGTCCTCGCAGGACAAGTGTCGCAAGAGGAACTCGCGGAGTACGGCGCGCAGCTGGATTCGTTCTATCCGATTTTCGAGGACGCCTACCTCTTGGGCCGCTTGGACGGATCGATCGTGCGAGAGATTGAGTTCAGGAAGTTCTACGTCGCCCTTGCGCATTCGCTTATGGGCGTGGCGCAAAAGATAAACCATGGCGAGGTTATTCCCTCCGACGACTTCTCCAACGGAAGGGAAGAGTTGCAGAGCGTTGTGGACATGGCGTTGTGGTCACTGGTAACGAACGTGCCCGTACCGCGGGTTCGCGTTGACTTGTAGCAAAGAGGATTGAGGTAAACAGATGGCAGAAAAAAAGCTGGCAGACGGACGCGTGTTGCGAAACTTCGCAATAGGGCAACTCGGATGGGCAATGCTTTCGGGCGTCGTTTCAAACTGGCTGCTCTATTTCTATATGCCAAGCGAGGAGACCATTGCCGCTGGCATGCCGCTCTTCATTACGCAGGGCATGGTGTTCGCGGGCATGACGATCATTGGCCTCATTACCGCATTTTGTCGTTTGGTGGATGGTTTCATCGATCCCTACATCGCATCCAAATCCGACTCCCTGAACCATCCGTTGGGGCGTCGCATTCCCTTTATGCGTTGGTTCGCCATACCTTTTGGCATTATGACGGTTGTGGTGTTTACGTTACCGGGCATGGGAGGCGAGGTGTTCAACGACATCGCGCTGTTTGTGTGCCTGGTGGGCTTCTATGTTTCGCTGTCACTTTACTGCACGCCTTTTAACGCGCTCATCCCCGAGCTTGGCCGTACGCAGGACCTTCGCGTGAACCTCTCTACCTATATATCGGTTACGTATTTTATTGGCACGGCCGTCGCCTACCTGGTGCCTACCATCGCTGGTTTCTTCCAGGCGTCGCTGGGCATTGCCAATGCCTATAGGGCAACCATTGCAATTCTCGCCGTCATTGCCATCGCCTGCATGCTGTTGCCTGCCTTTACCATTGACGAGAATGCCTATGCCGAAACCGAGCCCTCCAATACGCCCATGGGCGCAAGTGTGGTCAAGACCTTCAAGAACAAGGAGTTCCAGGTTTTCGAGATATCCGACATCCTGTATTGGGTTGCCATCACCATGTTCCAAACGGGCATGCCCTTTTATGTGACGAGCCTTATGGGACTCGACCCCTCCATGAACTTCGTTCTCTTTGCTGGTATGACCGTAATGAGCCTTCTGTTCTACGCGCCGGTAAACATCCTTGCCAAGCGTCTGGGAAAGAAGGCGCTCGTTACGTTTGCGTTCTTCTTCTTCTGCCTTGCCTTTGCAGTTACGAGCGTGTGCGGTCAATTTGGCGTGCCTGAGCTTGCGTGGGGCGTTTTGGTGGCAATACTGGCGGCCATCCCCATGGCTGTTTTGGGCATTCTTCCCCAAGCCGTGCTTGCCGACATTGCCGAGTCTGATTCTGTGAAGACGGGCGAGAATCGCGAGGGCATGTTCTATGCGGCCCGCACCTTCTCCATGACGCTCGGCCAGTCATTGGCCATGATCCTCTTCTCGTCAATCGCCTCCATTGGCGCAGGTGGTATGGGCTATCGCATGACTGCGATTGTTGCCACGGTGTTCTGCCTTGCGGGAGGCTTGGTGTTCTTGCGCTATCGGGAGTCGCACGTGCTGCACGTTATTGGCGCGAGCAATCCGCGGGAGGAGAAGGAGTAGCAGGCACGCTCTTTCGTGGCGGCTTATTAGGAGAGGAGACAAGATGTCTTTGGGACCGGAAATAAGCATTGTGTACCATATTCCTGGCATTGCGCGTAAGCGTACCGTTATGGTTCAGGGCAATGGCAGTATCGTGGGCAGCAATGATGCCAGGGAGCTGGGTGTTGTTGTGCGGGGGAACGAACGGGTCCGTCGCGTGGAAATCAAACCATCCGCTGCGGTTGCGATTGACAAGATCGAGGCCACCATGTGCGTTGCCATAGGGGATGCGGATGCGATTTACCTCAACGGGTACAACTCGTGGACGGATAGTGTGGAGCGTTCCGTAAAAGATCGCATGTGGGGCCTTACCCGCGCCCCGCGGCATTTGGTTGACAAGTACGTGCTCGACGGAAGCGGCGACTATCGCTTTGTGGAGGAAGATGTACGTCGTGGGCACATGCATGGCTTCGGCTACGGCTATTTGCGGCAAGGCGACCAGGTGCTGCTCTTTGGTTCGCTCAACGAGGACGATGGTCTTACGGTAATACGAGAGGATCTTGGTGCGGGTACGCTCACTTTCGAAAAGGAGCCTCCGGCGCGCACCGTTGCCAAGGGCGAGCGACGCGAGCTGTTGTCTCTTGCCATCTGTGGTGGCACGCTGGATTCGGCCGTGCAGGAGTGGCTCGCACTTGCGAACGTCCAATGTCGTCCGGCCCGCCCCATTGTGGGTTATTCGAGCTGGTATAGGCACTACGACCAAATAGACGCCTGGAAACTCACCCACGATCTTGAAGGCGCTGCTTCGGTATTGGGCGGCATGGACCTCGGTGCGGCAGATCCCGTGTTTCAGATTGACGATGGGTATGCCAAGGTGGGAGATTGGCTGGAATATGATCGAGCCCGCTTCCCGGAGGGAATGGCAGCCCTTGCGCGAACCGCAAAGGAAAAGGGTCTGCTCCCAGGTCTGTGGCTTGCGCCGTTTGTTTGCTCGCGCGAATCGCGTGTGTATGCGGAACATCAGGATTGGCTGTTGCGCGATGGAGCTGGCGAGCCCGTTATGACGGGTGACCATTGGGGCGGTGCTTTTGCGCTTAACATGCGCAATGAGGAAGTGCGTGCATACGTGCGCAATGTCCTTCATGTGATTACACGGGAATGGGGCTTCGAGCTGCTCAAGCTGGACTTCCTTTACGGAGCGTGCATGCTGCCCCATGATGGCCTCAATCGTGGCGAGCTCATGGCAGACGCGCTCGATTTTCTGCGTGAGTGCGTAGGCGAGGACGTGCGCCTTTTGTTCTGCGGGGTGCCAATGGTATTGGCGTTCGGACGTTGCGAGTACTGCCGCATTGGCTGTGACGTTGGTTTGGATTGGGATGACAAGCCCCATATGAGGCTTTTGCACAGGGAGCGCGTGAGCACCAAGAACTCGTTGGCAAACGCACGAGGCCGTTCGCATTTGGATGGCCGTGCGTTCCGTTGCGATCCCGACGTGCTGTTTTTGCGAGAAGAGGGCGTGACGTTTACGCCCGAGCAATATCAGGAGATGCTAAAGACCGATACCAGCTGTGGGGGAGTGCTCCTTACCTCGGACGACATGTCGTCTTGGAATGCCGATCAGCTGGACCGATTCCACGACGCCCTGGCGGCGTTTCTGGCAAACAACGAGGCATAGAGGGGTGGCACACTTATACCTGGTATAAGTGTGCCACGGGGAAGGGATTAGTCGTCCATGGTGATGGACTCGATTACGGGCTGGTCTGCGGGGGCCACCGTGCCGCTGCTGTCCTGCGCGGGCACCTCCGAGATCTTGTCTACCACATCCATGCCTTCCGTTACGTGGCCAAAGGCGGCGTACTGGCCGTCAAGATGGCTTGAGTCCTTGTGTACGATGAAGAACTGGGAGCTGGCAGAGTTCTTGGGTTGGGAACGTGCCATGGAAATGACGCCGCGTTCGTGCTTGATGTCGTTCTTCTTTCCGTTTTCCGAGAACTCCCCAATTATGTTGACGTCGCTTCCGCCCGTCCCGTTGCCCTTTGGATCGCCGCCTTGGATCATGAAGTCCTTAATGATGCGGTGGAACTTGAGACCGTTGTAGAACCCCTGGTTTACCAAATGCGCAAAGTTGCTCACGGTGATGGGTGCCGTGTCGGCGTCCAGCTCCACCTTTATGGTTCCAAAGTCCTTGACCTTTATGGTGGCGTGATGCTTCCCTTTGTTATAGCCCTCGTCATAGGGCGTGGTGAGTGTGCCAGAGTCGGTAATGTGGCCTGCCTCGGAGCTAGTCGAAGAGCTTGTCGATGAGGTGATGGAGGACGATCCCTGCTGTCCGCAGGCGCCAAGTGCCAAGGCGCCGATGGACGCGGTTGCGAGCCCAATAAACGATCTCCGATTCATGCTGTTCATAGTGGTCTCCTTACTTGGCGGCGGGAACGCATCCCGCCGCCGCGATTGCTACTCAAGTTCGAATGCGCCGGTGTAGAGCTGATAGTAGGTGCCCTTGGCGGCAATGAGCTCTTCGTGGGTTCCTCGCTCTATTATACGGCCGTGGTCGAGCACGATGATTATGTCGGAGTTGCGTACCGTGGAGAGGCGATGTGCGATCACAAACGTGGTGCGCCCGTCCATAAGGGCGTCCATGCCGCGACTCACAATCTGCTCGGTGCGCGTGTCGATGGAGCTCGTTGCCTCGTCCAAGATCATAACGGGAGGGTCGGCAACGGCCGCGCGGGCAATCGAGAGGAGCTGGCGTTGGCCTTGGGAGAGGGCCTCGGCGTTGTCGGTGAGCATGGTGTTGTAGCCTTCCGGCAGGCGCTCGATAAACCCGTTGGCACCTACCAGCTTTGCGGCCGCGATGCATTCCTCGTCGGTGGCATCCAGGCGCCCGTAGCGGATGTTGTCCATAACGGTGCCGGTAAAGAGGTTGACCTCTTGCAGCACGACGCCAAGCGAGCGGCGCAAGTCGCTCTTGCGAATCTTGTTTATGTTGATGCCGTCGTAGCGAATCTTGCCGTCAGCAATGTCGTAGAAGCGATTGATGAGGTTGGTGATGGTCGTCTTGCCGGCACCGGTGGCGCCGACGAATGCGACCTTTTGGCCAGGCTTTGCGTGGATGTCGATGTTGTGCAGCACCAGATGGTCTTCCACGTACCCAAAATCCACGTTGTCGAGCACTACGTCACCGCGCAGCGGAACGTAATCGGTAAAGCCGCGTTGCTGATGGGGGTGCTTCCATGCCCACATCTTGGTTCGACGACTGGTGGGTATGAGCTCGCCCGCCTTCATCTCCATATTCGTGAGCTCCACGTAGCCTTCGTCCTCCTCGGGTATCTCGTCGAGCATCTGGAAGATGCGCTCTGCACCCGCAAGGCCCATGACGACGAAGTTAATCTGATTCGATATCTGTCCGATGGAGCCGGCGAATCGTTTGGTGAGGTTAAGGAAGGGAATTACGATGTCGATGGAAAGCACCATGCCCGAAATACAGGGGTTGGGGAGGTTTATGCCAAGGAACAGGCCGCCTGCCAGCGCGACGATTACATAGGATAGGTTCCCGAGGTTCATAAGCACGGGAGCAAGTACGTTGGCGTATATGTTGGCCTGTTTGGCGGTTTCGAAGAGCTCGTCGTTGACCTCGTCGAACTGTTCCTGCATCTCCTTTTCGTGGGTAAAGACCTTGATGACCTTCTCACCGTTCATGGCCTCTTCGGCAAAGCCCTCCGCCTTGCCGATGGCGTGTTGCTGGGCAAGGAAGAATCGTGCGGACCTGCCACCCATAAAGCGCGTGAACCAGCCCATCAACCCTACGGCCAGAAGGACCACGATGGAAAGCGGTATGGAGTACCACAGCATAATAAAGGTGATCGACACCATCGATATGACCATGGTGAGCAGGTTGGGCAGTGCCACGCCGATGAGCTGTCGCAAGGCATCGACGTCGTTGGTGTAATAGCTCATTATGTCGCCGCGCTGATTTTGGTCGAAGAAGCGTATGGGCAGATCCTCCATGTGGTCGAACATCTTGTTGCGAATCTGCATGAGCGTGCCTTGCGTGATGAATGCGCCGAGCTGGGTCTGGGCTATCTGACATGCGAGGGCAACGGCATAGACGCATATGAGCGTTACGATGATGCTTGTGATTTCGGGCGCCGCCGCAGACCAGTCTCCGCTCTGCCAATACTTGCCCACGACGTCGATGGTCCTTTGCAAGAATATGCTGGGAAGCGCCGAGAGCACTGCGGCGACCACCACGCAAAGGAGCATGAGCGTGAGCTGTAGGGGATAGAACGAGAAGACCAGCTTTATGGTGCCGCGTAGTACCTGAAGGGGATTGGACGAACGCCTGCCACGGCTTCCCTTGCCGGGTACGCCGCCCTCGCTTTCCTTGGCGGCACCGGGTTGGGGTGCATCCTTGAGGCGCGCGGGATCATCGACTATCTTGCGCTCCGCCTGGGTCATCTTGCGCTCCGTGTCTTTAGTCATCACTCGTCACCCCCTTGTCGTTAGATTCTTCGTCCAAGGCGATCAACAGCTCCTTGTTGCGCTCGGCGAGCGCCTTGTTGAAGTCCTTAAGTCCGTCGCCTACCTCGTCCATCTTCTCGTCGTGGCTGGCCTTGTTTTGGGTCTGGTAGATCTCGCGATATATGGCGTTGGTGCGCAGGAGGTTCTCCGGCGTGTCTATTGCGTCAACGCGTCCGTTGTCCATAACAATAATGCGATCTGCGTCCTCGACGGAGCTGGTGCGCTGCGCAATGATGATCTTGGTCGTTTGGGGGATGTAGCTCCTAAAGCCCGCGCGGATGCTCTTGTCGGTTTTGGTGTCGACTGCGCTTGTGGAGTCGTCTAGTATGAGGATCTTAGGTCTCTTAAGAAGAGCACGCGCGATGCACAGACGCTGCTTTTGTCCGCCGCTTACGTTGGTGCCGCCCTGCTCGATGTAGGTGTCGTACTTTTCCGGGAAGCCTTGTACGAACTCGTCTGCCTGCGCAAGCTTGCACGCCTCTACGATCTCCTCGTCGGTGGCGTCCTTGTTGCCCCAGCGCAGGTTGTCCTTGATGGTGCCGCTAAAGAGCACGTTTCGCTGCAGCACGACTGCGACTTCGTTTCGCAGGGTATCCATGTCGTAGTCGCGCACGTCTACGCCACCGACTCTAACCGTTCCCTCGGTTGTGTCGTACAGTCGGCTTATGAGTTGGATGAGCGTGGACTTGGAGGAGCCGGTACCGCCGATCACGCCGATTACCTCACCGCTCTTTATGTGCAGGTCCACGTCGGCGAGCGCCATGCGGTCGGCCGACTCGTTATAGCGGAAGCTCACGTTATCGAAATCGATGGAGCCGTCCTTTACCTCGTAGATGGGGTCGTCGGGATTCTTGAGGTCGGGCTCTTCGATGAGCACCTCGCAGATGCGTCGCGCGCTTTCCTCGCTCATCGTAACGATGACGAAGATCATGGAAAGCATCATGAGGCTTATGAGCATGGAGAAGCCGTAGGTAATAAGTGCCGACATCTGGCCGACCTGCATGTTTGCGCCGGCAGACGAGATGATCGCCTGACTGCCGAAGAAGATCACCGAAGCGTATATGACGTCTACGGCAAAGGTCATAAGGGGTTGGTTCCAGGCAAGTATTCGCTCGGCACCCCAAAAATCGTGAAAGAGTTCCCCCGACGCCCGCATGAACTTCTTCTTCTCGTGTTCCTCGCGCACGAAGCTCTTCACAACGCGAATGCCACTCACGTTTTCCTCCACGGACTCGTTGAGGTTGTCGTACTTGCGGAAGATGCGACGGAAGATGGGCATGACGATGCGTGCGATGCCAATAAGAATAACGCCGAGCACAAGCGAGACGATGATGTACAAAATGGCCATGGGACCACCCGACACAAAGGCCATTACGGCGGCAAACACGATCATTAGGGGCGATCGTATGGCAGAGCGTATGAGCTGCATGTAGGCCATCTGCACGTTTTGCGTGTCGGTGGTAAGGCGCGTTACCAAAGAGTTCGTTGAGAAGCGGTCGATGTTCGAGAACGAGAAGCGCTGTATGGCTGCGAACATGTCGTGTCGCAGGTTGCGCGCAAGTCCGGTGGAGGCCACCGAGCAAGCCACTCCCGCCCTTACGCCGCAAAACAGGGAGAGAAGTGCGAGAGCCGCAAGTATGGCGCCATACATTGCGATGGTTCGCATCTCCGTGCCATCTTGCATGTCGTTGATGAGCTGGGAAGTAATAAAGGGAATGGTGCATTCTATGATGACTTCGCCGGTTACGTACAAAGGCGCTCGCAGGGAGTCCTTCTTGTGTTCGCGCACCGATTTGCCAAGGGTCTTGACTATTTGGACAAGAGAGAGGTCCGAGAGGGTACTTTCTTGTCTGCTCATTCGTTCACCTCGCTATCTTCCAGTTTCTTCCAATGGACTACCAATCGATCGAGTAGGTCCTTGAGCTGCTCCTGCTCACGTTGGTCCAGGCATGCGAATGCCTGTTGCTCGAATTCGTCGCGCTTCTTGCGCATGCAGGCTGCCTTGACCTTTCCTGCCTGCGTGAGCTCGATGGTTAGCTGCCGACGATCGTGCGTGCAGGGCTTTCGGGCAATGAGCCCTTCTCCCTCGAGTTTGGCCAACACCTCGCTTAGCGCGGCGGGGCTTATGTTGGTGTGTTCCAAGAGCTCCCGTTGCGTGAGTTTGCCGCCGCTCTTATGAAGGACCGCAAGCACGAACTGCTTGCCTCCGCGACCGCCGGCATGGATATGGAGGTAGTGCCCGAAGAACCCGAGGTCATGCAGAATTTCTCTTTTCATGCACGTCTCCAATTCATAAGGTACCGTAACGATGGTACGCCTTTGAAAGTATTTGTCAAGTACCTAACGAAATGACGTGGATGAGATTTTGTCGAAGCGTCTCCGCTCGCGCCCCACGCCTGCCCGCAGTCGGCGACTCACGAAGTGAGCGAGCGAAGCGAGCGCGGAGCCGCATGCGGG
>JAFWKQ010000021.1 GCA_017545665.1 Atopobiaceae bacterium
ACTTTTGACGAGACTCCCGTTTTTGGTGTCCTATTTGGTGTCCCGTTTAGTGTCCTAAACAAAAGCAGGTAGACGGTTTATGCCATCTACCTGCGTCTTTCGTGGTGGGCGTTACAAGATTTGAACTTGTGACCTCTTCCGTGTCAGCAGAGGCGCACAGATGCGACGTTGGCATTTGCCTACTGCTGCAATCCAGCAACAGGTACGACATATATGCCATCAGAGCGACGATACGCTCTGCTTCCCTTGCCAACTACGAATGCGAGAAACGCTGGTGGTCGAACCTGCTCCCGAGGGTTTGATGTCAGCTTTGACGCCACATGAAGCAGCTTGGTAGCAGCGTCGTCATCGACCTTGTCCTCAGATAGCTTCACCTCGATCGCCGCCCAGCGTCCATCCGATAGCTCGACGACAATATCAGCTTCCACGCCCTTTTCGTCATGGTAATAGCCAACCTTGTTAGCGACTCCAGGCATGACGGATACGTAGGTGCGAATGTCTCGCACGACAAGAGTCTCGAAGAGGTTTCCAAGCGTCTGCGTGTCGCGCATGAGCGTCTGGGGCGAGGCGCCAATGAGTGATGCGGGGATGGACGGGTCGACAAAGTATCTCTTGGGTTTGGTCCTCACGCGTTTCTTCGACCGCAACGCTGGCGCCCATCCTGGTAGCTTCTCTACGACATAGAGCTCTTCAAGGACCTCGAGATAACCTGTAACGGTATTCTGGGCAGCCTTTGCGTCTCCATCGCCCATGTCCTTTGCCAGCGTCGCAAGCGTTGGGGCTTGAGCGACGTTGAACGCCAACGCACGCATGAGCCGCAGAGCCGTATCTCCGTTTTTACCAAGGGAAGGGACGCTCACATCGACGATGCTCTTAACGTATTCCGAGGGCGTTTCGAGGGCAAATTCATCATCTAAGTCGACTATCGAAGGCCACCCACCCCTACAGCACCATCGCGCAACGTCTAGTACCGTCGTCTTTTTGAGAACGGGAATGAACTCACCGTCGAACAGACTCGCGAAGCTTATCCCCCCGCACGCTGGATCCGATTCGCAAAGCGCCATGGGACGCATGTGCAAGCGAGCTATCCTGCCAGTACCGCTATGCCGTATCTTCCCTTCGTCTTTTGGGCGAGCGGAACCGGTTAGTATGAGCTCACCCTTGCGATTGGCATTGCGGTCTATATGGTTTCGCGCAGCATCCCAGATTGCTGGCACCTCCTGCCATTCGTCAATCAAATGCGGCTCATCGCCCATTAATACCAGATTTGGGTCTGTACGTGCAGCATCAAGCGCAGTTGCCTCCATGAGCGAATCGTAGCTCATGGCGTGGGCCAGCGCCGTCCATGTCTTGCCGCACCACTTGGCACCGGTAATCTCCAGGCCACCAAAGGATTTGAGCAGCTTGTCTATTCGCCCGTCGACGATTCTTGGACGATAGCCGGCCGGAGTAAGGCTGTCTTGTTTGGGCATTCGATTTCCTTCTGAACCAGTAAATAATTTCCGCTTAGTACACTATACATTTTCCGCCAGCTAGCTAAACTGTTTTCCGCACGAGGTTGATTGTGCGTTGATTGATTCGATGTAGATGCGTTGGAGAATCTGGAAGTACTTCTGCTCGGTCTTCCCCTCGCAGCATATGAGTAGCGGTGGCATCATCATGCGCATCACCTACCGTTCGATGGTGGGGATTGCACCTGAGAGCGTTGGGTGGATGAACGACCCGCACTCGTCAATGAAGATTGCCTTCCCGTTCTCGAGCGCATCAATGATAGGCACCGCAACCTCGAAGAACTTCTGAGTTCCCATGGACTCTTGGTTCCAGAAAAGGAGAAAGTGTAGTCGTAGCGCCTGCCATCGCAAAGAAACTCATCGAATTCAAGCTCAGCTCTCACGAGGTGGAAAAATCCAAGCCTGCTTTTCGGGATTCCAGACACGCCCCGTCTCCTTGCCGCGAAGGACAGGTCGCATCCAATCCGCCACGGCCGCCTCTGCCGCTGCGACATCCCCGAAATCGAGGGGGAGCTTCGCTTCCCGAGAACACCCTGCATAGGAACCGGTCGTGGTAGAAGCCGGCTATGGACCCATTCGTGTCCCTGCCCGATTTCACAGCCGCCGCCTTGACGGCCTGCTCCAAGGCTTTGGACGTCTTGTACCTCATTGGCGTCATCCTTCATCATTCATGCTTTGCACAATCGTTTCGACGGCCTCTCGGAAACTCTCGCGCGTTACCAAGTCGGCTTCCATGCCCCGGAGAATCCGGGCAATGGTCCCGAACGCATACGTCATAGACGCTCACGGGGCGCACGGAGCGATCCGCGCGAGGCACTCCGATAGCAACGAACGCTCTTCCCTCATGGTCCGCAGCACATACACCACTCGGCGCCAGCACATCAGCCGAAACCTGTTTCGGGTTGCCCAACGTGTCCCAAATGGCCTTAACAAGCAGCGGAGCATCCTTCACGCCCGTAAGTTCGAGCCCGTGGGAAGAGACATCCTCCCGAATGCCGAACACGATGATGCCACCCTCCGTATTCGCGAAGGCGGAATAGGTCTCCCACAGGTCGTTAGGCAGGCCTCCACTTGCTTCCCTGAACTCGTAATTCAGGTCCTCCCGCAAGTCCCCAAGGTTCGAGAGAAGCTCCCTAAGCTGTTTCTCCGTCATGAATGCCCACCATCCTTGGCACAGAGAGGATGCGATCGAGCATGAGCACGCGCCTCGGCTCCATGTCAGCGATGGCGTCCTTCAGCTCGCCGAAAGCGAACACAGTGAAGTAGGAGCTGATGATGCTGAGGCGGTCCCCGCTGGAAAGCGAAGCGCGCAGCTTGTCGCCCAGCGCATTGACGCCCACGTTTGACAAGAACTCCATAGCTCTCCAAGTATTCAGCAATGGCTCGGTAAGTTGCTAGCATAGCGTAGCCGTCTGGTGCCTTGTTCGTTCCTATCCACGGACGGGGCCTAGAGGCGTAATATATGAGGAGGGGACCCCCAACCAGATATTTGGCACCCCACAAAGAGATCGAACCATGCGCTTCGTACGACGACTCAAGGTGCTCGAGCTTATGGTGGAAAGCTCGAACTTCGACCTCATGGGTGCGGGGACGGAAATAGACGGCTACTGCCTGCGGAACGACATACTGCCCCGCACAAAGAACCTCATTAACCTGACTGTAGAGGAACTGGTCTGCAATATTCTGAGTCCCGTGCTTGACGACGTGCCCATGTTGATCACGATCGAGTATTCCGAGAGCGATGGCCATGTGGACGTTGTCGCATCGTATGGCGGCAAGAGGTTCGATCCGGCGGGAGATGAAGATGACTTTTCGTATCGGGTGCTTTGCAGCACCGTCAAGGACCTTTCCTATGGCTATGACCCGAAGGCGGAGAGGGCGAACACCATACGCGTTCTGATCTAACATCGCTGGAGCCGGTGATGCATGACATGCGGAATCCATGCCATGGCCACAGGAAGTGCAACAATGGGTGCGAGAACCGCTGCTTACGTGCCCAGAGGGAGTCGTTATGAGAAGAGCAATCACATTGCTCGTCGTTGTCGTGATGCTCTCGTTTGGCCTGTGTGGCCTTGTGGCGTGTGGAGGACAGCTGTCTTCGAGCGACGCGGACGGAAGCGCGAAGACGGCGAGTCCCGTAAAGGTCGCTTGCGAGAACGACGTTATGCCGGGGCGCTCTGCGGATGGGGCGGAACGACAGTGCCCATGTACGACGGCAAGAATTTCGCAAAGGCGCATGGCGACGCCATCTTGGTGACCTGCAACTATCGTCTTGGCCTCATGGCATGGGCGGACCTCAAGGCAATCTCGGGCGAGGATTGGATGAAGCTCGACTGACGCCAATACCAGAGACACTATGGTCATCGACAAGCACAAATGGGGATGCGTCCTCGATCCCTCCAAGACGGCACGTACGCTGCTCGCGCGAGCCTACGGAGACAAGCCATACCACGAGTGGCAGGACCTTTTTGGCAGCCATGCCGAAAGAACATTGGGAAGAATTTTCCAAAATATGTGGGATATCTAATATATTCGCGCGTATTATAAGCAACGTGGCAACCGTTAAGGGAAAGGAAATACCATGGAGTTCAACGATTTGAGCAAAGAGCAGCAGGAGAAGGCGATGGCGTGCAAGACGCCAGAGGAAATCTTGGCGCTCGCCAAGGATGAGGGCTACGAGCTTTCCGACGAGGAGCTGGAGAGCATCAACGGCGGCATGATGTGGGGCGATGTCTGCGTGGGCGTGGCATGCAAGGTGTGCCGTGGCTACAAGGGCTGCAAGTGCTACTAGGGCGCGCTATTTGAGGCTGGGCCTTGCGGACGCAGCCGTTGCGGACTCGGCGTCACGAGCGCAGGTAGCACGAGACGTAAATGAGTTGTTCGAGCAGGGGCAAGCCCCTGCTCCCATAAGGAGGAAGACGTGGAAGAACGGCGAACCGCGGGCGATGCAGGCTGGCATGCCTCGCGCTATAACCTGATGGCAAGGGTTCCGGGTACCAAGAACGTTGCCATCGCCAACCTGTTCAAGGGCAATTGTGCGGAGTACACACCGATCGAGATGTTCCTGCTGTCGGTGATAGAGGAGCTTGATGAGGGCCATCCCATAATTGAGCGCTTCGCGCGGCGGGGCGTTATCTGCAAATTTGACGAGCGGGCCGCGCTCGAGTCAATGGGCCGAGCCGCCTGTGCGTACGGTGGGTCCGTGGCGCTCACCATTTGCCCGACCATGGGCTGCAACTTTGACTGTCCGTACTGTTTCGAGAACCACAGGCGGGGGAAGATGTCGCAAGAGGTGCAGGACGATGTCGTGGCGCTCGCCGAGCGTATGATGGACGCCTCCTCATCCAAGAATCTCTCCGTAAGCTGGTTTGGGGGTGAACCGCTCCTGGCCCCCGATGTCATTGAGTCGCTTTCGCAACGGCTGATGGCGCTCGTGGAGCGGCGGGGCGGTGAATACTCGGCCGGCATCATTACCAATGGGTACCTCCTGACACAGGAGATAGCGGATATGCTCGCCCGCTGCAAGGTCGATTCGGCGCAGATCACCATAGACGGTTTGGGTGCGACACATGATGCCACGCGTTACCTGCGAGGCGGTGGACCGACCTTCGAGCGCATAACAGCCAACCTGCGCGACGTGAAGATTCCCTTCAAGGTGAGCGTTCGCCACAACGTACACGAAAGCAACTTATCCCAGATTGACGACTTGGAAGCGTTCGTTGAGGAATTGGCAAGGATTTCGGGCAACGACCTCGAGTACTACACCGCCGTCGTGTATGGCAGCGAGGTTGCGGACGAGCGTGGAGGCCAAGTGGGACTGCTGTGCGGCTCGGATGCCAGTAGCGTGGGAGTCAGGCAGGAGGCCAACCGATTTGAGGCTGGCCATGGTTACTACTGTGGCGCGAACATGCTGTGGAGCGTTGGCGTTGACGATTGCGGCAACCTGCAGAAGTGCTGGGAGTCTGTTGACAAGCCGCAGTTCTCGTTTGGCACGGCGCATGACTGGGACCCCAACGATCCGCTGGCAACGGCAAGCAATCTGGACAACCTCACCATGTACCTCAACCTGGCATGTCCCTTGCCCGACGAGGAATGTCGCGAATGCGTTTGGCTGCCCATGTGCGTGGGTGGGTGTCCCCACAAGCGCCTGACGACGGGCCGCGGATGCGTGGCGTTCAAGGACGAGCCTGAGCGCTATGTGCTTGCGCTGCACGATCGCATTGGTAAAGGCAGGCGTCATGGCGAAACGAAGGATGAGTCAAAGTCATAGCTTTGCTTCGGGCTAGAATTGCGCACGCTCCGACGTTCCCTTGTCGCGTAGAGGAGGGTCTTGCTGTGCTCGTCTGTCTCAAGGCGCCCTCCGCGCACATGTGGACTTCTACCGGAATGTCCTGGCCAAGGTGCCGAAGAGACGAAGGAGGCAGGTCGCCGCCCAGCTCAAGGCCATACACGCGCAGGAGTCCATGGAGTCGTGCGCGCGCAAGGCGGCCGAGGTCGTCGAGTCGCTCAGGACGTCCAACCTCGCCGACGCGGCGAGAATCGTGGAGGAGGGCTTCATGGAGACGCTGACGCATGCCAGGTTCCCGATGGAGCACTGGAGGCGAATCAGGACGAACAACGGCATCGAGCGCCTCAACCGCGAGATCAAGCGCAGGACCAAGGTCGTCGCAAGCTTCCCCGACGGAAAGTCGGCGATGATGCTCGCCGCGGCCAGGTGCAAGTACGTCGCAGGAGGCAACTGGGGATCGAGGAGGTACCTCGACCTGACGCTCCTCCAGGGCTGGGACGAGAGGAGGGACATGGGATTCTAGCTCCGATTTGATAAATGATACCGTCACGAAGAGCTATGAAGATATTTGCAAAAGATACTTGACGGAACCTTTTGCTCAGCATGTTGTCTCCCATAACCAGTAACGAATGCACACATTATAAGCGTGCATCCAGCGTGTCGCAGGGACGGAGGCGTTGTGTCACGGAGACGGGGGCGTTGACACACATCCGTCAGCTTTTGCGTCATGTTGGCGCCTCGTGTGCGGGCGCAAAAAAACAAGGTGCGCACGAGCCGCCAGAATATTCACGTCGATTCCTGCCCAACTGGCCTTTTGCGACGACTTTGCGAAATTCCTGGCGGCTCGTGTACAACGGCGAAGCTCCAATTGTACACGAGCCGCCAGAGTCGTCGGACCGACCTCTCGCGATCTGGGGTTTTGTGGAAGACAATGCAAAATCCTGGCGGTTCGTGTGCGTGCTCCCCCAGCCGCTCCTTTGCTAGGCACCCTTTGTGAGGCAAGCTCGATGGCGCCACCATCGTTAACGAAGGAATTTATCCGTTATTCTCATTGTCGGACGGGTAGCCCACGGGAATTTCCTCGCGCAAAGGCGTGTCGCTTGTCGCGCACCCACCAGCTACTCGTCCGAATTGGCGTCAAGTGCCCGCACGCTCTTCGAAAGAGCGAGGAACGTGGCGAGCAGCAGAAGGAAGATGCCATCAATCACAAAGAAGAGTGGCGTACCCGTAGCCTCGGCGACTGCGCCACCAACCGCAGTGCCAGCGGGTATGGCCATCCCGTTCATGGCCGTGAACAGCCCCATCACGCGACCAAGCTTCTCTTCGGGAACACCCTTCTGCAGAAGCGTCATGAGGGGCGCGTTGAACCACGCGCACGCTATGGCCAGGACGCCGATGCACGCCACGAATATCCAGAACCCCGTGCTGGGAACCAGGCCAGACGCCACCGCACCCCCACCGACTATGTATGCGGCAACAACAATAATGCGCGCGAGCCTCCTCTGCGGGTTTACGACCATGAGACCCACCGAGCCGACGAACAGCCCTATGCCCATAACCGCGGCAACGAGCGACGCCGCGAGTCCGTCCCCGCCAAAATGGTTGTGCACCATAAGGGGTATGAGCGAATCGATTGGCCCGTATGCCAGCATGCCAAGCGACACGCCAATGGTAAGCACGAGCAGGCCGCGCTGCTCCGCCAGGGCAGACGCGCCCTCGCGCAGGCTCGCCCACGCACCTGCGTGCTCGTGCGTACCTTGGTCGCTGGGAATCACCGCAAGCAGCATCGTGGCGGCGGCAATTGCGGCACCAATACTTCCCAAAAGAAGCGTGGACTGCAGTCCGAAGCTCGTGTATAGCAGGATGCCGAGTGCGGGGCCCGCGATCAGCGAGATGCTGCCAAGCAGCGTGTCCATGCTGTTGATGCGCACGAGATGGCGCGCCGGCACGAGCAGGGGCATGGTAGCGTTGTACGCGGGCGTGCGGAATCCCGACACGAGGCCATACGCGGCGCAGTACAGCGCAACCGGCACGAAGCCCGGGCCAACGATAAAAATCCAAGCGGCGAGCGCAAAACTGGCCAGCGCCATAATCGAGTCACTGGCCACGATGATGGTCTTGCGATTGAACCTGTCGGCCATAACGCCGCCAAACGGTGAGAGCAACCCCGTAGGCAAAAAGGCCAGCACGTAGAGGAACGCAAGGCTCAGAGGAGAGCCCGTCGTTTCGGTTGCGTACCAAATGCAGGCATAGCTGGCCGCACTGCCAGCGAGCATCGCAACCGCATAGCCAATCCATATGAGCACGATGCGTCTAAACCAGTCGGAGGGCAGCGGATGTCCGCCGGATGTGAGGTTCTCTGCTTGTGCGGTCTTCTGGGCGACACTCTTGTCCATGGGCTCGCGCTCACTTTGAGCCGGGGATTTGGCCCCCTCGTTTGTGTTAACGTTGCTTGCCTTGTCGCTCATGCTCAAATCTCCTCGTATGGCTGCTTGCGCCATCTCGTTTTGGTAGTCCGTCAATACGTCCCGCTTGGTCTCGGTGCAACCGAAGTCGACCGTTGCGGATATGTATCCGTTATCAAGAGTCACACCTCACGACTGTTGGACAGGCGTGCGCGCGAAGAAGACCGCGCGGAGCATAGTGCCTTCCATTATATGATGTATTTGTAAGAAGGAACTCTTGTTATAGTGCCAAACACAAGAACACAATGCGCATATTCGGCTGCGCTCCCTCGGCAAAGAGCGCCTTCGGGCCGTTTCTCGTCGCTGTTTTGGCGGCTCATGTTCTAACGCAAAAAGCGAGGTTGTACACAAGCCGCCAAGATGTTTGCAATATTTTTTGCTCAACTGGGGTTTTATGGACAACTTGCGAAATTGTTGGCGGTTCGTGTACTTTTCCCGAAGCTCAGTTGTACACGAACCGCCAAAAACGCTCGTCCAGACTCTCGCCAACTGGGGTTTTGCGCGATTCGCGCCGAATCCTGGCGGCTCGTGGACAAGCGCGCCTATCCGACGGTGCGTCACCGGCGCCCCTCGCGCCTTCGGACGCTACGGAGCACCTCATAGCTTTCGGGCCCGAGGTGCTTGCGCCCCGCGAGCACATCCAGGAGGTCCTGTAGTTCGTCCTCGGTCGGCCACTGCTTTTCGTTCACGCTGCTGCCTATGCGCCTCGCGACCTTACGCGCAATATGCCCCATCTGCACCGCGCTCTCCAACTGCTCCTTCGCCAGATACCACAACTCATAGCTTTCCTCGCGCGCGGCAAAGCATCGCGCATAGTCCTCGCCAAGCTGCGTGCCATGCTCGTCCCCCTGGTACTCCAGCCCGAACATCGCATCCCGCCAGCAGAGGTCGATGCGAATCGAATCGTGCGGATACAGCTGACGCGCCTCCGACGAGAGGTCCACCTCGTAGTTCATAATCGGCTGCTCGAGTCCGAAGCCGTGCAACTCGGGCGGCAGGCAGAGGACAAGCTGCAGGGAGGTCTCGGGTGCCGAGGCGGCTCCGTCGCAGGTATAGGCCATGGCAAACCTGAGGCTGTGCATGCCACGCGCGCTGCTCATCTCCCTCGCAAACGCCCGCAGCGAGTCAAACGTCGTGAGCGGCGCGCGCTCAACCTGGCCGGACTGGTGCCCCTTCGCGGGCGACCACGTCCCGAGGTAGCGCCCAAGCATCTGGCAGAGGCTAGCCTGGTGCAGCTGAGAGGCCTGCTGCAGGAGCGTAAACTCGGGCGAGGTTACGTAGGCGCCCCCGCCCAGCGCGAGGAAGCCCACCTCCGGCAGCGGGCCCCGCCACACATGCACAGCCAAACCCCTCTTCCGACGACGTGCGTCTAGGCTTCCCGTCAGAAGCTCAATAGGTCTGGGTAGGTCTTCCGCAAGCTCCCCCAACGCCTTTCGCGCGAGCTCGACGTCTGTGGTAAAGGAGGTAGGGTCGGGCGACGCGGGTTCGAGGCTCAGTTTTCCTTGGGCGGCAAGCTCCAAAACCGCATCGGCGGACAGGTTGCAAAGACAAACGCTCACGATCCCTCATTTCTGCAACGGAAGTGCAAACATATGCCATCTTACTTGATGCGCCGCAACCATGGCTCCCGAACACCGCCTGCCACGGCCTTTTGCACGAAACGCAATTGCCGCAGTCACGCACTGTTACCAAAAACTCGACAAATCCGTAACACGGATGGTATAGCCAGCAATCGCATATTCGTACCATAAGAAAAACTCGGTAGGTTGGAGCCAATCATGAATATAGTCTTTAGCGACGTGGACGGAACGTTGGTGGGAGACGACCACCATCCCATAGCACAAAGCGCGGACGCCATCCGTACGGCCTGCGAGCACGTAACGTTTTGCCTGGTATCCGCACGATCGCCCGAGGGGCTCTACCCCATACAGGAGCAACTGGGCTTTAGCGGACCGCTTGCGTGCTATTCGGGGGCCTATGTGCTCGACCACGAGGGCACCGAGCTCTTTAGCACTACCATCCCCACGTCAGACGCCGTATTAATAAAGGAGTATGTGTCCGCCGAGTTCCCAACGATGACGGTGGGGACCTACGGCTTTCACACGTGGATTGCAGACGATGCAAACGACCCTCGAATACGCAACGAGGAGAAGCTCGTTCAAACAACCGCCACTACGTGCAAGGACCTTATGTCCGCCTTTGGCACCCGTGGCGTCCACAAGCTGCTCCTTATGGGAGAGCCGGATCAAATAAGAGTCGCGCAAAAGACGTTGGCCGCGCGCTATCCCAGTCTCAACGTGGTTCGCTCCAGCTCAATCCTGTGCGAGGTAATGGCTCGCAACGCAAGCAAGAGCAATGCGGTGCGCATAGTGTGCGAGCGATACGCCACCTCGCCCGAACGCGCGGTGGCGTTTGGCGACGGACCCAACGACATCGACATGCTCCAGGCAGTGGGAACCTCCTACGCCATGGCCAACGCCGAGAAGAGCGTTATGGACGCGGCCACGCATGTTCTGCCCTGGACGAACCAGCAGTCTGGAGTCGCCCGCCAGCTCGAGAAGCTTATGGCCCAATAGTTGCTATGGCCCAATAGTCGCGCTTTTTTGTGATTCAGGCACTATATTTCATGGATCTCTCGCGTGCGCCATTCGCGAGGGGTCTCTCCCGTAAGATGCTTAAATACGTTTTGGAAGTGGCTTTGCGACGAGAAGCCCGTTTGATACGCAATCTGCGAGATCTCGTAATCGGTAGTATCCAGCAGACGGCGGGCGCGCTCCACGCGAAGCCTCCGTACATACGACGCAAAGGTCTCCCCCGTTTCCTGCTTAAACCGCGTGCACAGCGTCTTGCGGCTCACTCCGCATGCCTCCGCCACCGAGTCGCCGTCTAGTGGCTCGCTCAGGTGACTGCGCACATAGGTCATTGCATGATGGGAAAGCGGGTGCGTGTATGCGCGAGCCTCGGTAGAAACCGCTTTAGTGAGCTCGAGCATCATGGGAAGCATAAGATAGTGAACGAGCTCCTCGTTTATGGACTCGTTGGCAAGCTTTATGTAGTCCTGCGTAATGGCGTAGCTGCGGTTCACGGAAAGGCCCCCGTTCCGGGCGGCCTGCGCGCAGGTGCTCGCCAAAAACGCAATGGCAGTCCTTCCCTGTAAGAGCGGGTCATCGGAGGTGCGAAGCTCCATAAGCGGCATATTTGTTCGTATGAATTTAAGCAGCCCTTCCACGTCTCCCATAGAGATAAACGACGAAAATCCCTCGTACTGCTCGGCAATCTCTCGCGAGGTTATATGGGTGTTTACCGCAATAAAGTACATGCGCTTGGAGTAGGTAACTATACGCACCAAATCATCTTCGGCTCCACCCTCGTTCACGTACGAAATCGCGTCCATTATCTCCTGCGTGGTAAGCAATGTGGACGATTCTGATTCCTCTTGTGCCATATCCCCTCCCCCGTAAGTTGTCTCAAATACGCAAAAAATGGTAACAGTGTTGGTATTTTTTGGGTTCACCACTTTCCCATAATTAACCGTGAGGTTAAACAACGCGGCGTCAAAACGTTACTGGCTAAACGTAGCCGCACTATCAAATCTCTCGCAGATGTGCGGAGAGGGAAGGAGATGTGCCTATGAAGTATTTGCTCTTGGTAAGTCACGGAACCATGGCGCCTGGCGTGCACAGCGTTATTCGCATGCTGCTTGGCGACCGCGACAACGTGCTCAGTCATTCGATGGAGGACGGTGTCTCGGCCGACGAGTTCGTAAACGCCTTGGAAGCCGTAATCTCGCCAATTGGCACCGACGACTCGGTTGTTCTTCTTGGCGACATTATGGGTGGATCCCCACTTACCAACACCCTTAACACGCTCACCCAACATGGCCTTTTGGCCAACACGGTGGCCTTCGGCGGCTTGAGCCTGCCCATGGCCATTGCCGCCCTCATGGGCATCGAAGACGGCATTGAGGGCGACGCCTTTGTGGACTACGTGCTAAACGAGGCTCGCAACGGCACCGTGAAGATCGACCTTGCCTTTGATGACGACGAGGAAGAAGAGCTGTAGAGCTCAATAAACAGAAGGAAGGAAAAGGAAATGATTTCATTCGTACGTATTGACGACCGCATGATTCACGGACAAACCGTAACGCGTTGGAGCCTGGAGTATCCCTGCGACGGCATCATTGCCGTCAACGACGTGGCTGCGAGCAACCCAGTTCTTAAGGCAGCCTACAAGGGCGCCGCTCCCGACAAGAAGATCTTCGTGTGGACCATGGACCACTTCAAGGAGAGCGCCGACAAGGTCCTTGCCAGCAAGACGCGTTACTTCCTGATTACCAAGAACCCGCTGGACATGAAGGAAATCCTGGTGGACTTCGGCTTCAAGCCCTCCGACGTAAAGCGCGTAATCGTGGGTCCGTGCAACGATCGTCCAGACACCGTGAAGCTGGGCAACAACCAGTCCATTACCGCCGAAGAGGCCCAGGCCTTCGAGGACATGACAAAGGCCGGCTACACCGTTGAGTTCGCACTCATCAAGGAGGCCTCCATTGGCGAGTGGCCCAAGTTCCGCGGTCAGTTTAACGTTAAGTAAGGAGTAACCATGGGAATTAGCGTAGTACAAGCGGTCCTTCTGGGACTCTTCGCCTGCCTGGCGTCCCTGCCTGGCATGGGCGGAACAACCATTGGTAACTACACGCTCGGTCGTCCTCTGGTAGGCGGCCTCGTAGTTGGCATTATTATGGGCGACATCCAAACCGGCATTATTGTGGGTGCTGCCATCCAGCTGGTGTACATCGCGCTGGTAACGCCTGGCGGAACCGTATCTGCCGACGTCCGCGCCGTAACCTACATCGGCATCCCCCTTGCCATCCTGGCAATCCGCGCACAGGGGCTCGACCCCTCGTCCGAGGCTGCGTCTGGCCTGGCCGCCTCCCTTGGCGCCGCAGTCGGCACGCTCGGCACCGTTCTGTTCTACGGCACCGCCACCCTCAACCTGGTATGGCAGGGCATTGGCTGGAAGGCGATGGACGGCGGCAAGTGGGCCTCCATCAAGAAGACCATCCCCATGGTCGACTTCGTGCTTCCCTGGATCAGCCACATCGCATTCTCCTTCATCCCCACCGTCATTATCTGCATGGCCGGCGAATCCATGGTCGGTCTTATGAAGGACTACCTACCCATGGACGGCATTGCAATGAAGACCCTCTTTACCGTGGGCTCGCTGCTTCCCGCCGTCGGTGTTGCCATCCTGTGCAAGCAGGTTGTGCAGAAGCCCCTGGACTGGGTTGTCTTCGGTCTTGGCTTTACGCTCGCAGCCGTAATGGGCTGCAACCTTATTGCCTCCGCACTCATCGCCGTATTCTTCGCGCTTATCAACTTTAAGGTGGAGCAGCTCAAGACCGCCCGCCCCGCGCTCGCGACTGGAGGAGAGGCAGCGTTCGATGACGAGGAAGAGGAGGACATATAATGGCTGAGCTCAAAAAAGTTTCGCAGAAGGCACGCAGAAGCGCGTTCTTGCGTTGGATTTACGGCAACCTTACCTGCTTCTCTCAGGAGCACATGCAAACATTTGGCTACCTGGCCGCAATGCTGCCCGTAGTGGACGAGCTCTACGAAACCGAAGAGGAGAAGGTAAAGGCACTTTCCACGTACCGCACCTTCTTTAACACCGAGCCGCAGATCGGCACCATGGTAGTTGGCCTTACGGTAGGCCTGGAAGAGGCCCGTGCCAACGGCGAGCCCCTGGACGACGACACCATTAACGGCATCCGCGCCGGCCTTATGGGCCCGCTTGCCGGCCTGGGCGACTCCATTATCGTCGGCACGTTTATTCCCATCCTGCTGGGCATCGCCCTCGGTCTCTCCACCGGCGGAAACGTGCTTGGCCCCCTGTTCTACGTCGTGGTGTGGAACGTTGCCATGTACTTTGGCATGAAGTTCGCGTTCGACCAGGGCTACGAGCTTGGTGGTTCCGCCGTCGAGGCGCTGGTTGGTCCGCAGTCCGCCGCCCTTCGCTCCTCCATCGTCATGGTTGGCACCATGGTTATTGGCGCCGTCGCCGCTACCTGGATCAACATTACCACCGCTCTTGTCGTGCCCTTCTCGGCCGACAGCAGCCTGGTGCTTCAGGACACGCTCGATTCCATTTATCCCAAGCTGCTCAACTTCGTGTTTGTGTGGTTCTGCTGGTGGCTCATGACCAAGCGTAAGATGTCGCCGACCCTGGTAATGGGCCTGCTCGTCGTAATCGCTCTGGTGGGCGTGCTGGTTGGCTTCTTTAACCCGGGCCTTTCCTACTAGTAGACAAAACACGGAACCACAAGAGGAGACGCTATGAAAAAGGCAGGAAACAAAGGGCAGAAGGAGCGCAAGCTCTACCGGCGTGAGTGGACAGAGACCAACAACCCGCTGGTAAACGAAGCACGCGCCCAAACGCTCGCACTGCAGAGGCTGCAGGTATGGCTTCGCCTCGCATACGCCGCCCTCGCGCTCGCTGCGCTGCTTGGATACTGGGGATTTGCCGAAAACGGCGGTCTTGTGCCAGGCATTGTGGGAATCGTTTTGGGAGTAGTTTCTTTGGGCGTGGTAATTGTCCTAAGGATCGGAATCGACCACGGGCGAAAGAACGTTAACGCCATGCTCAAGGAGCTGGAAGCGTAAGACTTGCCTTCCCTTCCTTCTTGGCCCCGCGCCACACGGCTGCGCGGGGCCTTTTTTATGTGTGTGTCACGGGTGTGTCACGGGGACGGGGCGCTGAGTGTGTCACGGGGACGGGGGCGCTGACACACCCGCGCGTGTCCAACTGGCACCATCGCGTTAATCGGCACCTTTCATCTGCGCCTTGCACTTGTACATACGACGGTCCGCCCGATCGAAAACAACCTCGGCCGACTCGTCGGCATCGAATCGCGCAGCACCGTAGGCAATCTGGATTCCGCCAACGTCCTTGCCGCGAACGTTGTGCTCCTCAATCTTCGCCACGATCTCGTCGAGGTGATCGTAGTCGTGTCCACGGCAGATAACTGCGAACTCGTCGCCACCAATCCTGAATACCGGGCTGCGCTTGAAGGCATCGCAAATCACGGCACAGGCATCGCGGATGTATTGATCGCCAGCCTTGTGTCCTTGCGTATCGTTTACTCTCTTGAGGTCGTTGAGGTCGCAAACCATGATAGCGAAGGCGGGGTCCTCAGTCGATTCGATAAGATCATCGAGGTCCCGCTCCTCATCCGCGTACGCGTGCTTGTTCCTAACTCCTGTGAGGCTGTCCCGCGTCGCCCGCCGCTGAGCCACCGAAAGATTGCGTGCGAACTCCTGCTCGCGTCGCACCTGCGCATCCTCGTCCAGCACGCCGACGATGAGCATCGGCTTGCCGTTCTCGATGATTTGTGCCGCCTTGAACCTCACGCAGGTAGGAAGCGCACCGCCAACCAGGCGGTAGTCCAGCATGAACACGCCATCCTGCTCGATGACGCACATAACGTTCTCCTTCGTTATGCGCGAGCGGAACAGCTCCTGGTCCTCCGGGTGCACCACGCGGCGGCTGTTCTCGTGCGTGTCCTTAAAGAAGTCCTCGCCCTGCTTGGATATACCCAGCCCCTCAAACTCACTCGTGGCGCTGTACTCCGAGTAGTGGTCGCTCTCGGGATCCACGAAATAGAGAACGATCATGTTCCCGTTCAGCGCGCTGAGGCGTGCAAAGACGTCGCGCTCTTCGCTCGCCTTGCGAGCCGCCACGCGCTCCCGGACCTGGGCATCTATGTTGTTCACGCCAACAATCATGAATCGCTCGTTGCCGCTTATCGTGGTTGCCTTGAGGTTGACGTACGTGGGCGTGCCGTCAATCATCAGTCGGTACTGCATGATAAAGGTCCCATGGGCGCGTATCTCGTCCCGCATCCACTCCTTGTTCATGGCGGCAACGAACGCCTCCCGATCCCCCTCGTAAATGTAATTCCTAGCGTTCCCTCGACTGGTCGCGAAGAAGTCGGTCCCTCTCGTTTCCGAAAGTCGATCCGAGGCCTCGGTCCGCGACCCGTACTCAATGTATTCCTCCGTCTCCAAGTCAACGTAGAAGAGGTTGAAGTAGTCCCCGGCCAGGGCGTCGACGATGCTCTCGTAAATCGTGCTGCTCGTAAGGGCCTCCTGGTACGCGGCCAAATACCGCTCGCTCTCCCGCTTGGCCTGCTGCATCTCCGTAATGTCCACCGACATGCCAAGGGTGCACAGGCGGCCGTTCTCGTCGTAGAACTTGAGCTTCGTCGTTTGGAAGCTCCGTGGCCTGCCTTCAGCGTCGGCAACCTCCTCAAAGAACACGAGGGACGTATCCATCGCAAGTGCCCTCTGATCGTCCTGCATGAAGTGCTTCGCAACCTTCGCATCAAAGATCTCGTAGTCCGTGAGGCCTACGACCTCCCCGGGCGTTTCCTTGCACGCGAACTCCGCAAACGCCTGGTTGCACACAACATACTTTCCGGTTTCAGCGTCCTTCGAATAGCTCATGAGCGGCATGTTGTCGAACAGCGAGTTGATGGAGTCCTTGAGCTCCACAATCTCCTTCGCGGCCTGCGCCTCGCGCTCCGCAGCGGTTAGCTGCTGCCCGAGCTCGCGGTTCTCTCTAAAGCTGTCCAGCATAATCCCAAGGGAAAGGAGAAACATCCCCAACGACACGGCCGAGTACATGGTATTGGTGCGACTGATCTGCCCCGCCTGTTCCAGAAGATAATCCTCCCTCTGACGAATCGAATCGTCGTTCGCATCGTAACCGGGATGGACCTGATGATACTCATAGATACGTTCGATGGCCTGGTTCGCCGCATGCTCGGTTGCCCGAGAAACCCACATCACGGAGGCAAACAGCACCAGCACGAGGAGAGAAACCCAAACTATGGCGCTCCTCCCGTACTCCCGGCCCCGCTCTCGCCGCAGTCGCCTAAAGTAGGCAAGCCCGAGCAGTGCCCAAACAATAAACAGGAAGTAGGACTCCGTTGCCATCGCATCAAACGGCAAAAGTCCTGGTACGAGCAGGAGCAGTGCGAAGCAAACCATAAGCACAACGCCAATGATGCCAGTGCACATGCCCGCACGCTCGCCGTCCCGCTTCGAGCTCACGTAGACGGCATGGGAGATAAGCCCATACACGATGGTCACGCAGAGCGTCGTCACGTCTACGATCCATCCGATTGCCGTCCTTCCCAAAAACGGCACGACCGCCGAGACGGCAACCACGGCAAAGATTGCATTCGCGGGAATCCCACGATCGCTCAGCCGCGACAGGGCGCGCGGGGCCTCGCCTTCCCTTCCCGCTGCGTACAGCAACCGGCTCAGCGCGAGCATGTTACCTATGAGACTGGTAAGAATAACGCCAAAGAGCGCCAGCATAAGCGCCACGACCCCAGCGTCGCCCAGGTAGTGCTGCGCGACGTAGAATGATGGAACCGCCTTAATGCCGCTCAGGTTACCCATGTCTTGGATGTAGGCGAGCCAGCTCTCGTACTCCGGCGGGTACGCCGATACGGAAAGCGCAGAAACAAGCAAATAGAGCAACGTCGTAACCAGCACGGAGCAGATCAGGATGCCGCGGATCCTCTTGATGGGAAACGCGTATTCCTCAGAGAAGTGCGAGACATTCTCGAAGCCGATGAAGGCCCATGGCGAGATTGCGGCTATGCGCACGATTTGGACAAGCGCGCTCGACCCCTCTGTGTAGAGTGGAGAGAAGCTAAAGGTGCTCTCGTGCCGAAACAGCACGATGACGGCACACGCCGTAAAGCTGATCGCAAAGATCAGGGCAGAGACGACCACGATTTTGCTGGGAAGACGCGCGCTCTTGGCACACAAGAGGCCAATGAGCGCGACCGCGCAGGTAGAGAGCAGTACCTCACCGAGCCACACCTCATAGCCAAAAATCTGATAGTGGAAGCCAAACTGGAACGTATTGCCCAGGAAGAATCGGGCAAAGAGCGGAAGCGAGGTCATGTTTGCCCAGAGTATTGCCATGTATGTGAGCAAAATGAACCAGAACGCAAGAAATCCAAGGTCCCTTCTTGCTAGGAGGACAGGTCCTTCGGTTCGTTGTCTACGACAAACGCTAATAAAGCATGCTCGCCTACCACTTTACCGCTTGACGAGATGCGCGTACCCAAGAATCAGGGGGGACGAACGCGAAAGGGGTTAGCGGTCCTTGCGCCAAGAATGGGGAGCCTCATTGCCTTGAGGGGGCTATGCAGAAAGTTGCGACGAGGACACACAGAAGCAGGACGCCTGCCGCAGACGACGTAACGTCTGCCAAAGCAGGCATGCGCGAGGCCCTTTGCCGCTACTCTTAGACGAGCGTAGCGTCGAACAAGCTCGGTGTTGACGACGCCACGCCCAACACTATTACGGACGCTTTGTGACGTCCATCATCTCGCTGAAGCCCGTGACCTCAAAGATCTCGTAGACCTCTGGCGAGGCATTTATCACCTTCAGTGGCCCCTTCGTGCGTCTCATGACCTTCATGAGCACGCGAAGACCAGCCGAAGACACGTACTCGAGCTTGTCCACGTCAATCACAACCGACGCATCCGGCGCCGAGTCCATGGCCTCCATTACGTCGCGATCGAAGTCCCTCGCGTTCTTGGAATCAACGTGTCCCTCGGGAAACAGCGTTAGGATCCCATCGCTCACCTTCGTCTTCATGTACATCTTCCTCTCCTATAAGCAATGGGGGTATTCCCCTCTGCTTGTTTAATACAACGCTAGCATATTTAAATATAACTCTGCTCGTCTTGCCAAGCAATGAGGAGAGTGGGCCAAAGGGGACTGTCCCCTTTGGCCCAAAAGTGGCATAAGGCAAATGTCGTATACTGATGGCGTTTGGAAGCTCTTGTAGCGTGGAGGCAGGCATGGCCGGATACCAGTTTGGTCCTAAAGAGAAGGTGATTCTTCGCGCGCAAGACGTAAAGATTGACGGCAACTCTTCGCCCTTCTCGTCATCGGCGGAGCTCATCCTCACAAACCAGAACATCGTGTTTCCGCGAAAAGGCATGTTTGGAAAAATAAAGGGCTATCGCGTGTGGCCGCTCTCCAGCATTCGCATGGTGGACGGTATGCCGCAGTGCAGACTGGATTCTTCTGAGTTCATGGCGCACAAGCTTGAGGTCTCGTTTAACGACGAGCTCGTGAGCTTTGAGTTTGACAGCCTCGATGCAAAGAAGGAAGTCCGCCAGTGGGTAAACGAGATCTGCGTCCTTCTTACGGGAGCTCAGGCACCAGAGGAAAATCTTCGCTCGACGGGAGCTGGCGCCTTTGCCGACGGCGACTCGGTCGCTGAGACGTTTGGTAGCATATTTGGGTCGTTTGAGAGCGCGTTCAACCGAAAGATGGCCGAGGCAGAACCCGACGTGGCTTGTCGCTGCCCGTCATGCAACGCTTCGGTAAAGGGCAGGCGTGGCACGACTGTGGTGTGTCCCTACTGCGAAACCAACGTAACAATACGCTAACAAGCAACCTGCTGCCTCATATGCCTGCACACTGACTGCGATTGGCCCGCGCACGTCAGCTTGCGGGTCCCTACCCTTTTCTGTCCCGCGATGGGCGTGTTGTCCTGCCATCTGGCACTGATGCCTCGGCAAAAAGCACTTTTGGGCTGCGCCTCGCTGCCGTCTTGGCGGCTCGTGCACCTGCGGATGAGCCGAGGGTGTACACGAACCGCCAAATTTTGTTCAATGATTTGCATTCAACAGGGCTTTTGTGGCCCATTTGCGAAATTATTGGCGGCTCGTGTACATCCATAAAATTCCAAGTGCACACGAACCGCCAAAATTTCTCGAGCAAGCTCTCGCCAACTGGGGTTTTACGTGATTCGCACCAAATCCTGGCGTCTCGTGCACAAACGCAACCATCCAAAAGCGAGGCGCAGCGCCCCTCGCGCCTCCGGGTGTTGTGACTCACCTCGTTTCGGACGTCCCGACTTGCCTGTGCCCAGAGTTTTGAGTAACGTCGCGAGCTTTACGATGCCATATTTAAATTGATTGACTACAAAGATATTAATTCTTCTACAATATGAAACCGAATATGGCTGAACGCTTGGAGTTGCCAATGAATAATGCTATTTGGCTTCTGTTGGTTGTCTTGACGATTATTATGTGGGCTACAACCAGCTTGCTTTACAAGGCCGGTGTACGCGACGGAAAAGAAGAGCACATTTGTTTGAAGTATTCCGTTTGCATCGGCATTGTGTTTTTTGTAATCGCCCTCATTTACCTGGTGGTTCGAGACGAGCCGATCCCGATTTGGGAAAGCGCCATACGATTCTGGCCGATGACTCTGTTTGGCTTCATCTACCCCATACTCAATACGATTTCTTTTAAAGGCTACGTCTACAACGAGGCGACGGTGGAATCCCCCATAGAGGGAATAGCCGCAGGTACATCCACGATACTGCTCATTATTACGTTCCTCGTGCTTGGAAGGGCAAACTCTATCTCTGAGCTTTTGACTCCTCTGAGGGCCGCGGGAATACTCACAATACTCATATGCATTGTGCTGCTGTCAATCGAGCGCAACAGGGCCTTTCGAAAGAGCGAGCAAGGACAAGCCTCTCGCTGGATGAGTCGCGGTTTGGGCACTCTTATATTCCCATTGATATTCGCCGTGGCAGACGCCTTGGAAACAATCACAACCGGAATTTGCCTGGACACCACCTATGGCTACGCCATGCCCGAGGGAGACAGCATAATAATTGTTGGAATGATATACGCATTATTCGCGCTTGGGTTCTGGATATACATTTACCAAAAGGAAAAGAAAGTCTACAACCCCTTTACCAAACACAGCGCGCCCCGATTGCTCGGCGCAGTCGTAGACAATATCGGGATTGTCTTCTACAGCTATGCGATGGCGTTGAACTCGGTTTCTACCGATCCGCTGATTGCCGCCTACCCAATTTTCGTAATGATCGGCGGCCGCATCTTCATGAAAGAAAAGGTCAGTGTGCGACAGTACATTTTCCTAATTGGAATCGTTGCGGGAAGCATGATGGTTGTTGCGAGCACGGTGCTTTAAGCCAGTTGTGTCAGCATGTGCCACAGGTAACGGGGCATTGACAGTGTCACGAGTGTGTCACGGGGTGTTGACACACTCAAAAGCAGCCCACGCAAGGGCCACGTCGAGGGCCTGCGAGAGGGTCTGTGCTTTATGCGTTTTGCGTAAGTTGCCCCAGAGCAGCTCTTTGGCACACTTCTTAAGTACTATCTAAATGCACGCAACAGCCATCAATGCGGCAGAGTTTTCAAAAGCACCCGATGACTCGTGCCTGCATTGATTTCGCTCGCATAAGAAAAGGGCATGCAAGGTGCCCCGAAAGGAGAAACGATGATCAAGGTCTACCCCGCAAGCGAGGCTCCCCGGCAGGTGCGAAAATACGCGTCCACCAACGACGAGGACGTGTTTATTACCGCCCGTGACTTCTATCACCGCAACAAGGACATCCGCCACCACAAGGTCGTGGTGTACGACGATAACGGCAACATTGCCTATTGCCTAGGATTCCAGAAGAACAAGCCCGTGAATTGGGAGGATGCAGAGAACAACGCCATGGTTCAGATGCATCTCTCCAACTACTGGGAATACTCGCTGGACGACGAGGACCTCGACTGGTCGTACGTCAACAGGTTCCAGCTCTTCGTGTATGACGAGCTGGATGAGTACGCCTACCACACGGCGCGCGTAATCGCCAAGCACAGCCCGTCCGTCACGATCGCGTTCACCGACCCAACCGCCGCGCTCTTCTTCACCGAGGACGAGCGGCTGTTGATTGCGGACTCCGAGGAGAAGCTGTTCGAGGCGCACCCCGAGCTCAAGGGCCTTCGCACCCTGCGCGTGCACTCCGAGATCAGGTGGGACGTGCAGGATGTCTTTACCAACAACGTCTCCAGTTATCTGCTCATGACGAGCCTCTACTGGGTAAGGCGCGAGTTCTACTACGGGCCGCTCAACCCCGACAAGGTGTTCTACCTCATCAAACAGCCCGTGAAGGAGAACGGCCTCACCGCACTTATCGCCAACGTGGTGGGAACCAAGCAAATGATTCGCGCCATCCGTCCAGATTTCATTCCCGTGGTCGACCTGGGCGTTGTCAACGATCCCAACCAGTTTGCCGGCACCTCGGGCGAGGACGTGTGGGCCATGTTCTTCGATCAGATCTCCGACTACGACCTCAAGGAGGTCTACAACTCGCAGCACGTGATCTTGGACCAGAACTCCAACCTCAACCTCAACCCGTATATGACCGAGTTTGTCTTCTCCAACAAGCGAGCGGAGCTGCAATACGGCGACGACTTCCAATACAACGAGGCGGTGCGTACCCATGTTGAGGAGACGCTCGCCAAGGTGTTCCCGGCCGATGCCAAGCGGGTGCTCGCCGTAATCGTACGCGGCACCGACTACAACGCCCAGAGGGTGTCCAAGTACGTGCCGCACGGACTCACCGCCGAGGCGACCCTCGCGAAGGCGATCGATTACGTGCAAGAGGGGAACTTCGACCACGTGTACCTGTGCACTGAAGACCAGTCATACCTCGACCTCTTCCGTGAGAGCGAGCTAGCCGACAAGTTGATCTACGTGGACCAGAACAGAATCGACTACCAGCAGGAGGATAACCAAGAAAAGCTCCTCATCGAGATATTCGGGCGCGAGCGATCCAACCCGTACACACGGACGCTGGACTACATCGCGGTGCTGGAGGGCCTCACGAAGTGCCAGGCACTGCTGGCAAACGTTACCTGCGGCGCAGTGACGTACGCCCTGGGTCGCGGCACCGACTACGAGTTCGCCGACGTCGGCAAGATTCAGGACGGGCTCAACGAGTAGCGACGGCCTTGCACAACAAAAGAGAGAGCCGAGGAAGCAAACCATGAACGACGAGCCGATTCTTTCGGGACGAATGATGTTCTACGGCGACGCGGCGTTTCTTGCCTCAACCGCAAAGGTAACGCTCAAGGCGCCGCCCGATCTCCAGCTGCTGCAAGAAGCGATAAACGGGGCCGTAATGCAGCATCCTTGGGTAACGTATGGCGTTCGCGAGGAGGGTGGCCTGTTCTACTACAGCGACAACCTCTCCCACTCCATAGCGATTACCAAGTGGAACGACGATGATCCGCCCGTTATGGGAGGTAAGGAGTCGGATGGCCATCTGCTGGGCGTCTATTACCAGGGAAGGGACATCCGTTTTTGCATGTTCCACGGACTGACGGACGGGGACGGATTGCTCTCCTTCTTGGACGCCACCATGAGCCGCTACGCCGCACTTCTGCAGGGAGAACCCCTCGCCTTGGAAAACGTGTGCTATCCCGATGCGGAGGCAGAGCCCCTTATAGCGGTCGACCAGGCCCTGCGCAAGGCGGGAATTCCATGGGACCCGCAAGCCATGGGAAGCGGGTTGCCGAACGAGGACTACGCAGCCCACAAGCAACTGGCGGATGCCGGAGACGGTTCGCGTACGTTCTTCGTCAGTGCCGACGCCGCTGGTCTGGTTGGCTTTGCGAAGGAGCGGGGCGTCAAGGTCTCCGCGACCCTCGTGAGTCTTTACGCGGGAGCGGTACAGAAGGTCCATCCCGACGCGCGACGCATGAGAGTGGCGATGCCAGTAAACTTTAGGCACGCGTTGGGCATCCCCCACACGTTTAGGAACTGCGCAATGCCTCCCGCCATGTACGACATCGAGGTGGGCGTGGGAGACGGTGTTAACCAGATTGCCGCCCAGGTGAACCAAACCATTCTAAAGGTCACGTCCCCCGCGGCCGAGCTTTATACCGTAAAGGGGTTCGCCACGCACATGGACATGCTCCCGCCGATGCCCTACGCCCAAGCGGAGGTGGCAATGGCGCAAACGATGAGCGTCGATCGCCCTCCCTTCACATTCAACTGCTCCTATGCAGGACGCTACTCTAACGAGGACTACCTCGAGTTGATCGACTGCGTCTACTTCACGACACCCGCGTTCGGCTCTGCCCCCGTGCTCGAGGTAGTGGCCATGCCCGACCGCTTTTACATAACGATCAACCAGGGAGGCAGCACCGACGTGTACGTGCAGGCGTACCTGGACGTACTGCAGGAGAACGGCATCGACGCCACGCTCGATGCCATAGAGCCTGGTGCGAGGCAGTACGTTGCCTTGCGAGAGACGCTCGGCCTGCGCTAAGGCAAAGGGGATACTTCCCATTGTTTGGCGAGCGCCCCCGTTCCCATGACACGTGTGTCACGGGAACGGGGGCGCCAACACACGCCCGACTAGGCGCCAAGGATGGTAATGCGTCCCTGCGGTTCGACGTACGCACTAGGAACCGTGTGGTTGCAAGGCGTTATGAGGTAGCTCGAAATAGCCTCGTAGTCGAAGCTGAACATGACGGGTGACTGGGCTTCTGCCGTCCACTTGTAGGCGTCGGCAATAAAGTCGCCAAGGTTTGCCTCCTGCGTGCGCACGCCCGGGACACGATTGCCGTCGAGCAGGAACGGCGTGCTGCCAAGGACGACGTTTAGCTGGGATTGGACGCGCTCGTTCTCTTGGTCGATAACCGCCTGAACGGACTTGTCAACCTTGTCGAAGCTGCCGTACGCAACAAGCTCGTTCTTGGGCGCGCCTTCGTCGATGGCCACGACGCCGATGTTGTGGAGGCAGCAGCCGGTTTCCACGAGTAGGGTCCCCGCAACCTCCTCCTCGACCTCCTGATGGTCGTGTCCGTCGATGAACAGGTCGATGCCCTTAACGTGCTGCAACAGGGCACGGCTGTTGTTCAGCTCGCCATTGGTGTTGTTGCCAATGTGGCCGACGCACACCACTAGGTCGCACCCCTTGCCGCGCAGCTCGTCCACCTGCGACTGGGCGCAGGAAACGAGCTCGTCGTCTTGGAGGAAGCGGAAGGGCTCCACGTCCTTTGGGCTGGCGCTCGTGCTTGTGGCCGGTGTCGTCAGGCCAAAGAAGCCCACCTTGGTGCCGCTTGCGAGCTCAAAGACCTTGTTTGCCGCAAACCGCCGCTCGCCATTGTCTCTGCGCATTACGTTGGCCGAGAGGAACGGGAACTTGGCCTGCTTTTGTGTTTGGGTACAAAGGGGACTGTCCCCTTTGGCCCGCTTTTGGCTTTTCCCTTTGGCCCGGCGTCCGTCCTAGGGATGGTATGATGATGCTGCGGGTAGCTAGTCGGACTTATTTCTTAATCCCACCCTGATAATCAGCCCGACACTATCACCCGCCTTGCAAGCCCGGTGGCGAATTGGGACCCGCCCCAATTCGCCACTCGCAGCGAAGGGTGTTTACCATGCGTGATGCGCTCTGCGACTTTTTGTTTTCTAAGGGCTACTTTGTAGGTCAGGGCGAACAGAGGCACGCACCTGCAACCTTGGCGGCGTTGGCCAAGCTGTTCAACATACGCGTCGTTGCAAATCCTGGATGGGCAGACCCTGGCATGGTGAGGATCGCCAAGCGCAACTTGGGCGTGGACGTACCGCTACCGTTCTACAAAGGCTTTCCAAATTCGGTGCTGGCGCTCTCCATGGAACAGATCGTTGCGGATCGTCTGCTGCACTACCTGCGCACCTATGGCTTAGGCGACTTCTCACAGCCAAGATACTCTCTGTTCGAAGAGGAGGTCGTACGCGAGTGCTTTGACGAGAAGACCGAGGTGCGTGAGTTCACGATCGTCACCGAGGCCGAGGCCATCGAACTGCTCGACAACATCGTGGACTCGCTCCTTGCCAGCACGCGCCCGCTCAACAACATCCAGTACGCACTTGTCTGCGCGTTCATCCAGGACTACGACTACGAGGTTGCGGAGTGCGGCTGCAAAGACACGGTCTGCCGTCTGCTGATTGACAAGCGCGACCCGTCTTATGCACGGCTGCTCAAGCTCTCCGACGTCATCCGCCTGGTCGAATGGCTCCAGCTGCTTTCCTATGACGGAGCAAGCATAAAGAAACTGAACCTGCGTAACCGCGACCGCAAGCTCATAACCGCCGTTCTGGACCACCTCTTCCTAAAGGGCGACAAGCACTCCCTTAACCAGCGAACTTGTCTTGAGAAGAGGAGACTGTGGAAGGGGCTTCTCCACCACCTGCACTACAGGCCCAAGAACTCCGCCGCCGAGCGTTTCCTGCACACCATCCGCAACAACGACGAGCGCTCCGTATATTCCGAGTTCGAACGCGCGGTGGCCGAGGGACGCACCCGGAACGCCGTTGACGTCCTGCGCAACAACAAGGGCACGGGTGAGGTGCTGCGCCACCTTGACTACATACTCAGTCAATCGTGGCCATTCGGAGACCTGGACTACGTCCTCAACAACATTGTTTCCGCCAACAAGATTCTACTCATTCAGCTGCTGTATCACTACGCCAACGGAGTCTCGCGCGAGCCGCGTGTGTTCGCGTTCCAAAGGCTCGGCATGATGCACGTATACCACGAGGACGGCAGTCAGTCCATCAAGCGTCACTCGTTTTTGAACGAAAACATGGCAACGCGCACGTGCCTGTGCGTGCTCAGCGCGCTCGAGCGCACCTGCAAGGGAACGCTCGGCAAAGTATATGCCAACGAGGACATGAGGCGCATTGGGCTGCCATTGCAGGAGGGCACGTCAATGAGTGGGGTAGGCACGCTGCCCCGCGGCTCGCGCATTCCCATACCCGACGGCAAGAAGATTCGCGCGTTCACCTACTGGGAGCGCGTCAACGACATAGACCTGAGCGCGTTCGCGCTGGAGGAAGATGGGGGCCAAATCGAGTTCTCGTGGCGAACCTTGAACTGGGGCGGGAGTTCCAAGGGCAAGCCCCTCGTGTTCTCCGGCGACCAGACATCAGGCTATGAGGGCGGCTCTGAGTACTTTGACATTGACTTCGACGTCTTTCGGGAGCGGTATCCCAACAGTCGCTACATCGTGTTTTGCGACAACGTGTACTCGGGCGTGCCCTTCTTCTCCTGCGTCTGCCGAGCTGGCTATATGATGCGAGACGTGGAGGATTCGGGCGAGGTGTATGAGCCCGCAACCGTAAAGTCGTCGTTTGCCATCACCTGCAAGTCCACGTTCGCCTACCTTTTTGCCATCGACCTGCGTACTCGAGAGATTGTATGGCTAAACGTGGCGCGTTTCGGCAGCAGGCATGTGGCGGGCACAACGCAGATGAGCTTTCTCAAAAGGTACCTTGAGGCGACGAGCGTCATTAACCTCTACGACTTTGCGCGTATGCTCGCAACCGAGGTGGTGGACGATCCCAAGCAGGCTGACGTTGTGTTTAGCGACAAGATCGTGCCAATGCGCGAAGGTGCCGATCTTATCCGCAGCCAGGACACAGAACGCGTTGTTGAGCTGCTGAACCTGTAGCGCTCCGGAAAGCGGGCCAAAGGGGACAGCCTCCTTTGGCCCGCTTTTTTCTCATGTGTTGGGGCATGTGTCGGAGGGACGGTAGACTTGGCACACCTTCATGCTAAAGTGTGTCTGAGTGTGTCATGTCCCCCGTGACACACTTGACGCACGATAGGAGACCTCATGATCAAGCTCGTTCTTTCCGACATGGACAACACGCTCATCCCCTTTGGGAAGGAGCGCGTCTCGCAGCGAACGATTGACGCCATTCACGCCTGCCAAGAGCAAGGCGTTGACTTTGGTCCGGCGACGGGCCGCGATCGCGCGGAGCTCGCGGGCTTCTTCGGCGGCGATCGGAGCTGCTACAACACGGCGGTATGCGTAAACGGCCAGAAAGTCTACTACCTGAGGTCACTCGTCTTCGAGCGCAGCCTTGACGAAGAGCCGCTAAGGCAAGCGGCCCACTACGTGCAAACGCTACCGGGCTGCGCCTTTGTTACGTACCGCTCGGACGGTCTGGGCGATTGGGTGGGAATCACACGTGAGGAAATGGGCTCAATGTACGACCGCGCGTTCATGGCGGGCGGAATGTACCACGAGGAACTTCCGGTGTATCCCGTCGCAAAGGCGGGCGTCATCTGCATGGGCGGTCAGGACGTCATCGATCGCCTACAAGCGGAGCTCGAGGCTACCTGCCCTGAGCTTGTTTTCCCCAACACGGTCGTAAACTGGATGGACGTCTCGATCAAGGGGTGGACAAAGGTTGAGGGCGTAAAAGAGCTCGTTAGAACCTTGAGGCTCTCCCCCGACGAGGTATGCGTCTTCGGCGATGCCGACAACGACCTGACGATGCTCGAATACATTCCCAACTCGTGCGCGATGGCCAATGCCAATGCCAACGCCAAAGCCGCCGCACGCTGGCATGTGGGCGCGTCGGCCGACGACGGCGTGGCGATTGCACTCGAGCAGATTGCCGAGGCGGCGCGCCTGTGCAACGAGCGTGGGACCGAGGACATCCTCCCGGCGTTCATGCACTAAGTGTGTCAAATCCCCCGTCCCCGTGACACGCTGGGCCAAAGGGGACAGTCCCCTTTGGCCCGCTCATGTGCGTTTTGTTGCCAATCGCGCGGATAGGCCAACAATATTACCCATAGGTATAATGTACGGTGCGCAACGAACCCCTATGCGCAGATTGCCCAATGATCCGCCTCACGTAGAAGGAAAGCCCATGAAGATCACCGCGTTCAACCCGTTCGTCATTTCCCCCAAGGCCGAGGAGGTCGTCGCCCTGTTTGAGGAGCTCGGCTTCGAGCGCGCGCACACCAAGGATGGAATCAACGGTCACGTTACCAGCTATGACCTCAAGCTTGGCGAAGACTTCCGCGTGGACGTGGCACATTCCGAAGTCGTGCCCCAGGACCTCACCGCGATCCGCATGAACGTGCGCGACTTCGACGAGGCCTACGACTTCCTTATCTCCAAGGGCTTCAAGAACGCCCAAGGCGACAAGATCACCGAGACTAGCTCCTCCAAGTCCGCCCTCATGGTGTCGCCCTCCGGCTTTGCCATTAGCCTGTCGTACCACATCCGCAAGCAGTAACCCTGCCCAACACGTGTGACAAACTCGCGAAGAGGGGACGTGCCTCGCAATCCGAAGGCACGTCCTTTTTTGCTCCGGTTCTACCCGTTGCCCACGGCAATGCCAAGGTACTCCAGAACCGCTTGACGCTGTGTGTCGGATAGCACCTCGCTCATCTTGCAGGCATACTCGACCTTCTCTTGCAACTCGATTGAAAGTTGGTCCATGCATGTAGCCAGCGCATTATCTGGCGACTGACTTGGTATGCGACCGAACTCTATGCAAACGTCGTTTCTTGGGGCCTTTTTGAGTTCTATCCATTCTGGCAGTGCACGTCGCACCCTCTGCTTGGTGGCAACGCAAATGGCGCCGGGCTCATATGGTAGAAGGTCGCATAGCATGAGGGCGGACCTCCCGAACACATACGACCCCTCACCCACAACCGCAACCGCCTCGGCGAACCTCGTGAGCCTGGTTGGCGTGTAGTCCGCAAGCCTATACGTGCCGTACCCCGTGCGTACGAGCCTCCCGCTCTGGCAGAAGCGCACGACCTCGTTTGTCTGCAGTCCCAGGTCCGCGGCAATGGATGACGTTACGACGCCGTAGTTTTCCAGCGCCTTGCTATGTAGTGCGTCAAAATGCGTCATTGTCCTCACGCATCCAGATCGTCTCCTTTGTTCCATTGTGCACCAAAGAAAGAGGTTTGTCAATTTACTTACAATTCTGAGACGAGCACGAAAAAACGGCAAAGTTGAAAAATAGTGGCCGATAGGGTCTTGCCCACCTTCGGCCATAAGAAAACGGCGCCGCCCAGGAGGCTTCTGGGCATGTCGCTGCCCCATTATAGCCACACGCGTCCACTACGAGTCAAGAGATGTTGTCATATTGCATACATTACTTTAGCAGAAAGAGCTAAGAGCAAATTTGACCCAACATCACAGAGAAAGGCACGGCAGGAATGCGAGCACCAGGTGGTCTCCTGTTTTAGGGCCAAAGGGGACAGTCCCCTTTGTACCCAAAGCGCAAATCGGGCCAAAGGGGACAGTCCCCTTTGGCCCGCTTAGCGTGTCACTGCCCCCGTCCCCGTGACACACGCCCGTGGCACGCTGCCTTTTGCTAGCAGGTCACGCAGAAAGGCACAGCGGGAATCTGGGCGCCGTTGTAGAGGTTCACGCGATACCAGTTGTTTTGCGCAAAGCGCACCTCAAGGGGACCCCTAACGGGCTCGTTTGGCGCGAGCACCAGGCGGTCTCCCCTCGCGCCCACCTGGAACGGCACGGGCACCCCGTCGCTCAGCAGCTCGAGCGCGTTGACCTCCGCTCCCGCGATCACAAGGCCACCCTCGGCGTGCTCGAAGTGCAGGATAACCCACGGTCCCTTGCGCTCCGCGCGCACGCAGCGCGGCGCGTCGGCCGGGATGTCCACTCCCAACAGGTGCCGAAGCGCGAGCAGAGAGAGACGCTCGCCAACGGGCTTCTTCTCCTTGGGATGGATGTCGTGCTTGTCGCCCAAGTCGCTAATAGAGCAGAGCCACACGAGCTCGTCCTCGTCTGCCACCCGCTCCTGCGCGGCGCGAATGGTGGGCCAATCCCGCGCGGGCAGGCTCATTGCATCCCACCTGCCAAGGCCGGGCAGCTGCACGACCATAAAGGGCAGGTCGTCGCGCTGCCAAGCCTCGCGCCAGTCCGCAATAATGGTGCGGAGCGCCTCGGCGTGGCGCGCCTGCGCGCCGGCGTCCTCGTCGTCGCTCTCGCCCTGGTACCACAGCACGCTGCGCGTGGCAAAGCCCGCAAGGGGAAGCACCATGTAAGTGAACAGAGCCCCCGGGGCATCCTTGGTGGGCGTCAGGATGCCAGGCTTGAGGCCTGCGCCGTCATCCGCAGCATCCATGAGAGAGGCCATGAACGCCGCCCCCTCGTCCTCCGTCCGCGCCTGCGACAGGAAGTACTCGTTCCACGCAGGCCACGTGGCATAGCCCTTGTTGTTCTTCTCCTCGTTCAGACGCCCGTTGGCAAGCAGCTCCTCGTACGGGAGCCCCTGCAGCTGCGTGTCGAAGGCGGCCGCCTGCTCGGGCTGTACCGCACGGGCGTGCTCGGGCGTCATCCAGGCAGAGGACTTCGTGCCGCCGTAGTTGCAGCCCACGATGCCAACGGGAACGTCGAGCACCATCTCCAGGCCGCGCGCGAAGTAGTAGCCGACCGCCGAGAAGTAGTCGAGGTCCTCGGGCGTCGCCTTGCGCCAGACGCCGACCTTGGAGTAGTCGAAGTCCTCCGTCTGACCGGGATAAGAGCACTTTGGCTGATCATAGAAGCGGATTCGCGAGTTGTCGCACGTGGGACGGAACTCATCAGCGTCCTGGTCGTAGCGCATCCAGAACTCCATGTTGGACTGGCCGGCCGCCACGAAGACCTCCCCCACGGCAACGTCTTCGAGCGCAACGTGCTCGCTGCCCGCACGGACCTCGAGCGTCTGCCCCTCGGATGCGTGCAGCGGCGCGAGCGTGCAGGACCAGCTTCCCTGCGCATCCGCAACGGCCGATGCGTTCTGCCCCTGGATGCGCACCTCAACGGTGGCGCCGGGCTCCGCCTCGCCCCAAACGCGCGCGGGCAGCTCCCGCTGAAGTACCATACCGTCGGCAAAGATGGGTGCAAGGGCAAGACTCATGGCAATTCCTTTCAAATCGGGCCAAAGGGGACAGTCCCCTTTGTACCCAAAGCCCAAATCGGGCCAAAGGGGACAGTCCCCTTTGTCCCGTTTTTCTTAATTGTTATAGCGCTTCGCATCCAGCGCATGCTCCTTCTTGGCAACCACCACACTCACGGCAACGTCTCCCATGCAGTTGCCCACGGTTCGGAACATGCCAACCAGGGCGTCGATTCCCATAACCAAGCCAATCGCCTCAACGGGGACGTTCATCTGCGCCAGCAAAACCGAAAGGCAAATGAGCCCAGAGCCCGGGATTCCGGGCGCTCCCATAGAAAGCACAACAATGGAGACGATCATTGCCACAAGGGTGGCCTCCGTTACCTGCACGCCGTAGGTCTGCGCCAAGGCAAGGGCAAACACGGCGAGGTGGATGCAGGTACCGTCCATGTTGAGCGTCGCCCCCAAGGGAATCGATAGGCTGTAGATCTTCTTGTCGATTCCCATCTTTTCGCAGGCTTCCATATTGATCGGTATGGACGCGTTGGAAGAGGCCATGGAAAACACCTGCAGCAGCATCGGCGCATATTTCTTCATAAACGGCCCGGGGTTTGTCCCTCCAACTACAAGAATCATCAAGCAGTACAGAATCGTCATCACTGCCAACCCAAAGAGGAACGTCCCGAATATTCCCAAAACGGAACGGATGGAATCCAAGCCCATAGTTAGCATCATGGAACATATGGAGCAGAACACCGCCAGGGGCATAACCCGAATAATGAGGGTGGTCATCTTTAAAAACAGCTCGTTGAAGGCCTCAAAGATGCTCTTTACCATCTCTGAGTACTTGCCAATCAGGCCCGCAGCAACGCCGCACAGCACTGCCATAAAGATGAGCTGCAGCATGTTCGAGTCAATAAATGCCTTGAGGAAATTCGCCGGAACGACGTTGACGATCATGTCTTTAATAGACACGTCCATCTTTTGGGACGTAATGCTACTCGCGTCCGCTACCACCTGGCCCGCGTCCAACGGTTGCCCGGGCTTAAACAGCAAAAACGAGGCGACTCCCACCGCAACGGCAACGCACGTTGTGGCCAAAAACAGCACGATTACCCTACCACCCACTCGTCCAAGCTCAGACAAGTCCGAAAAGCGAACGATGCATGACACAATGGAGAAAAACACCACCGGTGCCACAATCATCTTGAGCGCATTCATATACATTGTCTTTACCGGCACGAGCACGTTCTCGTTCAGAACGGTATTCATCTCTCCCGGCGCGACTGCCGACAAAACCATCCCCGCCACGATTCCCAGGATCATCGCTCCCAGAGTCTGATACAGGAACGCCTTCTTTGAGCGGACTATGGTCATCCGAATTTGGTTGACGCCATATTTGTGGCGGTACTTGAGGTCGTCCACGGAGGATTTGAGTATGATGTTTCGCAACATCTCCTGGGCGTCACTGGACGCTTCGCTCTTGAGGGTGTCCGCCATGTCCACCGTCTCTGCCAGGTCGTATTCCTCTCCCTCGGAGAACAGCTCAATTGTGACCGTGCCCAAAAACGAATGTATGCTAATCTCGATGTAGCCCTCTGGCTTCGCATGCGCCGCAAGACTTCCCACGGATTCCTCCACCGTGAGCGCGGCACGGAGCAATGCCTTTTTCTTTATGCCGTATTCGGTAAGAAAAGCTTCCACGAACTCAACTGCCTCGGTGACGCCGGCAGCATCCGCCCGAACCGTCTTAGATTTTCTCACTGCGCATGTCCTTCCTGCGAAAAGCTGACAAGTGACCTGTCCCCTTGTCAGCTTTTTTCCACGTTCTCCGGATACCATTCGGCAATCTTGCTATCGGGCATCGCGAAGTGCTGGTAGTCCTTGCGGTCCGGCCACTCCCCGCCCCACTCAAAGCCATGCTCGATAAACAACTTGTAACAGAGATCGTCCTTGGTGATCTTGTAGTCAAACGAGGCGTTGCGGTCCAAATACGGCTCCGCCGTAACGGGCTCTATGATCCTCTTGCCGTCAACCACCTTGGTGTAGGGGTTGTACAGCGTGTTTATGTCAACCGCAAGCCCAAGGCCATGATTGGAAATACGATTGGTGTGGGAGATGAAGCGGAAGTTGAAGCAGGACGAGTTGTTGTCTTCCATCGAGCGCTCGTCGTCGGCGTCGTACTCGTCCACGAGTCGAATCTTCTGGATGGGATAGCTGTTCTTGTAGAGCTCACGCAGAATGTCGAGCACGTCCTCGGCAATGTGCTTGTTCACGATCATCTCGCCCTCGTGAGTCTTGCCGTCCTTGTCTTTGTGAAGCACGTGGAGGTAGCGCAGATCCTCTCTTGGGAGAGTGCAGTCGTCTTTGAACGACTTGCCCTTAATGCGGGCAAAAATATCGTCGGTTATCTCCGTTACGTAGAAGGCCTTCTGCTCGTCGGCGCTGAGCTCGGCATTGCTCGCAACCTGCGAAGACGACGCGCTTCCAGCATCGGTCGCCTTCTCGGACGACGAGCTGGCGCTGTTCGTTGGCGCAACCGAGGTATTCGCTTGGCCACATGAAACAAGACCAAACGAAACTACCAAGGCAACCAGTACTGTAATAAGGTGCGCTTTGAATCTCATGAGGTCTCCCTTTCTTTTGGAGCAACGCGCAAGCACAACACGCCACCATAATACGCCATGTTTACCTTGCTGCCCCGCAGCCTGGAATCGTTGACAGCCTGAGGTCGATAAAGCATGATGGAACCATCCGCGACTATACGAAAAATCGGATAAACGCGGGCAGGTATTTGGCGTGTTTAGACTTGGTTTAGGATGATAACCATGGCCAACGAAACGAACGAGCTTTTTACCAAAAGGCGGCGGACAAGCTCCGCAGCCCAGACGACCTAGACGAGTACGTACGCATAACCAACCCCAGCATATGGATTGTGCTCAGCGGATGTGCCGTCCTGCTAATTGGCCTCTTTGCGTGGGGCTTCTTTGGCACGGCCGAGACGCGCGTAGGCGCCATGGGAGCGTACGTAAGGGGCGAAGTATTCTGCTTCCTGCCGTCTGACAAAGTTTCCAGCATTCACGAGGGAGACATTGCCAACGTAAGCGGGGAGCAGATGAAGGTGGCATCCATAAGCACCGTGCCCGTATCGTACGCCGAGGCACGGCAGCTCGTAGGCAGCGACTACCTGGCGAGCACGATCGTGGGAGGCGAATGGACCTACGTCGTGCGCTTTGCCAGTGACAACAAACCAAACCTCGCCGCAGACATCCCGCTCAGTATAAACATCACAACCGAGCGCATCGCACCCATTAGTCTCGTTTTTGGGAACGCAAAACGATGAGCAGAGTAAAGAAAGTCCCCCAAATCATGCAGATGGAGGCACTCGAATGCGGTGCCGCCTGCCTGGCTATGGTTCTTGCCTATTACGGACGATGGGAGCCGCTCGAGAAGGTTCGCGAGCAGTGTGGCGCCTCACGCGACGGCAGCAAGGCGGCAAACATCCTTAGGGCGGCACGCAGCTATGGGCTTTCCGCCGAGGGTGCCTCTGGCAACGCTCAGGCACTCCGTGCGGAAGCCACCTTTCCCTGCATCATCTTTTGGAACTTCAATCACTTTGTCGTGCTCAATGGCTTTAGAGGACGCTACGCATACATAAACGACCCCGCGCGCGGCGAGATACGGGTAAAGATGGAGCAGTTTGAGGAGAGCTTTACGGGCGTCGTTCTTCTATTTGAGAAGAACGAGGCCTTTGAGGAGGGTGGCCAAAAGCCAAACACGCTACGCTACGCCAAGGAGCGACTTAAGGGCATGGGCGCCCCCCTTGCCTTTGTTATGCTAACGGCTGCCATCACGTCGCTTACGGGAATCGTCAACACATCCATGGGCCAGGTGTTTATGGATCGCATCCTCACAGGCAATAATCCCGACTGGCTGACGCCAATGATAATTTGCATGCTCATCCTCGCTGCAATAACAGGAATCGTTTCCATATTGAACGCATTGTATTTGGTACGCATCCGAGGCAAGATCGCAGTTGTCTCCTCCTCGCGCTTCATGCGTCATTTGCTGCACCTGCCCGTAGGCTTTTACTCGCAGCGCATGGTAGGCGACCTGCAGCAACGACAGTCCTCCAACGAGTGCATCGCCTTTTCGCTCATTGGGCAAGTGGCACCCGTTATCGTTAACGTAATTATGCTCGTGCTGTACCTGGTCGTTATGCTGAGCTACAGCGTCCTCCTTACGGTGGTGGGAGTAACGAACGTCCTCATAAACATACTGTTGGCACGCTACATCTCCAAGCAGCGAGTGAACATCTCTCGTTCGGCTACCGCCAATGCTGGCAAGAAGTACGCCACTGGCGTAAGCGGCATCGAGATGATCGATACCATAAAGTCGTCCGGTGCCGAAAATAGCTTTTTCGAGCGATGGGCGGGCTATCAGGCGCTCATGAACAAGGATCAGGTTCGCACCGAGCGACTGAACCAGTACTTGGGATCGCTGCCCGCAACCCTTACGTCGTTGGCAAACGTCGCGGTACTCGTGCTTGGCATTTGGCTCATCGTAAGGGGCGAGTTTACCCCTGGCATGCTGCTCGCGTTTACGGGCTTCCTCTCGTCATTTACGGCTCCAGTCAACCAGCTCACGGCCCTTGGACAAACGGTCCAGGAAATGGAGACGCAGATGGAGCGCATCGAGGACGTTATGAACTACGAATCCGACGTGCCTGAGGAATGCGGAGACCCCGCGGACATAAGCAGCCTCAAGCAGGAGTTTGGACGCGAAAAACTGCGTGGGCAGGTGGGTATGGAGGGAGTTTCCTTTGGCTACTCCCCGCTCGACCCCCCGCTCATACAGGACTTCAACCTCCACGTTAAGCCCGGTTCCTGGGTGGCGCTCGTGGGACCTTCCGGCTGCGGCAGATCCACCATAGCCAAGCTGATGAGCGGCCTCTATGAGCCATGGTCTGGCACGGTGAGTTTCGACAACAAGCCCATAGGGGAAACACCGCGCCCCATCCTCCGTGGTTCGGTGGCCGTCGTTGACCAGGACATCGTGGTGTTTGACGACACGGTATCCAACAACGTAAGGCTGTGGGACGATTCCATCGAGGACTTTGAGGTTATGCTCGCCTGTCGCGACGCGAACATTCACGAAACCATTGCCAGTCGCGGCGATGGCTACTCATCCCGCATGTTGACAGGCGGGCGAAACTTTAGCGGCGGTCAGCTCCAGCGACTGGAAATAGCGCGCGTGCTTGCCAAGGACCCCACCGTGGTTGTATTGGACGAGGCCACGAGCGCGCTGGACGCAAAGACCGAGGCCTCGGTTATAAAGCGCATTCGAGAGCGTGACATTACCTGCATCGTGGTAGCGCATCGCCTGTCCACCATTCGCGACTGCGACGAGATAATTGTGTTGGACGAGGGCAAGGTGGTAGAGCGCGGGACGCACTCCCAGCTACTCGCCATCGACGGATCATATGCGGAGTTGGTGCGCAATGGATAGTCTCATGAAGTCCCGACTCGAAGCCCGAGCCAAAAAAATGCCCAGAAGACCGAGCGCGCCTATGCGGAGCTTGCGGCCAGCATAGTTCGAAAGAGCAAGAGGCCTCCCGTACAAGTTGACGATACCGAACAGGTTGACAAGGCCGTAAGGGCATGTCTCAGACACATGGGTGTGACGCCAGGAGACGCACCCAGCGGCAACGTGAGTCTGGAGGAGCGCATAGACTGGTTCTGTCGCCCCTCGGGCACGATGCACCGAAAGGTGCGGCTTAGCAACGGCTGGCAGAAGGAGGCCTTTGGCGCCATGGTCGGACGCCTGAACACGGGCGACGTGGTGGCACTCATACCCAAAGGGCTCGGCGGCTATTGGTATATAAACCCAAGCACCGATGAGAAGGTTAGGGTAAGTACCGAGGTTGCGCGACAACTCGACCAAGAGGCTACGTTCTTCTACAAGCCTCTGCCATCCCGGCCGCTCAAGAAGGGCGACCTGAGCTCGTTCGTGTTTAGTTCGCTCAGTCGTTCGGACTACCTCGTCGTCCTTGGCGCGGCAACCGTCATGACACTCGTTGGTCTTCTGCCTGCGTGGGCAAACAAGGTGGCCTTTGGCGCGGTGGAGTCTTTGCAGACCTGGTTGCCCGCCAACGTATAGACGAGGACGAATAGCAAAAAGCGGGCCAAAGGGGACAGTCCCCTTTGGCCCGCTTTTTTGCGGCAGGCACAGGGATAGTCCTTGTACCCACTATGATAAGAGGACCAATGAAGGCCTTGTCAATCCAGGACGTTTTGGACGCACGCGCAGCTATTGCCCGCAGTGTGTTAACGCCCCCGTCCCCATGACACCCATGACACGCACACATAGGCAAGAAATGAAGCTAAAAGGGGGACGTTCCTTCCGTGTCTAAATCCTTAATATCTTTTATGTATAATTTAACGGGAAATGAATCGGTTCAAAAATGCAAAAGGCCAGGATTTATCAAAATGGCGCGCATTCATTTCCCACTACGTATTTTATCTAACGGGAAATGAATTTGTTCAAAAAAGCGTTTTCCCAGTTGGCGACTAGAAGAGGCTCGTTCACTTCCCATTATTTGTACAGGTTGCTGAATAACCAACACCAGCCGCCGCCCGAATCGCATCGATTTCGACCAAACGGCTACAAAAGTCGCAAGATGCAAGTCACAGGAAGGGAGCGTGCCTTTTGCAAACCACTTTACAAAAGGCACGCTCCCCTATTTAAGTCACAGATCTAATTGCCGCACGATCGATAAGCGCTATGCGGGCGCTTTGGCTGGCGCGGCCTTCGCGGATCCCGAGTCCTTCGCAGACCCGGAGTCCTTTGCGGGCGCCTTCGCGGACGACGAGGACGACGAGTCCTTTGCGGGCTCTTGAGCAGGCGCCTCTTTCAAGGAGTACGAGGCGTATATGCGCGCCAAGTCCTCCTCCGAAACGCCCAGCTCCTTCATTAGGTTCATAAAGTTCTCGCGATCGGTCTCGTCCATGTACTCGCCGGTCTCCTCTGCCATTTGGGCAATCGCTGGTAGCACCTGCTCCTTGGCAGTGGTTACCACCTCAGTCTTGGCATAGCGTGCAATCTCTCCTATGAGAAGAAGGCCACCCTCCAAATAGAGAATCAAAAGGAGCGTGATGGCACCAACGGGAATGGCAAGCTCCACGAGCGTGTTCTTATAGGTTTTCATGTAATTGAAGAGCAGCATAATGGGGGCAAAGAGTATGAGCTGCGCAGACCCACCAAAGCCGGCATTAAGATACTTGTTCACCACACGATAGACCCAAGCTCCTTGGCCGTTGTTCCATATTTCCGCAATGGCTTGCAAGCCACCATTCGCGTCGCTCGCTATCACAATATTGGAAATAACAACATCCAGTATGCCAGCCAAAAGGCAAACAACGGTAGCGTACTTGGCAAAATCCCAGCAGTTACGATTCGTTCCGAGGTAGGCCATGAATTCCTCGTGCGATCGACCTTCCTTGCGGAAGCGCTTCTCGAGCACCGTTTGGTAAACGATCATGCCGCAAAGGGCAAAGAACATCATAGGCGGCTTGGTAGGAAGGAAGGGGAAGAACGAGATGGACAGGTGGAAACCACCTGAGTTAGCCTGCACCTTTAAATACAAACAGACAAGTTCAAAAATAACGGGCAGAACCGTAAGATAGCGAAAATACCTGCGCTTCTCGCCCACAAAAAACTTGGTGGGCTCATAGTTAAGGAAGAACATAACGCTGGTGCAAAGAAAGAGGTCTATAAACACGTTAAAGGCTATGAAGCCTGCGGAATTGAGCATTGAGAAGGCCGCGTCGCACATCACAAGTGCCTGGTCTCGGTTTTCCACAAAGGCATCGACGGAACTCACGATGTAGCGGTGGTACAGAAGCTCAAAGACCACAATGATGGCAAGAGCAGCACCGCCGTAAACAATCATCTGGTTTTTGTAGTCGTGCTTAATGAGCATCTGCGAAAAGCTCGCAAGGAGGAGGAAGAAAACCGAAAGGGGCGTGATGAGCTCCAAAACGCCAAGCGGTGTTGCCAGAGAATCTCCAACCGCAGGATCTATTTTGGCAACGAGTGCAACTGGCGGAAGAAGCAGCTTGATTACTAGGAGCAGCCAGCCGATGATCTTAAAGTGGCGATAGCTGAGCGGACCCAAGTACGAAATGTCATCACCCTCGGCATGCTGGTTCCACTTGAGTTTGGACGCTTTTTCTGCCATGGCCCCTCCGAACGTATCCCTAAACAACAGCGCCTTTAGGCTATCATGAAGTACCCTCTTGCGTGCTATCATTCGCGTTTCTTTTTGGTCTTTTTCGGCAAAGTTCAAACAAGGGGGCTCTTCGGCACATTTGTCTTCCTCACTCAGTTTCTCACTCATGGTACGGTCATCCTGAGTGAGAAACTGAGTGAGCATGGAGTGGGGACTATGGCATCAAGCAATAGGGAGCATTCCCTTTGCTTGGGTTAAGCCACTGGCTCGCTAAGCCACTGGCTCTTTCTTTACCCCATCGCCGTAGATGGTCGCAAAGTCGTCACGCATGGAGAACACCGTGTATCCCGCCTTCTCCCACGACTCGCGATCCTTGGCAGCATCCTCGGCATTGCCGTATTCCCGCTCGGTGTCGTCGGCTAGAACCATAAACGCAGCACTTGGGTGGGCATTCTCCGACAAGGCGTAGTTGAGCATGGCAGCGTCACCAGAAGAGTTGCCAAAGGCAAGAACGGGCTGCTTGCCAATCTCGCGCGCGATGGCATCCACCTTGCACGTCTTCGCGTTCTCACCCGCATAGGTGCCGTCGAACACCACCTTGTCACCCACCTTAAAGGTGTAGTCGCCATCCGCCTCGTCGCCCTGACCAGTTGCGGTATATCCGTACTCGGTGCCAATAACGTGCGAAGGATCGATGTTAAGAGTGCCGGCAACAACGGCACGAACGACGTTGCGCTCGGTGGCGGTAACAACGTAGACGTCGAAGTCGTTTGCCTGAAGGTACTCAAAGACCTCAACCATGGGCTTGTACCACGCCTGTCCCCTGGTCATTCCCGAGAAGCCCTCCGCCTTTGACTCCTTAAACTTGGTCACATACACCTCAAGCTCTGCCGGAGTGAGGCCCTTGTATGCAATGGCACCCGCCTGCGCCTGACGCGTGCTCATCTTCTCGGGCTTTTTGCCCCATGCCGAGTCGACTATCTCCTGCGCCACGGCTTTTATATCCTCGGGAGCCTTGTAGTTGGGGTTGTTGAGCGCGTAATCGGCAAACACCATGTACTCAAAGCACCAAGGATACGTCTCGCACATGAGCGTTCCATCCAGATCGAATACGGCAATGCGGTCCTCAACCGGAATGTAGTCCTTGCTCGACTCGTCCGTTGCCGCACTCACGAAGTCAGTGAGCTTCTTTAGCGACTGGCTGTCTTTCGTCCACGACGAAAGCGAGGCAGTTGTCACAGCGGAAGAAGCGCTCGAGGAACTTGTCTGCGAGCTCATCTGCGAGCTCGATCCCGAAGACGCATTTGCGCCACATCCCGCAATACAGAGCGCCACTATCAGGGCAACCACAACCGAAAGGGCGCGCCTTGCGCGTGTAAGGCCCTGCATGCTTACGTTGTCTTTCATAGATCCTCCCAAGGTTTTATGAGCAAACGATTTATATTGCCCCTAGCTTCTCACAAAAAGGCACGTCTCGCACATCGTTTTGACCCCGCATGCAAGAATACTTCCCTTTGCGCAAATACTTCACATGTGGGACACGCGGCACCGCAGTGCGTAATTAAGGGCACGTCAGTCAAACATGAGGGTCCGAAAGGCGGGCCCCAACGAAAGGAGAATGACAATGACACAGGTAAAGATGAACCAAATGCAGGCAGTCGAGCTCAATGACGACCAGCTCAACATGGTAGTGGGCGGCAAGGGTCGCCCTGGTGGCAGCAGCCCCATCCGCGAGTTGATCCAACTGATTCGCCGCATGATCGAAAAGAATCCGCCAAGCAACGGATAAGCGCGACGGCGCCCTCACGCAAGTGGGGCGCTTTTTTGGCCCCTTTCCCACGCTGGGCCGAGCCGAGCCCTCGCAAACGAGGCTTTGGGCATACCGAGAGCATAAACTTTGCAATCTGCGCACTTCTCAGCGGCTGTCGGCTGGGCTTTGGGCATAAAACTTTGCAACCTGCACACAAAACGTGACACGAAAACGGTCCTGTGTACACTCCAGGGCATACAGTGTACACAGAGCCTTTTTGTGTCACGTTTTCTGTACAGTTTCGATATTTATGTGCGGGCACGGACAAAGACGAGCGCCGAGCCGCGGGGACGGGGGGGACTGAGGTGTGTCACAGGCCCGCCGAAGCAACGAAAACCGACAAAATTAAAAGATTCTGTAACGTTAGAGGAATTGTCGTTATGCTTATCGACTTTTATGGGCATAATAGCTATCGAAGCATGATGAGTGTGTCGCGCAAGGTGCTCGGCGCTGCTTCGGTGAATCAATGTGTGTGGTCCATCTCGAAAGGAGAAAAGTAAGATGGCGAAGAAGAACAAGAAGAACAAGAAGGCCGATTTCCCCATGCCCCCCTTCCCTCCCATGCCGTTCCCCGTTCCCGTGCCTCCCATGGACGCGAATGCTGGCGACCCGCAGAAGGAAGTCAAGGCTAAGGCACAGGAAGTTGCGGCTGGCGCAAAGGATGCATGGGGCAAGTCCATCGATATGAAGAAGGCTACTATCGATAGCACCAAGGATCAGTTCGCGCAGTTCTTCGCCTACATGATGGAAATGCAGGACGGCTTCGCCGAGACTCTTCCCGAGCAGCTGCCCACGCTTCCCGGCATGCCCGAGGTTCCCGTTTCTCCCAAGGCTCTTATGAAGGCCCTGAAGGAGTTCGAGGAGATGGCCAACGACTACTTCATCAAGCAGATTGATTCCTGCATCGCCTTCCGCTTTGAGGTCCAGGAGAAGGCCATGGAGAAGATCCCCGAGGCTCAGGAAGCCGCCGAGGGTGAAGAGGCTGCCGCTGACGAAGCTGCCGAGGAGGCCACCGAGGAGAACGCCGAGTAACCTCAACCGCCTAGTTCTTTATGGGAACCCCGCCACAAGTTGGCGGGGTTCTTTTTATATCAAAAGGCTCCATCCGATGGGTATACTCCCCTTTGCCTTGCAAAAGCGAGACAAAGGGGACTGTCCCCTTTTGCCCTCATCTTTCCGTTCAACCCGCTCGTCAGCGGTTTTCCTTGGGTGCGCGCATACAAAACCGATTGGACGTAATAGCCGAGAATGGCATATTTTCTCGCGTGCTAAACCTTCCGGTTTCCTTTTTTAGCGAATACTCGGCAGGTGGCCTCTCGCAAAGAATCACTGCGTTTGCCGATGTTCCCAAAATAATTACGGACACCATCTTCGTGATTATGAATATGGTGGTTGCCGTCGTTATGTCCCTGCCCATCCTGTTTGTTGCTCCAGAACTTCTTCCTGCGGGACTCGGGGCCATTGTCTTGGTTATTATCGTGCAAATCGTAACGACAATGCAGGAGCGTCGGTTGGCGATGCTGCAGTTTGAGAGCGCCGAGAAAAACGGCAGCATGGTGTTCGACCTCTTTTCGGGAGCGCAGCGCCTAAAGCTCAGCGGCGGAGAAGACCGAGCTTACGCAAGATGGCTGCGGGGATACACCGAGCAAGCCGCAGCAACCTATAGCACGAGGTTTCCTTTGTGTGCAAGAACACAGCTCGTCGCCTCGTGCCGTCTTATTGGACTGCTCATGGCGTTTTACCTTGCCTACAAAGGTCACGTTTCGGTGGCAAGCTTTGCGGCTTTTTTCCACGGCCTACGGGGCGGCCATGGGGTGCCTCGATGTAATAGCTCCGCGATTCAAATGGGTTGCACAGCTCGGACCTCGCCTTAAGATGGTTGAGCCAATCCTGCAGGCCGTACCTGAGTACGGCACCAACAAAGCCATGGTGTCCAACCTAGAAGGCAAAATCGATCTCGACCACGTTACTTTCCGTTACGACGAGCACAGCCCCACGGTTCTTGACGACCTTTCGCTCACCATAGAGCCGGGCGAATATGTGGGCATTGTCGGCGGGAGCGGCTGCGGCAAATCCACGCTGGTCAGAATCTTGTTGGGGTTCAAGACGCCACAAGAGGGAACGGTCTATTACGACGAGCGCGACATGAGCGTTACCAACCTGCGGAGCCTGCGCCGCTGTATTGGCACGGTTTTGCAGGACGGAAAGCTGTTTGCGGGAGACATCTACTCAAACATTACCATCGCCTCGCCGCACCTCAGCGTAGAGGAGGCTTGGGATGCCGCCGAAAAGGTGAGTATGGCAGAGGACATTAGACTCATGCCCATGGGAATGCACACGCACATCTCGGAGGGCAGTGGTGGTATCTCCGGCGGGCAGAAGCAGCGACTCATGATCGCGAGGGCCATCGTGGGCAAGCCGCGCATCCTTATAATGGACGAGGCCACGAGTGCCCTGGACAATCTCACGCAAAAGATCGTTACCGATTCTCTTGATGCCCTGGATTGCACGAGGATCGTTATTGCCCACCGTCTTTCCACCATCCGGTCGTGCGACCACATAATTACCCTCAACAAGGAGAAGATCGTGGAGAGTGGCACCTACGACGAACTTATGGAAAAGGACGGTTTCTTCGCCGAGTTGGTTAAGCGTCAGCAAATCGACGAGGACCAACGGTAGCTGGCCAGGCGACGGGGGTGCTCCCCTTTGCCTTTTCAGCTTATTTTGGGGCCAAAGGGGACTGTCCCCTTTGTACCGCTTTGTGGCTACTGGATGTAGATTATCTCGGTGGGCTTGAAAACGGAAACCAGCCGAACGCCCGCATAGTAAAACAGGCATATGCAGAAGACCCAAATAATGGTTTGGTCCGAGTTGATAAACACAACGCAGAGCGCGGCTAGCCCCAGGCACATCAAGGCCTGCAGGATGAGCGGAAGCGCGGGAGACCCAAACAGCTTGGACTCCACGGCGCGCGCGATAAAAAGAACTCCGCTAACCGCGCAATAGCATATTACGTACAGTGCTACCGCAAACTTGGGATTGTCTATAGTCGTAACCGCAAACACGGCGATGTCGATGGCGATTATGGCCAAGAACAGAATCGCTAGGCCGCCTGCCATATAGTGTGCCATCCTAATGTAGTACAGCAGCTTTTCCACGCCATACAGCAACAGGCCAACACTCATAACGGACGCCACAACCAAAACGCCGACTTGCGGCTCCAGCGCCAGCATGATGCCTCCGGCAATCAGCAGCAGGCTAAGGATCAGATTAAAGATGCGTTGCAGCTTAGTCATGTTTGCTACCTCCTCGTATGTATCTAATAAGGGGTAGGAAGTCCTCAATGCCCTCAAAGAACTTGCCGTTGTACTCAATCGATCGTCCGGCAAGCGGATTGCCGGAGGACCACACGCGGTTTACCACCATGCCCTTTTGAGCGAGCGCCGCCAAGATGAACTTGCCCAAATAGGTGTCCTCTTTGCAGTCTTCGTCGGCGTCCAAGTACTCCTGAACATGTGCGTCCAAGTCGAAGTAGTCAACGGCGTGGCCGCACAGCCGCTCTCCGAACGCACGCCAGTCCTCGATGGCGTCCTCCGCAGGCTGGCGCTTCTCTAGGATCGTACGGATTTCCTGCTCGTAGGGCGCGACGGCATCCGTGTCGTAGGTATTCAACTGGAACGGGCCATTTTCTCCGCGCAGACATTTCATGGCATAGACCATCTGACAAAATGCCTGGTAGTACTCGGTGGGATTGTCTTTAAACACCTCTTCGTAGCCATTCCACGCAGGCACGTAGCGATACCTCATAAAGCTGTGGTCGGGGAGGTGACCACACCTCCCGTGCCCCAGGTTCATAATGGTGTTTTCGCTGGGTTGGAAGATGGTGTTTGTGTACATGCTCTTATCGAAGTCGTCGCCTATTGCCGGGTTGTGCCCAAACTTAACGGGCCTCTCTATAAAAGAGCCGTCCTCGGAGGGAACCAGCTCGACGAAGAAGCGATTGGTGTTGTTTATAACAAGCGACGGCGTTCCGGCAAAATAGCGGTGTGCCCACGTGTCGGCCAAAACGTGCATGGCCAAACCCACTGCCTGCACGCCCTTGCCCTGGGCAAGGTTCACCGTGTCTGCCACAAGGTCCCCGTTTGGACCGCAGATCAACCGATACTTGTTGCGATAGTTTCTGCCTCCCTTTTTTACCTCTGCATGCAAATTGCCAGGCAGGAAGTGAAAAGAAGACCAAATGCGCGTAATGTCTTGAAGCCCTATAGGGTCTGTTCGCGCCGACGCCATTTCCACGGGAAGCTGCGTCGTGGCAGCCGACTCCGGTCCGCCAATACGTGTGAGGAACGTCCTCGAGCATTTGTCAACAAGAAACGCGCTATGGCAGAGCTCTTTGCTTTCCTCAACCGAATAGCCCGCTATGAGCGCCGCACAATACGTGCCGTAATAGTGAAAGGACCTCTCCATAGTGCCACCTATCCCAATTTCTTGCTTATGTGCCGCAAGCGTAAGGCGCTAACAACAACCAACACCAGTGCGGCAATCGAAGTCGCCTCGATGGCGATTGCTGCGACTACCACCAGAATGGAATTCACGAACGATGTGCTCACCGCAATTAAGTAAAGTGTGAAGGCGTTTACTACTGCGGCAGCTAGGGCAACGATCAGATAGAGGGAACCTTTCTTCTTGCCGTATCCCTCCGCACGAGCCGACAATCCCACGTATACGCGCACGCCCATGTCTATGAGGACTATAACAGCAAGCAGCACATAGACCGTAACCGTCAACGCGATACCGTTGATGCCAAACAGCCAGCGCAGCAAGTTTTCGTCGACATTCGCGAGGAACAGACCTATTTTAACGAGGGACCAAATGCCAAATGCCAAAACGCCACCACCGGCAATAGTCAATGTATCTTGGAGACGCCTTATCTTTGCCTGCTCTGTCATTGCTTCTTCCTTGAAATGCCAACGATTGCACCCGCTCCATCGCACAGATGCAATTCGAACGTTTTCCAACTCATGCAATTCGCATTACGGTAAACCCGTAACATGGTGCATGATAGCCCATCACACGCGCATAGCAAAACTTGGGGTCCGTCTCTATATTTTGCCGTCTTCGTCCCCGTGCCTGCGCCCAGCCCGCAGACGGCTCCGCGCTCGTTTCACTCGCTCACTTCGTGAGTCGCCGTCCGCGGGCCTGGCGCAGGCACGGGGGCGCAAACGACTAGTTGCCATGCAGGAAATGGAATAGGTCGAAGCCCGCTGGCATGGGGATGCTAAACATAAGTGTCAATCCAACCACGAGCATCACAACCGCGGTTGCCACAACCCCTATCCTGTTTGGAGAGTGTTTGAACGTCCCCGCAATACCTAGCAGGAAGAGGACCAGCGAGTATATAACCGAGGCCAATCCGTACCTATCGCTATTCAGGTTGTCCTGTTTGCCCGTTGCCAGAATGTCTTGGGACTTCTTTATAAGATCCTTGGCCTCCGTGTAATAGGACTCTGAATACCCCTCCATCTCAAAAGGCGATTTGCCTGTTTCCAAGGCCCAGTCAATTGCCTTTTTGAGTTCGGGCGTGCACTTTTCCTGGAGTGCCTCGATCTTTGCCGTTGCGATTTGGAACTTTGCGTCGTCCCCCTCATCGATGGCTGCCTGCGCATCGAAGGTATAGTTCTGAATGCTACTCCACACCGCCGCGTCCAGCACCACCATCTGGGTGGCATCGTTGTACACGGCAACCGCACTCGACATGGCGTTGTTGCTCTCTGTAAAGTGAGTTTCCTGAAGTCCCGTGTGAAGCGACCCTATCCAAGTCGCCCAAGCCGTAAGAAGGGTGGTGATGCCGAGGAGAACGGCCCGTATTGTTTCGAGCACCTTATCGTTCCTCATGGCTCTTTTTTCGTTTATATCGTCTGTTTTCTCTTCTGTCATCGCAACCCCTCGCTAAACGCTGGCAGTCGGTTAGCCACACCTCACCCAATGACTTTTTCGACTGCATGGTAGCACGAACGCTCCTCTTCGAGTAAACGTCCTTCGCAATGCCGCCAACAACCGCCGCATATTTGGCTCATGAGCTTCCTAAAACCCGAATAAACGGTACTTTCGGAGCAAAAAAATGGAAATCTGCCACTTATTCGGTTTTAGTTCTTCACGAATCCGAATAAACGGCATTCTTGTGAAATGATGCATAGATTTTTTTCGTTTGTTCGGGTTTTGCATAATATCTATAATATTTAAAAATACTCACATACTGAATAGGTGGATTTTTCCATCGATTCCTCGGTCTTTTTTGCCGTTTATTCGGGTTTGTGATTTGCAAAACCCGAACAAACGGCAATTCCAGCACTAATTCATCTCATTTTGACGCTTGTTATGGCGTACGTAGGTTCGAAGCCCGTCTACGGGTTCGAACCAAGGGGCATTGCCTCGCCACGCACGCTGCGCACACTTGTGCCGCGTAGTCAATCTTGCTGTCGTCGGCAAAGATCTGCGAATCTTGCAGCTCATGACTCCCGAATCGGGATTTTAGAATTCCGCTCCGTGCCTTACGGCTATAAGGATAGTGGAATGAAGTCTTTATCGCGCGACCAACAGCACAACGTCGTATAATCTCGTCGTATTCAATGTTAGGATGGGTTTTCTTGCTTTTACGCGTAAGGGTGGAACAATGCTGCAGATAGGCGGTAAGAGGATGAAGGTATTCGTTGTGGTAATAGTCGTTCTGGCCGTACTTGTCTGTGCACTCACGCTGTTTCTTGCGCACACCATCATGAACGGAAAGCGGCCTACTTTGGACGAGGCCTGGGAGTGGCAGTCGGCGCGCTACGACACGAGCTTCTACAAGGACCTCAAGAAGACCGACTACCTGGTTAATGGCTATAACAACTACCAGTTGCACGTGCAGTTGCTTGAGGCCCCCACGCCGTCTGACCGCTACGTCATCATGACGCACGGAAATACCGACAACCACATCGGGTCGCTCAAGTACGTGCAGATGTACAGGGACCTGGGCTACAACTGCATTCTTTACGACATGCGCGGCCACGGCGAGGACGAGCCCACATTCTGTACCTTTGGAGACCTGGAGAGCAAGGACCTCTTGGAGCTCATAAAGGACACGCGAAGTCGCTATCCAAAAGTCGGCAAGCTAGGGCTTCACGGCGAGTCCCTGGGCGGATCCACCTCGATTGAGGCGCTGGCAGGCAAGCCAGAGATTGACTTTGTTGTGTCGGATTGCGCCTTTGCCGACGTCGAGAGCACAATCAAGCAAAAGTTCAAGACCATGCACCTGCCGGAGTTCTTAATACCGCTCGCAAACGTTGGTATTCGCCTGCTCTACGGCTACTCCATATACGACATGCGTCCCATCGACGCCTTGGACGGGAACAAGATTCCGATTCTGTTCATGCACGGAGACGCAGACACCACGGTACCGCCACAGAGCGCCCACGACCTGTACGAGAGGACCGCGGGCGTTCGCGAGCTCCACTACATCAGCGGAGCCGATCACGCGGAATCCATTATCAAGGCGCCGGACGAGTATCGCAAAATCGTTACCGACTTCCTTGGGCGCCTTTAGCGGAACCCGAGTTTGGGGTAAACCGGGACAAAGGGGACAGTCCCCTTTGTCCCGGTTTGGTTTTTGGGTACAAAGGGGACTGTCCCCTTTGTACCCAAGCGTGCACTATAGTTCTAATAGCATATATTTTTACAATCATGTTGCTTACCCAGCGACAACCCAACGTAAGGACAAGCATGAACCCAGACACCCATTTGCTGTACGAGTACATGGACAAGCTCCCCTTTACCGTAAGGATGAAGATCCGCCTGGACGCGCCCGTGGACGCGACGCTGCTAAACGAGGCCGCGCAGGAGGCAATCGTTCGCTTCCCTTACTTCAGCGTGCGCGTAGGAGTCGACGAGAGCCAGAGCTACACCCTAAGCCACAACAGCGCGCCCTTGGCGATGCTGCCCGAGAGAAACAAGCGTCTGGTGCTGGGAAGCGACGAGGTAAACGGCCATCTGGTTGCGATTACCTACCGCAGCGACTGCATATGGTTCAACTTCTCCCATGCCCTGTGCGGCGCGTACGGTGCTCTCTTTTGGATAAAGGCAACGCTCTATCTGTACCTTTGCAAAACCTGCGGACCCCTGGACTCGCCGGAAGACATTCGTCTGCCGGGCACCGACATCCCGGCCGAGGAGCTTGCGTATCCCGACGAGTCCGCACTGCCACACGACGAGCCATCGTCACGCTACGAGGGCGACTCCAACGTGGCAATCGTGCGGAGCAGAATCAGCCCGAGCTGGGTCGCGAGCGGTTCTTCAAGGTCAACAAGGTGCATCGGGGCATCGACGAGCAACCCACGCTCAAGAAAAAGAAGCGCTTCGCGCTGTCCAACAGCGCCTTTAGGAGCGATCCCCGCGACCCCTGGTCCGTGAGCTACGTGGGCAAGGTTGACTGGGGCGGCATGGAGCAGCACATCAAGGATGTGTATACCATCTCGGACGGTGACCTCATCCTTGAGGTCAATGCCCTCAAGGACCACTTCAACATTGCGTTCCAGCTCTACAACAAGGACGAGCGACCCCTTAGGCTGTTCTTGGCGGTGCTCGATGCAGAGGGCATTCCCTACACCATGTCAGAGCGGCTCGTAAGGTACCTGCCCAAGATACAGCTACCCTAGCCAGAAAAGCTGACAAGTGACCTGTCCCCTTGTCAGCACAAGGCGCTCTTGCACTTGTCCCCCACCCCTCGCTCACGGGAGGTGGGGGACTTTTTCAGGCAAAGTATGACAAGTGACCTGTCCCCTTGTCATGTTTTTTGGAAGCGCTACTCTGACAAGGGGACAGGTCACTTGTCAGCTTTAGGAGGCATGCGATGGAGCTCATAAGAGGCACGATCAACTACGTCTACGAAGACAAGCTCATCAAAAAGAGCAGCCTTCACTACATCATCCCGGCCATCATCGGCCTGGTGTTTGGGCAACTGTCGCCGGTAATAGGCGGCATCTGCATTTCTTCCAGCTTGGGAGAGGTACCCTTCTCGGCGCTCAGCACCGTGGAGCCCATCAACCTCATCTTTAGCGCCATCGGCTGTTTGGGCGGCGTGGGATGCGGCATTACCATTTCCAAGTGCTCGGGCTCGGGTGACAAAAGCGTTGCGGCCAGGATATTCACCCGAACCGTCATTGCCCTAATGGTTGCTTGCGCCCTCATGAGCGTCGTGATGTTTGCCTTTGCCGACCCACTCTTGCAATTCCTCCAGGCGACGCCGGAAAACCTCGCGTATTCGCGGGAATACCTGTTCGTGATTCTTTTGGGCTCGATTCCCACCGTTCTTTTCTTTTCGGGTGACTACATCTTTACCGACGATAACGACCCTGGCCTTGTGCTCGTGGCAAACATCGTGGCGGCGATCGTAAACGTCGTGGGCAATTACGTGGGCCTGGAGCTGCTCCACTTTGGCGTTGGTGCCAGCGCCTTTGCCATGGTGTTTGGCAACCTTTGCGCTTGTTTTGTCTTCGTCAGGCACTTCAAGAAGAAGGATGCGCTGTGCCGCTTCGTAAAGCCGGAGCGAAAGGAGGGCGACCCCGGCATCTTTGCGGCGCTCAAACCAGGAACGCCCATGGCCATCATGTACATTATGTTCACCATTCAGATGATCGTGCAAAACCTCGTGCTCAGCAACCAAATTGGCACGAGCGGCCTAGGCAACTCCGCCGTAGTAGACAACCTGGTGCTCTTTCTTACCATCTTTACGGCGTCTACCAGCGAACCTGTTATGCCGCTCGCCTCGTCCTACTTTGGCGAGGGAAACCGCTGCGGAATCCTTTTGGTAAAGCGGTCCATGTACCACATGGGACTGCACATCCTCGTACCCATCATTTTGGTGCTCGTGGCGTTTCCGCAGCTGTTCATGGCCATCTTTTCGGTGCAGGACCCCGTTATGCTCGAGTCGCTGCCCTTTGCCATTCGTATTGTGTGCATAAACGCATTGTTTACCTTTACCAACGACTCCATGGTCAATTACCTCTCGGCCACGGAGCGCGAGCACCTTGCGAACATCTCGTACGCCATCCAAATCGTGATTAACGTGGGCGCCACGCTGGGACTCGCGCGCGTCGTGGGCATGGACGCCCCCTGGTATGGAGCCATAATCTCAAACCTGTGCTCTTGCTCATTCCTGCTCCTTGCGGGACGTCTCTCCAAAGGCTATGTAAAGCAGTATCCCGAAAACGCGCTCGTACTCACCGGCGGACACACAGATGCGGAGCAAATAGAGTCGTGGCGCAAAGACACCACCAAGGTCCTTGGCCAGGAAAAGACGGCTGCGGTATGGGAGAAGGTCATCGAGCCCTTCTTGGCATCAGACGCCAACAAACCGAATCAGCTCTGTGCATACAGCGTCATCCAGCGAGACAACGGCGATACTGCAGCCATCCTGCGTTACGGAGGCCACACGGACCTTAAACACCTCATCATCGGCGAGGAAGGCGACGAAGAAGAGGACGAGGAAGAGCTGTCGCATGTGTATGGCCAGTGCGTGAGCTCCGAGTTCAACACGCTGCGCAGGATGATGATCAACTTCAAGGCGGAATAGCTGCGTTTTGGCACACTTATACCAAGTATAAGCGTGCCACCAAGCGAACCCTATTCCTTTGTCTCAGATTTGAGCTTGCTCTTGTCTTCATACATAAGACGATCGGCGCGCTCGAAAACCGCGGCTACGCAATCGTCGTCCGCAAACCTTGCCATCCCGCAGGCAATAACGACGTCTCCGGTATGCAGAGCTTCCTCGTTATGCACGCTCACGTCCCAAAGCCGCTCTTCAATGTGGTCGTAGTCAACTCCCTGCGCAATTACCGCAAACTCATCGCCGCCAACGCGATACACCGGACTGCGCTTGAATGCCTCGCATATAATTCTGCAGGCATTGCGAAGGTGTTGGTCGCCCGCCTGGTGTCCGCCGGCATCGTTGACCTTCTTGAGGTCGTTCACATCAAAAACCACGATGGCAAACGGCGATGCCTGGTGACTTTCGATCTGGCCATTAAGGCGATCCTCTGCCTCCTGATACGCATGTTTGTTCTTAACGCCCGTGAGTGCGTCAACGTTGGCTTGGGCCTGGGCCTTGGCAAGGAGCGTCTCGGCCTCCTTCTCCTGCCGAACCTGCGCATCAACATCGTTAAGGCCCACAATCAGGCGAGGACCCCTGCTCTCCTCCACCAAGGCAGCCTTTAGTTGGACGTGTATGGGCCTCCCCTCAACCATAAAGCGATACCCCAAGGTAAAGATCCCGTCGCGCTCAATCGCGGCCAGTACGTTCGCTTTGGTAAAGGATGTAAGGAAGAGGCTCAAGTCCGCAGTATGGATGTAGCGACAAGTCACTTTTCTGGCACGCTCAAAAAAGTCCTCACCCTCCTTTTCCAACGCAAAGTACCGTGCGTAGGCCTCAGTAGAGCTAAACTCGCGAAAGTGATTGGTCTCGGGGTTCACCACGTACACAACGATGAAGTTGCCCGTAATGGCATGCAGGCGCGCATATACCGTACGCTCCTCCTCAACCCGCTCCTCCGCACGACGTTTTTTGACAAGTTCGTCGATGTCCGAAACGGCTATAACTATATAGTTATCGTCGTCCTTCATTCGTGAAATTCTCATCTGAACGTAGAATGACCGGCGGTCTTTTAGCCTGCGATAGGTTATCTCGTATTCCTCTGACTTGCTTAACGCATCAAAGAGGAACTCCCTTTTCATAGTTCCCACAAACATATCGCGATCGTCCGAATGCACGAACAGTTGGGCCTCACGCTCACAACTCTCAAAGAAGTCAGTGGCTCGCCTGCTCTCCAGGAGCATGCCGCTCTTGTCGTCACTGCTGTATTCAATATACTCGCCCGTGGACATGTTTACGTAGAACAGATCGGTGTAGGCCCGTGCCAGGGCAAAGGCGATGTGGGAGTATATGCTGCTCGTACCCCATGCCCTCTCGCAAGCTTCCTTAAGAAGCTCGTGCTCTTGCAGCAGCGCATCATACTTGGCAGACAAGTCCATCTCGTTTTGCACAGGTCCTCCTTCCGTCCCATCGTCGAACGCCATAGTCAAACGGCGTTTAAATGTGAATGTAAAAGGGCATTATCCAATCATCCGCCGTTCCGTTCAAGGGGGTATTCCAGAGTGTCATACCCAAAGTGATGGCAAGGGGCTTGTCTCCAAGTCCTGGATTTGTTTAGTGCTACGCATCCTTGGCGCTACGCATCCTTGGCGCTACGCATCCTTGGCGCTACGCATCCTCAAACTTCGATCGATCAACGCTGCCAAGCGAACATCCCGCACTAAGGACATCCACCATTATTGACCCCACGCGGAAGCCCGTTATTACGTAGTCAATAATGACGTTAAAGGCAGTGGCAATGGCAAGCGCCTCAACGGGTATGCCCAGCTTGGCAAAAAGAAGACCAAAGCATGCGAGCATTCCACCCGGCACGGGAGGTGACACCATGGAATAGAGGAAGCACATCAGCGCCATACGCATGTACCACGAAACGTCTGCCCCCAACCCGTACACCTGCATGCAATGCAAAGAGAGCACAACCAGCATAATAACCGTAGACGGTTGGCAGAGCACCATACCCAGTGGAATGCCAAATGACGTCTGCTCCTCATCAACACCCAGGCTATCCTGACACCCAGAGATCATGGGGCCAAGCGCAGCGCACGAGGAAGCGGTGGTGAACCCTAGCATCATGGCGGGCTTCATGGCTATAAGGAGTTTTTTTACTGGAACGCGGTACCGCAGGCAGTTAGCAACAACTTGCATGGCAAAGAACACAACAATAAGCACGGCAACCAGCAGAATCGGCATCCAAGCGGTAAACAGCGTCTCATAGCTACCCGACCAAACCTGCAATACAACCATAATGAATATGAATGCTGGTATAAAGCGACAGAATTGCTCCATAATAAACTGCACAAGAATGTTGAGCTCTTCTATTCCCCTGCGCACACCTTCGCACACGTTTTCCAACACCAAGGCAGAAACGCCAACGATCACACCGAGTATGATGATCTGAGACGTGTTGCCGTCCACGAATGCCTTAACTATGTTTGTGGGCAGCAAGTCAATGATCAGCTTCATCAAGTCCCCAAAGAAGTCCGCATCACCCTGTACGCCCTGTGCCGGAAGCGCAAAGAGGGGTATGCAAATCAAGCAGGAAAAGAGCGTAGCCAAGACGTTACTCGTCAAGTACCTTCCAATAAGGGACTTTCCGCTACGCCCAAGCACCGTCACATCGCCTATGCCACAAATGCCCCAGGCGACGGTAAGAAATATAAGGGGGCCGGCGATGCCGCTCAGCATTGCCAAAAACACGTCGAACAAAGGTGTAATGAGTTTTTCGATTACGTAGGTGCGACCAGCTTCGGGAATAATGAGGTTTCCCAAAAGCGAAACCGCAATACCCAAAACAAACGCAATAAGAATTTGAATAAGCGCACTCAGCGGCTTTCGCGGACGCGTGAGCGTAATCATGTTGTAGCCGCCGCGATAGGTGTAACTCGGAAGGAATCCAGAGGCCGATAACATGGTCCGTGCTATGGGAGCGTATTTGTCTCTGCTTGTGTCAATGGTGCGTGGGTCAAAGCGCTCTCCACGTACCGATGCCACCAGGCTTGGCCTGCCAAACCGATTTCCCATTCGTATAACAACGGGAGTATTGTCACCATAGTGATAATGCCACACGTGCAGTATGTTCTCAAAGGACAGACGTGCGGCCAGCATTTCACGCTTGCCAAGTTTTGTTTCCGACAAGAACGCGTTCGCCTGATCGCAGGCACTGTCTATTCCTTCGGCGTCGAGCATCAGCTCCAATTTCATGACAATCCCTATCCGACGCACGTTTTGTAAAGAGTAATCATATGAATGTTTTCCCTTAGTCGTGCATATCGTTATTCGTTGTTAACGGTAAACCAGGCCAAAGGGGACAGTCCCCTTTGGCCCCAAAATAAGCTGAAACAGAGGATTGTCCCCTTTGGCCCGCTTTGGCGATAGAATGGCGTCTTGGAATCGTACCCAAATGTAAGGTTCGCTATGGATAAAACCGTTGTTGGCCGCTTTGCCCCCACCCCGTCTGGCCGCATGCACGCGGGAAACGTTTTCGCCGCACTTATGGCGTGGCTGGGCGTGCGCTCGGCAGGCGGGCGACTCGTGCTGCGCATTGAGGACCTGGATCCGCGCGGAAGCAAGCCTGAGGCAACGCGCCTGCTGCTGGACGACCTGCAGTGGCTTGGCTTGGATTGGGACGAAGGCCCGTACTACCAGAGCCAGCGTGGCGACCTGTACGCCGAGGCCCTGCGCTCGCTACATGAGTGCGGACTTACCTATCCCTGCTTCTGCACGCGCGCCGAGCTTCATGCCGCAACGGCACCCCATGCCTCGGACGGCACGTACGTGTATGCCGGAACTTGCAGGAACTTGTCGGCGGAGGAGGTTGAGCGCCGACATGCGGAGCGTCCTCCCGCAACACGGCTGCGCGTTCCAGCGGACGGCGACCCCGCAGGAACCATAGCGTTTGGTGACCTCGTGTGCGGCTGGCACGAAGAGGCTCTGGCGCACGAGTGCGGTGACTTTTTGGTACGACGCAGCGATGGCATAGTGGCGTATCAGCTTGCCGTGGTGGTGGACGACGCGCTTATGGGGGTGAACCAAGTGGTGCGTGGAAACGACCTGCTTGGCTCCACTGCGCGGCAAATCTATTTGCAGAGGCTGCTGGGCTACCACCAGCCCGCCTATGCGCATGTGCCCTTGTTGGTGGCGGCGGATGGTCGACGTCTTTCCAAGCGCGACTTGGACCTGGACCTCGGGCAAATTCGAGCGCACGAGGCGGGGCCCGAGCGTTTGCTCGGACGCCTTGCCGCAACGGTGGGCTTTGCCCAGAAGGACGAAGAGACAAGCGCGGACGATCTGGTAGAGCGCTTCTCGTGGGAAGCGCTCGCAAACGATGGGCAACGCCACATTGTGTTTGACTCCGTTTAGGCGTGAATGCCAGACGCTGAGAATGCCACGTCGCGGCGGCGCTTGTGGTTAGCGTGGCTGCCATCACATACATTGCATACCGCGCAAAGTCTGTAATCCGTCGGCCAAAGTCTGTAGCCCCTCTCGCAAAGTCTGTAATCCCCTGGCTAAAGTCTGTAGCCCTCTGGCCAAAGTCTGTAATTCCCCGGCTAAAGTCTGTAGTTCTAAAGTCTTGTCATTGACAAAACCGCAGGTCAAGGGCTTATACCTTTTGAACTGTTTTTGAATCTCTACAGACTTTGCGTGAGGGGCTACAGACTTTACCTGCGAGGCTACAGACTTTGCACGCCGGATTACAGACTTTGCGGGAGGGAGGAGTCGCTCATGGCAAGCCAGAGCACGCACCTCTGCAGCGCACCGCACCACGCCCAACAACGCGCGCCCGAGTGCCCATCCTACTCCCACCGAAACACGGTTAGCCTACAAGCGCACACGGGTATACTAAGACCGTACTGTCCGCTCGACGATTGGCCCTCGGTGAAACGCTACGTCCGTCTCTTTGCAATATACGTGCTCATTGCACTTGTCGTAGTTTTTATATATGCGCCATGGGGACTGGCGCTGCGACCGTGGGACCCAAGCCTGCTACGCGCGGGTTTCTCCATAATCGCCGGCATCGCACTTGCCGGCACGTTTGGCGCAGCCACCTACCTTACCCTTAAGGATCCGGACGTAAAGCTCCTAGAGCCCACGAAGGTCCTCACGGACGAAGAGGTCGTGCCCGTGCTCGAGGAGTACAAAGAAGCCCCATATGTGGGCGACATTGCCACCGAGGCCCTCGAGCAGGTCCATAGCGCAACTCGCAAGCGCAACCGCCTGCGTAAGGTCATAAGCGTTCAGTTTTCCGAAGGCAGCCTGAGCTGGGATCGCTTTACCACTTTGGTGGACACCGCCCAGCGCACGGTGCTGCGCAACTCCGCACTTGTGGCCAACGACGTGCAGTCATTCGACCGCGACGGCTACACCAAGGCCAAGCACGCAGGCGCAAAGCAGGAGCAGCACCTCGCACTCTACAACCAATCGCTGGCAGAGATGCAGGAAGTCCTTGGTGCCAACGAGCGCGTGTTGCTGGAAATGGCAAAGCTCGAGCACGAGTTGGGCAAGCTCGAGGCCGACGACACCCGCGAAGAGGCGGGACAGACCATAGAGGAGCTGCAGGGCCTCATAGAGGAAACACGGTATTATCGCTAATCGCATCCGCTATTCGTACTTGCATCGCGCAAGCCATATTAGCAAGGAGGAGTCATGGGTAAGAAGCGCGTTATAGTGGGACTCGTCGTGGGTCTTGTGGTTATAAGCGGACTGGTGTTTGCCATCCTCTCGCTCACGCGCAACGTGGGCAAGACGGAACGCACCATTAGCACCGAAACCGCCCAAGAGCGCCTGGACGGCATGCTGCGTGAAATTGACCCCCAAACGGCTCAGCCCATAAAGTCGTCGGTGGAGTACTCGCAAAAGGAAACCACCGCCGAGGAGCTTCCCGATCTAAACACCAACGAGGTAACCGTCAAGGCCACCACCGACGCCTTTGCAGAGATTTGGGCTTCTCCCGAGAAGGCCGGCTCCGGCACGGACGGCTGGATGCGCGAGATGGCAGAGCAGTTCAACAAGTCCGGCGCCACCGTGGGAGGCAAGCCCGCAAGCGTGCAGATTCGCAACATGAGCAGCGGATTGGGCGTGGACTACATTGCCACCGGCAAGGCAACGCCCGCCGGCTATACCCCCTCCAACATGCTGTTTGTTGACCTCCTTGGCAGCCGTGGCATAAAGTGCGACGTCGTACGAGAGCGCCTGGTGGGCAACGTGGCCGGCATCCTGCTAAACAAGCAGCACTACGACGAACTCATCAAAAAGCATGGCTCGGCCGACCTCAAGGCCGTAACCGAGGCCGTGGGCGCCGGCGAGCTCACCATGGGATACACCAATCCCCTTACGTCGAGCACTGGTCTTAACTTCCTGGTATCGACCCTTTTGCGCTACGACCCGAACAATCCCTTGTCCGACAAGGCCGTGGAGGGCTTTAGACAGTTCCAGTCCAACGTGCCCTTCGTGGCCCTCACCACCGTGCAGATGCGCGATGCGGCCCAGCGCGGAGCTCTGGACGGCTTCGTAACCGAGTGGCAGCTCTATACCAACGACCCGTCCCTCTCCGACAACTACGTGTTCACCCCATTTGGCTACCGTCACGACAACCCGCTGGTTGCCTGCCCCACCGCAACCAGCGAGCAGCGCGAGATCCTGGAGCAGTTTGCACAGTATTGCGACAACAACGGCAAGGAGCTCGCAGAGCGCTACGGCTTTAACGGCAAGGACGACTACGTAAGCGAGGTGCCTGCCATCAACGGAGAACAGCTGGTAAAGGCACAGGAGCTATATAAGAAGAACAAGGACACCGACAGGCCCGTCGTCGCCGTGTTTGTGGCAGACATAAGCGGGTCCATGAGCGGTACACCCCTTGCCGAGCTCCAAACCTCGCTGATCAACAGCATGCGCTACATAAATCCCGAGAACTACGTGGGTCTGGCATCCTACTCAGACACCGTAACCATAGACGTCCCCGTGGCCAAGTTCGACCTCAACCAGCAGTCGCTGTTTAAGGGCGCCGTGGAAAATCTGCGTGCGGGCGGAGGCACCGCCACCTTTGACGCGATTCTGGTTGCTGCCGACATGGTGAAGAAGGCCACCGATCAGGTACCGGGCGCCAAGCCCATGATTTTCGTGCTTTCCGACGGCGAGAGCGGCGAATACGTAGCCAGCTTTAATGCCATGAGCGAGGTCGTGGCCGGACTGCGCATTCCCATTTACACCATCGGCTACAATGCCAACATTAGCGCTTTGCAACAAATAAGTAGCATTAACGAGGCCGCCAGCATTGACGCCTCAACGGATGACGTAACATATCAACTGAGGAACCTGTTCAACGCCAACATGTAAGAGGTTACACAAGCGCGGGGTCTCTTGCACAAACGCACAGTAGGTCCCGCTGACTGCGACAAACGATTTAGGAAGGACGAAACATGGCATTCGATCTAGAGATTCCCGAGCCAGAAGAGGTTAAGGAGAAGGTTAAGCAGGAGCTTGCCGTACCCGAGGAGCACGCGCAGGTAATCAATACCACGGCCGAGAAAAAGGGCGAGGAGATCATGAAGGTCGACCTCGACTCCGTGCAGAGCCGTCGCGAGATTACCAACGCCGTGGAGGATCTGGGATCCGACCTCGTTCGCAAGTCCTCCTCCAAAAACGACATTTTGGCCCGTCGCATGGCCGACCTCTCGCGCGCGGGCGGCGAGAGCGGCGACGTGGCCAAGGGCCTGGAGGACCTCGCCATAAAGATGCGCGACCTCGATCCCAGCGGCATCGACTTTGCCAAGCAGGGTAGCCTCGGTCGCCTGTTCAATCCCGTGCGTCGCTACTTCGACCGCTACAAGACGGCCGACGCCGAGATTGCCGAAATCGTAAAGTCCCTGGATAAGGGCCGCGAGACCCTGCGCAAAGACAACGTAACCCTAGAGCTCGAGGCCGGTGGCATGCGCGACCTTACCAAGCAGCTCAACCAACGCCTGGAGATGGCGCAAGACCTGGACGCGTACTTGTCTAATGCGCTGGACAACTACCGCGCCGAGCAGGGTGGCGACGACGACAAGACCCGCTTCCTCGAGGAGGAGGTAATCTTCCCGCTACGTCAGAAGATCATGGACTTCCAGCAGCTTCTTGTGGTTAACCAGCAGGGCATCGTGGCCATGGAGGTCATTCGCAAGAACAACCTCGAGCTCATCCGCGCCGTGGATCGCGCCGAGAGCGTAACGGTGGCAGCACTGCGCACCGCCGTAACCGTGGCAGGCGCCCTGTACAACCAGCGCATCGTCCTGGAAAAGGTACAGACCCTCAACGCCGCAACCAACGAGATGATAAGCGCCACCTCGCGCATGCTCAAGGAGCAGGGCGTTGCCATCCAAAAGCAGGCCACCGACGCCGCCATTTCGCCAGATACGCTGAAGAACGCCTTCCAAGACACGCTGTCGGCGCTCGACGACATTACGGACTACAAGCTCAAGGCGCTGCCGCAAATGCAGCAGACCATCGAGCAGTTCCGCGAGATCGCCGACGAGGGCGAGAAGCGCCTGCAGCAGATGGAGGATGCCGGAAGTTTCTCTTTGAATCCGTCCAGCAGCGACCAAAGGCGCCTGCGGTCGTAACGAACCACCAGAACCTCGAGTTGGAACAGGCCCCGAGTTAGGATTTTCCAAAACCCTAACTCGGGGCCTTCCCAACTTGAGGTCCAAGTCCGTTATATCTCCTTTATGACCCAGCAGCCTTTGCCTGCCATCTTTGCCTCATACATGGCCCTATCGGCAACTTCCAGCAAATCGTAGAACGTGGCCCCACGATCGCGCGAAACCACCACACCCACGCTGCACGCGGCATGCGTGTTGTCACTTGCCCTCACACGCGAAACAGCCTGCACGATGGCCGATGCCCGGCGCTCGGCCAGACTGCGAGCCTCTCCGACGGACGAGGGCATAAGCGGCATGAACGCCACGAACTCGTCGCCACCGTAACGCCCCAATACGTCACTCTCCCTAAACTGCGACAAAAGCGCCCGTGACACGTTGCGCAGCAGTTCGTCGCCCTCCAAGTGTCCCAACTCGTCATTTATGCGCTTAAAGCCATCGAGGTCAATCATAAACATGAGGCCTGCGCCTTGCGTACGCATGGAGAGGTTCATCTCCTGCTCCACGGCGTTGCGGTTAAGAAGTCCCGTGAGCTGATCCGTAACAGCCTGACGACGCCACCAACGCACGGAGCCCATCTGGTCGTTGGCATCCTGTGCGTATCCACGCAGCACGGTGGTGTTTCCCTCTTCGTCCGCCTCGCAGGTGTAGTTGATGTGATACCACCGTTGCTCTTCTCCACCGTGGAAGTTGCACTTAACGTCGCCAAACCCGGCTGCGGGATGATGGCGAATGTCGCGTATCGTAGCAAGCACGGTAACGGCACTCGACTTGGAAAGGGCATCGGGCATGGACTCAATATTCTTTATCAGATTTTCAACTACGATTTCCTCCTGGCCCCCATCGCCCGCGGGAGGATAGATTACCAGCACGTCGGTACGCAGGTCGTAGTCAAACCGGGTTACGCGTGACGCAAGAACAAGGTCCTCATCGTCGTTTTCCATTACGGGATCGCCCATTATTGACAAAAGCGCATACAGCCAGCGCTCGCCCTTGTCGTCAAACTGCACGCGACCCATAACGCGCGCCTTAAGCGTGGCGCCCTCCAAGCCGTAATAAAGGCTCAAGTCGCAGTCAAAGGGCTGGCCGATTTGGGTGCTCTCCTTTACGGCCTCTAGAAGCACGATACGATCGGAAGGCACTATTACCTCCGCAAACGAGTTGTGGAAGCGCCTCGTAAACTCAACGAGCGAAAGTCCGCTGTGCTGAATGAGGCTGGGGGTAATGTGAACGATGTCGAGCGTGTCGTTGCACGCGCATTTAATGAACCCGCTGGGCACGATTTGGTTCAGAAGATCGAGGCTCCAACTGAGGTCCTCGGTCGCCCGTGCGGTTTCGTCGCGCGCACTTCCCTGTCCGCGCGAGCGGATGATGTTGAGCGAGTAGATGTCGCCACGGTTGCTCGGGCCAATGAAGCGCATAACGCAGTCGATCACACGACCCGACAGCTTAACCGTCCCGGTGCAGGTAGCCGACCCGTACTCGCGCGCCTCTTGCGCTGCGCGCCACATGGTAGCGCGTGTGGTAACGTCCAGCTCTTCCACGGGGTTTATCTTGCGATTGCCAAATTCGGAACGCCTGAGGCCACATGCCTCGTAGAACTCGTCGTTTACCAAAATGCTCTCGGTAGACCCTTCGTTGATGAAAAAGAATATGGTCCCGCCGATAGCGTTGTTGAAGAGGTAGGACGATTTGGCGTCAAAGCTCAGGAGCTCGTCCAAATGCGCTCTCGCACGCGAGCGACGCATGTTCTTCTCGGCCGCACGATTGGAGGCCATAAAGCCCTCAAAGTCGTCCAGCGGCATGGGACGCGAAAAATGGAAGCCCTGCATGAGGTGACAGCCCATGTTTTTGAGCATCTCCGCCTGTTCCAACGTCTCCACGCCCTCGGCGATAATGGGGGTGTTTAGACCTTGCAACATGCGAATAACGGACCCCAGTACCACGCCACCGCGATCCTCGTTCATGGCGGAGCGCATGAAGCCCATATCGAGCTTAACGACGTCTACCGGCACGTCCTTGAGCATGTTCAGAGAAGAGAGGCCGCTGCCAAAGTCATCCATCTCCACCAGCATGTCGTGCGCACGCATTTGCTCTATGACGGCATACAGGCGATCGGCCTCTTCCACAAACGCGCTCTCGGTTACCTCCAAATGCAACGAACCTTTGGGAAGGTCGTAGCGTTTGCGCAGGTCGAGGAAATGTTCCAGAAGGTCAGGCTCAAACATCTCGGAACGCGAGACGTTAACCGAGATGGGGACGGGTTTGCCGTCCGACATGGAGCGCCAGCGGCCCGCGCTACGGCAGGCCTCCTCCCACACGAAGAGGTCGAGCTCGTGCACTTTGCCGCAGTTCTCGAGCACGGGTATGAACTCGGCAGGGCTTATCCAACCCAGCGTAGGATGGTTCCAACGCGCAAGGGCCTCGGCACCAACGACCTCACCGTAGGTGTAGTCAATCTGCGGCTGATACCACACCTGAATCTGACCAGTGGCAAGCGCCTCGTCAATGGACTCCTCTATGGTAATGCGGCGCAAATCGCGCTCGAGATCCTCGTTGGTAAAGCGAACCAAGCTGCTCTTTGGATACTCGCGCGCATTACGGTGCGCTATTGAGGCATAGTCTACGGGCAACTGGTGATTGGCACTCTTGTAGTCCTGTTCGCGCAGGTAATAGATACCAGCCGAAAGAATCGCGTTGTGGGTTATACCCTTTTTGTTTAGCGCATCCGGTAACCAGTCAACCAAGGACAGAAAAGCTTCGTTGGCTTGGGTGAAGTCCATGTTTGAGGTAAGGATCAAAAAGCGATCGCCACCCAAACGCGCAACGGGCATGTTATGAGACAAAAACATCTTTATGCCATCGGCGATGGTGCGCAGAACTTCGTTGCCACGCATGAAGCCATACTTGGGGTTTACCGAACGGAAGTTGCGCACGTCCATAAACCACAGCGCCGCGTCCTTGAGTTCACCCGAACCGACCTTTTGAGAGTAGGAAATGATAAAGGCAGGCATGTTGAGCGCGCCCGACACCGGATCGAGTCCTGGTGGTGGGCCTTGGGGGACGCCGGGCGGGGGACCCTGGGGCGGGCCCTGGGGGACGCCGGGCGGCGGGCCCTGGGGCGGGCCTTGTGGGGGACCAACGGGCCGAGATTCGTCTGCATTAGACATGGCGCGTATCCTTTATAAAAGTCATTTGACGTTTTAGACAAGTACAAAACCTATAGTATAGGAGACAGTGCACCTTCTGCCCTTATCGGATTGGCTATTTTAGGTGAGTGAACGAATGCCATCGAGCTAACTGCAAGCTTCTCCTTTGGTGGAAAGCGTGCGGCACGCATTTGTCCCTGTTCGCATAAAGTCTGTAGCCTGCCACGCAAAGTCTGTAGCCACCTGCGCAAAGTCTGTAGCTCATCGCATAAAGTCTGTAGCATTTCAAAATACATTCAAATTTGGCAAGCCCATGAGCTGCACAAACACTAAGATGGCTTCTCCGACGCTACAGACTTTACGAAAGCGGCTACAGACTTTATGGGAAAGTCTACAGACTTTGCGCAGGTAGCTACAGACTTTTTGCGGGAAATCACACGTGTTATAATAATTATGGATTATTCTATGTATTGGAGGCCCTATGTCCTCTCTAACGAAATTTCAAAAGCGTATTGGCGCCCTTGTTGCTGTTGCGGCGCTTGCCATTCTTGTTGTCGCTCTGGCCACTTTGCCCAACGCGACGACCAAGGGCGAACCCAAGCCCTCCCCCACCCCAGCGACTACGCAGGCAAGTCCAAACGAGGATGGCTCCTCGCAAGAACCATCCCCTAAACCGGCAACAAAGGAATCTTCCAGCGAGCAACAGGTCAACCAAGCGCCCGCCAACGAGTCCTCCAACGAGCAGCCAACAACCACAGAAGCAAACACACAGCAGAGCGAGTCCTCCCCCACCCCAGCCGTCAGCAAATCCGTAGGCAAGCAAATGGAAGAGGCAATACCCCGCGTGGAGCCACACCATATTTCCGCAGATGCGCAATACGAGCCCAACGTCGTTCTTGTCACCACGCAGGAAGGCACAACCGCCGAGCAACTTTCCGCAGAACTTGCGCAGAAGGACGTTCAAGCGGTAAACCCATCAAGCGTCTCTCCCATAGCGGACGACGTCTTTAAGGTTTCGGTACGAATCGAGTCAACCATCGATGATGCCATTGTGGAACTCGAGCAAAAAGGCGTGGTGCAGGGAGCGCAACCCAACTACGTGTATCACACGCTCGATGACCAAAGCAACAAAGTCGCGGGCCCGCAGCCGGCAGTTGAGCCCGCAGCCACAGACCAATCCGAACCTGCTCCATCCACGCCCGCAAACCAGAACAAGCACGACGACCAGCAGGCCACATCAGAGGAGCAGGTTCCTACAACCCCCAAAGAGCCCACGACTCCCAGCCAACCCAGCGACTCAGACAATGCCAACGCAAGCGTCAACGACGTTAGCGATACCAACCAAACCAGCGAGTATCAAACGGACGAGACGCAAAATCCAAACGAGGACGAGCTCAAATCCGAAAATCCCACCCCAGCAGCACAAGAAAGCGATTCCAAGAACCCCGTCGAATCGCAGAGTCTTGCCACTACCGCCGCGGCCAATCCGGTAAACGATACAAAATACAGCGAACAATGGGCTCTTGCCAGCATAGATGCCGTTGGAGCGTGGGAGTCTCCGGCACTCTCCAACGCCGCCTCCACCACCGTGGCAGTCCTCGACGAATGCTTTTATCCCACCCACGAAGACCTTGTGGACAACATCGTAGCTACGTTCAACGCAGTTACCAAAGCGGAAGGAAACGTCTCCCTACCGAGTGGAGCAATCAAAAGAGACCACGGCAACCATGTTGCTGGCATTGTGGCAGCCACCTCGAACAACGGAATTGGAATCTCCGGCGTGGGTAACAATCACCTCAAGCTTGCGCTCATTCGATTGCTCAAAGACGACGAAATAGACGATGGAGACATGTATTTGGATGACATAGTTTCCGGATACGACTACTTGATCGCAAACAAAAACAAATACAACATTCGCGTCGCAAATATGAGTTTAGGGTATACAGATGATAACGGTGACATAAACTCCAACGACGCTCTTTTGAAGAAGGTTGACCAAGCATATGCGGCAGGCATTGTTACCACAGCGGCCGCTGGCAATGCCACTTCCGATGCAACCGTTCCCTTCGCTTATTATCCAGGTGACGCCAAAAACATTGTGAGTGTTATAAACCTCGCTAACAACGGCTCGAATGCCAAGGACGTGTATCGCTCTTCCAGCTCAAACTATAACGTCCCAGGCCAAACTTCCAAAAACATAAGCGCTCCGGGAACCACCATATTGAGTACCAGTTACGATAATTTATATGTGAACAAGTCGGGCACATCCATGGCAGCACCACATGTTGCGGGATTGTTGGGCCTTCTTTTTGCCGCCAACCCCAATCTTACGGCAAGCCAGGCTGTGAGCAAGCTGTACAACACCGCGCGCGACATTGGCAGTTCCGGATGGGACGAGCAGTATGGCTATGGTGAGATAAACGCAGCCAATGCGCTCGCCTCATTAGTAAGTCTCGCAGGTCCCGAATACCTTGTTGCAGGAAAAAATGGCGCGTGGAGCGTTATCTCCGGTTCCAACGCGAATCCGCTGCAAGGGTTTTCGTTCTCGTCTTCTGCTCCCGAGGTTGTTTCCGTCAACAGTTCGGACGGCACGGGTAAGGCCAACACGTGTGGCGTGGCAACCATAACCGCCACAAAAGACAACACCTCTTGCTCAAGAGAGGTCACAGTCCTTGGCCCTCTTACCGTTAACCCCTTTGTACCCATAGACGGATCGGTACAGGCAACCATTGCGACGCCAAACGGGGCGAACGCCATTGCTTGGACCTGGAACACCAGCAACAAAAACATTGCCTCCATTACCGATGACGGCATAATACGTGGTCATTCCGCTGGTACCGCCCGCATTACCGCTTCACTCGTAGCCGATCCCAACGTTGAGTTTGCCGTGGACGTAACCGTATACGAGTCGAGGCAAAGCTCCATCTACCTGCCTGTTGGCAGCGATGCCACCCTCACCGCGGACGAGTCGACCATACCTCATCCCGAAGACAATAACGGTACGGAGGTAGCATGGGAAAGCGTTGAGCCCACCATCGCAACCGTAGACCAGCAGGGTAAGGTTCACGGCGTGTCTGCAGGCATTACTACGGTTAAGCGCACGGTATCCCATACCGACGGCTCATCCACCACGTGCGTTTGGCCCGTGTCAGTATATGGACCGATTGAGGGCAACAGCGAAATCATGGTGGGCGAAACCACCACGATGTCCATTCCCAACTGGGAGAGTCTGCCAAACGAGCTCAAGGGATCCTTTGCGTGGTCGTCAAGCGACAATAACAAAGCGACAGTCGATGCAAACGGCGTCGTAACTGGCGTGGCCGAAGGGCCCGTTACCATATACGCAACGGTAACGGAGGGTCAGACGCAAATCGCGCAGTTCTCCAAGGAGGTAACGGTTCTACCCTTCGTGTTAAAGGAGGCAAGCGAGCCCACGGTTGCACAAAAGCTCGTGTACAACGCCAGCGAACAGCAGGGTGTTGCTGCAGGAACGGGCTATGTTCTTGAGGGGACGTACAAGGCTAAGGACGCTGGCACCTACGCTGGCACCGCCAAGCTAAAGTTTGGCTATAAGTGGGCCGATGGCTCTGAGGAGCCAAAGACCATTGAGTGGACCATAGCCCCCGCAACGCTTACCGCCACCTATCGCGCGAGCATTAACGTGGGCGAGCGACACTCCCCCAACGTTAGCGTATCGGGCTTTGTGGGAAGTGAGAACGAATCCAGTGTCGCAGACTATGTGGCACCTGTAGTCCAGCTTCCTACCAACCTGAGCAAGCCGGGAAGGTACACAATTACGCCGTCCGGCGGATCGGCCAAGAACTACGCGTTTACCTGCGTCGCTGGATACCTGGATGTTTTTGGCAAGGCAAAGATTCCCGTCCCCGCTGCGGGCTTGACGTATAACGGACGCCAGCAGGTGGGTGTGGCTTCCGGAACGGGATTTACCCTCACGGGTACGTATTCGGCGACAAACGCAGGAACGTACAAGGCAACGGCCAAGCTTCAGGACCACTATCGTTGGAGCGATGGTACCGTCTCCAACAAGACCGTCACCTGGTCTATAGCAAAGCAATCCGTAGCCATTCCTTCAGCGAGGAGAGGTCTGGTGTACAACCGCACCACCCAAGTCGGTGTGTGGTCTGGCTCGTTCTACAACCTTGGCGGCACATATAGGGCACTCAATGCGGGATCCTACGTAGCGCACGCAACACTCAAGGACACCATCAACTACCGCTGGACGGATGGAACCACCTACGCCAAGGCATTGTCGTGGAGCATTGCTGGCATTCCACTATCGTCATGCAGCATATCTACCATAGGTACGCAGGCATACACGGGCAAGGCGGTGTGTCCGAAGCCAACCGTTTCGTGGGGCGGCCAAGCACTCAACGAAGGCTCCGACTATACGCTTGCATACAGCAACAACGTGCGTGCGGGCACGGCGACCGTGGTCGTTACGGGCCGCGGCAACTATTACTGGTCGAGAAGCCTCACCTTCCGCATCGTGGCGCCCACCGTCTCCTACCGAACCCACGTGCAGAACGTGGGCTGGCAGAGGTACGTGAGCGACGGCAGGATGAGCGGGACCTCCGGGCGGGGACTTCGCCTGGAGGGCATAAACATCAGGCTCGGCAGCATGCCGGCCTCCGGCGGCATACAGTACCGCACCCACGTGCAGAACATCGGCTGGCAGGGCTGGAGGTCCGACGGTCGGATGAGCGGCACGAGCGGGCGCGGCCTAAGGCTCGAGGCCATAGAGATCCGCCTCACCGGGCAGATGGCGAAGCTCTACGACGTCTACTACCGCGTGCACGCCCAGAACGTGGGCTGGATGGGATGGGCGAAGAACGGGGCGCGCTCCGGCACCGCCGGCTTCGGCTGGAGGCTCGAGGGCATCCAGGTGGTGCTCGTTCCCAAGGGCCAGCCCGCCCCCGGCAACACCTACCTCGGCATCCGCCGGAGCAACTGGCGCCCCTTCCTGCGGCGCTAGCGCGGCTGGCACGCTTATACCTGGCATAACTGTGCCATTTGGCACGCTTATACCAGGTATAAGTGCGCCACCATGCCTGGGGAGGCCCCGCGCATGGGGACGCGACTTTGATTGCACCACACTTCTCGGTCTTTCGTGGTACAATACTTAGCCATGGGCCGTTAGCTCAGTTGGCAGAGCAGGAGACTTTTAATCTCAAGGTCTAGGGTTCGATTCCCTAACGGCCCACCAGTACAAAATATCTCAGACGCCCTTCGAAACTTGTTTCGGGGGGCGTCTACTTGCAAATATGCACGTATTCCTATTGGGGTTATATTTCAGTGGACCTCGCCACTATCTGCGACGCCGCCTTATGAGGCCAGTGCCAGTCAGTCCAACGGACATTATGGTACTCGGCATTCCTCTGTACGAGCACGGGTAATACGAGCAGCTTATGGCCAACACTCCAAGAAAATAGCTGGTGGAGAGGGGTAGCATCCCTACCCCTTTCCCCTACACGTTCAACCTATGCGACACGGCGTCGCATATGAGCGCTCCCGTTACCGTCTTGCAGTCTTCGATCCTTCCGTCCAGAACGGCATCGATAAGCTCGGAGAGTGGCACCAGATCCACGTTAATGAACTCGTCGTCGTCGGGATTGGACATGGCGAAGGTGAGACCCGTTGCCATGTATATGTGAATCAGCTCGTCGGTAAACCCGTCGCTCGTGGCAATGGTGGTGAGGAAGGCCATCTGCTCGGCAACCATGCCCGTCTCCTCGCGCAGCTCGCGCTTCGCGCAGGTAAGCGGATCCTCGCCGGGATCGAGCTTGCCAGCGGGAATCTCCACCGTCACGCGCGCCAGCGCCGTACGGTATTGTCGCACCAAACAGATTCGCCCATCGTCGGTGAGGGCAACAATGGCAACGGCACCAGGATGGCGCACCACATCACGCACTGCCTCCCTACCATTTGGCAACTTTACGCGCAGACGATTGACATTGAATATCCTACCGGTCCACATGACGTCCTCGGTTAGGGGTATCTCTTCCAAACCTGCATCGCGTGGATCGTCGCTTCCCAACACGAGATTACGACGGAGGGGATCACCGGATTCGTGATTCTGCTCCTCTCGGCTTCCGTCGTAGGTAAACGCTTCGACTGCCTCCGCAATGCTGTCGGTTGCCGAGGTAAGGTCGTCTTGTGTTGGTACGTTTTCCATGATGCTCCTTACGTATATTTTGATATCATCAAATCTCGAAACGCTGTATTATATTGTATTACAGAGCGCGAGCGCCAATGTCGGTGCGGAATTGCTTTCCTTCAAAGTTTATAAGGTCGCAGGCAGCATATGCATTGCGCCTTGCCTCGGAAAACGTGGGCGCTACTGCGGTAACGTCCAAAACACGCCCGCCGGCAGTCAACGTATTACCCTCATCATCCAGCTTGGTACCAGCGTGATACACCGTAATACCTTCCTGCGCCGCCGCTGCTTCCAGACCTGTAATACGTTTTCCCGATTCGTATTTTCCAGGATAGTCAGCACTTGCCAAAACAACCGATACGGCGTAATCATCATCCCATTGCACCATGGAAGGCGCGAGCGTTCCCGCGTCGCACGCCATGAACACCTCCAACAGATCGGCATGCATGCGGGGGAGTACCACCTGGGTCTCGGGATCGCCAAAGCGCGCGTTAAACTCGAGTACCTTGGGGCCATCCTTGGTAAGCATGAAACCGCCGTACAGGCAACCGGAATACACGATGCCATCCGCCGCAAGCTGAGCTACCACGCGTTCCATTATGTTTGTCATGCAAGCAAGGTCTTCGGCTGCAACCAAATGCTCGGGAACAGGGGAGTACACACCCATTCCTCCGGTATTGGGACCCTTGTCTCCATCATACGCGCGCTTGTGGTCTTGGCTCGTGGCAAGCGGCACCACGGTTTTGCCATCCGTGAGCGCCAGGAGGCTGCATTCCGGTCCCTCGAGCATCTCTTCCACGACCACGGTGTTTCCGGCTTCGCCAAAGGCACCCTCGAAGCACTGTGCAACGCCTACAAGTGCCTCTTCGGTGGACTGAGCCACGATTACGCCCTTGCCTGCGGCCAATCCATCCGCTTTAATGACGCAGGGACCGGCAAGCTCGCGTACGTAGTCCTCGCACGCCTCGCGATCGGTAAAGCTCTTATACGCCGCAGTGGGCACGTCCGCACGAGCCATAACCTGCTTGGCAAATTCCTTGGAGCCTTCCATACGCGCTGCGTTGGCGTTTGGTCCAAAGCAGGGGATTCCCGCCTCTCGCACGGCATCGGCCACGCCTTCGACGAGCGGAGCCTCGGGACCAATAACCACTAGGCCAATGTTGTTCTGCGCTGCCCACGTGGCAACCTCGGTGGGGGAGTCCTGGCTTATCGGCGCCTGTTGGGCAAGTTGCAGCATGCCGCCGTTGCCTGGAGCAACATACAGCTTGCCCGCACGCGGCGATTCCGCGAGCTTTAGTAGAAGCGCGTGCTCACGTCCACCAGCACCGAGCAGCAGAATATCGATTTTGTCCATGGTTCTTCCTCCTGTGTTTCTTGCGTAGCCAATATATGTTACCCGCAAAATAGGGGAGAGTGCGCATTTGCACGCACTCTCCGAACGAAGATAGGGCCAAACTGTTGCCGATGGCACAGTTATACCTGGTATAAGTGTGCCACCCGATTAGCGCCAGTAGCGGTCGATCGTCTGCTCGCGATCGGGACCCACGGTTATGATGCTCACCCGCACGCCAGCAAGCTGCTCTAGGAAGTCGATGTAGTCCTTTGCCTCACGAGGCAGCTGATAGAAGTTGCGCACGTCGGATATGTCGCACTTCCATCCTGGGAGCGTCTCGTATACGGGCTTGGCGTGATAGAACACGCTCTGGTGCTCAGGCACGGTGGTATAGCGCACGCCGTCGCACTCGTAGGCCACGCATACCTTGATCTCGTCCAGGCAACCAAGCACATCCAGCTTGGTAATCGCCAGGTCCGTAAGGCCGTTTACGCGAGCTGCGTAGTTAACGACCACCGCGTCGTACCAGCCGCAGCGACGCTTGCGTCCCGTCGTTACGCCAAACTCGTGTCCGACCTCTCCGAGCTTGTCACCCGTCTTATCGAAGAGCTCGGTGGGGAAGGGGCCGCTACCCACGCGCGTGAGGTACGCCTTGGCAATGCCCAGCACGCGCTGGATGTGCACCGGTCCCACGCCGCTGCCCGTAACGGCTCCACCCGCCGTGCAGTTTGAGCTGGTAACGAAGGGATAGGTACCGTGATCGATGTCGAGCATGGTGGCCTGCGCTCCCTCAAACAGCACGGAGCGACCGCTCTCCAGCTGCTCGTTCAAGAACATCGAGCTCTCCACGATAAAGGAACGAATGCGCGCCGCCATGGGCAAATACGTCTCGCAGATCTGATCTACCGTATAGGTGGGCAGCTCGTAGACCTTCTCTAAAATCGGGTTCGTGTATGCCAGCGCCGCCTCGAGCTTTTGGCGGAAGATCTTCTCGTCCAGCATGTCCTGAATGCGCAGGCCGGTACGATTCATCTTGTCCATGTAGGTGGGGCCGACACCTCGCTTGGTGGTGCCGATGAGGTTCTTCCCCAGCTTCTTCTCGTGCGCACCGTCCAAATCCTTGTGATAGGGCATAACTATGTGCGCATTGCCCGAAATCCTCAGATCATCGTAGGCGATGCCCTGTTCGTCCAGCAGGCCGAATTCCTCAAGCAGGATGGTGGGATCCACGATGCACCCGTTCCCGATAACGGGGATGGTGTGTTCGTACATAACGCCACTGGGCACCTGGTGCAAGGCCAGCTTCTTTCCGTTGGCAATTACCGTATGGCCGGCGTTCGCACCGCCGGCATAGCGGCACACCACGTCATAGTCGCCAGAGATAAGGTCGGTGACCTTGCCTTTTCCTTCGTCACCCCATTGGGTACCCACAAGTACGTCTGCTGCCATGGCCTTTCCTTTCGCGTACTCTTGAATTACGTCTTCCAAACGGCGTCCCACGAGCGACGCCTGACGAGCTTTGCCGTTCCGTTATACCTCGTGATAGGGGTCCACCTCGTAAAACTTAATGGTCTCGCCATCAAAGCGCATGGGCACCGTTGCCAGCGGACCCGAACGGTTCTTCGCAATTATGAAGTCGGTAATGCCTTGGTCGGGCCTATCGCTGCGCTCGGCCTCCTCGGGCGTGGCAGAGCGATCCAGAAGGATAACGATGTCGGCGTCCTGCTCAATCGAGCCCGATTCGCGCAGGTCGGAAAGCTGCGGACGCTTGCCCGTACGACCCTCCACCTCACGGTTGAGCTGACTCAGCGCCACCACGGGCACATCCAGGTCCTTTGCCATGATCTTTATGCCACGGCTCATCTCGCCCACCTGCGTGGCACGGTTGTCGTTGCGGTTGCCACCAGACGGTGCCGACAAAAGCTGCAGGTAGTCGATTATTACGATGCCATTCTCCTTGCCGTGGAGCATGCGACGTGCCTTGGCGCGAATTTCCGTTACGGTGGTTCCCGGGGTGTCGTCTATGAGGATGTCCAGCTGACGCAGCTCCTCGGTTGCCTCAAGGATCTGCGGCCACTGATTGGGGTGTATGTTCGCGGAGCGAATGTCGGTGAGCTTTATGAGCGAGCGAGCCGCAAGCAGGCGCTGCGCGATTTCCACCTTGCTCATCTCCAGCGAGAAGAGCGCGACGCTGGCACCTTGCTCCGCCGCGTTTACGGCCAGGTTCAGGCAGAACGAGGTCTTGCCCACGCCAGGCCTTGCGCCCACGACCACCATCTGACCACCACGGAAGCCGAGCAAGCGCGAGTCCAGGCCCGAGAAGCCCGTCTCCACGCCAAGGACATCCGTTTGGTTTTCGGCCTGCTCGCCAAGTTCGCTGTACAGCTGCTCCATGATCTCGGCAAGGTTGGAGTAGCTCGATCGGACGCCGCGGTCGGTAACCGAGAGGAGCATGCGCTCGGCCTGGTCCACCACTTCCTTGGTGTCCTCGGGCGCGTCGAACGCGAGCGCGGCGATTTGCGCAGAGGCCGCGATCATCTGACGCAGGGTGGCGTCGCGGCGCAGCATCTCCGCATGGTGATGCCAACTCGCAAGCGCAAAGGGGTCGTTAACAAGATCGAGCAGGTACGCCATACCGCCTACGCGCTCCAGATTTCCCTCGCTCTTGAGTGCGTCGGCCAATGAGACCGGGTCTACGGGACGGCTCTCGTCAAACAGACGCCGCATGGCCATAAAGATCGTGCGGTTTGACGGGTTGTAGAAGTCTCCCTCGTTTATCTCGAGCAAGCACTCCTGAAACGCATCTGCCGACAAGAGCATCGCACTCAGAACCGACTGTTCCGCCTGGAGATCTTGCGGCATCTGACCAGTGTGGTTGAGCGTGGCCCGTGTGGGGTTTATCTCTAAATTTGTTTCGGGCATAATAGCTTCCTTTTGAGCGTGGGGTGTATATCGTAGCAGAACGGGGGAGGGAAGGAGCTTGATGCTCGAGGAAGATAGTTGGCACACTTATATCAGGCATAAGTGCGCCACCCAACCCACGAAAAAACGCGACCCCCGAGAGGGTCGCGTCGAATAGTACAAGCCAATTGCTCGGAGTCAGCTTACTCCTCGGTAGCCTTGGCGGCTTCCTCGGTGGCCTCTGCAGTTTCCTCAGCCTCGGCAACCTCAGTCTCCTCGGCTGCAACCTGCTCCTCGTCCACGCCAACAAGCACGGCAACGGTTGCGTTGATGTCGCGATACAGGTTGATCTCCACCTCGTGGCGACCAGCCATCTTGATGGCCTGGCTACGACCGATGCGCTTGCGATCGATCTCCACGTCCAGCTGATCCTTGATGGCGTCGGCAATGTTTGCAGCGGTTACGGAGCCAAAGAGCTGGCCTTCCTCACCAATGCGTGCCTCCACCTTAATGGACTTGCCCTCGAGGGTCTCCTTAAGTGCCGCTGCGTCGGCCAGGCGCTTCTCCTCACGCTTGGCAATGTTGTGGCGGCGCTCCTCGAGCTGCTTGAGATTACCCTTGGTCGCAGGAAGGGCCATGCGATTGGGATACAGGTAGTTCTCTGCGAATCCCTGGGCAACGTCTACGACGTCGCCTTCGCCACCCTTGCCGCGAAGCTCACCCAGAAGGATTACTTTCATGCGATTCTCCTTTCCTGGGTCGGCTTATCCGCGACCGCGCCCACCGCGGCTGGAAACCACGGGGATAACGTAGGGGATAAGGGCCATCTCGCGAGCGCGCTTGATGGCGTTCGCGATGTCGTGCTGATGCTGCGTGCAGGTGCCGGTAACACGGCGCGGCTTGATCTTGCCGCGATCGGTGGTGTACTTGCGAAGGAGCTGCACATCCTTGTAGTCGATGTACTCGGTGCCTTCCTTGCAGAACTGGCAATACCTACGACGCGGCTGGCGCTGATAGTCTTGCTTTTGCTGAGCCATGTCGATGCCTTTCTTCAAACGGCTATGCCGTTCCTAACGTTGGGCCTATCCCAACCTCTAAAACGGAATGTCCTCGTCGTACACGTCGTCTTGGGGAGGCGGCGCGACGTTGGGACTTTGCTGCTGGGGAGCAGGTGCCGGCGCTGGCGCTTGATTTACAGGAGGGGCTGCGTACCCCTGCTGCGGAGCGGGCGCAGAGGCATTGAATGAGCCTCCTTGTTGCGCAGAAGGACGCTGGTTGTTATATCCCCCCTGAGGGGCATATCCACCTTGCTGGCGAGGGGGACGCTCGTAGTCGATTTCGTCCACCACGACCTCTAGCTTGCTGCGGCGCTGGCCATCGCGCTCCCAGCTGCTATAGCGAAGCTTGCCTTCTACGAAAACCTTCTTACCTTTGTGCAGGTCTCGGGAGAGCCAATCCGCACGAGCCCCAAACAGAACGCAGTCTACAAAGTTGGCGTAGTCCTCCCATTCGCCGGTTGCGTTGTTGCGCCTCCGGTCGTTGACGGCCATGCCAAAGTTAAGTATCTGCATTCCGCTCTGCGTGGAACGGATTTCCGGATCCCTCGTAAGATTGCCCGATATTGTTACCCTATTAACGCTCACGCTGTTCCTGCCTTCCCTTTTTGCGCTCACCCGCAGGTGAGTGCCGTACCCGTGCTACTCCTGCTCGCTCTCAGGACGGACAACGATCATGTGACGCTTTACCGCATCGGTAATGCGAAGCACGCGATCGAGCTCCTGAACATGAGTGGGGTCTGCATGGAAGTTCACGAGGATGTAGTTGCCCTCGCTAAGGTGATCGATCTCGTAGGCGAGCTTGCGCTTGCCCCAGTCGTCCACGTTGTCGATTGATCCACCCTGCCCAACGATGGCGCCGTCAATACGAGCGGTAACGTTTGCACGAATCTCGTCATTGGCGTTGGGATCAACGATGTACAGCAGTTCATAAGCCTTCATCTGATTCACCTCCTCTGGACTAATGGCCCCGGGTCGTGAAGGTCGCCCGGAACAGGAAAGTACGACCTGCTATGGTACCACATGCACGGCTCTTGACTTCCTCATCGCCCAACTCCTGTATGTCTCCATGAGTCTACCCTTTGCCCAAGACTGGAATTCACGGCATTCTCGCAGGTATTGCCCCAATTTTTCAACATTCGCAGCTCCGATTCGGTGCAGCTCAATATAGTGACTTTTCCGTTGGAACTATCTCCATATTTTGTACACATATATTAAATGGATCATAGACTTGATAAGAGCTTGCCCATTGGGTCCAGCACTTCTTCTTTGCCGTCAAAAAGAAGAAGTGCCACCCCTCCACGCGCCTTTGCGACACTCGAAGGGATGGCACCATAGGGGTTGATGAGATAAAACCGTGGCTAGTCGCCTTCCACGCGATCGTTTTCCCTTATTGCCTCAGACATGCTCTCGTAAAGGTCCTCGGCGTCCTTTTTGTCGTCGTGGTCGGATGCCTCTGGCTTCAGTGAAATCGTGGGGGGTAGCTGTTCGGAAGCGGGCTTGGGTGCTTCCTCGTTCGCCACGGTTTCCGGCTGGGGCTGCTGCGACACGACCTGCTGCGGCGGTTGCTGCATGGCCTCGGGCTCCTGCTGCCACGCCTCCACCTCTGGCTGGGGCTGTGGCTGCACCGACGCCTCTGTCTGCTGTGGCACAACCTGCTGCTGCAGCGTTTGCTCATGGATCTTCTCAGCCTCTTGCTGCGCGACCCTATACGCCTGCTCAGCCTGCAGCGCCGCTTGCGCAGGCTGCACAACCTGCTGCGTTTGCATGGGCTGCTGCGCGGGCGTCTGTTGCGTGGGATGCGCATACATACCGGGCTGCCCGCCCTGCGCCTGCATGGGTTGTTGCCATTGCTGAGCACTTGTCTGCGGTCCTGACGTATCCGGAAGGGGATCCTCGCTTCGTCCCCAGTTGGGAACGTCAAACTGACGCATCCACAACCCAAGCGCATTGACCACCAGCATCCTTACGGCATTTGCTACGAACGATATCACGTATCCAAACACCACGCATACGGCCACAAAGGGAACGATCATGCCCGCCAGCATGCCCAAAACCACATCGCTATTCGTATACCCAGCGTTAAGTCTCAAAAAGAACGGGATAAAGAACAGCATGCAAATGATGACGAATACCGTAACGATCGCGGCAATAATAAACCCACACACGAACTGAATAAGAAATACGCGCAGGAAACCGCTGGTATCACGCCTAATAAGCTCAATAATGCGATTTGGCTGATATCCCGCACCAATCTTTTCGTATATTGCCGTGCGCAACTCGGCAACCATGATCGCCAAATTCGCAATCGCCATAATTACCGAAAGAGCCAAGCTCGCCATGGCGGCCAGGAGCCTGCCTACGTTTCCAGGCAAAAACGATAAGAGCACGTTGACGGTGCCGATCACAAGGCTAAGGAGAACTCCCCAGCCGAGACTCACCACGAACGCGCGCGCTCCACTGGTTACGCATTTGCCAATGTCCACGTTCTTCTGCTTGGGGGCGGAATCGACTCCCCATGCGGTAAGACGCGCCCACTCCAAGGCGAATCCCTTGTTTCCAAATTCTCCCACGACTGGCACCAACGATGCCGCCGCCATAACGAGTAGGGGCTTAATCCAGCCCTTGTCGCGTGTGAGCATTGCCCACGAAAGGGAAAAGTATCTTTGGTCATCCATGACGTTACCTCCTATAACGACATATTAGAGAACCATTATAGGGGTTATCCACGCCGCAAATCAAAGCTGGTAAAAAAGCTGACAAGGGGACAGGTCACTTGTCAGCTTTTCGTTGCCGTGCTGACAAGGGGACAGGTCACTTGTCAGCTTTTGGGCTTCTCGCGACCTTCCGGTTCGAATCCCCTACGCGTCCTCCCAAAGAAAAGCGCCCCGTTGCCGGGACGCGGTTTGTGCTCTGGCGGAGGAGGAGGGATTCGAACCCTCGTGACCCGAAAAGGGCCAAACGGTTTTCGAGACCGCCGCATTCAACCACTCTGCCACCCCTCCGAAGGGTGAAAGCGGCGCCTTGACGGCGCCGCGGAAAGCTCTGGCGGAGAGTCGGGGATTCGAACCCCGGATGCGCTTTAGGCGCATACACGATTTCCAATCGTGCTCCTTCGGCCAGCTCGGACAACTCTCCTTTTAGCGCGCACGTAAGTATAGCACAGTCGTATGCCATACGGCAAGTGGCAGATAACAACGTCACCCTTGCACGCAAGCATGCCACTCGTTGCAACAAGTTCGAACATCCTTACAATTGATTATTGTCATGCCAACTCAGGGATTGCGAGAAACCCATGGGTCAAAAGACCATCGAAGTGCGCAAGTGCCCAACCTGCAGCGGGGCAGTTCACTATGACGCCCATACGGGCGCGCTCACGTGTGCCTGGTGTGGCAACGTCTACGAGGCGCAAGATCTCCAGATAAGCCGCATAGACGCCACACCATCGGGATATCTGTGTCCGGAGTGCGGCGCAACGCTCGTTATGGATGACTTCGTTGCGGCCACGTCGTGTCCGTACTGCGGAAACCACGAAATTGTTCCCCATCGCCTTGAGGAGGAGTTCGAGCCCGAGTTCGTAATCCCCTTTGGCATAACCAAGACGCAGGCCGTGCAAAGGTATGAGGAGTTCATAAAGGACAAGCAATATTTGCCGGAAGGTTTTGCGGAAAAGTCCTCAATTGTTAGCATGCAAGGTACGTACGTCCCGTTTTGGCTCAAGGATGGCGTGGTTGACTTCGACTTTACCTTCGTGTCTTCTCACGAGAGGGGCAAAAACATCTCGTATGGCGATCACCGTCGCGCAGGTACCTATGCATACGAGCGAATACCGGCCGACTCTTCCGCGCGCATGCCCGACGACATGATGGATTCCCTCGAGCCATACGACTACGGCAAGTTCGAGCCGTTCTCCACAGACTGCCTGCCTGGATTCGTGGCCGAACACTTTACCGTTAAGGGCGAAGACGTAAACGGTCGCGTGGACTTTAGGGCAAAGAACACGGCTGTCCTCGCCTGCAGGCAAACCATCCTCGACGACTACTGGACCTCCACCAGCGTCGACAGCAAGCGCTCGTGCGCAACGGTCCGCCATACACGATCCACGCAGGCGCTTTTGCCCGTATGGCTGTTTGTAACCAAATTTGAAGACAAGGGCTATCTGGTTGGGGTTAACGGACAAACTGGCAAAGTCGCCGTCAACCTGCCCATCGACCAAGCGAAGCAGAATCGCAGTGCCAGAAAGGAAGGGCTCATATCGGTGCTCATAAGCCTTCCCGGCACGGTGCTTCTCGTCTTCTTGGGTATGGTAATCATGCCCAAGGAGGGATTGGGCAACATGGTGTTGTCAATAGGCTTTGTCCTCCTCGGCCTCGCGCTTCCCATAGCGTTTTACCTGTACGACACCAAGGTCAAGTCGCGCCAGGTCAAGCAATCCATGCACAACGTAAGGGAGGCAGGGCATGCGCTCGACTATGACAAGGGCGGTCTTTCGCTCACGATTAGTGCCCCGGAGAAAGGCCCCGTCCATCATCAGAACAACTGGCCGGAATAGGGAGCTGGCCAGAATAGGGCTTCCGAACTGAGGAACAGGCCCCGAGTTGCGATTTTGAAAAACCGTAACTCGGGGCCTGTCTAGGTCTTGGCATTTTGCTCGGAGCCTACTTCTTCACCAGGCCGTGACGCACCGCCCACTTGCGACGGTCGGTCTCGTTGAGGATGCGCTTGCGCATGCGGATGTTTTTGGGCGTGATCTCCACCAGCTCGTCGTCCATGATGTATTCCAGAGCCTCTTCCAGCGTAAACGTGCGCGGGGGAGTGAGCTGCACGGCAATGTCGGCCGTGCTCGAACGCTGGTTGCCGAGCTGCTTGGTACGTGCGATGTTAACCACCATGTCGTCGGGCCTGGGCCTCTCGCCCACGAGCATGCCCTCATAGCACTCCTCGCCCGGACCGACGAACAGGCTTCCTCGCTCCTGCAGGGTACCCAAGGCATACGCCACGGCCTTCTCGGTACTCATGGAAATCATGGCACCGTTCTTGCGGCCGCCAATGTCGCCGGCAAACGGGCCGTATTCGAGGAAGGTATGGTAGAACACGCCCTCTCCGTGCGTCACGTTCATGATCCGGGTCTTGAGGCCCATGATGCCACGCGTGGGAATGTTGAACTCCAGGTGCGTCTGGGTATCGCCGGCCTCCATACCTACCATGGTGCCACCCACGTTGCCAAACGTCTCGATAACCTTGCCCGAATACTCGTTGGGACACTCCACCACAGCCTGCTCGACGGGCTCGAGCCTCACACCGCCCTCGCCCTTCTTGTACAGCACGCGCGGGCGCCCCACCTGAAACTCATAGCCCTCACGCCTCATTTGCTCCATAAGCACCGAGAGGTGCAGGATGCCACGCCCGGCAACCTCGATGCCGGTTTTGTCGGGCAGCTCCTCTATGCGCATGGTCACGTTGTTCTCGGCCTCCTGCATGAGGCGCTCCTTGAGCTGCCTGCCACCCACTATGTCGCCGTCGCGACCCACGAGCGGAGAGGTGCTTGCCTCGAACACGATTGAGAGGGTGGGGGGATCGATCTCTATGGGATCGAGTTCCACGGGATCGTCGGGATCGGTGTACACGTCGCCGATGTCGGTACCGTCCACGCCCACCACGGCTCCAATGTCGCCGGCCACAACCTCGTCGCACTCCTTACGACCCAAATAGTCGAAGGTAAACAGCTGCTTTACCTGCGCCATCGCACGGCTTCCGTCATTCTTTACCACAAGGATGCGCTCTCCCGCGTGAATCGTGCCGGAGTACACGCGTCCGATGCCAATCCTGCCCACATAGCTGGAATGGTCCACGGTAACGCACTGCATGGCGAGCGAGCCATCCGGCTCCACGTCCGGAGCGGGAAGCGATTCTACGATCATGTTGAGCAGGGGGAACATGTCTCCCTCGTTTGGTCCGTCCGGCTCCAGGCGGCTGAACCCATTTACGGCAGAGGCATATACCACGTGCTCCATGGCAAACTCTATCTGCTCGTCAGTAGCGCCGAGGTCCATCATGAGGTCCAGGCTCGCCTCCATGGCGCGCTCGGGATCGGCTCCGTCGCGATCCACCTTGTTCACCACGATCATAATAAGAAGACCGTTGGCAATGGCGTGGCGCAGCACGAAGCGCGTCTGAGGCATCGGCCCCTCCGCGGCATCCACGAGCAGCAGCGCGCCGTCAGCCATCTTTAGCACGCGTTCCACCTCGCCGCCAAAGTCGGCGTGGCCCGGCGTGTCTATGACGTTGATCTTTATGCCCTTGTATTCTATGGAGATGTTCTTGGCGAGGATGGTTATTCCGCGCTCGCGCTCCTGGTCGTTTGAGTCCAGAACGCGCTCCTGTACCTGCTGGCCCTCGCGGAAGGCACCCGACGCGCGAAGCATCTGGTCCACCAGCGTGGTCTTGCCATGATCGACGTGTGCGATGATTGCGATGTTACGTATGCTCTGTTGAAGCATGTGGTCCCCTCTTTTGCTCATACGCTTGACCGAGAGATTCTAGCAGGAGCGTGGGGTGGGGAAGCGCGCCCCGCGACAAACCACAACAAAGACCTATCTTGATGGGTGCTTGTCGCAAAAGAAGAGGCACGCGCGTGCGAAAGGGGACTGTCCCCAAATGATGCAGGCATGGATGGGCCGTGTGTGGCCTTACCCAAGCAGCGGCTCTTCCTCGCCGGCGGGAGCGGGGTCGGTCCAACGGAAATTGTCTCCCTCACCGCGACCCTCAAACAAGGAATAAGCCGAGAAACTCGCCCGGCCGCGCTCGCCGAACTCCAATATGAGGGCCGGCGCAAAGGTTCCGTCGTCCATCTGGATAGCGGCCTCGTAGGTAAGCGCATAACGCACCGCATGCCTCGATCGCCTGATTCTGTCGCGTGCGCCCTGAAGCAGCGCCTCGGGCCCGTCGTCGGCTAGCTGTAGTGACGTTACCGTTTCGTCCTCGTCTTGTATTGCCAATAATACGTTTACGTCTTTACCGTCGGCAAGCAGGTCCAGCGCATCGCCCATCAAGGTGCTGGAAAGCTCATCCAACTGGGGTGATACACTTCCGTATTCTGTATTATCCCTGCTATCCATATGTATTCTCCCGTATTAACGCGTCAGTATTACAACGAGGCCAATAACCAGGCTCACAATGACGGCCACCAAAACCGGTATCCAAATCATGAGGTTGGGCGTCTGTGGTGCCATGTGCTGAGCCTGTTCCGCCGCGCGCCGCTCGCTTGCCTCGCGCTCCGCGCGCTCCTTTTCCATGTAGCTGCCCATAACGTCGCTCACAATTTGGCGCGTGTGCTCGTCGGCAATGCGTTGGCGTTCCTCTTCGGAGAGCTCGCTGTCCTCTACATCCTCGGCCTCTTGGTCGGCCAGCTCGCCCTCGAGCTCCACCTCGTCCGGCTTGGTGTAGTCACGAATGCTCGTAAGGAGCTCGGTCATCGTTTTGAGCTGTTCGTTCTTCTGCTGTCCGTCCTTCGCAAGAACGTCAAGGCGACGCGCGAGTTCAGCCACCTCGCTTGCCGACGCAGGGTGGTCGCTGGCGCTCATTTGTATGCCTATCCTGGCGTAATACGTTAATGCTTCGTGTTCGCTGCATTCATGCTGTGCAGAATACGCCTGTATTTTGTCCTTGATGTCTGCGGGGACGATGGCAACGGAAGGCTCGGGCTCTATGGTGGGGAGGTTTTGCAGCGCTTCCAGGCGCTCTTGGATCTTTGCGAGCGCCTCGGCCGCCGCCGGTTCGGGCGACGCCTCTCCCGATGCGGGATTTGCCGATGCAGGACCATTTTCCTCTAGCTCGATGCCCGCGCGGGCGAAGTGGCTCATAGCCTCCGCCTTGGTGCAGTTGTTCTTGGTGGCATATTCCTGGATCTTCTCGTTGAGGTCCTCGGGCATGCGCATGCTAAAGGTTGTGGGCTTCTTTGCCATTATTTTGGCCTTTCTGCATTTGTGGTGCGGTAATGCGTGTGTATTTTAGCGTATTTACCGTGGGTACAAAGGGGACAGTCCCCTTTGGCCCGTTTTTGCCTTTTGGTACAAAGGGGACAGTCCCCTTTGTACCGCTTATATGAGAAGAGCCGGGCGAATACCCGGCTCGTTGCGTTTGGTGGAGACGATGGGGATCGAACCCACGACCTCAGGCTTGCAAAGCCCGCGCTCTCCCAGCTGAGCTACGTCCCCCTGTAATAAGCGCCCCAGCGGCGACTCGGCTCACGCTGGGGCGCTTATTGTCAAAGGATGGTGGGCCTGACAAGGCTCGAACTTGTGACCTCCCGGTTATCAGCCGGACGCTCTGACCAACTGAGCTACAGGCCCATCCGCAACGAAATACATTACTCGTGTTTCATGGGTTCGTCAAGTGAAATCTCAAAATTCCTTTGTCTTTTTCTTCTAGAAGGGTAGAATGTGCGCATGGCACTCATTCGTATGGACATACAGTCGGTTGTTGTGGGCGCAGGTCCCGTTGCGTCGGTGGTCGTGCTCAAGCCTCGACACAGCGACTCTAGCGCCAAGCTTCCCATTCGCATTGGTGCGTTTGAGGCGGCCTGCATTAGCATGGGGGTCGACGGACGCCGACAAAAGCGCCCCGCGACGCACGATCTTTTGCAAAACGTCATTGACGAGCTGGGTGCTAGCGTTACCAGCGTAGTTATAAACAACGTACGCGACACTACCTTTTACGCTCAGATCTGCTTGAGAAGCGCACAAGGTGAGAGCTTGAGCGTTGACGCGCGCCCATCCGATGCGCTTGCCCTTGCCGTGCGCGTACATGTACCCGTATTCGTGGAGAGTGACGTGCTTTCCGCGGCGACGCTACCGGACTTCTCGTCGGTAGAGCGTGACCAGCGCGAGCAGGAGGCGCAGGCGTTTCACGATTTTGTTGAGGGCTTGTCTCCCGACGACTTTTCGTAGTTTTAACGCCCCGCCAACGCAAGCCAACACAAAGTCTGTAGCCCCTTGGGCAAAGTCTGTAGCCCCTTGGGCAAAGTCTGTAGCCCCTTGGGCAAAGTCTGTATTTTTATTAGTATAATATTTATTTATTAACCATTTACCTGCTATTTTAAGACCTTTGCATTTATTTTATGCAGATTTTATTCAAAATGCTACAGACTTTGCGATGAGGGTTACAGACTTCGTAATGAGAATTACAGACTTTCGCCCAGAGGTTACAGACTTTGTGACGAGGACTACAGACTTTGTCAACCCGAATGGAGCGATTGGTCGTCGCGTTTAAAGCCTAGACTACCCAAATCCAATGCTCTTGCGTTTTTGTCTGTAATAGCGAAGCCGTTTTCTTGCCTCGGAGGAGCTTACGTAGGGGTCAAAAGACATAACCTCATCCCTAAGCTCTCGCTGCAAATTCATATATCCCTGCGTCAAGGATGGCACCCTTGCACCCAGAGCTGGTGCGAGCACGCCGCGCACTATGCGATCGAACTTAACGCTATCGTTCATGTTTTCCGTCCGCAGGGTGAGGGCCGTCCAATCGTCCTTTACAAACGCCTGAATTCTAAGGTCATCATTCGAAAGTCGCATACCATCCTGATGGTTTTCCCAGCTGTCGTACTCCAGAAGCGTCTTGCGATCGAACCAACACAGATCCGGAGTGATCTCCGACATGCCCACAATGGCAGCCGCGGCAGGAGACAAATGCACCTTACGATTGAGTTCCGGCTGCTCCAGCTCATATCCTCCCATCATCGGCGGCAAACTAATGAGCAGGGGCGCTATGGACTCCCTCGGCGAACGAGAACCCTCCAAGCACATATCAATCGCACGACGGGCTGTCGTGGATCCATGGAACCTCCTCGTTTGGTCAACCATGTGTTTCAGCGAATCCAGCGATGTAAGCGGTTTTCTCTCCAACAGTTTTCTCTCTTCGTTGGGGGCGATGGAGTAGTTTCCGCACAGCATCATTCCCACCGTTGCGAGCTGCACATCGGTTAGCACGGTTCCCAGCTGCGCGAACGTGAGCTCGGGGGAGGATATGAACACGTGCTCGGTAAGGCGCCTCAGGCTTCCGGATGGAAGCTCTCCCTCTCGCAGATGACAAGTAAACAGATTGGACTTGAATGTGCGTCCGTGCGCTGGGACAAGCACGTCGAGAGGCTTGGGCAGCTTCTGTATGAACCCGCTTTCAAGCAGGCCTTCTTCGAAGATGGTGCTGGGATTCTTTGCCGCCGTTTTCGCGTCACGGATATCCGTTTGAGTCTGTGGCAGCAAACCTTTGTGCCCGATCACCGCCCAACAAGCGAGCGCAGACACGTGACTAAGGAATATGTTTCTGCAAGTATCCATGCCACAACCATACCCAATCAGCCCTTGAGAATTTCGCCTGCGTCAGGTGTATATTTCCCCGATATTGCTCGGCTTTTGGCATAGCACATGGAATATGGCTCGTTCCAAAATGCACTACTTTTTTAGTAACTTTTGCCACTCGAATTCCTCCATATTTCAAACACAATTGAAGTGGTGTTATATGGTATCTAACTATTTTTATGCGACTGACAGAAAACAGATGGCGATTTATATGCAGAGACCCACGCTATTTATGCAAAATCCAATGTTGAAAACTCACCCTAACGACCGAAGATGGGAACCATGACGATTCCCACACTCGAAGTCTGTAGTGTTCGACGCAAAGTCTGTAGCGCTTAGCGCAAAGTCTGTAGCGCTAGCCATAAAGTCTGTAGCGCTAGCCATAAAGTCTGTAGCGCTAGCCATAAAGTCTGTAGCGCTAGCCATAAAGTCTGTAGAAATATGGGCGATGATATGATATTTGATTTCATTTACCAGGCATTTTATACATTGGTCATTTTTATCCTACAGACTTTACTCCAGGAATTACAGACTTTGCTCAGGGGATTACAGACTTTGCTCAGGGGGCTACAGACTTTGCTCAGGGGATTACAGACTTTGCGACAAGTGACGAGCGACACTCCACGCCTTGAGGCACGCGCGCGAAGGCAGCGCACGCGAAGGCCCCTTCCCACCAAAGCGGGAAGGGGCCTTCGCGATGTCTAGGCCCTCGTGGGAAAGGCCAACGAAAAACAACAACGGTCGTTAAGGTTACTCGTCCAAAAGCGACTCGTCAAATTCCTCGTCGCCGCCAACGTCCACGTTGTCGGGATCGTCCACGTCTCCGCCGGCCGCGGCGATGTCGAGCATAGCCTGGGCCTCGCCGGCACCGGCACGACGCTTAGGTGCCTTCTTCTTACGCGCGATCATGCGAGCCATGGCGCTCACGCGGTCGCCCTCACCCAAGTTCATGATCTTGACGCCCTGGGTCGCACGGCCCTGGCGCGAGATGTCCTCTGCCTTGACGCGTATCATAACACCCGCGACGGACACAATCATGAGCTCGTGCTGTGGGCCAACGACGCGGCAGGCCACCAGCTTGCCCTTCTTCTGGGTCATGGCGATGGTAAACACGCCCTGGCCGCCACGGTTGCGCACGGGATACTCGCTCACCGGCGTGCGCTTGCCAAAGCCATTCTCGGTAATCACCACAAGGTCGCCCTTACCGTTGCTGATCTCCATGCCCAATACGCGCGCGTCATCCTTGAGGGCCATGCCGCGCACGCCGCTGGTGTCGCGACCCATCGAGCGCACCTGGCTCTCGTCGAACACGATCGCCTTGCCATCCGTGCTGCACAGAATAACCCGATCCTCGGACTTCACACGGCGCACGCCCACCAGCTCGTCACCGGCCTTAAGCTTGATGGCAATGAGCCCACCGGAGCGATTAACGTCGTAGTCGGCCATGGCGGTCTTCTTCACCATGCCGGAGGCCGTGGAGAACATGAGGTACTCGTCCTCGGGGAAGTCGCGCGCAGCGATGACGGCCATGGGATGCTCGCCCTCGGCCAGGTTGAGCACGTTGACAAGTGCCGAACCGCGGGCTTGTCGGCTACCGAGCGGCAGCTCGTGCACCTTGAGGCGATACACCTTGCCCTTGTTCGTGAAGAACAGCATGTAGTCGTGGGTACTCGCCACGAACAGGTCCTCGACGTAGTCGTTGTCCTTGAGCGAGAGGCCCCTCATGCCCTTGCCACCGCGCTTCTGCGAGCGATAGGTGGCCACCGGCAGGCGCTTTACATAGCCGGCATGGGTGAAGGTCACGACCATGTCCTCCTCGGCGATGAGGTCCTCCACGTCCAGGTCCTCGGCGCCCTGCGCGTTTATCTGCGTGCGACGCGGCGTGGCAAAGCGCTCGGAGATCTGGCGCAGCTCGTCCTTGATCACGCCCAGGAGCTTGTCCTTGTGCTCCAGGAGGTCGGTGTAGTAGGCAATGCGCTCGCGTAGGTCCTCGATCTGGGCCACGAGCTGATCGCGCGCCAGACCCGTTAGGCGACGCAGGCGCATCTGCAGGATGGCCTCGCACTGGACCTCGTCCAGGCCAAAGCGCTCGTTCATGCGACGCTTGGACTCCGCGTCGTCGCGCGAGCTGCGAATGATGTGCACGATCTCGTCGATGTTGTCCACGGCGATGAGCAGGCCCTCGCGGATGTGCAGGTCCTTCTGCGCCTTGGCGAGGTCGAACTGCGTGCGCCTGGTAACCACGTCCACCTGGTGGTCGATGTAGTGGCGCAGCATCTCGGGAAGCGTGAGCGTACGCGGCACGCCGTCCACCAGCGCGATGTCGATGACCCCGAAGTTGGCCTGGAGCTGCGTGCGCTTGTACAGGTTGTTGAGGACGACCTGCGGCACCGCACCGCTCTTGAGGTCGATTACGATGCGCATGCCCTTGCGGTTGGACTCGTCGCGCATGTCGGATATGCCCTCTATGCGCTTCTCGTTTACCTGCTGGGCGATCTTCTCCTGCAGCAGGCCCTTGTTCACCTGATACGGGATCTCGGTAACCACCAGGCGCTGCCTTCCGCCACGGCCCACGCTCTCCACGTGCACCTTGGAGCGCACCGTAATGGAGCCGCGGCCCGTGGAATATGCGTCACGGATGCCGTCGGTGCCCATGATGATGCCGCCGGTGGGGAAGTCCGGGCCGGGGAGCACCTTCATGATGTCGTCCAGCGAGGCGTCGGGGTTGTCGATAAGAAGGCATACGGCCTCGATGACCTCGCCCAGGTTGTGGGGAGGCACGTTGGTGGCCATACCCACCGCGATTCCCGACGAGCCGTTTACCAGCAGGTTGGGGAAGCGTGCGGGAAGAACCGCCGGCTCAGACAAGGACTCGTCGTAGTTGGGCTGCAGGTCCACGGTCTCCTTGTCCAGGTCGCGCAGCATCTCCATCGCGGCGTGCGTGAGGCGCGACTCCGTGTAGCGCATGGCCGCCGGGGGATCGCCGTCCACCGAGCCGAAGTTGCCGTGGCCGTCCACCAGCGGCAGTCGCATAGAGAAGTCCTGCGCCATGCGCACCATGGAATCGTAGATGGCCGAGTCGCCATGTGGGTGGTACTTGCCCATAACCTCGCCGACGGTCCACGCGCTCTTCTTGTGCGGGCGCGTGGGCACGATGTGGGCCTCGTTCATGGCGTACAGGATGCGGCGGTGCACCGGCTTCAAGCCGTCGCGCACGTCGGGCAGCGCGCGGGCCACGATAACCGACATGGAGTACTCGAGGAACGAGGTCTTCATCTCGGAAGCCATCTCGATGGGCTTGAGCGCACCGCCGTGGATGTCGGTGAGGTCCAGCCTCGTGCCGGCCTCGTCGGATATGGTGTGGCTCAGGTTCGCGCCCGCGAGGTTCACAGAACCCTGCTCGGGCGGATAGTCATCCTCCTCCATCTCGTCGTACACGTCGGAGGGATCCTCGTCGTCTCGCTCGGGATCCGTCTCCATGTCATGCATGGCGCGATTTACGAGGTCGTCCAGATGGTCGCGCCCATCGGGTCCGCGCAACTCGTCCTGGTTCTCGCTGTTGTTCGTCTCGTCTGCCATCTCTCTCCTTCTATAACGCGGCGCGAAGCGATGCGCCAATTTTCATTCCCCAAAAGGTCAGTCCGGGAGAAGCCCTTCCCTCCGATTGCCCGTGGGACCTCCCGGGCGGCACGTCCCGGAATGTTGCCCGCATGACTCAACAGCTGCTTCGCAGAACTCGCACGCGGACAAAATCCCGGGACGTGCCGCCCTTGTCCTTTCCGGATGCGAGTTCCGCAAGCTCCTTCCAAACTCGCCGCGAAGCGGCGAACCATCATCTACGCGGGTGGCGTTACCCGCCCGCGGGGATTCCTCTCGTCTCCGCGCGCGGTTCGCGAAGCGCTGTTTGAGCGCGGAGACGAGAGGAATCCCCGTACGAACACCTTAGATGTCCAAAAAGCGGACGTCCTTGGCGTGGGTCTGGATGAAGTTGCGGCGCTTCTCCACAGTGGTGCCCATGAGGTCGCTCACCGCGCGGTCGGCGGAAAGGGCGTCCTCCACGGTGACCCGCAGCATGATGCGGTTCTTGGGCTCCATGGTGGTCTCCCACAGCTGCTCGGGGTCCATCTCGCCGAGGCCCTTGTAGCGCTGCACGGTATAGCGGCTCGCGTCCTCGTACTTGGCCGCCTCGATGGCCAGCTCCTCGTCGGTGTACAGGTACTTGCCGCCCTTGCGGCCCTTGGGACGCAGCTGGTAGAGCGGCGGCTGCGCCACGTAGATGTAGCCCGCGTCGATCATGGGGCGCATGTAGCGGTAGAAGAACGTGAGCAGCAGGATGCGGATGTGGGCTCCGTCCACGTCCGCATCGGTCATGATCACGATCTTGTGGTAGCGGGCCTTTTCGATGTTGAACTCAGGCCCCACGCCCGTGCCGATGGCGGTGATGAGCGAGGTGATGGTGTCGGACGAGAGCGCGCGATGCTCCTGGACGCGCTCCACGTTGAGGATCTTTCCGCGCAGCGGCAGGACGGCCTGGATGGAGCGGTCGCGCGCCATCTTTGCCGAGCCACCTGCGGAATCGCCCTCCACGATGAAGAGTTCGGTCATCTCGGGGTCGCGCACCGAGCAGTCGGCCAGCTTGCCGGGCAGGCTCGCGGACTCGAGCAGGCCCTTTCGACGCGTGGCCTGACGCGCCTTTTGGGCGGCAAGACGGCCCTTGGCGGCCTGGCTCGCCTTCTTGAAGATCTCTTTGGCGGGGTTGGGATGCTCCTCCAGATACTCGGCGAGCCCCTGGCTCACCACCTTGTTCGTGAGGGTTCGCATGTAGGAGCTGCCCAGCTTGGCCTTGGTCTGTCCCTCGAACTGCGGGTCGGGGAGCTTTACCGAGATGACCGCCGTAAGGCCCTCGCGCACGTCGTCGCCGGTGAGGTTGGGGTCCTTGTCCTTGAGCAGCTTCTTGGCTCGCGCGTAGTCGTTGAGCGTCTTGGTGAGCGCCGTGCGGAAGCCCTCCAGATGCATGCCGCCCTCGTCGGTGTAGATGTCATTCGCAAAGGAAAGGACCTTCTCGGAGTAGGTGGTGTTCCACTGCAACGACACCTCCACCTCGCCGCGCTTGTCGGCGGGTGCGTCGTCGGCGGTACGACCCTCGATGTAGATCGGGCGGCTGAGGCCGGGCAGGATGGTCTTCTCCTCGTTGAGGAACTTCACGAAGTCAATGATGCCGCCGGCGTAGCAGAACTCGTCCTTGCGTGGCTCGAGCTCGCGCTCGTCCACCAGCACGATCCTGAGGTTCTTGTTCAAAAACGCCGTCTCCTGCAGATGGTCGTGCAGGGTGTCGTAGTTGAAGACGGTGGTCTCGAAAATGTCCTCGTCGGGCCAGAAGGTAATGGAGGTTCCGGTTGCCTTGGAGGTGCCCACCTTCTTCATCTTTTGGACGGTCTTGCCGCGGCTGAACTCCATCCTGTACACCGCGCCGTCGCGCTTTACCTCGGCGACGAGGCGCGAGCTGAGCGCGTTTACCACGCTTACGCCAACGCCGTGCAGGCCGCCGGACACCTTGTAGGCGTCGTTGTCGAACTTGCCGCCGGCGTGCAGCACGGTGAGCACCACCTCGAGGGTGGGAATCTTCTTCTGCGGATGGCGCGCCACGGGTATGCCACGTCCGTTGTCGGTAACGGTTACGGAGTTGTCGGCATGCACGGTTACCGTGATCTTGGAGCAGAAGCCCGCCATGGCCTCGTCCACCGAGTTGTCCACGATCTCCCACACGAGGTGGTGCAGGCCGCTCGCGCTGGTGGATCCGATGTACATGCCCGGGCGCTTGCGCACGGGATCGAGGCCTTCCAAGACCTTGATGCTGTCGGCACCGTATTGGTTCTTCTTTGCCACGTGTATCCTCTCTTTAGACAGTGCGACTTTTAATTGTACCTCAGACGGCCCCAGAATGGACGCTGAGGGCATTTTCATGATTTGTACGTAGACCTAGCCTTGTTGCGTCGCAAAGACGCGCACATCGCCCTACAGGCGCTCTGCCTAAGGCCGTCGGGCAAGTCCTCGCACGCGCGCTCCACCCGCTCGACCTCCGCGGCCGTGAGCTCGGGAAGCGGGGTGGGGCGGGGCGACTGCTTGAGCGCGCCCGAGCGGCGCCTTTCTGTGGCCGGGTCGCGGCGCACGGTAAAGCGGATGTCGCTTACGGCGAGGCCGTGGTAGGCAAGGCGGGCGAGGTAGAGGTCCTTGTTCGTGCCAAGTTCCATGGCGAGCAGGTTGGAGTCGAGCGCCACCACGAGCACGGGGTCGCATCCGGTGCGGCCCGACTTGCGCAGCCACACGCCCGTGGTGTGCTTGCGCTCACGGTCGCCGTTTGCCGCATACCACGCCTTTGCCGCGGCACTTGCCGCCGACAAGCCCTTGCCGAGCCTTCCCTGAAGCAGCGCGCCCACGGCATCGCCCGCGCGCACGGCATCGCCGCCGCGGTCCGCGCTTGTCCTACGCCTCTGCGCCATAGCGCACCACCTTGGCGTCCTCGAGCAGCTCGGGAGGGAAGTACGCGAGGTTGGTCGTGGTTACCACCGTCTGGATACCGCCCTGCACAAAGCGCGTCATGGCGGCGCGGCGCCTCTCGTCCAGCTCGCTCATCACGTCGTCGAGCAGCAGCAGGGGCTGCTCGCCCAGAACCTCGCGCGCGATGGCAACCTCCGCCATCTTCCATGCAAGCACCACCGAGCGCTGCTGACCCTGGCTGCCAAACGAACGGGCGTCGCGGCCGTCTATGCTAAACGCCACGTCGTCGCGCTGCGGCCCCACCAGCGTCACGCCACGCGCAAGCTCGTCGGCGCGCAGCTCGGCGAGGCGATCGAGGAAGAGGTCGCGCAGCTCGTCGCGCTCGAGGTCCTCAACGCCTCCGCCCAGGCTGCTCTCGTAGGTACATTCAAGGACCTCGTTGCCTCCCACCTGCGAATATATGGACCGGACGTGGCGTCTAAGGCGACAGAACATGGACAGGCGCGCGTGCAGCAGGGTGGCGCCGCCCAACGCAACCGACGCGTCCCAGGCATCCAGCAGGCCGAGGTCGGGCTGGGGGTCCTTCAGGAGGCGGTTTCGCTGCTCCACCGCACGGGCGTACGTGCGCGCCACCTTGCGGTATCCCGCGCTCGCCTGCATCCCAAACGCGTCAAGCTCGTCGCGGCGGTACTTGGCGCCGGCCTTCACGAACGAGAGGTCGTCGGGGCAGAACAGCACCGACATGAGCGTGGAGGACAGGTCCGCGGGGCGGGCGGGCTTGTCGTTGCGCTCGAAGCGACGACGGCTGCCCTCCACGGAGCACGCCACGTCCACCACGCGGCCGTCTCCTTCCAGGCGCAGCGCCGCGCGTCCCGCCTGGGCGCCCTCGCGCACGAGGTCGGCCGTGCGCGGATGCCTGAACGAGGAACCCGCCGTAAGCAGCTGCAGGGCCTCCACCGTGTTGGTCTTGCCCGTGGCGTTGGGCCCACACAGGACGGTGAGACCCTCTCCGAGCTCTATGCACAGGTCGGCGAAGCTGCGCCAGTCGCGCAGCGCTATGCGGGTTGCCAAAAGGCCCATGGGTCGCCTCCTCCAGGGATTGCGGGCTGCCCAGACATTAGGTCCAGACAATAACATCAGACAATGGGAAGTATCCCCTTTGTCTGGGCTACATGCGCACCGGCATGAGCAGGTACAGGTAGTTTATGCCGCCGTAGCTCTTGAACACCGCCGGCTGCATGGAACTCAGGAGCTCGAACGAGAGCTCCTTGTCCTGCGAGCTCGCAGCGACGCAATCCAGCACGTAGTGGTAGTTGAGCGCTATGGAGAGCGAATCGCCCTCAACCTCCACGTCTATGAGCTCGGTGGACTCGCCCTGGTCGGGCGAGGAGGCCGAGAGCTTGAGCAGGGCCCCGTCGGCGTCTACGTCAAAGCGCACCGAGGGGTTGGACGTGGCAATAACCGCCACGCGTCGCAGCGCCTGCATAAGGCTCGCGGCGTCCACCTTGGCCGTCGTGTTGCAGGTGGCGGGCAGGAGCTGCCGGAAGTTGGGGAAGTTCCCCTCGATGCGGCGCGAGACGTAGGTGGTGTTGCCAAACGTAAACACGATCTGACTCGAGGCTATGCCGATGGAGAGCGTCTCGGAGCCCGAGGCGAGCCCCATGACGTCGTGGAGCACGGTACCTGGCACGATGGTCTCAAACGGCTCCGTCGCACTTGAGGTCTCGGAGTTGGTGTCGCACACGGCAAGGCGGTACGAGTCGGTGGCCACCAGGCGAATGGTGTTCTGGTCCACAGTAAGCAGCACGCCCGCCAGGATGGGTCGCGACGTGTCCTTGCTGGTGACCTTGTATACCTTGTCCACCATGGAGGAGAGAAGCTCGCAGGGCAGCTCCACCGTCTGCTCCAGATCCACGTGCGGAAACTCGGGAAAGTCCGCGGGGTCGAGCGCGTTGAGCCTAAAGTGGGCCTTCTCGCAGGTGATGGACACCATGCCGGCCTCCGCCTCGAACAGCACGGCAGCGTCGGGCAGGTTTTTGGCAACGTTGGCGAGGATTCTGCCCGAAACCACCGTCGCGCCCTCCTCCTCCACGTTGGCGGGAATCGCGTGACGTATGGAGATGTTTACGTTCGTGGTCTGCAGCTCGATGGCACCCGCCTCCGCCTTTAGGTAGATTCCCCCGAGGATGGGGAGCGTGGACTGGCCCCCGATGCCCTTGGCAACCACGGCGATCGCACGTCCGAGTGCGGACTGGCTTACGGTAAACTTCATGACTCCTCCTATTTCTATTTATATATTCAATACATTTAGTAGTAACAATAGGTGCTGTATAAAAGTCGATAACTCCGATAAGTCGCAGGTAAGAGGCTAAATTGCAGACCGTTTGCAGACAAGCGGAATTCTACGCTTTCTTCTTTGAACACGGTTTCGAAAATGTGATTCTTCAACCAGGGCGCACTTGTCGCTCGTTGTGTTCCGGCTATTGACAAGATTTTGAACATCGCTATTCCAGTATGGAATCGCGAATGCGTCCTACGCGGTCCTGCAGGGTGCGGTCGTCCTTCATGCCCTCCTCTATGACGCCTATGCTGTGCTTTACGGTGGCGTGCGTGCGACCGCCGAAGTGCTTTCCTATGTCGGCAAGGGTGTTGTCGGTGAGCTCGCGCGTGAGCCAGATGGCCACGTGGCGCGGCTCCATGAGCTCCTTGTTTCGCTTGCCGCCAACCAGGGATTCGTGGTCGATGCCGTAGCTTCGCTCCACGGCCTCCTGGATCTGCACGACGGTTACGCGCCGCTGGCCGCTGGGCCACTTCTGCTCCGCGACGGCGATGATGTCCTCCTCGCCGATCGGGCGTCCCATGAGCTCTCCCTGGAATGCCAGCATGAGGCAGGACTGCACGAAGCCCTCGATCACGCGTATGTTGGTGCCCGCGCGCTCGGCCATGAGGCGGCGCAGCTCGGGTGATATGTTTGCGTCCAGCCCGGGGATGTGCTCTTTGCGCGCGTCGGCCCTCATGCGATCGTAGAAGGCGTCGATGAGCTGCAGCTTGAGCTCGTAGTCGGGCACCTGGATGCTCACGGTCATGCCAGAGTCCAGCCTGCTGGTTACGCGCTCGTCGAAGCGAGACTGGCCCATGCCCAGCTCTGAGGGGGTGCGGTCGGCGGCGAGGACGATCTGCTTGCCGTGCCCCACCAAATAGTTGAACGTGTCATAGAAGAAACCGATGGTCCCTGCGGCGGTGCTCATGAGCTGTATGTCGTCGATTATGAGCACGTCGATGCTGTGGTAGTTCTCGGCGAGTGCCGCCGCGGCGCCGGAGTTGGCGTTTTTCATGGCGCGCGAGTAGTCGTCTATGAAATCGGTGGCCACGCGATACACGCAGGTGCGCTCGGGGTCGTTTTGGGCTATGTAGTTTTGGATCGCGCGGAGCAGGTGCGTCTTCCCCAGGCCGCTCTTGCCAAAAATGAACAGGGGGTTGTAGTTCCGGTTTCCGTTTGCCACCTGCTTGGCGGCATCGAAGGCGAACTTGTTCTGGGGCCCTTCCACGAAGCGGTCGAAGGTGAGCAGGGAGTCCGTTGGGGTAATGGTCTCTACCAGCGGATTCGAGGACTTCTTTACAGGGACGGGCGCGACGTCGCGCAGGGGTTCGCGCGCAGGGGGCTCCTCGTGGTGCGCGGGCTCTGCCGGCCGGCGCTCGGGTGTCGCCTTGGGCTTTGCCTTGGCCTTCGGAGCGGCGTCGACGGCCACGACGACGTCCACGTGAAGGGGTTGGAACGCCACGGCCGAGGCAGCCTCGTCCAGGCGCGTGCCAAGACGGCCGATGGTGCGCTGCACGAAGCGCGACGCGGTGCGTATGCGCAGCGTGTCGTCGGTGAGTGACTCGGCCTCGCAGCTTTGGAGCATGGCGACCGTGGCCGCGGGCAGCTCTTCCGCCTCAAGGGAGGAGACGATGTCGTCCCACAGTATCTCTGCATCAGATTCGCTGGCTAAGTCCATCATGCCCCCCCGTCGTTTATCTCACAGTGAACAGTATATGATGAAAACCTCGCAAAGATGTTAAAAACTTCTGTTGATTTTTAAACGGCAGCGGTGGGGATGCTTGCAAAGTGGGGGTGTGGCGCCCTACCTGTGCGGCTCGCGCGCAGGGGAAGTTGCGGGCCGGTGGAGACCCGGCCTCACGGGACGGGGCCGTGGCCACTTTTGCGCCCACGGTCGTCCCTGCCGGGCGCACTTTGCCAGGGGTCGAGCGGGCCGGGCGCACTTTCGCGCCCGCAGGCCTCCCTGCCGGGCGCACTTTTCGGAGGGGTCGTGGGTGCCGGGCGCACTTTTGCGTCCGCGAACGTCCCTGCCGGGCGCACAAACGGCCGATTTGTGTACCCGGTGGGGGAAGCTGCGGACCGAAAAGTGTACCCGGCGTCAGGCCCGGCACCGAGAAGTGCGCCCGCCTAGGCTGGGATGACGTTTTCGTTAGCTGAGGGAAACGGGGCCAACGCGTCGTAAGCGCCCGCATCAGTCGCACCTACGAGATGAAGCTTCTGCCCATGGCCGTGAGGCGCCGCTTTTGTCCATCCTTGCGAATGAGCCCGGCCTCCTCGAGCGCTTGGAGCTCGCGCGTCCACGTTGGTTGTGACTCGCCGTACTCGCGGGCGAGGTCGGACGGTCCAACCGCGTCGTGCGTGGAGAGATAGTCCAAAATCGCGCGCCCGCGAACCGATACGGACGGCCAACCGCCCTGTTGCGGTGGGCCCTGCGGTGGGGCTTGCGTCGGCTGTGGCTGGGGCTGTGTTTGCGGCCAGCCCTGCGTCTGCGGCCAGCCTTGCTGCGGGGGAGCTCCCGGCGTACCCTGCTGCGGCCAGCCCTGCGACTGCTGCGGCCAGCCCTGCGGCTGCTGGGACCATGGCTGCGGCTGCCAGCCGGGCTGCGTGACGTAGCCCGGCGCGGCCTGCGGCTGCTGCGGCCACGGCGCCTCTTGCGGCTGCGGCTGCGGTTGCGGCCACCCCTGCTGCGCGTATGCCTGCTGTGGCATGCCAGCCTGTTCTGCCTGCGATAACGCGACGCCTTCGCTTCCCTGGCCCCTGGCGCGAAGCGTCACGACGGTGCCTCCCGATATGTTGTCGTCAATCTCCAGCGATCCGCCCTTGTCCCTCATGTACTGCTGCACGTAGGGCAGCCCAGACCCCACGCCGCGGATGTAGCGGCGCATCTCCTCGGTGGCGGAGGTGGTGCCGTACTGCAGGGCGCGGTCCTTTTGCGCGATGCCGGGGCCTTGGTCCGAAAAGCGGATGGTGTTGCCGTGGTCCAGGATCGAGATGGTGGGCTCCATAAAGTACGCGTGGATAAAGTTCTCCACGATCTCGCGTATGACCATAAACGGGATGGTGCCGCCCTGACCTTGTGCGAGCTGGGTTACCTGCAGGGTTATCTCCTCCAAATACGGCCGCACTTCCTGGGGCTCCACCATAACCACGCGCGGTGCCGCCGCCGCGTCGTCGTAGACCGCGATGCGCGCCGGATGGCGCACCTGCGAGACGTCCGGCGCCTGGCCGCCGCCGTTTTCCACGAAGGGGTAGAAGTCCTGTGCCACGTCTGTCTCCCTGCACTTTTCGACATATTCTCGACGGTTGAAGAAAAACTTTCGCGTTGAAAATTATGCGAATGAAAGTTTTCTTCAGATGAGAATAACTTGATGAAAACCGTTGAGAAGAGCTGAATAAACGGGAGAAAATTCTACCACGAAGTAAGAAAGTTAACGGCAAAAGGAAAGATTTCTTTCAGCTGAGGCCGTCTTAGGGAAATCTTGGCGGGCCAACACTGGTGAGTACCCACGTCGCGCATTCGCTATGCGCTGTCGCCACAAATCACACCTCCACCACATGCCCGCCGACACAAATTTGGCAGGTTGACACCTACGTTGCGGACTTCTACAATCTTTAGCTCGATTCTCGCATGCAATGGGGAGCTTCTCCCCACACCATAGGTATCAGGAGGAACCATGAAACGCACGTACCAGCCCAACAAGCGCAAGCGCGCAAAGACGCACGGCTTCCGTGCTCGTATGTCCACGAAGGGCGGCCGCCAGGTGCTGGCACGTCGTCGCGCCAAGGGCCGCAAGCGCCTTACGGTGTAGAGCTTGCCGATCCGTGGAGACCATCAAGTCTAGAAAAGAGTTTGAGAAGGTCTTCTCTCGCGGAAGACGGTACGGTCATCCGTTGGTACGGGTGACCGTTCTTCGTGGTGACGAGGCCGCCCAAGGCAGAGTGGCCTTCGTCGCCGCAAAGAGGCTGGGTAACGCCGTTTTCCGCAATAGGTGCAAGAGGGTGCTGCGCGAGGCCGCACGCGAGTGTGGGCTTCCCGCAGCCGGCGCGGACGTAATACTGTTTGCCACTCGCTCCACGCACGCGTCGTCTCCTTCCGAGGTGGCGGGCGCGTTGCGAGGGCTCCTTGGCAAGGCGCGTGTGGCATGAGCGGCGAGCGCAAAGAGTCCGGGGCCGTTGCACGTGTGCTCATGAGCATGGTGCGAGGCTATAGGCGCTACATCTCTCCGCTTCTGCCCGATTCCTGCATCTATAGCCCAACCTGCTCCGAGTACATGCTCGAGGCATTGCAAAAGTATGGCGCCGCCCGCGGTTTTTGGCTTGGGTTCAAGCGCATCATGCGCTGTCACCCCTTCCATCGCGGCGGCTATGACCCGGTACCCTAAAGAGCAAAGGCATTTACCACTATGGGATTATGGGACGCGTTTATTAAACTCATCACGAACATCCTCGTCGCCATTCACGGCGTCTGCGGCGACTGGGGCTTGTCTATTATCATCCTCACGCTCATCGTGCGACTGCTCATCATGCCGCTCATGACGCGCTCCACGCGCTCTTCGGCAAAGATGCAGGTGCTTCAGCCAAAGATGCAGGAGCTGCAGGAACGCTACAAAGACGACCCCGAGACGTTGCAGCGCGAGATGTCCAAGTTCTACTCGGAGAACAAGTTCAACCCGCTGGGCGGCTGCCTGCCAATCCTGCTGCAGATGCCCATCTTCTTCGCGCTGTTCGGCGTCATCCGCGAGGTTGTTCAACATCCCGACGTGTACGGACCCGCGTCGTTTTTCAACATCGTGCCCAATCTGGGCGTGGGGCCCGGAGAGCTGTTCTATCCCGCACTTCAGCCGATAATCGGCGACAAGCCCAACCAAGTTGCGGGCATCATCGACGTCATCCTGAACATCGGCTCGATTGACGGCGCCACGTGGCAGGCTGCGGGCGTGTACATCTTCTTGGTTATTCTCTTCGGTCTGCTTACGTTGGTGCCCATGCTGCTCAACACGCAGGTTTCCGCCGATCCCAATCAGCAGCGCACCACGCGCATAATGGGTATCGTCATGTCGGTGTGGATGATCTGGATTGGCTGGGGCCTGCCTTCCGGCGTGCTTCTGTACTACAACACCTCCGCGCTGTGGCAGGTGGCTCAGCAGCAGCTCGTCACCAGGCGCGTCATGGAAGCCGCCAAGGCGGAGGCCGAGGCGAACATGGCCAACAGGCCCGTGGAGATTGACGTCGTGCGCAAGGAGCGCAAGCAGCGGCCGCGCAAGAAGTCGTAAGGAAGTTCTACGTTAGAGGGCGTCTTTCCTGCGGGGGAGGCGCCCAAACCATATTGATGGGAGGTACACAATGGCAGAAGACACGACTGCCGCGGACGTAATGGCCGCAAGGCAGAGCGAGATGGACGAGCGGATTGCTGCGCCTTCGGAAGACAAGTATGCCCAGCTGCGTGAGCACTATGCGGCGGGGCAGGATCTTACCGACGACGAGGTGGATACCATTGCAGACGTGGCAGTGGGCTATCTGCGCTCCATCCTGAACCTCTTTGGCGAGGGTGGCGCATCAATAGACGAATACGAGGGCGACGAAGGCGAGCTCATCCTGGATGTTACCGACGGTGACCTTGCGGTGCTCATCGGTCGTCACGGACGCACGCTCGATGCGCTGCAGATGGTGGTCTCGTCGCTCATGAGCAGCACGTTGCGCTTTCACTACCCGGTGGTGGTGGACGTCGAGGGATACAAGAACCGTCGCAAGGAGAAGCTCCGTGGCATCGCGCTTTCGGCGGCGTCACGCGCCAAGCGTCAGCATTCCAGGGTGTCGCTGCCTCCCATGAATGCCTACGAGCGTCGCCTGATCCACCTTGCGTTGGTGGACGACGATGAGGTGACCACGCACTCGGAGGGGGAAGATCCCACCCGTCACGTTGTTATTACGGCAGTGCGCGGGTAGTGTCATGCGGGAACATGAATGCTTGGAGCGGTGCGCGGAGGCCCTGCGCGCCGCTCTTTTCTCTGCGAACATCGAGTTGCCGGAAGAGCAGACCGAGTTGCTGGCGTGCCATCTGGCGCTGGTTATACGCAAGAACGAAACCGTGAACCTCACGCGCATAACCAGCGCGGAGGAGGGCGCGTATCTGCACGTGGTGGATTCGCTGCTCTTGCGCGGCGCGTTTGATGCCGCCCCCTCGGGTAGCTTCGTGGACGTGGGAACCGGCGCAGGCTTCCCCGGCATTCCGCTCGCCGTCGTAACCGGACGAAAGGCACTGCTGCTGGACTCGGTTGGCAAAAAGGTCGCGGCCGTGGACGAGTTCCTGCGCGAGTTGGGATTGGACGGGTGCGTTGAGGCCAGACAGGAACGCGTTGAGGATTTGGGTCGCACGCAGCGCGCGCAGTGCGCCGTCGTAACCGCCCGTGCCGTGGCGCAGGCCAACGTGCTCGTAGAGTATGCAGCTCCGCTGCTTCGCAAGGGTGGGCGATTGGTTATGGCCAAGGCTCGTCCGTCCGAAGAGGAGGTGCTGGCTGCAAAGAGGGCTGCGCGTCTATGTGGAATGCGCTTTGTTTCACGTGAAACATTCGAACTCCCCGGCGAGCGTGGCCACAGGGAGGTCCTGAGCTACGAGAAGGTCGGCAAGCCCTCGCTGCGCCTCCCGCGTGCCGTTGGGATGGCCAAGCGTTCTCCGCTGGGAGTGGAGGGGAGCGCTTAGAAACAGCCTCACCCATCGCGATGCGTGCTGCGAGCCTTAACAAACGGAAAAATCGGCTCGAGTATTTCAAAAAACGCCACTTGTTCGGGTTTTGGAGAAACTAAAACCGAACAAGCGGCGTTTTAGATTAAAAATGTGCCCAAATTTTCACTTGTTCGGTTTTCGCGTTTTGCAAATCCGAACAAACGGAAAATAGTGGCGAAAGAGAGGGCGTTTTTTCCACTTGTTCGGGTCTACGAACGCTGGGAAGACGAAGACGTGGTTGCTTCCACGATCCTCTCGTTCGTGCCTGTGCCAATTGCTATGGAGAAGGGCCAACCCCCACCGGGTGTGCCGGCGCCGCCGTCCCCGTGACACACACATAGCAACTCCTCTTCGGCTTCATGTCCATGTTTTCGTCTATTATGGTGTGTCGCAAAAGCACGGTATACGAAGCATAAGGGAGGCAACGTGTCGAATGTTATAGCGATCATCAACCAAAAGGGCGGGGTGGGAAAGTCCACCACCGCCATCAACCTTGCCGCAGCGCTCGGCGATCTTGGCAAACGCGTACTGGTTGTGGACTTCGATCCGCAGGGCAACGCAACGAGCGGCTTTGGGGTGGACAAGGACTCCTTGGAACGCGACGTGTACGACACCCTTATGAACAACGTGTCGATCGAGGACGTCGTGGTGTCTTCGCCTGTGGAGGGCGTCAGCGTGGCGCCGGCCACCATACAGCTTGCCGGCGCGGAGATAGAGCTCGTAAGCGTCATGGCGCGCGAGAGCGTCCTGCGCTACGTTTTGGAGCCCGTTCGCGATTCCTATGACTACATATTCGTGGACTGTCCGCCCTCGTTGGGTCTGCTAACCGTAAACGCGCTGGTTGCCGCAGACTCGCTGCTGGTGCCCATCCAGTGCGAGTTCTACGCCCTGGAGGGCCTCTCCAAGCTGCTTGAGTCCATGCGCATGGTAAAGGGTCGCCTTAACCCCGCGCTGGACATCTTTGGTGTAGTCATGACCATGTTTGACGCACGCACCACGCTCTCGCGCCAGGTGGTGGAGGAGGTGCGCGACTTCTTTGGACCTAAGGTGTTCAACACGATCATCCCCCGCAACGTAAAACTCTCGGAGGCTCCGAGTCACGGCTTGCCTATCAACCGATACGATCCGCGCAGCAAGGGTGCCTTGGCCTACGCAGAGCTTGCCGAGGAGGTAGCGAAACATGGCTAAGAAGTCGGGTTTGGGCCGCGGGCTGGGGGCCCTTTTGGGTGAGACTGCCCTTGAGGTGGGGGAGGCGGCACTCGACGCCCCTCCACGCACCCTGTCGGTGGACCAGGTGGTTCCGAATCCCGACCAGCCGCGCAAGACGTTCGACGACAAGGAGCTGGACGAACTGGCCGACTCCATACGCAAGAATGGCATCCTGCAACCGCTGGTTGTGCGCGAGCGCGAGGGTTCTTATCAGATAATCGCGGGGGAACGCCGGTATCAGGCAGCCAAGCGCGCGGGACTCGAACAGGTTCCCGTGGTGGTGCGCGAGGTGAGCGACGAGGAGGTCCTGCAGCTTGCGCTCATAGAGAACCTGCAACGCTCCGACCTCAACCCCCTGGAGGCCGCGCGCGGATATCGAGACCTCATGGAGCAAAACGGACTGACTCAGGAAGAGGTTGGAAGGATTCTTTCCAAGTCCCGTTCGGCAGTCGCAAACAGCCTGCGTCTTCTCGATTTGCCAGACGAGGTGCAGGACATGGTTGCACAAGGAGAGTTGACTGCTGGCCATGCGCGCGCGATCTTGAGCGTGAATGGCGATCAGGCTCGCATTGCGCTCTCACACAAGGTGAGGGACGAGGGTTTGTCGGTACGTCAGACAGAAATCCTCGGTCCGTTGTTTTCTGTCAAAGATGACGGCGAGCGCCCGCGCCGCCAGCCCGCGCCGCAGTCATACAAGCGGGCGGCGCGCACCCTGCGCAACAAGCTCTCGGCTAAGGTGTCGGTAAGGTCGGTGCGTGGGCGCAATAAGATTGAGATAGAATTTGGTGACGAGCAGGAGCTTGAAGCCTTGGTGCAAAGAATTGTGGGGGAGTAGCATGAAGTCATACGAGAAGATGGTCGTACTTGCGGGCGTGGTGGTAGTAGGCATAACCGCGGTGTATCGTTACGTGCTCTCGGACGAGCAGCGCACGGCCTTGCGCGAGGTTGGCAACTCTCTGCGCGACTCCACGCAGGAGGTGCGCGATACCGTGGCACCGCTGGTTTCTGATGGGCCAACCAAAAAGGAAATTCAGGAGAGCTTTGAGGCCAACCGCAAACGTACCGCAAAGCAATGGGAGGAACTGGGTTACTAGCCGTTTGGCTCGTTTTGGATGCGGTGAAGAGTAAGAGGGCACCCGCAATGGAGGCGATGGCTTCCGTTGCGGGTTTTTTCTCGCAGGATGTGGCACTGGGTCCAACGTTGGCTAGGCCCGATTGTGCCGGGCGCACTTTTGGTCCGCGGACGTCCCTGCCAGGTACACTTTCCCGGGGACCGAGGGGTTGGGTACACTTTTGCGCCCGCAGACGTCCCCACCGGGTACACAAATGGCCGCTTTGTGTACCCGGTGGGGGAAGTTGCGGACCGAAAAGTGTACCTGGGGGAAGAGCTGGCGCCGAGAAGTGCACACACGGCGGGTGGACTGCATCTCGGTTTGTGCGCACAGTAGGGAGAGGCGGCCCGGTTGTGGCCGCGACCTTGCGTCTGCACCGAGAAGCGCGCACGGCAGGGAGGCGTGGGGTCGTTTTGTGGCCGCGGAGCCGACGGAGGTCATCACAGTCACAGAGAAGCGCGTATAACACCAAAGGAGAGCGCCGTAGCCACAAAGTCGTCCGCGAACATCATTGTCCGCGCGAGAAACCGGACCCCATAGAAGCAGCGAGGGTCCACAACCCCAGGCCTTCTCTGCGCCCGCTACGACGACGCCGTTGTCCAGCTGTCACTCTCGGTGTTTCACGTGAAACACCTACTGCGCCAACCTTTGGCGCAGCTGTCCGCAGGCGGCGTCTATGTCGGCGCCGCGGGACTGTCGTATGGTTGCCTCCACGCCCACGCTGGCCAGCCTGCGTACGAAGTCTTCGGCGCGCCTGGCCGAGGATGGCTGGAACTTGGATCCGCTCACTTGGTTGAGCTGGATTATGTTCACGTGGCACAGTGTGTCTCGACAGAAGTCGCACAGGTAGGTGAGTTCCTCGTCGGAGTCGTTGACGCCCTTGATGAGGGCATACTCGTAGGTCGGCCTCCGTCCGGTGCGGTCCGCGTACTCGCCCATGGCGTCGTAGAGTCTTAGCAGAGAATAGCGCTTGACCCCGGGCATAAGCGCGTCGCGGGTCTTCTGTACGGCGGAATGCAGCGACACGGCAAGCGTGAACTGCTCCGGCTCGCGCGAGAAGCGCGTGATCATGGGGATGATGCCGCAGGTGGAAACGGTGAGGTGCCGCGCCCCGATTCCCATGCCGTCGGGTGCGTTGAGGCGCCGAAGCGCGGCGAGGGTGTTCTCGTAGTTGGCAAACGGCTCTCCCTGCCCCATGAGGACCACGCCGGTAACGCGTGTTCCAAAGTCGTTGCGTACGTGAATCACCTGATCGTAAATCTCCCCGGCCGTTAGGGATCGCGTGAGGCCGGACGCGCCCGTCGCGCAAAACGCGCAGCCCATCCCGCAGCCAGCCTGCGTGGAGGCACATACCGTAAGCCGCTTGTCGGTGGGCATGCCCACGCACTCAACGGTGGTTCCGTCCTCAAACGAGAGCAGGTACTTCTTGCTGCCGTCGGCGGACTTTTGGCTTGCGACCAAAGACGTGCCACCAAGCGTGCATTGCTTGGCCAGAGCCGCGCGCAGCGACTTGGGGAGGTTGGTCATCTGGTCAAAAGACGAAACGCCCTTCTCCCAAATCCACGACTCGATCTGCTTGGCCCTAAACGCCGGCTGTCCCATGTTCACAAGCAGTTCTTGCAACTGCGTGCGCGAGAGGGCCTTAAGGTCCGTGCGCTGATTTTGTCCCTCTTTGCGTAGATGATTTACAGGCTGCATGTTATTTTCTCCTCGTCGTTTGTATTTTGCGCATAACGAAGTATCCTCATCATTTGGCAAAGCCCAAGCAGGCGGGCAAAGCCTAAACAATCTTTATGTACGAGTCTAACGCACGCTCATTGAGTGGGGGAAAACAACATGACAAACGACGTTACTCGCAAAAAGGTGGTCGTTCTTGCCGGCGGGTGGTCCGACGAGAGGGACGTGTCGTTTAATTCCGCGCGCGAGGTGGAGTCGGCGCTTAGGGAAGCCGGCTTTACGAGCGTGGATTTGCTGGACATAGCGGAAGATGACTTTGTGGTGCGTCTGCGCCAGGGCAACTATGACGTCGCCTTCGTTGCTCTCCATGGCGAATATGGCGAGGACGGCTGCATACAAGGCCTTCTTGAGATTCTTCACATGCCCTATACGTTCTCGGGCGTTCTGGCCTCGAGCATGGCCATGTCCAAGGACGTGGCAAAGCGGGTGTATGAGCACGTGGGACTGCCGGTGGCGCCAGGCGTCGTGTTTGACGCCGCACATGAGCCAAGCAGCGATGAGCTCGACAAGACCGTCTATGAGCTCGGACTTCCTCTGTTCGTAAAGCCTGCAGGTAACGGCTCGAGCTTTGGCGTGACGCGCGTGGTGGAGCGCGAGGCACTGGATGAAGCTGTGCGCATTGCTGCCAAGGCGGGCGGCCGCGTGTTGGTGGAGGCTGCCGTGGAGGGGCGCGAGATAACCGTGCCGGTGCTGGGAAACAAAAGGCCCAAGGCCCTTCCCATAATCGAAATAGACACGGGAGCGGACTTCTACGACGTTACCGTTAAGTATGAGCCGGCGGAGCTGCATCACCGCATACCCGCTCCCCTGGAACCCGACGTGTACCAAAAGGCGCAGGAATACGCGATTATGGCTCATGAGGCACTTGGATGCAGGGGGTGCTCGCGCAGCGACTTTATTATCAACGACAAGGGCGTCCCTGTGATTTTGGAGACAAACACCATCCCAGGCATGACGTCCGCGAGCTTGTTGCCGGACTCCGCGCGCCACGATGGCATTGCATTCCCAGAGCTGTGCAGGCGGTTCGTGGAGCTCGCATTCGAAAAATAGAAAGCAAACAACATGGACAAGGTCACGCTCGATTCGCTTCTGCTTCCGGGGACGACGGAATCGGTGGCGCGCAACTACCGTACGCTTTCCAAGCGCGCAAAGGAGACTTCGTTTGGGCTTCTGGAGAGCGACCTCGTGGTGCTCGATACCGAGACCACGGGCTTGTCTATGCGAAAAGACGAGCTTACAGAGATTGCCGCAGCGCGTATTACAAACGGTATTATTGTTGAAAGATTTAATACCTTTGTAAATCCATTACGCCCAATACCTGCGGAAATACAGGTATTAACGGGTATTACAGACTTAGATGTTTGTAATGCGCCGACTGCGGCGGAGGCGGTTGCGGCACTGGCGGAGTTCGTTGGGGGAGTTCCCATAATCGCCCACAACGCGCAGTTCGATCGCAGCTTCGTGCAGAAGGCACATGGCGGCGATGTCGTGAGCGACGTTTGGATCGACTCGCTTGCGCTCTCGCGAATCGCGCTGCCGCGCCTCCGCTCGCATAGCCTTGCCAACATGGCCCAGGCATTTGGATGCGCTGCCGTGGAGCATCGCGCTATGGCCGATGTTGAGGCGCTTGTTGGCATGTGGCGTATCATCCTGCTTGGCCTGCTCGATCTTCCCGCGGGCGTGTTGGACCGCATGGCCAACATGCACGAGGACGTTCCGTGGGCGTACAGGCCCATCCTTCGGGGACTTGCAGCTCAAAAGGACGGCGAGCGTCTTTCGCTTCGCGACGTAAGGAGATCGCTGGTTTCGGCGGGCGACTTGCGCAGGCGTCGCGATCCCATGGAGGATGGGGAATACGATGCCGACGACGCAGAGCGACGTTGGAGGGCTTCGGTGGAAATCGAGGAGGCGTTTGCCGACGACGGCCTCGTGTCACAAATGTATGACACCTACGAGCGCAGGCCGGAACAGCAGGCCATGGCGCAGGAGGTGTGTGCGGCGCTGCATGACTCCACGCATCGAGCCCTTGAGGCCGGAACCGGCGTGGGAAAGTCCATGGCGTATTTGCTTCCGGCCATACAGTATGCGCAGGAGCATGAGGTAACCGTGGGCATTGCCACAAAGACCATCGCCCTCACCGATCAGCTTGTGTCGCATGAGCTGCCTGCGCTCGATGCTGCGATGCCGGGCGGCGTGCGCTATTGCAACCTTAAGGGATACGACCACTATCCGTGCCTGCGGCGCGTGGATGCGGCCTGCGCGCGCGAGCTTCCCCTGGAGCGCATGGCGCGCTACGGGGACCCCGTGGAGCAGGTGGCGCACGATCAGCTGAGCGCGCTGGCCGTTACGATGGCGTTTGCAAGCCAATCGAGTGAGGGGGACTTGGATGCACTGGGCATTCGCTGGCACAACGTTCCCCGTGACATGGTTACCACGACGCCTGCCGAATGCTTGCGGGGGCGATGCCCGTTCTTTCCCAATGAGTGCCTCATTCATGGCGCACGGAGGCGTGCTGGGTGTTCGGACGTACTCGTTACGAATCACGCTTTGCTGCTGCGAAGCGTTGTCATGGACGGGGCCATGCTGCCACCCGTTCGCCATTGGATCGTGGACGAGGCACATTCCTTTGAGCAAGAGGCGCGCAGACAATGGGCGCAGGAGCTTTCGGCTGAGGCGGCGAACCGCGCGTTCCAAACGCTGGGTGGCACAGATGCAGGCGTAATACACAAGGTATTAACCAGTATTACAAAATACGACTCCGCAACTCTGTTAATACGTCTTATTACAAAGGCAGCCGCAAGCGTCCAACGCGCTGCAACCGCGACAACCGAGCTCTTGGCGCGCATCCACGATTTGAGTGAGGTGGCTCCCTCGAGCGGCGGATACGACAGCACCACGCTGTGGATTGGGGAGGAGGTGCGCCTGAGCGATCAGTGGCAGATGCTCGAGGCGTCGGCCGCGCAGACGAGTGAGGCGCTGGATGCCGCCACCAAGGCACTTCGAGAGTCGTCGGATGCCATTGCGGCGGAGGACGCGCAGCTGGGCAGCGAGCTGGCCGATGCCACGCGGGCCTTGGAGCAAATGCTGGAGGCCGTGCGAACCATCGTTCTTGAGCCAGACGACACCTTCGTGTATTCCGCCGAACTCTACCGAGCAAAAAAGAGACAAGGCCGCGAGCGCCTTTGCGCGCAGAAGTTCGACGTGGGACAAGATCTCGTGAGCAAATGGTATCCCGAGATCAAGAGCGTCACCTACACGTCGGCAACTATTGCGGTTGGGCGCAGTTTCGAGCACTTCGACCATGCCGTGGGCTTCGATCAGCTGCCCGAGGACAAACACCACGAATTGCAATTGGAAAGCAGCTTTGACTACGACTCCAATATGTCTGTTGTGGTTGCGCGCGACATGCCAGCCCCAAATGCGCAAAACTATTTGGATGCACTGGAGGACCTTCTCTTTGACGTGCATCGGAACATGGAAGGGTCTGTCCTTACGCTTTTCACGAACAGGCGTGAGATGGAGCGGGTGTACAAGAACCTGCGGCCGCGGTTGGCGCAGGCCGGCCTCGACCTCGTGTGCCAAGAGCGCAACTCCTCGCCGCGCTACCTCAGGGAGCGGTTCATGAGCCAAAAGAGTCTGTCGCTGTTTGCGCTCAAGTCGTTTTGGGAGGGGTTTGACGCGGCGGGTGACACGCTGCGATGCGTGGTGATTCCGCGCCTGCCGTTTGCGAGCCCCAACGATCCGTTGGTGTGCGAAAGGGAGCTCAGAGACAAACGCTCGTGGTGGCGCTACTCCCTGCCGGAGGCGGTGCTTTCGGTTAAGCAGGCGGCGGGTCGCCTCATTCGCTCGGCAACCGATACCGGCGTGCTGGTGTTGGCCGACTCGCGCGTGAGCACCAAGCGCTACGGCAAGACGTTTACCAACGCGTTGCCCACGAACAACGTCTACGAGTTGGGCAGAAGCAACATTGGAGGCTACTTGGAGCTCTGGCGAAAGAGCCACGAGTAGGGCAGGGCAGCACGGTTATACCTGGTTTAAGTGTGCCGCCCGACTACAGCAATGACTCGGCGTATTCGCGCGTACGCTGCATAATACGCTCGTCTTCTGCAATAATACTGCCGCCACCAGCGCAAATACGACGTAATAACCATGTACTACGCTCACCATAATACGGTATGTCACACACCAGATGATCGTTGTATTCCTCAACCACCTGGATGCCGGGCCAATCAAATACGGTGTAATACGACTTGTCCCAAAACGTAATACGTACGAGCTCGGCCTGCTCCGCGGTCTTCTCGACGGGATTTGTGGGCAAGGAGCCACCAAGCTCCACGTTGGACATCCGGTCTCCCCTAAAGGTTCTCTCCTCGTCCAAATCTAGGTCGATCGCCCGCACATACCAAGCGTTTCCGTCGTTGGAAAGACTTTGCACCGAAGCGCGACGAGGGCGCGGCTCGTCGTCCTTCATGCCCTTGTACAAGAATTCGAGGACGCGCTCCTCGACTTGTGCCTGCGCGCACACCATAAGCGAACCCTGCGCTCCCGAAAAGCCGCCCAACGTCTTGCGCACCTCGTCGACAAGAACGTCGGGTGAGGTAAAGGCGGTTTGGAGACGTGTGCGCAAGGGATCGTCCTCCGCGATGCCCGCCACGTCCATGGCGTGCATGAGCGCAATGGTCTCGGCGGCGGTAAGGCGTATGGGAACCCCGTGCACGGTTGGGTACTGCAGCGTGTATTCGCTCTCGTCCTCGTTGGACGAGAGAAGCAGCCCGCCTATGTCCTCGCCAGAGGCCATGCACACGATGTCCATGAGCGAGCGCGCCTCGTCGCGCGATACGCCAAGCCTCGTGCCTATGGCCTCGATGGTTATGCTGTCGCCCGTACGGCTGAGCGCGGCCATGAGCGCAACCAGTTCGCGTATGCGCTCGTTGTTGTTCTTGCGTCCCGCTGGGGAAGACTTAGGATTGGCCATGCGTACCTCCCGTAATACCGTGTATTTTCGCACGCCACGCACCGACGAGCTCGGGCGGATCCAGAGGAGTCAGGCCTTGGGAAAGCGCCCATGCGGCGGCAATGTTTTGGTTGGACACCCATTCCTGCCGCCGTTCGCCCCTTTTGTTTTCGAAGGTGGCGACGTAGCGCGACGGGCCCATTTGGAAGGGCAGCAGAATGAAGTCGCGCACGTCGAAGTCAACCGGGCGCTCAAACGTGGAGCGTGCCTGCTCGCGCGCGGAAATCACGCGATCGAGCCTATAGGTGTGCGGTGGTTCGTCCTTGTCAATGCGAGCGGCTACCATATAGGTGTTACCCCTAAAGAAGAAGAATCCATACGGCGCAACCACGCGCTCGACGATGACGCCGCTGGCTTTTGCGTATTTGATCTTTGCGAGGTGGCGCGCCGTCATGCAGTCCTCAAGATGCGAGAGGTTCCTGTCTCGACGCCGGGCCTCGGGCGGTATGGCTGCCTCGGACGTACCGTCGAAGGAGCGGTCTATTTTGGCAAGGGCAAAGCGAAGGTCGCGCGCATATGGGTAGGAGGGGTCGGATGCCAACGGGAGCAGCAGCAGGTCCAACGTAAGGGCATCTTCGCTGGTGAGCTCGCTCTCCTTTGCAAAGGAGGCCTCGGCGTCCACCTCCCAGGTTTGTGCGTCATCCATCACGCCGGCGTTGCGCACGCTGAGGCCCGCCATGGCAAGGCGGCCGCGATCGCGCTGGAAGGTTTTCCTAAAGGCACCGTCGCTCATGTCCGTTGGATAGTATTCGCGGCGTATTTGGTCTGTTGAGAGGGGTCGTTGGGCGTTGATGAGGCCAATGGCCAGCGCGAGCACGCGACGGGCGGAGCGCTCGTCCTCGGTCGGTTCCCTAAAGTCGTCGTCGAATGCGTCCATATGCCACCCCTTGACTGCTCGTCTTGCGTCGCGACCATTGTATACCGCTAAGCGAATTTAAAAGTGGCACAGTTGCACTCGTCAACACCGTACCATGTGCCGTTCTTGCATCCCGTCAAACCGTTGAATCGTGCATACTCCCCGAAGGTTTTTCTTGTGGTTCTTCTTCCCAGTTGTTTTACGTATACTGTACTTTGTGGCGGCATGTCCGTCGCGTACGCGGATAGTAAAGGAAGAGAACATGGCAAAAACGCGTGACTACATGGACTATCTGGACGAGACAGTTGATATTGCTCCCGCAAACAGTCAGGAGGAGTATCAGGCCGCACAAACCATAGCGGACGTTCTGCGCGACCACGAGCTGGAAACATCGGTGGAAGAGTTCGACGCATATCCCTGGGCGACGCTCGTCTCTCCCATAACGGCGCTTCTGCTCCTGGTGTTTTTGTTGGTGGGTGGCCTTACGCAAGGTGCCATCCACATAGTTTTCCTAATTCTGAGTGCCGCACTGGTGGGCGTCACGCTGTTTATGCACTACAGCGGCACCAACTTGTTCGAGATGGTGGGCCCTGCCTCAAAGAGTCAAAATGTGGTGGCCGTACATCGAGCCTCTGGAGACAAGGTCGTTAAGGGTGCGCGTCCCATCGTTGTGGTTGCGCATTACGATACCCCGCGCCAGAGCTTCCTGTACTCGTCTCCTCTCGCACGCTATCAGGCAACGTTGCGTGGACTTACCATTCCGTGCTACATAGCCGTCGGCGTTTCCATTCTTATTCAGATCATGGGCTTCTTGCCGAGCATCCTTCGCACCATCATGTTGGTTGTGGGCATAATCGCCCTTCTGCCAATGGTCCTGCTTGCCATAGCCGACCTGCAGTCTCGCTTTGCCCCCTGCACGCTGGGCGCGAATGACAACAAGTCCTCGGTCGCGGCGCTGCTGGCTCTTGCCAACAAGGTTCGTCCGATGGAAGATCGCGTTTCGGAGGAAGGCAGCGAGGGTGGTGAAGAGAGGACCGCGCGCCGTGCGCCGCGTCGCGCGGGAGACGAGCCCGAGCCTGCGCCTGCACCGCGTCGCAAGGAAGTCGTTGAGGATGTGTATGGCGTCCGCCACGGCAGGGAAGCCCTCCTGTCGCTGGGAATCCTTCCGCCCTCCTGCGAGATCGTGTATCAGGAGCCGCGCGTGCTGGTTGTGGAAGATGAGCCCATCGCACCGCAAAGCAACGAGGAGCCGCAGCAGGAATCTACTGAGGATGCCGGCGGAGCCACCGCTGGCGTGGCTGCGGCCGCTGGCGTGGCGGCAGTTGCCGGTGCCTTGGCCTCGAATGCGTCCGAAGACGACCAGACCCAAGAGGACGAACAGCCCAAGAGCTTGGACGACGACTTGGAGCCCATGGCCAAATCGGATGACGATCGCGATGCCGATAGCGAGGAGGCAGAAGAGACCCCCGCACGGCCGCGTCGCACCGTGTCATCACCACTTCCTCCGCTTGAGGATGACGAATACGAAGAGGACGAAGAGGACGACCGCCGGGGCGCGCGCGAGGACTCCCATGAGGGTGGTCGTACGAGGCGTCGCAGCGAGCGGGACGACGACGAATACGAAGACGAATACGATGACGAGTATGAGGATGAATACGACGAGGAATACGGCGACGACGAAGACTATGAGGAGGACTGGGAAGACCGTCCTTCCGTAGGCACGTGGTTCAAGGGCGTTGTTTCGAATATCCGCGATCGCTTTGGGAAGGGTCGCAGCCAGGATGAGGAAGCGGAGCCCGAAGACGAGGATGTCGAGGAAGAGTACGACGAGGAATACGACGAGTACGAAGAGTACGGCGACGATGAGTATGACGAAGAAGAGTACGACGATGAGCGTGACGAAGCTACCGACGAGGAACCGGCGGACGACAACGCGGATCAAGAAGACGACGAGTCCGACGATCAGACGGAGGACGAAGAAGAGCCTGTAGTAGAGAAGAGCCTCAAAAACAAGATTCCCGTCGTGCCAGCCATAGGTGACGATCAGGCGTCTGAGGACGAGGACCTTGTCCAAGGGGAGAAGGAAGCTGACGACCAGGCTGAAGACAAGGCCGAGGCTGAGATTCAGGACGAAGGCCAGGACGTGGCCGACGGTCAAGCTGACAAAAAGGACGATGACGAGCCCGAGACCCAGGACGAGTCCGACGACCAGGTTAATCTAAATATTGATGAAAAGACCGAAGCAGATGATGCGTCCGTAGTAGAGGAAGCCAAGAGCGAAGGCGAGCCAGAGGCCGAAGAGGAGTCAATCGACGAAGATGCGGCCGAGGACGACAGGGCTTCCTCGGATGACGGATATGAGTACGACGAGTACGACGAAGACGATGGCTACGAGTACGAGGACGAGTACGACGAAGACGAAGGGTACGACGAAGACGAGGAAGAGGAGTATGAGGAAGAGCCGGAAGAGGAGACGCCTCGTCGCTCGTTCCTGCAGCGAATTCTTCCGCATGTAAAGAGGGTAGAAGAAGAGCCCGAAGAAGAGGAAGAGTACGCGGAGGACGACGAAGAGCAATACGAGGATGAGGAATACGCGGACGACGGGTACCAGGACGACGAGTACGTAGACGATCAGGAGTATGACGACGATCGGGAATACGTCGATGAGGACGAAGAGTACGAAGACGATGGTTCGGATTACGACTCGCAGCCCGAGGACGACGAATACGAAGACGACGACGTGAGGTACGAAGACGAAGACGAATACCAGGACGATGGACAGGAGGCCGAGGGCGAAGACGTCGAATACGACGATGAATACGCTCGTCCGACCATTGGCCAGCGCATCTCCGGCTTCTTCTCCAAGATTCGCATGAATGATGCTCCCGCCGAAGACGACGACTACGAGGCCTTCGAGGGTGAGCTTGGCAATCAGGTGGAGCAACGGGAAGAGGAGGTCTTTGAGGAGGCCTACGACGAGGGAGACTTCTACGAGGACGACTACGACTACGAAGACGAGCCCGAGCCCGAGCCCGAGCCCTACGTAGAGCGATCCAGATTCCAAAGGGTCCAGAGGGAAGCGCCTGCCCGGGAAGTCTACGACGACACTCCGGCAGAATCACGCGAGGAGGTGCCCGAGCCCGAGCGCATGGCTACGCCCGTACCCGCACCCGAATACGTTGCTCCCGAGCGAAATGACATGGAGCAGGATTCGCGCGGTGAGAACCCGTACGTCGGCGGATTCGTGGACGTTGAGCTCGACTTCGACGACGAAACAGAGCAGGCTCCGCAACCAGCTGCACAACAGGTGGCAGAGGAGCCCGCGCGGACTGCACAGCCTGTGCAACAGCCCATGCAGACCGCTCAACCTGCGCGTGAGCAAGACGCGCCAGCTCTGAGCGATCCGAATCTGCTGCATTTCGACCGCGTAGAGGATGAGGACGTGGCAGCTCGCGACACCTCCGGCCTTGACAAGATCTCTGACAGCTACGACCTGTATTCCATGCAAGACGTTCCGAGGCAGGAACGTACGCGCCCGGAGCCCATGGGCGATCCCAGCTGGGGCGTGTCGTCGTATCAACCAGCGCGTCCTGCACTAAACATCGCACGTCGTGCCGCCCTGTTCGACATTCCGGATCCCTCGTCCATTACGGTCGATCCGTTCAACAACGATTACGACGACTACGATGACGATTACGAATATGACGACTATGGTTACGAGGACACGCAGGATGACGGCGTGGTGGAGCAACAGGTCGAAGACAAGCCCCAAACGGCAGAGGTACAGACAGAGGCTCCCGAGCCAGTCGAAGTCCAGCCTGCGGAGCCCGAGTCACCCGTCGTCGAGGATACGAAGGAAGATGCGCAGCCAGACGATTCGGCTAACAGTCAAAGGAGCCAGGATCAGGGCTCTTCCCAAAAGAGCTTCTGGGGTTCGGATAGCGCAAGGAAGTCGGACTGGAAGGGTGGTGCGACCGTGCGGCAGGACTTGCTGGAAAATGAAGATGAGCCTTTGATCATAGACGAGCAGGACTTGCAGGATGCGATTGTGGAACTCGGTGACGAGTACCTGGTGTCGCATGACATATGGTTCGTTGCCACCGGCGCTTCCGAAGTGGACCATGCGGGCATTCGCGCCTTCATAGACGAGCATCGTCGTGACATTCGCGGTGCATTCCTCATTAACTTGGACAGCGTTGGCGCTGGATCGCTTTCGGTGTTGGTGCGTGAGGGCCTTCACGCACCGCGTCGTGCGGATCGTCGACTGGTGCGCATGATAACCGGCATTGCCCAAGACCTGCATATCCAGCTCGGTACCGCCCTGTTCAACTGGGGCGAGCGCGACTCGGCAACGGCCATGCGGTCTCGCGTGCGCGCCGTGAGCATCGTTGGCTTGGACGACAACAACATGCCCGCATACTCGCACACGCCCGACGACGTGCCCGAGAACGTCGATCCACGGCAGGTGTCAAACGTGGTGCGCATTGTGACGGAACTCATTCGTCGCTCGTAGGAAATATGTTGCCCTCGGTGGCACACTTAAACCAGGTATGACTGCGCCATTCGCTGAATGGCGCAGTCATACCTGGTTTAAGTGTGCCACCTTGCTATTACCGCAGGAGGTGTCGTGCGATCAACAGGCTCGCACCAAACACCGCAAGCGCCGCCGCAAGAAGAAGGGCTTGTCCATAGTCTCCAGTTCCAGGGGTCCTGTTCCTGGACGAGGCTTCCTTCTCGTCGCGTGACTCCTTGTCTTTCTTGTTAGCTGGCCTGTCTATGAGGACGGTTTGGTCCTCGTCCGAAAGACTGCCGTGGCGCGCCACCACGCGACCCTCTCGCAGACAAGTCTCAAACACCACAACGCCACTGCCGCTCACCTCGCTTGCATCGAAGTCAAAGTCCACGTCTACGCTGCCGTTCTTCTCCTGGGCGGTAAAGGTGGTGCGAGAGGACAAGGGCTTACCGTCTTTGCCCTGCAGGGCATCGCCGGTATCCTTGTTGTACAGTGTGCCCTCTATGGTATAGCTTGCCTGTGGGACAAGGCCTTCGTAAAGTACGACGTCACGAACGTGAGCCACGCCGTCGCTAGCGATCTTCTTGCTGGAATCGTTGCGGTTGGATGCCGTGGTGTGAAGGTTGGGCACGAACACGGTTTGCTCGGCAGAGTCTATGTTTGCATGGGTGGCAACCTGCCTGCCGTCCTGGGTCTCCCCCTCGTGCAGGAACTCAAAGGCAACGATTGCGTGTCCTCCGAGATTGCGCGTGTTAAGTGCGAATGTGAGCTCCACGGTACCTTTTGGTTCGCTGGGGGTAAACGTCATGGTTGAGGTGTACGCCTTGCCGTCCGAGTCTTGCAGCGGCTTTCCGTCGCTCTTGTCCATAAGTGTGCCTACCAGCGTATATGGCACGTTGGGACGCAATCCTTCATAGGCAACGGTGTCAGTAAGGGTAATGTTGTCCTGCTCCACCTCGTGCGTTCCCTGCGCGCCGAGCAAGGTTGTGTGCAGCAGTGGGAAGTGCGCGGTTTGCGATTCGTCTTCCAAATCCGCATGCACAACGATCTCTCGATCGCCACGCCTTAACGATTCATAGGCAACAACCTGAGTTCCGCACACCAGCGTGGCATCCACCTCAAAGGTCACCGTTGTGGTACCCGACGCTTCGGTGGGTGTAAAGGTCGTGGTTGCGTGAACTTCCTGCCCCGACGCGTCCTTGAGGGCCTCGCCTGTAGCCTTGTCCATAAGCGTTCCCGTTGCGGTATATGTGGCATTGGGCTCAAGTCCCTCGTAGGTTATGGTGTCCACAAGACGTACGGTTCCCGTGGCATCAATGACCTGGTTGGAATGCTCGTCGGCAAGGGTCGTGTGGATCGAAGGCACAACCACCGTCTGACCTTCGTCATTCGCATCGGCATGGGAGGCGACTTCCACACCTGCCCGCAAAAGCGTTTCGAATGCTATGAGCGACTTGCCCTCCGCCACGTTGCCAACAAACTCGAAGGCAACCTCTTCTGTTCCCGCCGGCTCAGTGGGTACGAAGCTCGACGACGCTCGAATTTCCCTTCCGTTGTCATCGCGCAGAGGCTCACCCGACTCCTTGTCCATAAGCGTCCCTTCCAGCTCGTAGCGAATCCCTGGTACCAGATTCGCGTAGGAGACGGTATCTACCAAGCGTATCCGCTCGTGAGGAGCCACTTCTTTGTTCCCCTCTCCGTCATCGAGCGTGGTGCCGATTTTGGGGAAGTGCACCGTTTGCCCTTCGTCGTTTTGGTCGGCATGCGACGCCACCTCGTCGCTACCGTGCAAAAGTCGCTCATAGGCAACAACCGAGCTTCCCGCGAGAGCGGATGAGTCGAGCTCAAAGGTCACCTGCGCGGTACCCGCGCTCGTGGTTGGGGTAAACGTGGTGGTCGCAACAAGAGCCTTCCCGTCCTCGCCGGCCACACCGGCTCCCGTGTCCTGGTAGTGGAGCTCGCCTTCCAGCGTGTACTCCTCGTTTACCTTAAGTCCCTGGTAGGAAACGGTATCGACGAGTTGTATGCGTTCGGACGCCGGAGCAACGTGATCGGATCCTCCATAGGTAAGGGAGGTGTGGATGGCGGGAGTCTCCGTTCGCTTGTTGTCGATGGATCCCATGTTTATATGGACGTCATGTTCGTGAACGCGAACGGTAAACGCAACGAGGTCGTGTCCCTCGTTTGCGGCAGACCTAAGCTCTTGCACGGTATACACATCGTAGGGAAGTGCGCAAAGATCGTCGTTGGGCTCGGTTTGCAGGTCGTCTCGCCCGCTAAACCAGAGGCCAGCGTGCGGGTCGAGGGCACTCACGTCTACGACCCCATCCGCCAGCGCACTATCGTTTGTGTTGGTGCTTTTGGAATGGTTCGATGCCTCGGTGTCTGCGATGCCGTTCTCGTTGCACACCATTACGTGACGCTCGCCGGTGGTGACGCTCGTTACCAACCACGCAACGTTTGCCATGCGTTCCATGCTGCTCTCGTCCACCTTGTTAAAGCTAAAGGAACCACGCATAACCTGGTCGTCTACGGAATCGGCCTCGCCAGACACGTCCTCGATCACGCCGTCCTCGCGTATGCTTACGGTTGAAGACCAGGTTTCGTTGCGCAGGAAGCCCAGGGGTGCCTCCTCCTCGCGAATGGTGTAGGTTCCGTACGGAAGCGCATGGTCGTCCGTTTGCGCCATACCGTCCTTGTCTGTGGTAAGCGTGCACACAACCTCACCGGTACCATACTGCGTACCGTTAACGATTACGGGCTGTTGGCTGTCCAGCGTAACGCTCAATACCGCACCGCTTAGCACGGCCTCACCCTGCGTGAGGTGTTGTCCCGTTTCGCGAGAGATCTTTCCCACCTTGATGCCGCCGCGTACCACGTCGTTTGCCATGGGTGCAGACAAGGGCACGATTTGGTTTGTATGGGCAACGTCCAAGGCAAGCGTCTGAGGCGAACAGGTGAGGAGCATGGAGTCGTTGGTTGCGGATTCGCGCACCTCATAGGTGCCAAGGGGCAAACAATCGGGTGCGGTGTGTGCCATACCCTGCGCGTCGGTGGAGATGGTCGTAACCGTCTGACCCTCGTCGTAGGCAATGTTATCCACTACCACGGCCTGCTTGTTGCGGTTTATTACCTCAAAGGCGATACCCTCAAGCGAGGCATCTCCCTGCGCTTGCGTCCCGGTTTGGGAATCCACCTTGCGAAGGCTCAATCCGGCGCGCCGTACCTGCTCCTTTACCACGGGAGTCTCGTAGCCGCCCTCGCCCGACACGTGCGTGAGGTGTAGGGGAGCCGTATAGTCTGCTGCGGAATCGGCATTCTGCCCCTCCAGCCAATAGCCCGCAGGTGCCTTGGTCTCCTGAATGGTTATGGTGCCCAAAGGAAGCACGACCTCGTTATTCTCGTTGCGATAAAAGGCACCGCCGCGCACGAAGCTCTTGTCGGTGGGTATTACGTTGCCCTGATCGTCGCTTCGTACCACCCATGTGCGCGTTGGGTCGTCTGGCAGGTTGTTGAGGTCGTAGGAGCCGTCGTAGTAGCGAATGGTAAATTCGGCGCCCTCCAAGCTTGCCCACCCCTGTGCATCCTGGTATTGGGCGTCTTGCTTGTTTGCCCATACGCCTGGCGCCTCGTACGCGGGTACATCCTCGAGCGAGACGGTTCTTGTTTGACCTGCCGAAACGTCTACCTTGTGTGCCTTGTTGTCGGTTCTGTATCCCTTTGGAGCTCCTGTTTCCTTAACCCAGTATGTGCCGGGATTCAGGGTAATCTCGGCAGTGCTACCGGCTTCGTTGGTTTCCAGGGTTCCCGCACACTGGGTGCAGGCGCTGTCTTTCCAAACGGTGTAGCGTGCGTTGGCAATGGAGTAGCAGGAATTGCCGTTGGTTATGTTTGTGAGGGAAGAGGACTTTGCCACTTTGAGCTTGCCGGTGATTACGGGCGACCACGTAAAACCTCCGACGGCCTGCGTGGGAAGAACCGAAGGTAGGTCGATCTGGCGAGGGTTGGGAGGTAGCGTGGTGGTATCGATGAGTACGTCGTAACTCCCGTCCCCACGAGGCGTCGCAACAAACGGGTGATTGCCGGACGAGGGAGCGTAGTGACCGGTATTCTGGCACCAGCCGTCCTTATGCGCGCCGTCGGGCATCACAACGGGAAAGTGCGTGCTCAGCTCATCGTCCCACTCTCCAACCCATGCCTTGCCCGTTATGGTGCCGTCGGCATTGAGCGTGGCGGTTCCACCGTTGGGAAAGCTTATGGACGTGGCTGCCAAGGCGGGGGACGGCATGCAAACGAATACGGTGCAGAGGATGCCCAAAAGGCAAAGCGAAGTAATAGGCCCTGTTGGAAGATGGCGTGGGCGCGCGAACGCAAAGGTCGACACGCCTCTTCCCGCATGGCCAATGGCTGCGGGAATGCCGCCACGGGCAATGTCTCCGCCAAGAAGTCTGTGGCGTGGTGGCGCCTTGGGAGTCTCTTTGTTGGGTTGGTTTGGGCTCCTGGACCGATCGCCCGACGATAGAGCAAGTGTTTTGGATCGCATACATGCCTCCCTTGATCGAAATTGGGAGACCAGCCTACGAATGTTGTTTCTCACGAATTTCCCCGTTGGGAAGTAGAAATCTCTCACGTTTTGCGCGGCAATTGCGCAGCTAGAGGGTGTATTAGCAGGAAAATGGCCTTGCAGATGCATTGCTTTTGCGGCGTTCCAAAATGCAGTGACAAATTCGACGTTTGTTCATTCACAAATCCTACACAATGCGTTGAACCCCAACTAAGGGACAGGTTCCAAGTTAGGGTGTCATCGCATGTGCAATAAAAAAGCGGCCCCCATTGCTGGAGACCACTTTGCTTTGCTCTGGAGCGGGTGACGGGACTCGAACCCGCGGATGGTAGCTTGGGAAGCCAATATTCGCGCATTTGAACCCTGTCTCCAGTTCCAGAAAATCCGCAGGTAAATGGCCCATTTGCTGCGGACGTCGAGGTGGACATTATACCCTTGGTGGACTTGTTGGTGGACTTCTTCATGATTTACGCCGACTTATCCAACTCGGGGGCCTCACTCGCCGGTGCGGGTGTTGCAGGCACATTGTAGAGCGAGCCCATGATGTTTGCAGCGTCGCGGTCGTTGGCCGGTATCGCGTGGGCGTAGAGGTCGAGTGTGTGCGACGCCTTTGCGTGGCCCATGCGAGCCTGGACGGTCTTAAGGTCGACGCCAGCACCGAGCAGCTGGGTTGCCTGGGTGTGGCGCAACTCGTGCATGCACAGGCCGGGGAACCCGATCTCGTCACGGAAGCCGGGCTTGCGATAGACCCTTCCCTCGTCGCCCTTCTTGCGGCTCTTCTGGTCGTAACCCTCCCACCAACGCGAGATGGTAGGCGGACGCATCCAGCCGCCACGGTCGCCGACGCATACCGGGGTTTCCTCCGTCTGCTTGAGCGGTTCGCCTTCAGGCATGACAAGCGCGAGTGCCTGCGCCTGGACTTCCTTCCAGTGCTTGAGATGCGCCATGGTGTCTTCGTCGACGAACAACGAGCGGGTGCCCATCTTGGTCTTGGGCGTACCGACCTTAAGCTTGCCGGCTTCCTTCGAGCCGCGGCGCTTCTCGATGACGAGCTTCTGGTGGACCGTGATCTGGCTGCGCTCAAAGTCGATGGCGGACCAGGTGAGCCCGAGAACCTCGGAACGGCGCAGACCAGTGGCAAGTTCGATACGAACTGCCATGAGACACGACATTGCGGACAAGCCGCGCACGAGCTTGCGACCCTCCTTGGTGCCGAAACCGACGGCACGCTCTTCCTTGGCGTCGAACTCTGCGAAGGCATCCGCTTCTGCCTGGTCGAGGCAAGCGCGGAAACGGGCGCACTCCTCAGCCGACAGGGACCTGCGATTGGTGACTTCGTCAATCTTTGGCGCGGTGATCTTGTCGCAAGGGTTGCGGACCAGCCAGTCGTTGTTCACGGCGTACTTGAACACGCGCTTTGTGACGGCGTAGACCTTGTGCAGCGTGGTGTTGCTGATTTGACGCTCGGCCTTGATGGATGCGAGGGCATCTTCGATGTCCTGCATGGTGATGGCGGTGAGCACCTTGTTGCCAATCCGGCTGCGCATGTGACCGAGGTTGATGAGGTAGCCGTTCATGGCGCTCTCGGTTGCCGTGGATGCGTTGCGCATCGAGGTTTCCCAAGAGACGCATGCATCGCCGAACGTGCGCTCCTTCGAGGCAGTCACGTCAACGTGCTCGTACTGGGCCGACAGCTCCTTGGCAAGCTTGCGTGCTTCAGCGAGCGTGCCATGGGCGACGCGCTGGACTTTGCGGCGCTTCTTGCGCTGATTGCCGTTCTCATCGGTGACGGTCTCGCTGCCGAACGACAGGCATACCAGCCACAGCAGCTTGCCCTGCTTGTCGGTCATCTGCTTGCCGGACTTGTCCAGCTTGGGCGTGATGGAACCGTTGCCATACGTTTCTCTCTGCTTCTTACGTGCCATGCTCTTCACTCCTTTCTGTGTGTCGCGTGGTTATTACTGCTCATCAAGCTTCTGCGCTATTCCCCTGCTTCCTCGCTCCTCCTTTCCGCGAATCCCTTGACCTTGCAGGAGTTGGTGCAGAACGTCTTGTTGATGACTCCGTTGGTAGGACGCCGCTTGACGACGAATGGGCGATCGCACACCGGGCAGATGCCGAAGCGCCCCTCTGCGATTATTCGGCAAAGCTCCGTCACTACTGGGTTGTTCTTCTGCTCGTAAAGCTGGTAGCCGAAGTTCACGTCGAACGACATGGTGTCGGTCTTGTTGTAGTAGTGGGACCACTCTGCAAGCACAAACGAGATGATGCAGCCCGCAGCATCCTGCGTCGCGAGCTTCTCGTCGTTGGTGTGTGCCAGAAACGAGACGCCGCCTTCCTCTTCTAGGTGCAGACGGGTGGGCCTGTGAGAGTAGAAGTCGGTGTGCAAGTTGTCGAGGGCATACAGGGCTTGCGGAATGGGCAGCAGGTCGGCAATGTATCGCTCCGGGAACACCGTGCGACAAAGCCCCATGGGGCCGTTGACATGCTCGAACTCGAACATGACCTCGTCATCCACGACTCTGTCCCTGAGACCGTGGGAAACGGCCGCCATATCCAAGATCGCGCCCAACCGCAAGGACAGCAGCTCAAGCTCCTCGAAGAAGACGACTCGTAGGTCTGGCTTTGGCCTTGCCGACGTTGTCTCATAGAACTGCTTGGCGTCCTCCGCAGTCCACTGCTCGTCCTCGGACGGGAAGTTCTTGCTCCATGCTTCAAGGGCTTCACCGTAATGGGTGTACTTTTCGAGGTCCGTCAGAGCGTCGAAGTAGTCCACGTTGTATTCGGAGGCAGCGTTCATGATGGCCGTCTCTCCATACGCATACATCGGCGTGCGCTTGCGCCCCTCGGGCTCCTGACTAGACTCCTCCGGCTCTGCAGTGTCGTCCTCCGTAGGCACCTCCTCCTTCTTGGGGAGGGGCTTCCACTGATCGCCGCTGCCATATGCTAGGCCACGTTTTGAGCGCTCTGTCTTCAGCCGTTTCGCCCTGTAGTTGCCTACAACATAGCCGGCGTCCTTGTCGCTCTTGAACGCCGTAGCCTCATGCATGATGACGAGCTCGTCGGGATACTGCTGTAGGAAGGACACGAGACCCTTCGCCGAACGAATGCTGAGCAGCTCGTTGAGATACTTGAACGGATCGATCTTCTTGGAGGGGGTCGACTCGTCGTGGTAGTACACGGCCATCCCCTCGTTCACCGCAAGCAGCCTGTCCATCAATTCACACTCCTCATTTTCCAATTTGCCGTTAATCAACTTGCTAACGGTAAATTCTTGCTAGAGTTAGATTACACGTTAATGGACGGCATTGCAACAAGAAATTGACTGTCCGAGCACGAGTAGAAAGGACTGACATGCTGCGTGTGAAGTACGAGCTCGACCGCCTGGGAATGACTCAGGCGGCATTCGCAGAGAAGGCGCGGGTGAGCACTGCGTCTCTGAGTCGCATCGTGAACGGCAAGGAACCCGCCTACCCCAAGCGCGGCCGCCGCATTGCCGACGCCCTTGGCTGGCGCGGCACGATTGACGAGCTGTTCTCCGAACTGGAGGTGAAGTGATGCCCGCTACGACCGATGGCCGCGTGGTCTACATCTCCGAGGTTCCGGTCAACGAGATGCCGCCCCTCTTCGCAAACGAGCCGGATGCGTTCGACATGAACCATGCCGCTGGATTGCTGGGCGTGACCCGCAAGACGATTCAGCGCGAGATCGAGCGCGGCAAACTCCGCTGCTTCCACGTGGGGACGCGTGTACGAATCACCAAGCAGGCGCTCGTTGATTATGTTCTTGAGAGCGAGGGCGCATGATTACTTACACGGAAGCGCCCACCGTGCTGGTCTTTTGGCGAGGACAGCGCACGGCGGACGCCCTGAGTGCAGCCACGAAGGGACTGCGTGCAAAGCATACCATCTGCTTGACTTCCATGGTATGCAAGCGTCACAAGCGCACGGGCGGCGATGCCGCATGAGCGCGTTCGCGTCACCGAAGGAGAAGGCCGACTCCGCGCTGCTCTCCATGTCGCCGCCGCGCGACTACGAGACCTGGAAGAACATCGGCATCAGCTACAAGGCAGCGGGTGGCGACCTCGACACGTTCTTGGGTTGGTCTGGTTCCGACCCCGACAACTACGACGAGGCGCAGGCGCGCAGGCTGTTCGAGCATGTGAACGAGGATGGCCGAATCACGGCGGGCACGCTGTTCTGGCACGCCTACCGCAACGGATGGGAGGGCGGCTTCTGCGGCGATGACGACGGCTGGAAGCCTAAGAAGACGGACGACGCCCCCAAGCCCCTCGACCTCGAGCCTGTGCAGCAGGCCATTGCCCAGATCGAGGCGCTGTTCGAGCCAGGCGAGTACGTGAATGTCTCGGTCAAGGCGAAGTGGAGCGACAAGACACACAAATGGCAGCCTGCCGATGGCGGCGTCTGCTACGAGCGAGACGAGCTCATCGAGAAGCTGCAGGACGAGGACTTCGGCGGCGTGCTCAGCGGGTACGACCCCGAGGCAGGCGTGTGGGTTTGCCAGAACCCGACGAACGGAGAGGGCCGCGGCAAGGATCGCACGGCGCGGTGGCGTCACGCCCTCGTCGAGAGCGACGACATCCCGGTTGCAGACCAGATCCGCATAATGCGGGAGCTCGACTTGCCCATCACCACGCTCACCATGAGCGGTGGCAAGTCGGTGCACGCGCTGGTCCGCATCGATGCCGATGGTCCCAACCACTACGAGGAGCGCGTCCAGCTGCTCCACGAGCTGTGCAACGAGGCCGGGCTCAAAGTCGACCCTGCCAACAAGGACAGCAGTCGTCTCTCGCGGCTTGCAGGAATACGTCGCCGTGACCAGCGGCAGACACTTCTCTATACCAACATCGGCGCAAAGGACTTTCACGTCTGGGCCGAAACGCACCGGCACAAGCCCGAGGAGGACGAGGGCGAACAGGATGCGGCCCAGAAGTTCGAAGCGTTGTTCAGGCCGATGCCCGCAGAGAGGCAGGAGCTGCCGCCCGTGCTCATCCAGAACACCTTCCGCAAGCAGGCCATCATGCTCATCGGAGCGGCACCCAAGGTCGGAAAGACCTTCCTCGCGGCGCAGATGACGGTCGGTTTCGCGACGGGAACGAGCGTGCTGGGCTTCGAGCTCGCCAAGTGCGAGCACATCCTGCTCGTCAACAGCGAGATGAGCCAGGCGGAGTACGTCAACCGCGTAATCGACGCATCTCTTGGCGAGGAGACCGCGGCCGAGGTGGCCAAACACGTGCGGATCGCGCACACCGACGACAACCCCGAGCTGACGGTGAAGGAAATCGCCGAGATTGTGTGCGACAGCGGCTTCGTGCCCGACGTGGTGATTGTCGACCCGATCTATCCCCTGTTCGTGGGCGACGAGAACAGCAACGAGGACGCCAAGAAGACCCTGGGCTACCTCAAGATGATCGCGAGCAAGACCGGCGCGGGCGTCATCTACATGCATCACTTCAGCAAGGGCCCGCAGGACCTGAAGGAGGCACGTGACCGCGTGAGCGGCGCGGGCACCCTTGGGCGCAACTACGCCGCGATGTGGTCGCTCACCGAGCTCGCGCCGAGTGAGGAGGAGATGGACGACCTCCCCGACGGCTCCGTGGTGGTGCGCGTGTCCACCGACCTGCGCAGCTTCAAGAAGTCGAAGGCCAACAACAACCTTGACTTCAACGCCGTGCGCATGAACGGCATGTTCTTCCGCGATGACGATGGCAAGTTCGACAAGACGCCGACACGCGAGGCCGCACGCCGTGCCGAGGCCAACAAGAAGACCGCGCAGAAGGAAAAGCGCATGGAGAAGGCACGCAAGAAGATTGCCGAGCTTCTCGACAAGAACGGCGGCGAGCCCGTGCTGTTCACGCAGGTGAAGAACCTTACGGGGCTGTCCGACAACACGCTAAAGGACTACCTCATCGACATGGACGAGTTCCAGGTTGTGAAGATGCAGGTCGATGGCAAGGGCCAGAAGCGCAACCACTTCGCATGGGCAACTTGGCAGGCGCCGCTCGATGCCGAGCTCGTCACCGAGGAGCCTGAAGATGAGTAGCACGAAAGGTCATCAGGAAAGGTTCGAAGGTCATCAAGATTGTCAATTGACGGGCAATGGATGCGGGAAAGCTAGGCAATCAACGACTATAGAAAGGTCTTCTGACGACCTTTCCTATAGCGTCGATTCCCGTGCCTCGCTTTCACAGGTGTTGACGGGCTTTTCGGGGGTTGCCCGATGAGCATGTGGAGCACCGGACAGAACGACGTGATCCGCGAGCTCGGGCACAAGGGCGTCCAGGCCGTGCACGACGAGATCCTCGAGCGCTACGGCGTGGAGCACACCCTTCACGCCATCGAGGCGCAGGCTTGCCGCATCCACGCGTCGCTGAAGGTGCTCGACGAGTGCCCCGAGTGTCATGCGCTGGGAGTCCGCATCAACCGGCAGTCGGGCATGTGCAAACGCTGCACCGAGGAGGCGCACGTGGCCGAGGAGGAAGCCTTCAACCAGCTGTTGGAAGCCGAGGCGGCGGGATGCGACGGCGGCCCCGAGTACGAGGAGCTCCACCGCAGATGGGCGCAGCTCAGGCAGAAGAACTCGCGGCTGATGCGCAAGCACAACCTCAAGGGCAAGCGGGAGCGCCTGTAGGTTTGTGACCGGGTGGGACGATACCTCCAGAAAACGACGATGACGGGAAGGGGGTTCCGCCCGATGAGGAAGCCTAAGCTCACGACCAGGATGGTCGAGCAAGCCGTGGAGATGAAGGGCCATGGCCTTTCCAACGTCGACATATGCGCCGGCCTGGGGATCACCGAGGGCACCTTCTACCGCTGGCTGCGCGAGGACGACACGAAGCTCAAACGTGCGTTAAAGCAGGGTCTCAAAAAGGCCGAGGCCGAGTACAAGGAGACGCTGCTGCAGTCCATCATGGCGACGGCCACCCGCGAGAAGAACCCGCAGTGGACGGCGGCCGCGTGGCTGCTCGAGCGCAAGTACCCCGACGAGTACGCGCAGACCACGAGGAAGACCGAGGCCGATACCGACGACACGCCGCATATCACGCTAGGCGTCGAGGTGCGCGTTGCCGGGGGCGACGGCGATGGCGACGACTAACGCTGCGGACCTGGTAATTCCCACCTTCCATGACGTGCTCGGCGATATCTTCGCGCATGGGCACACGCACTATTGGTTGCATGGAGGGCGCGGCTCGACGAAGTCTTCCTTCATCAGCCTGGCGATTGTCCTTCTCGTCGTGCATTTTCCCTACGCGAACGCCGTGGTGATTCGAAGGTTCGGAAACACGTTGAGAGATTCCGTTTACCAGCAGGTGCTCTGGGCGATCTCTTCGCTTGGGCTCGAAGCGTATTTCAAGGCGAAGCTCTCGCCCATGGAGATCACGTACCTTCCAACCGGGCAGCGCATCGTTTTCCGAGGGGCAGACGATCCGCTGAAGCTGAAGGGCATCAAGTTCACCGAGGGGCATCCTGCTGTCATCTGGTTTGAGGAATTGGACCAGTTCGACGGCATAGAGGCGGTGCGGTCCATCCTCAACTCGCTTCGTCGTGGCGGCGATTCCTTCTGGATCTTCTACAGCTATAACCCGCCGAGGACGATGTGGAGCTGGGTGAACGTGGAGTGCCTGGAACGGCAGAAGCGGGCCGACACCCTCGTCTGGCGTTCTTCTTACCTCGACGTGGTGGAATCGCATCCCGAGTGACTGGGCGAGCCCTTCATCGACGAGGCGAAGTACCTTCACGACGTGAACGAGACTGCCTGGAGATGGGAGTACCTGGGCGAGGTAACGGGCACCGGCGGCAACGTCTTCACCAACATACACGACGAGAAGCTTTCCCTTACCCGCATTCACAACTTCGAGAGGACGAGGAACGGCGTGGACTGGGGCTGGTTTCCGGATCCTTGGCGGTTCGTCCGTTGCGCGTGGGAGCCTTCGGCGCGGCGCCTTCTCATATTCGAAGAGCATTCGGCGAACAGGAAGACGCCTGCGGAGACGGCGCAGATCCTTCTCGACGCTATGACTTTTGCCGACGAGGATGGTGAAGAGCCATACTTTCACGATGAAATCGTCTGGGCTGACGACACGCCTGACGGCAAGCAGCAGATGGCGGTTTACAGGCGGGACTTTCACATTCGCATTCGCCCGGCTCGGAAAGCGCGGATGAGGAAGCTCTCGTACGAGTGGCTTGCCGGGCTGCGCGAGATCGTCATCGACCCGGTTAGGTGCCCGAAGACGTACGAGGAGTTCACGCTCAAAGAGTATCTCCGAAACCCTGACGGGACGTGGGAGGACGAGATCCCCGATGGGAACGATCATTCCATAGACGCGGTTCGATATGCCCTCATGGACGATGTCTTGCGCGGATGACAGAAGTTCGGCGCTATCAGATGGAGACGGCCTTTTCCGTCGCCCTTATCGCGCCTTCGCAGTGGATTCTCACGACGCGGTTCTCGTCGGCCTTAGCCATTCTCCGCAACTGCTCGATATAGGGCATCACGAGCTCTGGCCTGCGCTTTCCGAGGACTCGGAACATCTCGGGCGTCTCCATCCTTACCTTGTCATTCTCATCGTGCAGGAGCTTCTCGAAGATTGGCATGCGGTCCGCGTAGACACCTGGCGTGTTCGTGGCGATGTTCTCGGACGCCCAGACGAAGGCGAGCCTTACCTTCGCATTCTCATCGTCGGCGAGGCGGAACAGGTCTTCGAAATATGACTCGATGGCACTGAAGTCGGCGCGGCCGATCCTGCCCATGGCGTTCGCCGCGCGTTCGCGCAGGAGAGGCTCCGGGCTGCTGATGAATGCGGCTATCGCGGGAATGGTGTCATGAACGGATTCGGGATGCGCGAGGCCCATTTCGCCGAGAAGCCAGAGCGCCTTCGCCCTTATCTTCACCGAATCATGGGAAAGGAACGACGAGACGTACGGGGTCTTCTCTTCCCACCTGCTCTTGTCTTTGGTCAGCTGGCCAAGCTCTCTGTATAGTTCCACTTCCCCCAAGACCGTTTCCCCTTCGCCTCGTTCTTCTCGGTATTTTAAGGCACGGGCGAGGTTGTGACGATGGGTGAGACTTCTTCCAGACGATTACGGCGGCTGATGGAGGTCTTCTCGTGAGCTTGTATTCCATGGACGAATACTGGGTGCCGGAGCATGTGAAGGAGTATCTTCGCGGGTTGGGGTTTGTTCTTCCCCTGGACGACATGGAGCCTTGGATTCGCAGCTGGGACGACTGGATGGGGGCTCGCGGGGACTTTTATGACTATCACGACCGCGACGGACTTGGGCGTGTGTACGAGGTGCATCGGCGTAGCATTCACCCGGCAATGAGGGTGTGCAAGGAATGGGGTTCTCTTCTCCTTAACGAGGATGTCAAGGTTGTCTGCGAGGACCAGAAGGCGACCGACTGGATCGGCTCGTTCTTCTCTTCCACGAACTTCATGGCGCAGGCGCAGGCGACCGTGGTGAGGGCGTTCGGGCTCGGTACGGGTGCATGGGCTTTGTGGGTGGACCTCGACAGGAAGAAGGTCCGCATACGGCACTACGATGCCCGGATGGTGATACCGCTCACGTGGGACGAGGACGGCGTCACCGAATGCGCCTTCGTCACGCGGGCGTTCTACCGCGGGAAGGCCGTCGACCAGCTGCAGATGCACCTCAGGGGCGGCGTGGGTTTCTCGGCGGGCTCTTCTTCACCTTCCAAATCTTCACTTGGGCACTCGGACGGTCTTCTCGACATGGAAAGCGATGGCACGTACAGGATCGTCACCGTTTGCTTCGACCATGAGGGCAACGAGCTCGCTCCCGTGGGCGTGGCTCCTGTCTTCGATACGGGCTGCGCTTTCCCCACCTTCGGCATAGTCAAGCCGGCCGTCACCAACACGCGCGTGGACATGTCGCCGTACGGACAATCGGTGTTCGCGGATGCGGTGGATGCAGTGCAGGCGGTGGACCTCACCTTCGACGCGCTCATCAACGAGGTGGACGTCTCTAAGATGCGCGTGTTTCTCTCTGACGTTCTTTTCGATCGCGAGAAGACCGGTGACAAGGCCATCTCCATACCGTTCGGTAAGCAGGACTGCACCGTCTTCCGAAAGGTGATGTCGACCGAGGACACGATCCAGGAGTTCGCGCCTGCGCTTCGTACGAGCTCACAGTCTGAGGCTTTCCGCATAGCTCTCCAGATGCTCGGGGATCTCTGCGGCTTCGGGTTGGGATATTTCGACTTCGACGAGACGCGCGGGTACGTCCGCACGGCCACCGAGGTGTCCTCTGACAACTCCGCCCTGATGCGCAATATCCGAAGGCATGAGAACGCGCTCGAGGGGGCTATTACGGGCATCGCCAGGGCCGTCATGGGTGTCTCGCGTGGATTTGGGGAGAGCATCCCCGACGAGGGCGTTATGAGCGTCATGTACGACGACTCGATCATCCAGGACGTGGCGGCCGAGAAGGCGCAGGACATGGCCGAGGTGGGCGTCACCATGAACGCTTGGGAGTATCGCGCCAAGTGGTACGGCGAGGACGAGAAGACGGCCAAGGCGCGGGCGCGCGGGCTCGCGAAGGGCAAGGCACCCAAGGGCGACGACGTCTAGCGTTCGCTCCAGAGGAGGAAGTCGACCTTCTTCGCGGGGGTGAGCCAGGCGTAGTCGGGAAGGAGCTCGTCGAATAGCCTGATGTTCCTCTCGGCGTCATACGTGGCAAGGTAGGTCTCGTACCAGGAGACGATCTTCCCATACACCTCGACGGCGTTCTCGAGCTTGGCCCGCGCCGTCGTTCCCTTGAGCCTCAGGCCGAGCCTTGCGAGCACCAGGCTGTCCCATATCGGCCTGTCGGGGTGGAGCGTGGCGACCATCTTGCTGGTGAAGGACGCCTCCACATTGCCCGTGAGCTCGTGCATCTCGCGCAGCACGTCCCCGAACGCCGCGGAGGGGCTGGCCTTCTCCCTCTCCATGATCGCGTAGTAGCTCGACTGCCACTCCGCGTTCCTGCGCACGCGGTAGAAGCGGTTGTAGAACCGCTGGAAGTCGGCGTCGGAGCTGACGTCGGTCTCGCGCACGGTGCGCTGTATGCGGGCGTAGCCTTCGAGTCCCCATGCCCGCACGAGGGATGACTGGATGGCCGCTCGGCCGTCTATGGTGGTGGGCATGGCCATGGGGCTCGCCTCGCTTTCGGTGGACGCCTGCAGGTGCAATTGTAACGGCTGGGGTGGCGCCTGCCGTCGGGGGAATCGGCTTTCAGGTGCGGCGGCGTCCGGGGTGGCATGTGGCGTCAGGTGGGCTGTCAGGAGCCCGCAGACGCTCACTGGTTGAGCTGGCCGGTTCGGGTTGCAAGAGGGGCTGTCGCGGCCCGGGACGGCTTCTGGCGGGCGCTGCTGGGTGTCGGCTGCTGGTGGAGCGACTGGGAGACGGTTGCCGGCGGCGTGCGGTGGCTGCCGGGTTGCCGCCGCAGTGAGCCTTTGCCGCCCGCGCTGGCTGATGGACTGGACGGGCGCGGACGGGCGCGTGATGGCAGCAGACCGGACGACCGCGCGTAGGGTGTGCGCCGCTGGCCGGGCGTGACGCACGCTGACCACGCGCCCCCCCGTTGACCTTGCATTAGGCCGGACGGCGGCGTAGGGCGGGCTGAGCACGCGGCCGGAAGCAGACCGCGAAGCGGGCTGCTGTAGGCGCGTATGCGAAGACCGACCGGAGCCGACGGCTGGCCGTACGGGAGACTCCCATGGGCGCGTGGGCTGCGTGTGGCACGAACGGCCCGAGCGCACACCCGGAGCGTGGGCGGCCGGGCTGCGGACAACCCGAGGTTGGTAGCGCACGGCCAGGCCAGCAGCCAGGGATGGCGGCAAAACAATCTTCAACTGCGACGTGCATGCAGGTTTCGCTCGCTCCACAGCCATGGCAAACGCCCTTTTCGCTTATGCGCGTCGCGCAGGCGCTGCCAACATCCTTAGTTTCCGTTTCGCTCCTTTTTCACCAAACTACCTGCTCATTTTTGGCTCTTCGGTGGTTTCTGTGGGAGAGATTCCGGCATAGGCCCAGCTCAGCGGGCGAAAACAACGATCTGGAACTGAAACGGCCCCGGGAGGGGCCGTTTCCGCGTCATCCGCCTATGATTGCTAAGCCAAATTCAGACA